>NZ_JBUXJM010000009.1:0-171572 GCF_056158145.1 Oerskovia sp. PE-21s
GTGCCTGTGACCTACCGGGCAAGCCCCCACGACCCTGCTCGTGGGATGATGAACGTCAGTGCATATCGAAGGGACACCGCTGTGAACGACAGCCCAGAACGTCACGCCGACGACCGCGACCGTAGGTCTTCCGGGGCAGGGCGGTCCGGCGACACCGGTCGTTCCTCCGGCTCTCAGGGCCGTGGTCAGGGAGCGCCCCGTCGCGACGGAAGCTCGAGCAAGCCCCCGCGCGCCGGCGGTGACCGCCACCAGGGCTCCGGCGAGCGCCGCTCCTACGGCGACCGCCCCCAGTCCTCGGGCTCCGGCGAGCGTCGCTCCTACGGCGACCGCCCGCAGTCCGGTGGCGGGTCCTACGGTGGCGGCGAGCGCCGTTCCTACGGTGACCGCCCGCAGTCCTCGGGCTCTGGCGAGCGCCGTTCCTACGGTGACCGCCCGCAGTCCTCGGGTTCCGGTGAGCGTCGCTCTTACGGTGACCGTCCGCAGTCTGGTGGCGGGTCCTACGGTGGCGGCGAGCGTCGCTCCTACGGTGACCGCCCTCAGTCCTCGGGGGCCGGCGAGCGTCGCTCTTACGGTGACCGTCCGCAGTCCTCGGGCTCTGGTGAGCGTCGCTCCTATGGCGACCGCCCCCAGTCCGGCGGTGGCGAGCGTCGCTCCTACGGTGACCGCCCGCAGTCTGGTGGCGGGTCTTACGGTGGCGGCGAGCGCCGCTCCTATGGTGACCGTTCGCAGTCGTCGGGCTCTGGCGAGCGTCGCTCCTACGGTGACCGCCCCCAGTCCTCGGGCTCCGGCGAGCGCCGTTCCTACGGTGACCGCCCTCAGTCTGGTGGCGGGTCCTACGGTGGCGGCGAGCGCCGCTCCTACGGTGACCGCCCCCAGTCCTCGGGCTCCGGCGAGCGTCGCTCCTACGGTGACCGCCCCCAGTCCTCGGGGTCCGGCGAGCGCCGTTCCTACGGTGACCGTCCGCAGTCCTCGGGCTCCGGCGAGCGTCGCTCCTACGGTGACCGTCCGCAGTCCTCGGGCTCTGGCGAGCGCAAGAGCTACGGTGACCGCCCGCAGTCTGGTGGCGGGTCCTACGGTGGCGGCGAGCGCCGCTCCTACGGTGACCGCCCGCAGTCTGGTGCCTGGTCCTACGGTGGCGGCGAGCGCAAGAGCTACGGTGACCGCCCGCAGCGGGCGGCAGACCAGGGCGAGCGCCAGTCGCGTCCGCCGCAGGACCAGCGCCACGCGGGCCCTGAGATCGACGAGGCCGTGCAGTTCTCGGACCTCGATCGCGACGTGCGCGGTCGTCTGCGGACGCTGAGCAAGGAGAACGCGACGGTCGTCGGGCGCCACCTCGTCATGGCCGGCAAGCTGATCGACACCGACCCCGAGCTGGCTTACGAGCACGCCCAGGCTGCGGTGCGCCGCGCCGGCCGCGTCGACGTGGTCCGTGAGGCCGCTGGGCTGACGGCCTACCAGACGGGCCGGTATGCCGAGGCGCTGCGTGAGCTGCGCACCGTGCGTCGTCTCAACGGATCGTCGGAGCACCTGCCGATCATGGCGGACTGCGAGCGCGGGCTGGAGCGCCCCGAGCGGGCGATCGCCCTGGCCGCCTCGGAGGAGGCGAGCACCCTCGACGCCACGGGTCGTACGGAGCTCGCTCTCGTCGTGAGCGGTGCGCGCGTCGACCTCGGCGAGTTCGAGGCCGCGCTCGCGGTGCTCGACCAGATCCCCGCGGCCGACGCCACGGGTGATCTCGCCCTTCGTGTGCTGCAGGCCAAGGCCAGCGTCCTGGAGGCCGCAGGCCGCACCGAGGAAGCGGCTGCGATCCTCGCGGACGTCGACCCCCGTGCGCTGGCCGCTGCCCTCAGCACGTCCCTCGACGAGGACGTCGTCGTCTATGACCTGACCGAGGACGCCGTCGAGATCGACGACGAGGCGGACAGCGACGACGAGACCGACGGCTCGGCCGCGACGTCGACGGACGAGCCCGGGGACGAGAAGGACGCTGCGGCGTCGGGCGTGGAGAGCGACGAGGAGACCAAGTGAGCCTGGGGCTGATCTCGAGCGACGTCCCGCTCGCGGAACGCTACGACCTGGCCCTCGTCGACCTCGACGGCGTCGCCTACCGCGGGCACGAGCCCATCCCGAACGCCGCGACCGGCCTCGGGGGAGCTCGTGCCGCGGGCATGCGCCTCGTGTTCGTGACGAACAACGCGTCGCGCGAGCCGCAGTCGGTGGCCTCGCAGCTCACCGAGCTCGACATCCCCACGTCGTCCGACGAGGTCATGACCGCCGCACAAGCAGCGGCCGCGCTCCTGCGGACTCGCCTGGAGCCGGGCGCCCGTGTCCTGGTGGTCGGTGGTGCGGGCCTGTTCACGGCCGTGCACGACGCGGGCTTCGTGATCGTCGAGAGCGCCGACGAGGAGCCGGTCGCGGTTGCGCAGGGGTTCGCCCCCGAGCTCGGCTGGGCCCAGCTCGCCGAGGCCGCCTACGCGGTCCAGCGGGGTGCTTGGCACGTCGCGAGCAACCTCGACCTGTCGCTGCCCACGGCTCGGGGTTTCGCGCCGGGCAACGGCTCGCTCGTGCGTGCCGTCCAGGCTGCGACGGGGGTCGAGCCGTCGAGCGCGGGCAAGCCCTCGCCGACGATGTACCGGCTCGCGATCGAGCGAGCGGGGGCGTCCTCACCGCTCGTCGTGGGTGACCGCCTGGACACCGACCTCGCGGGCGCCCGCTCGGGCGGCTACCCGGGCCTGCACGTCCTGACGGGTGTCAACGGGGGCCGCGACGCGGTCCTCGCCGAGCCTGGGCTGCGCCCGCACTACATCGGTGCGGACCTCCTGAGCCTCCTCGAGCCGCACGCGGCGCCCACCCAGGGCGGCGAGGGCTGGTGGACGTGCGGCGACTCCGCCGCGCGCGTCACGGACGGCTCGCTCGAGCTGACCGGCCCCGAGGGCGTCGACCTGATCCGTGCCGCGTGCGGCGCGGCCTGGTCGACGGTCGACACGGGCGGCACGGTCGACGCCGACACCGTGCCCGAGCTGGCTGTCGGTAGCCGCTGAGATCCTGTCCCGACCGGTAGCGTTGCACCGGTGCGGCGACGCGCGCCCCTCGTGGCGGCGCCCGCCGTGCCGGTGCGACGCACCGCACCCTGGACACGGACTGGAGGTACACGCATGGCGCAGGACACCGTCGACGACGGCGTTCCCACCTCAACCCCCGTCCCCACCCCCGGGGACGTGCGGACCGGTGCGACGGCGTCGGGCAACGACCCGGGCGACGACGCGGTCGCGGCGGCGCTCGGCCGGCTCGACGAGCTGGCCGAGGCACCCCTGATCCACCACGTCGCGGTGTTCGACGCGATCCACGAGGCCCTGCAGGCGCGCCTCGCGGACGCGGAGGACTGAGCGTGGGCACACGTGTCGACGCCGAGCTCGTCCGCCGCGGCCTCGCCCGGTCACGGCGCCAGGCCGCCGACCTCGTCGCCGCCGGACGCGTCACGATCGACGGCCGGACCGTCGCCAAGCCCTCGCTCACCGTGACGCAGGCGCAGTCGATCACCGTCGAGCAGGACCCCACGGACCCGGGCTACGCCTCCCGGGCCGCGTTCAAGCTCGCCGGAGCGCTCGACGCGATCACCGCCGCGGCCCCGGACAGCGCCCCACGGGTCGCGGACGCGTCGTGCCTCGACCTGGGCGCCTCGACGGGCGGCTTCACCGACGTCCTGCTGCGCCGTGGTGCGCGGCGGGTCGTGGCGGTCGACGTCGGGCACGACCAGCTCGTGCCCGCCCTGCGCGAGGACCCGCGCGTCGTGGTCCGTGAGGGCTTCAACGTCCGCGACCTCGCCCCCGGTGACCTCGACGAGACCCCGGACGTCGTCGTGGCCGACCTGTCGTTCATCTCGCTGCGCCTGGTCCTGCCGCCCGTCGCCGCGGTCGTGGCTCCCGGCACGCACCTGCTGCTCATGGTCAAGCCGCAGTTCGAGGTCGGACGCGAGCGCCTCGGCACCGGGGGAGTGGTCCGCGACCGGACCCTGCACGCCCACGCGGTGCTCGACGTGGCCCTCGACGCAGCCGCGCTGGGGCTCCGGTCCGTCGGCGTGGTCCCCAGCCCGCTGCCCGGGCCCAGCGGCAACCGCGAGTTCTTCGTGTGGTTGCGCGCGACGGACGCACCCGCGCCGCCCGACGTGCCGGCGCTCGAGCGCGCGGTCGAGGCCGCGGTGTCCTCGACCGTGACGACCGTCCCCGTCGTGGCACTGGTCGGCGGGAGCGTCGCCCATGTCACGTCGCCGCCGGACGCGCGCGGGCGCGCGGACCTGACAGACTCGCAACCGGTGCCCGACGACGGGGCGCCCACCCAGGACCGCGGCACCGCCGCGGACCCACGACCGACCGGAGGAGCCCTGTGACCAGGAGAGTGCTGATCGTCACGCACGGTGGACGGCCCGAGGCGGTCGTCGCGCTGCACGAGGCGGTCAAGGAGCTCCAGGACGCGGGCTTCGAGGTCGGGCTGCACGACGACGACCTCGCCGAGACGTTCGGCGACCACATGGCCCAGCTGCGCACGAGGGAGGGCGTCGCGGAGTCCGAGGTCGTCATGGTCCTCGGTGGTGACGGGACGATCCTGCGTGCCGCCGAGCTCACGCACGGCACGGGGGTCCCGCTTCTCGGAGTGAACCTCGGCCACGTGGGCTTCCTCGCCGAGGCCGAGCGTGAGGGCCTGCCCGCCGCCGTCCAGCGCCTCGCCGCCCGCGACTACGTGGTCGAGGAGCGCGGTGTGCTCGAGGTCCGCGTCACGCTGCCCGGCGAGGACGAGCCACGGATCGGCTGGGCGCTCAACGAGGCGACGGTCGAGAAGGCGTCCCGCGAACGCATGATCGAGGTCGCGATCGGGGTCGACGGTCGGCCGCTGTCGTCGTTCGGCTGCGACGGCGTGGTCATGTCGACCGCGACCGGCTCGACGGCGCACGCGTTCTCGGCCGGGGGACCGGTCGTGTGGCCCGACGTCGACGCGATGCTGCTCGTCCCGCTCGCGGCGCACGCCCTGTTCGCGCGCCCGCTCGTCGTCGGCCCACGCTCGACCTTCGCTCTCGAGCTGCTGCAACGCTCGGGCGCCGCGGTGCTCACGTGCGACGGTCGTCGCCGCATCGACCTGCCGGCAGGCGCCCGCGTCGAGGTCTCGCGCGGGGACTCACCGATCCTCCTGGCGAGGCTCTCCACGGCTCCCTTCACGGACCGGCTCGTCTCCAAGTTCTCGCTGCCGGTGGTCGGTTGGCGCGGCCGCGTCGCCGAGGACGCCGCGGACGCTGTCCGCGTCGCCCGCCAGGCCGCAGCCGACGCCGTCGACGCCGCACGGCTGGGCAGCCCGCGTCCCACCGCTCCCGACCCGAAGGAGGACTGACCGTGCTCGAAGAGATCTCGATCGAGAACCTCGGCGTCATCCGCTCCGCGCGCGTCCCCCTCCACCCCGGACTGACCGTCATCACGGGCGAGACCGGCGCCGGCAAGACCATGGTCCTGACCGGCCTGGGCCTCCTCATGGGCGGCAAGGCCGACCCGTCGTCGGTCCGCCCCGGCGCGACCGGTGCCGTGGTCGAGGGGCGCCTGCGAGTGAGCGGGCGCGACGCCGTCGGGCAGCGCATCGACGAGGCCGGCGGGAGCGTCGACGACGACGGGACGGTCGTCGTCCTGCGCACCGTCGCGGCCGAGGGGCGCTCGCGCGCGCACCTGGGCGGCCGCAGCGTGCCCCAGGGCGTGCTCGCGGAGATCGCCGACGACCTCGTCACCGTCCACGGCCAGGCCGACCAGCTGCGCCTGCGCACCCCGAGCCACCAGCGCGTCGCGCTCGACGCGTTCGCGGGGCGCGCGCACGCCGAGCTGCTCGACGAGTACCGGGCGGCGTGGGCCGAGCGCACCGGCCTGCTCGAGGAGATCGCCGACCTCACGGCCCGCGCCCAGGAGCGCGCGCGCGAGGCGGAGCTCCTGCGCATCGGCCTCACCGAGATCGAGCGGGTCGACCCGCAGCCCGGCGAGGACACCGAGCTGACGTCGCTCGTCGCGCGTCTCGGGAACGCCGAGGAGCTGCGCCTGGGAGCCCAGGCGGCCCACGACGCGATCGTGGGTGACGACGCCCTCGACGGGACGGACGCGCCCGGCGACGCGACGTCGGCCGTCGAGCGCGCCCGGCGTGCGCTCGAGACCGCGAGCCACCTCGACCCGAGCCTGGCCGGGCTCGTCGAGCGCATCGCGGGCGTCGGCTACGCGCTCGCCGACATCGCGACCGAGGTCTCGGGCTACGTCGAGGACCTCCAGGCAGACCCCGGGGGCCTCGAGCAGGCGCACACGCGCCTGGCCGCCCTGGGCGGGCTCACCCGCACCTACGGCGAGACGATCGACGACGTCCTGGCCTGGGCCAGCGACGCCGGGCTGCGACTGCTGGACCTCGACGACGGCGGCGAGCGCCTGCGCTCGATGACCGAGCGGGCCGACGAGCTCAGCGCGACGCTGTCCGGTCTCGGCGCCCGGATCACCGCCGCACGCACCGCGACGGGGGAGCGCCTCGCGCGCGCCGTGACGGACGAGCTCGCGGGGCTCGCCATGACCGGTTCGAGCCTCGTGGTCGACGTGACCCCCGCCGACGAGCCCGGCCCGTGGGGCGCCGACGTCGTGACGCTCTCGCTCGTCCCGCACCCCGGCTCCCCGCCGCGCCCGCTCGGCAAGGGTGCCTCGGGCGGTGAGCTGTCCCGCGTGATGCTCGCGATCGAGGTGGCGCTGGCCACGTCGGGCGCGGACGCAGGCACCGACGACGCCGCACCGCTGCCCACGTTCGTCTTCGACGAGGTCGACGCGGGCGTCGGCGGCCGGGCGGCCGTCGAGGTGGGCAGACGCCTCGCGTCCCTGGCCCGCACCGCCCAGGTGATCGTCGTGACGCACCTCGCGCAGGTCGCCGCGTTCGCCGACTCCCAGCTCGTGGTCACCAAGTCGCCCGGTGGCGCGGACGGTGTCGACCCGGTCACGGTCACGGGCGTGCACGAGGTCACGGGCGAGGACCGCGTCCGCGAGCTGGCGCGCATGCTCTCGGGGCAGGAGGAGTCCGACGCCGCCCGCCAGCACGCGCTCGAACTGCTCGAGTCCTCGGTCGTGGGACGATAGCGGCGATGAGAATCACTCTGCGCAGAACTACGTCCGACGTGGCGGAACCGGGAACCAGCGGTCCCGCCCGCGTCGATGCCCGCACCAAGGCACTCACCAAGCGGCTCAAGCCCGGTGACGTCGCGGTCATCGACCACCTCGACATCGACCGGGTCGCGGCCGACGCCCTCGTCACCGCCAAGCCCCTCGCGGTGCTCAACGCCGCGAGGTCGATCTCGGGCCGCTACCCGAACCTCGGTCCGGAGATCCTGGTCGACGCCGGGATCATCCTGATCGACGACCTCGGCAGCGGCATCATGAGCATCTCGGACGGTCGCGAGCTGCGCCTCGAGGACGGCAAGGTCTACGCGGGCGAGGACCTGCTCGCCGAGGGCGTGCGGCAGACCTCCGAGACGATCGCGGTGAGCCTCGACGAGGCCCGTGCAGGGCTGTCCGAGGAGATCGAGCGCTTCGCCGAGAACACCATGGACTACATGCGGCGCGAGCGGGAGCTCCTGCTCGACGGCGTGGGCGTCCCGGACATCCGTACCGACATCGAGGGCCGGCAGGTCCTCATCGTCGTGCGCGGCTACCACTACCGCGAGGACCTCGCGACGCTGCGCCCCTACATCAAGGAGTACCGCCCCCTGCTCATCGGGGTCGACGGCGGCGCCGACGCGATCCTCGACGCCGGCTGGAAGCCCGACATGATCGTGGGCGACATGGACTCGGTCTCGGACCGCGCGCTCTCGTGCGGTGCCGAGATCGTGGTGCACGCCTACCGTGACGGCAAGGCTCCGGGGCTCGAACGGGTCCAGGCGCTCGGCGTCGAGCCGGTGGTCTTCCCGGCGACGGGCACGAGCGAGGACATCGCGATGCTCATGGCCGACGACAAGGGAGCAGAGCTCATCGTCGCCGTCGGCACGCACGCGACGCTCGTGGAGTTCCTCGACAAGGGCCGCTCGGGCATGGCCTCCACGTTCCTCACGCGCCTGCGCGTGGGCGGCAAGCTCGTCGACGCCAAGGGCGTCTCGCGCCTCTACCAGCACCGGATCTCGAACCTGCAGCTCACGCTGCTGTCCCTCGCGGGGCTCTTCGCCGTGATCATGGCGATGTGGTCCACCGCCGCCGGACAGACGGTCTTCGGCATCATCGGCGCCCGGTTCGACGACTTCGTCTCGTGGATCGGCGCACTGTTCGGGGGCGCATGAGCCGCCGGACGACCGACCTCATCTCCCTGACGCGCACCGACCGCACGTCGCCCCGTACGGACACGAAGGACGCAACAGCACAGTGATCGACTTCAGGTACCACATCGTCTCGTTGATCTCGGTCTTCCTGGCGCTGGCGGTCGGGATCATCCTGGGCGCGGGTCCGCTCCAGGGTGCGATCGGTGACCAGCTCACGGGACAGGTCGAGCAGCTGCGGCTCGAGCGCAACGAGCTGCGCGACCAGCTCGACGCCACGAACCTCGAGGCCGCCGACAACGAGGAGTTCATCGTCGCGGCCGGCCCCCAGCTCGTCGCCGGCTCCCTCCAGGACCGCCGGGTCGCCGTGGTCGACCTCGGCAAGGTCGACGGCGACCGCTACGAGGCCGTGCAGAAGCAGCTGGAGAGCGCCGGCGCGAGCGTCGTCGGGCACGTCCGGCTCCACGATGCCTGGACGTCGAAGGACCAGACGGACGCGCGCAAGACCGTCGCGACCGAGGTGACCAACCTCGTGTCCGGTGTCGAGGACGCCGGGACCGACGAGAAGCTGGCTGCCGCGCTCGCCACGTCGCTCAGCGCGAAGCAGCTCGCCGCCCCCGAGGCCCGCACCTCGGAGGCCGTGCTGATCGAGCAGAAGCTGGCCGAGGCAGAGCTCCTCGAGGTCGTGCAGCAGCAGGACGTGCCCGCCGACGTCATCCTTCTCCTGGAACCCCAGCCGAAGGCCGTCCCTGCGGCCGGCACGACGGAGGAAGCCTCCGTCGACGAGGCCAAGGCCTACGCGGTCGACATCGAGGTCCTGCTCGCCCAGGCAGCGCAGGCGCGGTCCGAGGGCTCGCTCGTCGCGGGCTCGACCCCCGTGCCGGGCGACTTGATCTCGACCATCACGGCCGACGCCGACCTCGCGGCGGTCCTCTCCACGGTCAGCGGCATCGAAGAGCCTGCCGGTCAGATCTCGGTCCCGCTGGCTCTTGCGGCACGCCTGGGCGACAAGGTCGGTCAGTTCGGCTTCGAGGAGGGCGCGACGGCGGTCATCCCGCCGGCCGTCCAGCTCCCGCCCGTCGACCGCGCGCCCCTCGGGGCCCCGGGCACGGCCACCGACACCGGCGACACCGGCACGACAGGTGACACCGGCACGACCGGCGAGCAGACGGAGGGCTGAGACCAGTGGGCACCTTCCTGCGCGCCGTCGGCGCCGCACTCACCTCGGCCGCCGCCACGGCGACCGCCCGCGCGTACCTCGACGCCACCCCGCCCGGTGGGGACGAACGCTGGACCCGGACCAACCACCGTGGGGAGCCCATCAGCCTGCTCGAGGGCCCGGCGGTCGCCGCGGGTCTCGTGGCAGGGGCTCTCGTCGCAGGACCCGACGCCCGCACCCGCACCGCGGCCGCACTGGCGACCGCGGGAGGCGGCGCGTTCGGGCTGGTCGACGACCTCGCCGAGGACGCCTCGACCCGGACCAAGGGCATCAAGGGGCACGTCGGTGCGCTGCTCGAGGGGCGAGTGACCACGGGGGGCCTCAAGGTCCTGGGGATCGGGACGACGTCGCTCACGGCGGCCTTCATCGGTACGCGCCGGACCGGCTCGGCCCTCGGGTACCTGACGGACGTCGCGGTCAACGGCTCGATCGTCGCGCTCAGCGCCAACCTCTTCAACCTTCTCGACCTGCGTCCCGGGCGCGCGCTCAAGGCGGGCGCGGCCCTGGCGGTCCCGCTCGCGGCCACGCCCGTGGGAGCGACGTCGGGCGCGGTGCTCGGTGCCGCGGCCGCGGCCGCTCCCGGCGACCTGGGCGAGCGCGACATGCTCGGCGACGGGGGCGCGAACGCGCTCGGCGCTCTGGTCGGCACGCAGATCGCGTTCGGTGCGCCACGGGCGGTGCGCCTGCTCGCGCTCGCCAGCATCCTGGGCCTCAACGTGGCGAGCGAGAAGGTCAGCTTCTCGAAGGTCATCGACGGCAACCGGGTGCTGCGCCGCGTGGACCAGTGGGGCCGCCGTCCGGCGTCCACTACCGCCACCACCGCCACCCCTGCCAGCACCGCGACGACCACCGACCCGTCGCCGTCCGGACAGGACGCACCGGCTTGAGCGAGGACGTGACGCCGGGCCCGGAGACCGCGCCCGCGCCACGACCCGCACGCGGCTCCCGGCTGCGTGCGGGCACGCAGACGCTCGCGGGGGCGGCGCTCATGATCACGGTCGTGACGATCGCGAGCCGGCTGGTCGGCTTCGCCCGGTCGCTGGTCATGGCGTCGGCGGTCGGCACCGAGGGCATCGGGACGGCGTACACGTCGGCCAACATCCTGCCCAACGTCCTGTTCGAGGTCGCGGCGGGCGGTGCGCTCGCGGGCGCGGTCGTCCCGCTGCTCGCCGGGCCCATCGCGCGAGGTGCCCGCGTCGACGTCTCGAAGATCGCGTCCGCGCTGCTCGGCTGGACCCTCCTGGTCCTGGTCCCGCTGGGCGCCCTCCTCGCTGCGCTGGCGTACCCCATCGCGTACGTGCTGATGGGCAAGCACCCCGATCTGGTCGACGTCACGGCGCTCTTCGTGCGCGTCTTCGCGCTGCAGATCCCGCTGTACGGGTTCGCCGTGATCCTCGGCGGGATCCTCCAGGCCCACAAGCGCTTCTTCTGGCAGGCCTTCGCACCGCTCGTCTCGAGCCTCGTGGTCATCGGGGTGTACCTGGTGTTCGCGGGCTTGGCGGACGGGGACCAGAAGGACGTGGCGGCGCTGTCGTCGAGCGCGATCGCATGGCTGGGCTGGGGGACGACGCTCGGGGTCGCGGCGCTGGCCCTGCCTCTCGTCCTGCCCGTCGCGCGCACCGGCACCCGGCTGCGCCCGACCCTGCGCTTCCCTGGCGGTGAGGGCGTCCGGGCCCGCAACCTCGCGTTCGCCGGGGTCGGGGCGCTCGTCGCGCAGCAGGTCTCTGTGCTCGCGGCGATGTACGCGGCGAACACCTCCGGGCCCGAGGCGACCTTCCCGACGTACTTCTACGCGCAGCAGGTCTACCTGCTGCCGTACGCGGTGCTCGCGTTCCCGCTCGCGACGAGCGCGTTCCCTCGCCTGGCCGAGCACGTCGCCCAGGGGAGCCGCGAGCTCTTCGACAGGCTGCTGGCGTCGACGACGCGCACCCTGCTCCTGGTGTCCGGGGTGGGTGTGGCGGCGCTCGTGGCGGCCTCGGCCGCCGTCGAGTCGGTCTTCGACGTCGTCACCGGCTCGTCGGTCGAGGGCCTGGGCGTGGCCACGGCCGCCATGGCGCCGGGCATCGTGGGCTTCGCCCTGATCCTGCACCTGTCGCGCGCTCTCTACGTCCTGGACCGTCAGCGCGCGGCCGTGGTCGCGACGGCGACGGGGTGGGGCGTCGTCGCCGTACTGGCGGTCGTGGGCCCTGCGGCGCTCGGGGAGGGCGACCAGGTGAGGGTGCTGGCGCTCCTCGGCCTCGCGACCGCGGTGGGCATGACGGTCGCGGGCCTTCTGCTCCTGCTCGCGGTGCGTCGGCACGCCGGCCCGGAGGCGGTGGCCCACGTGCCGCGCACGGTCGCCGTCGTGATCCTGGGCGTGGCGCTCGGCAGTGCGGCAGGACGGGGCCTCAGCGCGGTCCTCCTGCCCGACGACGCGCACGTCGCGGCGGCGCTCGCCGTCGGCGTCGGGGTTGCCGTCCTGGCGGCCCTCGTCGTGGTCGGGCTGGCTTTCGTCGCGGACCGGTCGTCCGTCGTCGGGCTGGTGCGGCGCGGGCGGGGCACTGCACCCGCCGACGCGAGCCCGGACGCCTGACGGGCTGGGCGGTACCCGCCCGCCGGGCGCAGACTGGAGGGCGAACAGCCCGACTGAGAGTCATCCCACGGTCGCGGACCCCCGGATCCGGAGCGGCCCCGACGAGTCACTGTTAGGATGGAGTTCCGTGGCAGATCACCTGAACAGACCCCACGCCCTCACCGGCGGCCGCTCGGACCACAGCACCCGGCACATCTTCGTGACCGGCGGCGTGGCCTCCTCTCTCGGTAAGGGGCTGACGGCTTCGAGCCTGGGTCGCTTGCTCCGATCCCGTGGCCTGAGCGTCACGATGCAGAAGCTCGACCCCTACCTCAACGTCGACCCCGGCACCATGAACCCGTTCCAGCACGGCGAGGTCTTCGTGACCGAGGACGGCGCCGAGACGGACCTCGACATCGGGCACTACGAGCGATTCCTCGACGTGGAGCTCCCGGCCTCGTCCAACGTGACGACGGGCCAGGTCTACTCGCAGGTCATCGCCAAGGAGCGTCGCGGCGAGTACCTCGGCGACACGGTGCAGGTCATCCCGCACATCACCGACGAGATCAAGTCGCGCATGCGCGCCCAGGCGGGCGAGGGCGTCGACGTGATCATCACGGAGATCGGCGGCACGGTCGGCGACATCGAGTCCCAGCCCTTCCTCGAGGCCGCCCGTCAGGTCCGGCACGAGCTCGGCCGTGACGACGTCTTCTTCCTGCACGTCTCCCTGGTGCCGTACATCGGCCCGTCGGGCGAGCTCAAGACCAAGCCGACGCAGCACTCGGTCGCCGCGCTGCGCTCGATCGGTATCCAGCCCGACGCGATCGTGCTGCGCGCGGACCGCGTGGTCCCCGAGCCCGTGAAGCGCAAGATCGCGCTCATGTGCGACGTGGACAACGAGGCCGTGGTCAACGCGATCGATGCGCCGAGCATCTACGACATCCCGCGCGTGCTGCACTCGGAGGGCCTCGACGCGTACGTCGTGCGCCGTCTGGGCCTGGCGTTCCGCGACGTGGACTGGGACGGGTGGTCGCAGCTCCTCGAGCGCGTGCACCAGCCCGAGCACCAGGTCGAGGTCGCGCTCGTCGGCAAGTACATCGACCTGCCGGACGCCTACCTGTCCGTGACCGAGGCGCTGCGTGCGGGTGGCTTCGCCAACGACGCGAAGGTCACGATCCGCTGGGTCCCCTCGGACGACTGCCAGACGCCCGAGGGTGCCGAGGACGCGCTCGGCGGGGCCGACGCGATCCTGGTCCCGGGCGGCTTCGGCGTGCGCGGCATCGAGGGCAAGCTCGGCGCCCTGCGCTGGGCCCGCGAGAACAAGGTCCCGACGCTCGGCATCTGCCTGGGCCTGCAGTCGATGGTCATCGAGTACGCGCGCAACGTGCTGGGCATCGAGGACGCGTCGTCGAGCGAGTTCGACCCGGAGAGCAAGAACCCCGTCGTGGCCACGATGGAGGAGCAGCTCGCGATCGTCGACGGTGGGGGCGACCTGGGCGGCACCATGCGTCTGGGCTCGTACGAGGCCGCGCTGCGTCCTGGTTCCGTGGTCGCCAAGACCTACGGTTCCGAGTCGGTCACGGAGCGTCACCGTCACCGCTACGAGGTCAACAACGCCTACCGCGCGCGCCTCGAGGAGGCCGGCCTGGTCATCTCGGGCACCTCGCCCGACTCGTCGCTCGTCGAGTTCGTCGAGCTCCCGGCCGACGTGCACCCGTACTACGTGAGCACGCAGGCGCACCCCGAGTTCAAGAGCCGTCCGACGCGTGCCCACCCGTTGTTCGCGGGCCTGGTCGCGGCGGCGCTCGAGGCTCGGACGGCCTGACGTGAGCGTCCGCCCGCTCGCGGACGTCCCGGTGGCCCGGGACGTCAGCGAGGAGCGTGTCCTGCACGCGGGCCGCATCTTCGACCTGCGCTCGGAGTCCGTGGACCTGGGCGAGGGCGGCGTCGTGACGCGCGAGTTCGTCGACCACCCCGGTGCGGTCGCGATCGTCGTGCTCGACGAGGACGAACGGGTCCTGCTGCTGCACCAGTACCGGCACCCGGTGCGGCGCGAGCTGTGGGAGCCGCCGGCCGGTCTGCTCGACGTGGACGGGGAGGACGCGCAGGCCGCGGCCGCCCGGGAGCTGCTCGAGGAGGCGGACCTGCGCGCTGCGCGCTGGGACGTCCTGGCGGACTACTACACGTCGCCGGGCGGCAGCAACGAGGCCCTGCGGGTCTTCCTCGCGCGTGACCTGTCGCAGGTCCCCGAGGCCGAGCGCCACGAGCGTGAGGCCGAGGAGCTGGGCATGGAGCTGCGCTGGGTGCCGCTCGACGAGGCCGTGTCCGCGGTCCTGGCGGGGGACCTGCACAACCCGTCGGCCGTCGTCGGGATCCTGGCGGCCGCCGCCGCGCGCGCGACCGGCTGGTCCGCCCTGCGCCCGGCCGACAGCCCGTGGCCCGAGCGGCGCGGTGGAGACCCGCGCGCCTGAGGGGCGTACCGCAGCACTGCCACGAAGGGCCCGACGGCGTCACGCGCCGTCGGGCCCTTCGTCGTACCCCCGGGGTGGTCGCCCGGGGTGCTCGCCTCAGCTCGTGACCGTGAAGCCCGCCACGAGCAGCGCCTCGTCCCGCGACGACGGTCCGACGAGCAGCTCGAACGCGCCGGGCTCGACGACGCGCCGACCCTGGGCGTCGACGAGCGTGCAGTCCGCGACGGGGACCTCGAGCTCGACGATCCGCGACTCGCCTGGGGCGAGGTCGACCTGCCGGTACGCCTTGAGCTCCTTCTCGGCCCACGTCACGGACGTCACGGTGTCGCGCACGTAGACCTGGACGGTCTCCCGGGCCGGCCGCGCGCCCGTGTTGGTGACCGTGATCTGCGCGTGCACGGTGTCGTCGAGCCCCAGCGCGGTGTCGAGGACGGTCAGCGCCGAGTACTCGAGCGTCGTGTAGCTCAGGCCCTCGCCGAACGCGAAGGGCGGGCGCTGCGTGAGGTCGGCGTAGCGGGTCCCGTGCTGGCCGGGGAGCTGGTTGTAGTACACCGGAAGCTGCCCGACGTGCTCCGCGAACGACAGGGGCAGGCGGCCCGACGGCTCGACCAGACCGAGCACGAGCTCGGCGATCGCCCGCCCGCCGCGCATGCCGGGGTTGGCGGCCCACACGATCGCGGCCGCGTCGCGTGCCGAGGGCGGCAGGACGAGCGGCTTGGACGCGACCACCACGACGACCAGCGGGGTCCCGGTCGCGGCGAGCGCGTCGAGGAGCGCGACCTGTGCGCCCACGAGGTCGAGCGTCGCGGTCGACCGTCCCTCGCCCACGAGCTCGATCCGGTCCCCGACGACTGCCACGACGTAGTCGGCGTCGTGCGCGGCCGCGACGGCCTCGGCGATCAGGTCGGCGTCCGGTGCGGCAGGCAGCACGACCTGGGGGCGGGGCTGCCCGTCGGGGAACAGCTCGCCGTCCGGGTCGGGGACGAGCGTCAGGATGTCGGCACCTCGTGCGTGCGTGACGGTCCACCCGGCGGGGACGTGGTCGCGGAACCCGTCGAGCACCGTCTGGGTCATCTCGCGCGGGTGCCCGTCGGTCAGCCAGTCGGCCTGACCGGACCGTCCGGCCCAGTCGCCGAGCTGGGTGTCCGGGTCGTCCGCGTTGGGCCCGACGACCGCGACCCGGCGTACGGGGCGCCCCGGGGCGTCGGCGCGGGCCGCGCGTCCGTCCGGCCCGGCGACGTGCCCGCCGTCGAGCGGGAGGGTCCCGTCGTTGGTGAGCAGGACGAGCGAGCGCCGCGCGACCTCGAGGTTGAGGTCCGCGTGCTGCGCGCAGCCGATGACCTCGGCCTGCCGGGCCGGGTCGGGGCGGCGTGGGTCCTCGAACAGGCCGAGCTCGAACTTCAGGGTGAGGATGCGTGCCACGGCGGCGTCGAGGTCGACCTCGTCGAGCAGCCCCTGGCGGACGGCGTCCTGCGCTCCCTCGAAGAACTGCGGGGTCGTCATGACCATGTCGTTCCCCGCGCGGACCGCCGCGGCCGCGGCGTGGGTGTGGTCGGGCTGGATGTGCTGCTCCCAGACCATGCGTCCCACGTTGTCCCAGTCCGTGACGAGGGTCCCGGTGTAGCCCCACTCGCCGCGCAGCACCTCGCTCAGGAGCCAGTCGTTGACCGTGATCGGGACGCCGTCCATCGACTGGTAGCCCAGCATGAAGGTCCGGCACCCCTCGCGCGCGACGCGCTCGAACGGCGGGAGGAACCAGGAGCGCAGCTTGCGCCGTGAGATGTCGGCCTCGCTCGCGTCGCGCCCACCCTGGGTCTCGGAGTACCCGGCGAAGTGCTTGGCGGTCGCGAGGATCGCCGTCGGGTCGCTCAGACCCTCGCCCTGGTACCCGCGGACCATCGCGGACGCGAGCTCGCCGATGAGGAACGGGTCCTCGCCGAACGTCTCGCTGACCCGGCCCCAGCGCAGGTCGCGCGTGATGCACAGGACGGGCGAGAAGGTCCAGTGGTTGCCGGTCGAGGCGACCTCGACCGCTGTGGCCCGGGCGACCTGCTCGAGCAGCCCGGGGCTCCAGGTGGCGGCCATGCCGAGCTGGGTCGGGTAGATCGTCGCCCCCTCCCAGAACGAGTGCCCGTGGATGCAGTCCTCGGCGATGAGCAGGGGGATCCCGAGGCGGGTCGCGGACGCCAGCTCGTGTGCGCGCAGGACGTTCTCGGGGGAGGTGTGCAGGATCGAGCCGACGTGGATCTCGGTCACGAGCCGCTCGACGCCGTCGGCCGCGTTGAGCTGCATCATCTGTCCGACCTTCTCCGCGAGCGTCATGCGGCCGACGAGGTCGGCCACGCGGGAGGGCACCGGGAGGGTGGGGTCCTGGTAGGGGAGGCGGTCGGGCATGGGGTGTCCCTTCGAGACGACGACGGTGGCGCGGGGGCGGAGGTCCGGTGCGGTGGGCCTGGGGGCGTCCGCGGGCGGTCCGAGAAAACCATACACTGATAGGTAAATGGTCCGGCGCGAAGGAGCGAGAGGGTGGAGGGACGCCGCCAGAACCCCCGGCGCGGCCGTGGACTAGGGTCGCGCCAGGCCGAGCACGTCGTACAGCAGCGTGTCGAGCGGGCCCTCGAGGCTCGCTTCGTCGTCGACCATCCACTGGAGCTGCGCTCCGTCGGCGGTCGCCAGGATCAGACGGGCGAGAGCGTCGGGGTCGAGGCGCCCGGGCAGCTCGCCGGCCTCCTGCCGGGCGACGACGTCGTCGCGCAGCGTGGCCCGCAGACCCGCGTACCGCTGGGCCAGGACCTCGTGCGCCGGGTGCTCACGGTCGCGGGCCGCGGCCGTGAGGGACACGAACAGCTCGACGAGGCCGGGGCGATCGGCGTTGCCCCGGACGTTCTCGGCGAGCGTGCGGGGAGCGTCGTGGTGCAGGGGCCGACCGGTCTGGTCCCGTCGCACGATCACCTGGGTCAGCAGGTCCTCGCGCGAGTCGAAGTAGTGCATGAGCCCCGCGACCGTGAGCCCGCAGCGCGCCGCGATGGTCCGCAGGCTCGTGCCGCGGTACCCCTCGTCGGCGAAGACCTCGAGCGCGACGTCGAGGATCTCCTCGCGCTTGAGCCGCCCCTTCGCGTACACCCCGTCCCTCGCCACCCGACGATCCTATGCGTGACCGCACCCTGCCGACCGGTAGCGTGCGACGCCCACCGAACGACCAGGAGACCACGATGACCACCGAGCAGTACCGCTCCGTCCGAGCACGCATGAACACGGGCGAGCCCTACGTGGACTTCGGCGACGGCCTCGAGCAGCTCGAGGCCGAGCGCGTCGCGGGCAAGGAGCTCGCCTACGACTTCAACCACTCACGACCGGGCCAGGTCGCCGAGCGTGCCGCCATCCTGGGCGAGCTGTTCGGGTCGATCGGCGAGGGTGTGTGGATCGAGCCGCCGCTCAGCGTGTCCTACGGGTCGCACGTGCACCTCGGGGACCACGTCTACGCCAACTTCGACCTGGTCCTCGTCGACGACGCCGACATCCACGTCGGTGACCGGGTCCTGTTCGCCCCGCACGTCACGATCGCCACGGCCGGTCACCCCCTCTCGCCCGAGGCCCGTCGCGGCGGGACCCAGTTCTCGCTGCCCGTGCGCATCGAGGACGACGTCTGGATCGGGTCGAACGTCGTCGTCCTGCCCGGGGTCACGATCGGCGCGGGCTCGGTCATCGGCGCCGGCAGCGTCGTGACGCGCGACGTCCCGCCGCGCGTGCTCGCGGTCGGCTCGCCGTGCCGCGTGCTGCGCCCGGTCGACGACCAGGACCGCGAGGCGCTCGCCGCGGGGACGCCGGTCGCCTGACGCGGACGGACCGGGGCCCGACGGCGTCGCGCGCCGTCGGGCCCCGGCGTCACCTCCAGGGTGCGCGGCCCGCGCGCACTAGAGTGTGGCGGGTGTCCTCGTCGGTTCCGCGCCCTCGCGCTCTCGTCCTCGGGCCGGTAGTCGTCGAAGGGCGCCACGGGGCCCTCGTCGCTCCCTCCAGCGCTCGCGCGAGAGCCCTGGTCGTCGCGCTCGTGCTCGCGCAGGGTCGGACCGTGAGCGCCTCGGCGCTGATCACGGACCTCTGGCCCGACGAGCAGCCGGCGGACCCTCGTGCGGCGCTCCAGAGCCTCGTCTCCCGCACGCGCGCCGTGCTGGCCGAGGGGGCGCTCGTCTCGGCCCCCGGCGGCTACGTGCTGCTCACCGAGAGCGACCTCGACGTCGCTCGCGAGCGCACCCGTGAGGCCGCGGTCGCGCTCGCGGCGGGAGACGCCCTGGGGGCCGTCGCGTCCGCACGCGCGGCGCTCGACCTGTGGCGGGGCGAACCCGGCGACGACCTGCTCGACCTGGTCGGCAGCCCGGTCGGTGAGGATCTCGTCGCGACGGCCGAGCGCCGCCGCGCCGAGGCAGAGCAGGCCCTCCTCGACGCCCTCCTCGCCGCGGGCGACCACCAGGACGCCGTCGGGTGGGCCGAGCGAGCGGTCGAGCGGGCACCGCTCGACGAGGACGCGCACCTCGCGCTCCTGCGCGCCTACGTGGGCGCCGGCCGCTCCGCCGACGCGCTGCGCACCTTCGGGGCGCTGCGCACCCGGCTCGCCGACGAGCTGGGCGCCGACCCGCGTGCCGACCTGGTCGCGCTCAACACGGGCATCCTGCAGGGCACCGCCACGACCACCGCCACCGCTCCCGTCGTCGCCGGCAGCGGCAGCACCGACGGCACCGCAGCCCTCGCGCCGTCGTCCCGCCCACCACGCCGCGGCACGGTGCTCGGTCTGCGTGCGGCGCCCAACGCCCTGGTCGGGCGCGAGGCCGACGTCGTCACGATCCTCGACCTGCTCGCGCGCTCCCGGCTCGTCACGGTGCTCGGGCCGGGCGGGATGGGCAAGACCCGGGCCGTCCAGGAGGTCGCGCGCCGCGCGAGCGCGACGACCCCGCTCGTGGCCGTCGTCGAGCTCGCCAGCGTGCGCACGGGCCAGGACGTCGGCCTGGCCCTCACGTCCGCCCTGGAGATCCGTGACACGCGGGGCCTGCGGCTCGGGGACCAGGTCGCGCGCACCGAGGTCCACGAGCTCGTCGCGGACCGTCTCGGGGAGACCGAGACCCTGCTCGTGCTCGACAACTGCGAGCACGTCGTGGACGAGGCCGCCGCGTGGGCCGCCGAGCTCCTCGCCGTGGCCCCCGGGCTCACGATCCTCACGACCAGCCGGTCACCCCTGCAGGTCGGCGGCGAGCAGGTGCACCCTCTCGAACCGCTCGCGACGACCGGCGTCCTGGGCGGCGGGACGGGGCCCGCCGTCGAGCTCTTCCGCGCCCGGGCGCTCGCGGCCCGCCCCGGCGCCGACCTGCCCGACGACGTCGTCGAACGGCTCTGCGCGCACCTCGACGGCCTGCCGCTCGCGATCGAGCTCGCTGCGGCGCGCGTGCGCACGCTGTCCGTCCAGGAGATCGAGCGCCGCCTCGACGCCCGCTTCGCGCTGCTCACCACGGGCGACCGCAGCGCCCCCGCGCGCCACCGGACCCTGCACGCCGTCATCGACTGGAGCTGGAACCTCCTCACCGCGCCCCAGCAGGAGCTGCTGCGCCGCCTGTCCCTGCTGCCCGACGGGTTCGGCGTGCAGACAGCCCAGGCGGCCTGCGCCGTCGGGCTCGACGACGTCGAGGCGCTCGTCAACCAGTCCCTCCTGACCGTGACCGACGAACCTCTGTGCCGCACCGCGCGCTACCGCATGCTCGAGACCGTGCGTGAGTTCGGCGCGCTCGCGCTCGACGAGGCCGGTGAGCGCGAGACCGCCCAGGAAACGACCTACCGATGGGCGGTCGACCTCGCACGTCGCGAGGTCGCCCGCCTCGAAGGGACCACGCAGGTCCCCGCGATGCTCGCCCTGCGCGTCGAGCAGGAGAACCTCCTGCACGTGCTGCGCACGGCGCTCGCGGCCGACCGCGCCGACGTGGTCCTGCCCGTCTTCCACGCGCTCGGCCTGCACTGGTCCCTGCGCGGGGCGCACACCGAGGTCGTCGGGCTCGGCCGCGACGTGCTGCGCGTCGTCGCGGGCTGGCAGGGCAGGCTCGTGCGGGGCATACCGGACGTCCCCGTCGAGCAGCTCACGCGCGAGGCGGGCATCGTGCTGTTCCTGCTCACCGCCTCGACGCCCAACGGGGACCCGGCCACCGGGGTCCGGGCCGCGGCGAGGCTGCGGCGCCTGCACCGCGACGCCGACATCGGCTCGCGCGCGGCCGCGCTCACCGACCTCCTGGCCGACGCGGGCGACCCGCTCGGCATGGGGCCGCGGCTCGCCGAGCTCCACACGTCCGACGACCCGTTCGTCGCGCTCGTGGCTCATCTGCTCAGCGCGCAGCTCTCGGAGAACAACGGACGCCTCGACGAGGCGATCGCCCAGGTCACGGTCGCGCACGGGTTCGCGACGCGCACCCAGGACACGTGGGGAGCCGCGACGTCGGCGCTCTTCCTCGCCCAGCTCGCGAGCGAGCAGGGCGACGCCGCGCGGGCGCTCGAGTGGGTGGACACGGCCCGCGAGGGGCTCGGCAGGCTGCACGCCGACGAGGACCTGCGCCAGCTCGACTGGCTCGAGGCGACCAACCTCGCGCTCGTCGGGCGCGTCGCGGAGGCAGAGCCGCTGTTCACGTCGCTCGTCGAGACCGACGACGACCCCGTGCCCTCCGGGATCGGGGGGACCGCGCACGAGCTGCGCTCGATCGGGCACGCCGGGCTGGCCGAGATCGCCGTCGCCCGCGGTGACCACGCGCGCGCCCTGGCCGAGCTCGAGGCCGCCAACGCGGCGGTCGGGAGCGGGGCCGCGCGCCGCTCGCCCTGGTACACGATGTTCGCGGCCGGCTGGCTGTCGACCCTGCTGCTGCCCGCGCACGGGACGACCGGGCCGTGGGAGCCGGACGCGTTGCCCTCGGCCCAGGCCGAGCGCCTGGCCCGCGAGCTGCGGGTGCGGATGGTCGCCGGTCATCGCGCCGCGCCCGGCATGGTCGACTACCCCGTCCTCGGCACGGCCGCGCTCGCCCTCGGGACGTACCTGTGGGCCTCCCCGGGCCTCGACCGGGTCGACGACGGGCTCACCCTCCTCGAGCTCGCGCGCCGCATGGGAGCACGCCAGGACGTTCCCTCGCTCCGCACGCCCGCGCACGTCGCCTGGGCGCGCACCCTGCACGGTGACGCGCACGTGGACGAGGTGCGCGACGCCGTCGGGCAGCTGGGGCACGACGACCTGCCCGACCGGGTCATCAAGATCCTGCGCACCGCACCCTGGACCCGGCCCACGGCATGACGGGCGGGCGGTGCCCCGGCAGGATCCGCCGGGGCACCGCCCGCCCGTGGTCGATCGCGACGCTCAGGCCTTGCGCATGTACGCCCGCACCGTGAGCGGGGCGAAGATCGCGACGATGACCGCCGCGCCGACGAGCGAGATCACGGCGTCCGCACCGAGCACCCCGTCGTTCGTCAGCTCGCGCACCGCGGTGACCAGGTGCGAGACCGGGTTGAGGTTCACGAAGCCCTGGAGCCAGCCCGGCATGGTGTCGGGCTGGACGAACGCGTTCGACAGGAACGTGAGCGGGAACAGGATGATCATCGAGATCCCCTGGACGCTCGACGCCGTCCGGGCGATCACGCCGAAGAACGCGAAGATCCAGCTCACGGCCCACGAGCACACGATCACGAGCAGGCCGGCCAGGACGACCGAACCCAGGCCGCCCTCGGGGCGGTAGCCCATGGCGTAGCCCATCGCGAACGTGAGCGTCGTCGCGATGCCGTACCGGACGGTGTCCGCGAGCAGCGCGCCCGACAACGGCGCGATGCGCGCGATCGGCAGCGAGCGGAAGCGGTCGAACACGCCCTTGTCCATGTCCTCGCGGAGCTGGACGCCCGTGACGACCGACGTCGTGATGACGGTCTGCACGAGGATGCCCGGGATGATGGTCGGCAGGTAGCTCACGACGTCGCCCGCGATCGCGCCGCCGAAGATGTACGTGAACATGAGCGTGAACAGGATCGGCTGGACCGTCACGTCGACGAGCTGCTCGGGCGTCCGGCGGATCTTCAGGAGCCCGCGGTACGCCATGGTGACCGTGTGGCGGACCGTCTGGCCGGCGCTCGTGCGGTTGGACAGGCTGCGGTCGGAGCCGGCCTGGATCTGCTGACGGGGAGCGGTGAGGGTCGTGGTCATCGCAGGGCTTCCTCTCGCGTGCTGGTGGTGGCGTGGGCGACGTCGCCGGCGGCAGCCGTGCCCGGGCTGTCGTCCTCGACGTCGGCCGCGACGCCGTGGCCCGTGAGGGTCAGGAACACCTCGTCGAGGCTCGGCTTGTCCATGCTGATCGAGTCGACCGCGATGCGGGCCTCGCGCAGCCGGACCAGGAGGTCCGTGACCTCGTCGGGGCCCGTCACCGGGACCGTGATGCGCCGGGCCTCGGGGGACGTGGTCGCGGGCACGCCGAACGTCGTCACGATGTCGAGCGCCGACCCCAGGTCCGCGGCCGCGACGAGCCCGAGCTGGAGCGACTGGTTGCCCACCGCGTCCTTGAGCTCGTCGGCCGTGCCCTCCGCGACCACGCGGCCCCGGTCGATGACCGCGATCCGGTCCGCGAGCTGGTCCGCCTCGTCCAGGTACTGCGTCGTGAGCACGACCGTCGAACCCGTCGCGACGAGCTCGCGGATCGTGTCCCACATCTGCGCGCGGGTGCGAGGGTCGAGGCCCGTCGTGGGCTCGTCGAGGAAGATCAGCGGCGGCTGCGCGATGAGGCTCGCCGCGAGGTCCAGGCGACGGCGCATGCCGCCCGAGAAGTTCTTCAGGGGGCGCGTGGCCGCCTCGGTCAGGCCGAACGTCTCGAGGAGCTCGGCGGCCTTGCGTCGAGCCTCGGCCCGACCCAGTCCGAGCAGGCGCGAGAAGATCACGAGGTTCTCGGTCGCGCTCAGCGTCTCGTCGACCGAGGCGTACTGGCCCGTGACGCCGATGAGCTGGCGCACGACCTGGGACTCGCGGACGACGTCGTGCCCGAAGACCCGGGCCTCGCCCGCGTCGGGGCGCAGGAGCGTCGCGAGCATGCTGATGGTGGTGGTCTTGCCGGCGCCGTTCGGGCCGAGCACGCCGTACACCGAGCCGGTGCGGATGCTCAGGTCGACGCCGTCGACCGCCCGGTTGTCGCCGAACGTCTTGACGAGGCCGTGCGCCTCGACCGCCCATTCGTGGGTCATGGATTCCTCCTGGTGGCTGATGGACCCAGCCTCCGGGAGGTGCCTGTCACGGCGGTGTCAGGGCGCTGTCACGTCGCTGTCGCCGCCGGGGCCCCCGGCGGCTCCCTGGACGCAGACGGGCCACCGTCCCGAGGGGACGGTGGCCCGTCTGGAACGCCGTGCGGCGCCCGGAGCGATCAGTCGCGGACGCGGAACGAGAGCAGCGTCCAGGTGAGCGACGTGATGAGCAGGCCGGCGCCCAGCATGTGCGCCGCGACCAGGATCTCCGGCAGGCCCGTGAAGTACTGCACGTAGCCGATCAGGCCCTGCAGGAGCGTCACGGCGACCAGCACCACGACGGCCTTGCGGGCACGGGCGGGCGCGTCGGCCTGTCGGAGGACCCGCACCGCGAGCACGACGAGCACGATCAGGAAGAGCCACACCGCGGCCGCGTGGAGCTTGCTGACGAGCGCCGGGTCGAGGGCGAAGCGGTACGCGACCTCGTCGTCGCCCCCGTGCGGGCCCGAGCCCGTGGCCAGGACCCCCAGGACGAGGAGCGGCACCGAGACGGCCGCGAGCACGCGACCCACGACACGGGTGCCCGCGTCGACGACGGCCACCGGCGCCTTGTCGCCCTCGCCGTGGCGGTAGAGCAGGTACGCCGAGACCCACACGAGCGCGGCCGAGACGAGGAAGTGGAACCCGACGACCGCGGGGTGCAGGTGCAGCAGCACCGTGATGCCGCCGATCACGGCCTGCGCCGCGACGCCACCGAGCGGCGCCCAGCCGAGTCGCCGGTACGAGGACGAGCGCGAGGCGTCCGTCCACACGAGCAGCAGGAGCGCGACCGCGATGATCCCCAGCACGCCCGTGAGCGTGCGGTTGCCGAACTCGATGATCGGGTGGATCGACATCGCGGAGTGGAACTCGGGCGTGAAGCTCCCGGGCTCGCACAGCGGCCACGTCGAGCAGCCGAGCCCCGAGCCCGTCAGACGCACCGCGCCCCCGGTCACGATGATGCCGATCTGGCCGACGAGGTTCGCGACGAGGACCGGTCGGGTCCAGCGGCGGAAGCGGTCGACCTTCGCGTACCAGGCGGGGGAGGTGGGTACGGGGGCGAGTTCTGCGCTGCTCACCGTCCAAAGGTAGCCGCGCGCGGAGCGGCGCCCGCCATCCGGGCGCGGCGTCCGGGTGTGATGTTGGCCCGGATCGGGCGCGGGTCCGGGGGAGAGCGAGCGGCGTGGCTCCGAGGGGCGGGCGTCGAGCAGGCGAGTTCTTGACGCGACCGATACTCTGACGAGACTTTGTCTCGACCGTCCAGGGGGTTCGCATGGTTGCTCGCCGTCCGTCCGTCGTCGCTCGGCCCGGCCGCCTGCTGGCGGTGACCCTGACCCTGGGCGTCCTCGCAGGCTGCACGTCAGGGGGCCAGGCGCAGCCCGGCCCGAGCGCAGCGCACGAGACGGACGGTGGGGGGACGAGCGCGCCGTCGGACCCGACGCCGAGCCCGACCTCGACCACCGTGGACGGAGCAGGGGACGGCACCCAGGAACCGCCCGTGGTGACAGCGCCCACGGACGTCCCCGACGAGCACGTGCCGGACCCTGAGGAGCTGCGCCGGGTGCTGGTCGACACCTACACCCCGCTCATGGTGCTCCAGCCCCAGGGGTTCTCGGTGTCCCACAGGTTCCAGGCCCGTGACGGGTGGACCGTCCTGAGCTCGAACGGGAGCTGCGCCCTGTCCACCACCACGACCGCGGCCCCGACCGACGGCCCGACGGACGACGTCCCGGGCGCCGCGCGGGACGCGTCGTTCGCGGTGCTCCGGGACGTCCTCGCCGCCGAGCGGGGAGCGAAGAACGTGTCCGCGGAGTCGGAGTCGCTCGTGCTCGGGGAGGAGCGGACCGAACCGCGCAGGGGGACGAACGTCGCGACCCAGGAGTGGACCGTCGAGCGCTCAGGATCGCCCGTCCGGAGCCGGGTCCTGGCTCGGGCGACCACCCGCACGAGCTACTCCGGGGTGGCGATGCGGACCAGCACCGTCCTGTCCTTCGAGTGCACGGGCACGACGATCGACGAGAAGGCGTGGACCGCCGTGCTGGAGTGGCTGCGCCTGCCCGCCACGGCGGCAGAGGCCGCGGGGGCCTGGCCCGGCGCCTGAGGCGACCTGGGGCCGGCGGCCCCTCGGTGCCGGCAGACCCTCAGTGCCAGCGGAACAGCTTGCCCGCTCCCCACCCGAGGGCCGCGGTCCAGCCGAGCAGCACGACCACCGAGAACGCGGGCACCTCGCCGAGGAGCAGCGCTCCCCGCATGGCCTCGCCGAGCGCGCCCGACGGCAGCAGCAGCGCGACCTGCTCGAGCGCCCCGGGGAGCTGGGCCGCAGGGACGAGCACGCCGCCCGCGACTGTCAGCAGGACGAGCAGCAGGTTCGCGACCGCGAGCACGCCCTCGGCGCGCAGCGTCCCCGCGAGCAGGAGTGCGAGGCTCGTGAACGCCGCGGTGCCGAGCAGCACCGCGAGCAGCGCGGGCAGGATCCCCGCCGGGTCCGGGGACCAGCCCAGGGCGAGCGCGACCCCGCCGAGCACGACCACCTGGACCACCTCGACCGCGAGCACCCCGAGGATCTTCCCCGCGAGCAGGCCTCCGCGGCCCAGCGGCGTCGTGGACAGCAGCCGCAGGACGCCGTTGCGACGGTCGAACGCCGTCGCGATGGCCTGCGACGTGAACGCCGTCGACATGACGGCCAGCGCCAGGACGCCCGGGGTCACGAAGTCGATGCGCGAGTACCCCTGCGTGTCGAGGTCGATGAAGGACGTGCGAGCGAGCCCGACGAGCAGCATCACGGGCAGGATGATCGTCACGAGCAGCTGCTCACCGTTGCGCAGGATCATGCGCGTCTCGAACGCCGTCTGCGACGCGACCCGGCGCCACGCGGGGGCGGCTCCGTCTGTCGCGGCCGGCGCGGCGGGGTCCGAGGCGACCGGGCCGGCCGTCGTCTGGTCGGTCATCGGAGCTCTCGTCCTGTCAGGTCGAGGAACACGTCCTCGAGGGTGCGGCGGCCGATCGTCAGGCGCGAGGCGAGCGCGCCCTCGTCCGCGAGCCACGCGGTCACGACCGCGACGGTCGACGGGTCGACCGGCCCGGTCACGCTGTACGAGCCGGGCTGCGTCTCGGTGACGGTCCACGCCGAGGCGGGCGACGTCGTCGGGCCGGACTCGACGCGCTTGCGGAGCGCACCGGTGTCCAGGCCCTCGCGGGCCTCGAGGCGCAGCGTGCGGTTCCCGTCCGCGGACGGGCCCGCGTGCAGGAGCTCGGCGGTCGCGCCCGAGGCGATGACCTGCCCGTGGTCCACGATGTACACGTGGTCCGCGAGGTCCTCGGCCTCGTCCATGAGGTGCGTCGTCAGGACGATCCCGACGCCGTCCGCGCGCAGCTCGCGCACGAGCTCCCACACCGCGTGGCGGCTCTGGGGGTCCATGCCCGCGCTCGGCTCGTCGAGGAACACGACCTCGGGGCGGCCTACGATCGCCGCGGCGAGCGCGAGGCGTTGACGCTGACCGCCCGACAGGCGCCGGACCGTCGTCCGGGCGAAGCTCGCGAGCCCCAGGCGTTCCGTGATCTCCGCCACGTCGCGAGGGTTCGCGTACATCGACGCGACGTGGTGCAGCATCTCCAGCGCGCGCACGCCCGTGGGCAGCCCGCCGTCCTGGAGCATGACCCCGACACGCGGGCGCAGGTCGCGCGCGTTCAGCAGGGGGTCGAGGCCGAGGACCCGCACGCTGCCCTCGTCGGGGGCGCGCAGGCCTTCGCAGCACTCGATCGTGGTGGTCTTGCCGGCCCCGTTGGGGCCGAGGACGGCGGTCACGGCGCCTCGGGAGGCGGTCAGGCTCAGGTGGTCGACGACCGCCCGGCCGTCATAACGCTTGACCACGTCCTGGAGGACGACGGCGGGGGAGTCGGGCACGGTGGCGATTGTAGGGGAGCCGGCTGGGGGTGGCTGTGAGGTACGCCTTGCTTGCGTCGGAACAATTAGCGCATGAGACTGTTACCTATATCGATGACGCCTCCCGGGATCTTTGCGCGCCCGTGGGCCAGGCGGAAGGAACCCAGCAGGCCGACGACGTGGAGGTGAGGAATGAGCGACGACGCACGTACCTCCCGCGCCGTGCCGTCCGCAGGACCCCTCGCCCTCCAGGGCCCGAACGACACGCACGCCCCAGTCGACGGCGACGGCACCACGCGCGAGCGCGTCCTCGCGCTCATCGTCTCCGACGGTCCCGTGAGCGCTGCCTCGCTCGCGACCGACCTCGGCCTCACGCCCGCAGGCGTCCGCCGCCACCTCGCCCAGCTCGAGACCGACGGGCTCATCGCCGTCCACGAGTCGGGCGCGGGCACCGGGATGCGCGGGCGTCCTGCCCGCCACTACGTCGCCACGAACCGCGGCCAGTCCGAGCTCTCGGGGGCCTACCCCGACCTCGCGACCCAGGCGCTGCGCTACCTGCGGGACGTCGCCGGGGAGGACGCGGTCGAGGAGTTCGCGCACCGCCGCCTCGAGGAGCTCACCGACCGCTACGCGAGCCGCATCACGGCCGACGACGTCGCGGGCCGTGCCGAGCAGCTCGCCACGGTCCTCGCGGAGGACGGGTTCGCGGCGAGCGTGCGCCCCGTCGCCGGGACCGCGACCGTCCAGCTCTGCCAGGGACACTGCCCCGTCCAGCACGTCGCCGAGGAGTTCCCCCAGCTCTGCGACGCCGAGGCCCAGGTCTTCTCCCAGCTCCTCGGCTCGCACGTCCAGCGGCTCGCGACCCTCGCGGGCGGCGGGCACGCCTGCACGACCAACGTCCCCGTGCTCCCCGCGGTGACCCGCGCCCCCGAGGCGAGCGACGCCGTCGGGCACCAGACCACCGGACGCCGTGCCACCGCGCGCGGACCGCGCGCCCCGGCGCACCTCCCAGCACGACACCCCGAACCGACAGGTTCATCGACCACCGCCCCACCGCCCCCCTCCGTCGTCGACGGAACGTGGAAGGAATGACATGAGCGCTCCCACCCAGGACACCGCCGGCGTGTCCCAGAGCACCGGCCAGTCCGACGAGGAGATCATCGCCTCGATCGGCTCCTACGGCTACGGCTGGCACGACAAGGACGACGCCGGCGCGACGGCGCAGCGTGGCCTCTCCGAGGCGGTCGTGCGCAACATCTCCGCGCTCAAGAGCGAGCCCGAGTGGATGCTGAACTACCGCCTCAAGGCCCTGCGCCTGTTCGACAAGAAGCCCATGCCCAACTGGGGCAGCGACCTGTCGGGCATCGACTTCGACAACATCAAGTACTTCGTGCGGTCCACCGAGAAGCAGGCGACCTCGTGGGACGACCTGCCCGAGGACATCAAGGAGACCTACGACAAGCTCGGCATCCCCGAGGCGGAGAAGCAGCGCCTCGTCGCCGGCGTCGCGGCCCAGTACGAGTCCGAGGTGGTCTACCACCAGATCAACGAGGAGCTCGAGAAGCAGGGCGTCATCTTCCTCGACACCGACACCGCGCTGCGCGAGCACCCCGAGCTCTTCCAGGAGTACTTCGGCACCGTCATCCCCTCGGGTGACAACAAGTTCGCCGCGCTCAACTCGTCCGTGTGGTCCGGCGGCTCGTTCGTCTACGTCCCCCCGGGCGTCCACGTCGAGATCCCGCTCCAGGCCTACTTCCGCATCAACACGGAGAACATGGGCCAGTTCGAGCGCACGCTGATCATCGCGGACGAGGGCTCGTACGTGCACTACGTCGAGGGCTGCACCGCCCCGATCTACTCGAGCGACTCGCTGCACTCCGCGGTCGTGGAGATCATCGTCAAGAAGAACGCCCGCGTGCGCTACACGACCATCCAGAACTGGTCGAACAACGTGTACAACCTCGTCACCAAGCGTGCGACGGCCGCCGAGGGCGCGACGATGGAGTGGGTCGACGGCAACATCGGCTCCAAGGTCACCATGAAGTACCCCGCGATCTACCTGCTCGGCGAGCACGCCAAGGGCGAGACGCTGTCGATCGCGTTCGCGGGCGAGGGCCAGCACCAGGACGCGGGCGCCAAGATGGTGCACGCCGCCCCCCACACGTCCTCCTCGATCGTCTCGAAGTCCGTGGCGCGCGGCGGTGGGCGCACGTCCTACCGCGGTCTTGTCCAGGTCCTCGAGGGAGCGGAGCACTCCGCCTCCACCGTTCTGTGCGACGCGCTGCTCGTCGACCAGATCTCCCGGTCCGACACCTACCCGTACGTCGACGTCCGCGAGGACGACGTGTCGATGGGTCACGAGGCGACCGTGTCGCGCGTGAGCGAGGACCAGCTGTTCTACCTCATGTCCCGAGGCATGGCGGAGACCGAGGCCATGGCCATGATCGTGCGCGGGTTCGTCGAGCCCATCGCCCGTGAGCTGCCCATGGAGTACGCGCTCGAGCTCAACCGCCTCATCGAACTGCAGATGGAAGGGTCCGTCGGCTAAATGACTACTACTGCGAGCACCACACAGACCGGGCCGGTCGCCCTGAGCACGGACCACTCCCAGGCCGTCCAGGACGGCGCTCACTCGCACGGGGTCGGCGGCACGCCGCAGGGCTCGCGCGCCGAGCGCATCACCTCGTTCGACCCGGCCGTCATCACCGAGCCCACGGGCCGCGAGGAGGAGTGGCGCTTCTCCCCGGTCAAGCGCCTCGCCCCGCTGTTCTCGACCCAGCTCGGCAGCGCCGGCGTGCGCACGACGGTGGTCGAGGCCCCCGAGGTCAACGTCGCGATCGTCGGCCGTGACGACGAGCGCCTCGGCCGCGCGGGCGTCCCGGGCGACCGCACCGCCGTGACCGCGTGGAACGCGTTCGCCGAGGCGACCGTCGTCACGATCCCCGCCGAGGCGGTGGCCAGCGACATCACGTCCGTGCGCATCGAAGGACTGTCCGACGAGCCCACCGCGACGCACCTGCTCGTCCACGCCGAGCGCCACAGCGAGTCCGTCGTGGTCATCGACCACGTGGGCTCCGCGACGCTCACCGAGACCGTCGAGATCGTCGTCGAGGACGGCGCGCACCTCACGGTCGTCTCGGTGCAGGACTGGAGCGAGGGCGCCGTGCACGCGAGCTCGCACCGCGCCCGCATCGGCCGCGACGCCAAGCTCAAGCACGTCGTCGTGACCTTCGGCGGAGACGTCGTCCGTGTGACCCCGGACGCCGAGTTCACCGGTACCGGTGGCGAGGTCGAGATGGTCGGCCTGTACTTCGCGGACGCCGACCAGCACCAGGAGCACCGCCTCTTCGTCGACCACGCCGTGCCGAGCTGCAAGTCGCGCGTCACCTACAAGGGCGCGCTGCAGGGCGAGGGCGCGCACACGGTCTGGGTCGGCGACGTGCTGATCCGTACCGAGGCCGAGGGCACCGACACCTACGAGCTCAACCGCAACCTCGTCCTGTCGGACGGCGCGCGCGCGGACTCGGTGCCGAACCTCGAGATCGAGACGGGCCTCATCGAGGGAGCCGGGCACGCCTCGGCGACCGGCCGCTTCGACGACGAGCAGCTCTTCTACCTGCAGGCGCGCGGCATCCCCGAGACCGACGCGCGTCGCCTCGTGGTCCGCGGGTTCTTCGCCGAGCTCATCCAGGAGATCGGCGTCCCGTCGGTCGAGGAGCGCCTGCTCACCTCGATCGAGGCCGAGCTCGCCAAGTCGATGAGCGTCATCGAAGGCCGGTGACCCGACCCGCATGACTGCACAGCTTGCTTGCATGACCGACGACGTGGCGCCCGAGGAGGCGCTGCGTGTGGAGCTCGAGGGCGAGAGCGGCCCTGTCGAGGTCGCGGTCGTCCGCGACGGAGACGGGAACTGGCACGCCATCTCGGACATCTGCTCCCACGGCGCGGTCTCGCTGTCCGACGGCGAGGTCGAGGGCTGCTTCATCGAGTGCTGGCTGCACGGCTCGCAGTTCGACCTGCGGACCGGCATGCCCACCGCGCTGCCCGCGATGCGCCCCGTGCCCGTCTACCCGGTCACGATCGACGGCGAGCGCGTGCTCGTCGACATCGACCAGACCGTCTCCCCGTCCTGACCCCCTGAACTTTCTCGAATACTGGAGAACACCACATGTCCACTCTGGAGATCCGCGACCTGCACGTCAGCGTCGAGACCAAGGAAGGGCCGAAGCCGATCCTGCGCGGCGTCGACCTGACCATCAACGCGGGCGAGACCCACGCGATCATGGGCCCTAACGGCTCGGGCAAGTCGACCCTCGCCTACTCGATCGCCGGCCACCCCAAGTACACGATCACGAGCGGCACCGTGACGCTCGACGGCGAGGACGTCCTCGCGATGACGGTCGACGAGCGCGCCCGCGCGGGCATGTTCCTCGCCATGCAGTACCCGGTCGAGGTCCCCGGCGTGTCCGTCTCGAACTTCCTGCGCACCGCCAAGACCGCGATCGACGGCGAGGCCCCCGCGCTGCGCACGTGGGTCAAGGACGTCAAGGGCGCCATGGAGAACCTGCGCATGGACTCGTCCTTCGCGGAGCGCTCGGTCAACGAGGGCTTCTCCGGTGGTGAGAAGAAGCGCCACGAGATCCTGCAGATGGAGCTCCTCAAGCCGAGCATCGCGATCCTCGACGAGACCGACTCGGGCCTCGACGTCGACGCGCTGCGCATCGTCTCCGAGGGCGTCAACCGCGCCAAGGAGTCCACGGACGTCGGCGTGCTGCTCATCACGCACTACACGCGCATCCTGCGCTACATCAAGCCGGACTTCGTGCACGTGTTCGTCGACGGCCGCATCGCCGAGGAGGGCGGCCCCGAGCTCGCCGACCGTCTCGAGAACGAGGGCTACGACCGCTTCCTGACGACGGGCGCGGCCACGGCCTGACCTGGGCCTGCGGGTGGCCGGTCCGCCGGCCACCCGCCCGCCAGATCTCGGCGGGCACCTGACACCTTGAGGAGACTTCCGATGACCACCACCGACACCGTGCGGGCCGGGCTGAGCGCCACCGAGCTCGCCGCCGTGCGAGCCGACTTCCCGCTGCTCGCCCGCACGGTGCGGGGTGGCCGTCCGCTCGTCTACCTCGACTCGGGCGCCACGTCGCAGAAGCCGCAGGTCGTCCTCGACACCGAGGTCGACTTCTACGAGGAGCGCAACGCCGCGGTGCACCGTGGCGCGCACCAGCTCGCGGAGGAGGCGACCGAGGCGTTCGAGGACGCCCGGTCGGCGGTCGCCCGCTTCGTGGGGGCCGACGCCGACGAGATCGTCTGGACGTCCGGGGCGACGGCCGCGATCAACCTCGTCACGTACGCGCTGTCGAACGCGACGATCGGCCGCGGGGGAGAGGCGGCCCGCCGCTTCGCCCTGGCGCCGGGCGACGAGATCGTCCTGACCGAGGCCGAGCACCACGCCAACCTCGTGCCGTGGCAGGAGCTCGCCGCGCGCACGGGCGCCGTGCTGCGCTGGTTCGGCGTCGACGACGACGGGCGCATCCGCGTCGACGAGGCGGACTCGGTCATCACCGAGCGCACGCGTGTCGTCGCGTTCACGCACGCCTCGAACGTGACGGGCGCGATCACGCCCGTCGCGCCGATCGTGGCACGGGCCAAGGAGGTCGGGGCGCTCACGTTCCTCGACGCGTGCCAGTCCGTGCCGCACCTGCCCGTGGACCTGCACGCCCTCGACGTCGACTTCGCGGCGTTCTCGGGGCACAAGATGCTCGGCCCCACGGGGATCGGGGCGCTCTACGGGCGGCGCGAGCTGCTCGAGGCGCTGCCCCCGGTCACGACCGGCGGGTCCATGATCGAGGTCGTCACCATGACCGAGGCCACGTACATGCCGCCGCCGCAGCGCTTCGAGGCCGGCACGCAGGCCGTCGCGCAGATCGTGGGCCTCGGCGTCGCCGCGCAGTACCTCGACGAGCTGGGCATGGAGAACGTCGCCGCCCACGAGCACGACCTCGCGGTCGAGCTCCTCAAGATCGCCGACGTCCCGGGCGTGCGGATCATCGGCCCGGCCACACCGGAGGACCGCCTCGCGGTCGTCTCGTTCGTCGTCGAGGGCGTCCACGCGCACGACGTGGGCCAGGTGCTCGACGCCGCCGGGATCGCCGTGCGGGTCGGTCACCACTGCGCGCAGCCGCTGCACCGCCGCTTCGGGATCGCCGCCACGGCGCGCGCCTCGGCCTCGGTGTACACGACGTCCGAGGACGTCACGGCGTTCCGGGAAGGTTTGGCGGGGGTCCGGGCGTTCTTCTCAGTGGACTGACACGTGCACGTCCACGTCGACCGTGGGCGCGCACCGTCTCGTCCCCGCTTTCCAGCGCACCGCAGGATGTACCGAAGGAGCAGGACCCCAGCAATGAGCAGCTCGTTGGAGCAGATGTACCAGCAGGTCATCCTCGACCACGCGAAGTCCCCGCACGGGCGAGGGTTCGTCGACCTGTCGGAGGGTCACCTCCACGGTGAGTCGCACCAGATCAACCCCACGTGCGGCGACGAGGTCACGATGCGCGTCGAGTTCGACACCGCCGACCCGCAGTCCCCGACCATCTCGAGCGTGAGCTGGGAGGGCCAGGGCTGCAGCATCTCGCAGGCCTCCTTGTCCGTGCTCACCGACCTCGTGACCGGCGCGCCCGTCGCGGAGTCCGAGCACCTCGGCGACCTCTTCCGCCAGCTCATGAAGTCTCGCGGCAAGGGACTCGACGACGACCTCGAGGACGAGCTCGGGGACGCCACGGCCTTCACCGGGGTCGCTCAGTTCCCGGCCCGTATCAAGTGCGCGCTGCTCGGCTGGGCCGCGCTGCGTGACACCCTGGCGACGTCGGGAGTCCTCGCAGACGCCCACGCCACCCAGCCCGAGCTCGACCAGACCACGTCCCCGCAGGCACCCCAGGAGAACCGATGACGACCGAGACCCCCGCCGCTGCTGCGGCGCCGACCCCGCCGACCGCGGCCGACGTCGAGGAGGCCATGCGCGACGTCATCGATCCCGAGCTCGGGATCAACGTCGTCGACCTCGGCCTCGTCTACGGCATCCAGGTCGACCAGAACAACCACGCGGTCATCGACATGACGCTCACGTCGGCGGCCTGCCCGCTGACCGACGTCATCGAGGACCAGACGGCGCAGTCCCTCGACGGGCTGATCGACGGCTTCCGGGTCAACTGGGTCTGGATGCCGCCGTGGGGCCCCGAGAAGATCACGCAGGACGGCAAGGACCAGCTCCGCGCGCTGGGTTTCAACGTCTGATCTGGACGAGGCTTCGACGAGGTCCGTCGCCCCTCACGGGCGGCGGACCTCGCTGCCTTCGCGCGCCTACCCGTCCGCCCTACCCGTCGGCTGCCACCAGGGGAGGGCCGTCCAGGACGCGCGGGCGGTACTCGACGAACTGGATGCCGGTGTCGAAGGTGCGATGGTCGATCATCTCGAGGGCCACGTCGGGGTAGCCGTCGTAGATCCGCTCGGACCCGGTCGCTCCGGTGATCACGGGGAACATGCCGACCCGGAACCGGTCGACGAGCCCGGCCCGCAGCAGCGCTCGTGCCAGGCTGAGGCTGCCGATCGTGCTCAGGATGCCGTCCTCGTGATCCTTCATGGCGCGGACCGCTTCCACCGCGTCGCCCCGCACCAGAGTGGAGTTGGGCCACGTCAGCGGCTCCTCCAGCGTGCTGGAGAAGACCACCTTCCGCGCGGACGTGAGCTCGTCGACCGAGGCCTCCTCGTCGGCCGTGAACTCGTCCGTCCCCTCCGGCATCTGACCGGCCGCGAATCCCGACATCAGCCGGTAGGTGTTCGCACCCATCAGGTAGGTGACCTCGGGTTGCTCCTGCAGCCACCCGAGGTACTCAGGCCCTTCGAGCCCCCAGAACCCGGGCCAGCCCTCGCCCGACGCATAGCCGTCGAGCGAGGTGATGAAGTCGACGAGCAGCTCAGCCATCGGTCCGTCCCCGTCCATGTCGTTCCCGTGCGATGGTGCCGCTCGACGGCGGCCGGGTCTCACCCTTGAGACGGCGGCACGACCGGAAACTCATCGGTCCGCTGGGCGTTCAGAGCGTCGACGCCTCGAGCGCGTTGCAGTCCTGGAACGTCCCGCCGTCGTAGCCCGTCATGAACCAGCGCTGGCGCTGCTCGCTCGACCCGTGGGTCCACGCCTCGGGGTTCACCGAGCCGGTCGCGGACTGCTGGATGCGGTCGTCGCCCACAGCGGACGCGGCGGAGAGCGCGTCGTTCAGCTCGTCCGGGCTGATCTCCTGCAGGAACGGCACGCCGCGGTCGGGGTCGATCGTCTTCGCCGCGGTCCCCGCCCACATGCCTGCGAGGCAGTCGGCCATGAGCTCGATGCGCACCGAGTCGGACTCGGGTCCGGTGCCGGACCGGTCCGCCGACGCCATGACCCCGGAGAGCTGTTCGATGTGGTGGCCGAACTCGTGCGCCGTGACGTACTCCTCGGCGAGCGGGCCGCCCGAGGACCCGAAGCGGTCGCGCAGCTCGTCGAAGAACGAGACGTCGATGTACACGGTCTGGTCGGGCGGGCAGTAGAAGGGCCCGACAGCGCTGGTCGCCGCACCGCACCCCGTCTGGGTCGACGCCGAGAAGCTGTAGACCTCCGGGAGGACGTACTCGACGCCGACCTGCGCGGGGAGCGCCTCGGCCCAGTAGGCGTCGAGCGACTGGGCGGTCGCCGACAGCCGACACTCGCGCTCGGTGTTGGCCTGCTCGACCGTGCACTCCTCGACGACCTGCTGCTGCGCGGTGTCCTCGGCCCCGGAAGGCTGGACCACCTGGTCGCTCACCGACCCCAGCACGCTGCCCAGGTCGCCGCCGTTGAGCAGCGCGACCACGACCGCCACGAGCACGGCGGCGAGGCCACCGCCCGCGATCACGGGACCCTTGCCGCGCCCGCCCTTGCGGACCCGGCCGCCCTCGAATGAACCACCCTCGTTGAACGTCACGGGTCAACGCTACTCGTCGCCGCAGGTCATGGCGTCCCGCGGTGCGACCTCGGGCGAGGAGAGCCCGTCGGTGGTAGCGGCCCGACGGCGCCGCTCACCTCGGTCGCGTCCCGCGCCCGCCCGCGGCCCGCCTCGGGACGGCGAGCGCCGCCGTCGGGCAGGCGGGGGCCGAGAACGGGGCTGAGGTCGCCACGGCGCCCGGGACGACCGCAACCCCGTCCTCGGCACCCCAGGCGCGACCAGCAGCCCGACTGTGACGGACCAGCCCGCGAAATCCCGTTCCGTCCGCGGGCTCCCGGCACTAGAATCGGTGGCGTTTGTGTCTCGCGCACAGCGCGACCGCGCGAACCCCTACGCCCCCTGAACACCTCACCATCCTGCCGGAGGAACTCTCTGTGATCACTGCCCACGCCGTCGAGCTGCGCGTCGGCGCCCGCGTCCTGCTGGACGAGGCGTCCTTCCGCATCGCAGCCGGAGACCGGATCGGCCTGGTGGGTCGCAACGGAGCGGGCAAGACCACCCTGACGAAGACCCTCGCGGGGGAGACCCAGCCCACGGCCGGGCAGATCGTGCGCACGGGAGACGTCGGCTACCTGCCGCAGGACCCGCGCACGGGCGACCTCGACGTGATCGCGATGGACCGCGTCCTCTCGGCACGTGGCCTCGACGTGCTGGTCCGCAAGATGCGTGAGACCGAGGGGGAGATGGCGAGCGCCGACGCGGACACCCACCTCGCCGCGATGGAGCGCTACCCCAAGCTCGAGGAGCGGTTCACGGCCGCGGGCGGCTACGCCGCGGAGAGCGAGGCGCAGCGCATCACGTCGAACCTGGGCCTCGACGACCGCATCCTCGCGCAGCCCCTCAAGACCCTCTCGGGTGGCCAGCGCCGACGCATCGAGCTCGCGCGCATCCTGTTCTCGGGGGTCGAGACCCTGCTGCTCGACGAGCCGACCAACCACCTCGACGCCGACTCGATCCTGTGGCTGCGCGACTACCTGAAGAACTACTCGGGCGGGTTCGTGGTCATCAGCCACGACGTCGAGCTGCTCTCGGCGACCGTCAACAAGGTCTTCTACCTCGACGCGACGCGCGGCGTCCTCGACCAGTACAACCTGGGCTACAAGGCGTACCTCGAGCAGCGCGAGACCGACGAGCGCCGCCGTCGTCGCGAGCGTGCCAACGCCGAGAAGAAGGCCGGCACGCTGCTCGCGCAGGCCGAGAAGATGCGCGCCAAGGCCACCAAGGCCGTGGCCGCGCAGAACATGATCAAGCGCGCCGAGCGCATGCTCTCGGGCCTCGAGGGCGAGCGCGTGAGCGACAAGGTCGCCAAGCTGCGGTTCCCCACCCCGGCGCCGTGCGGGCGTACGCCCATCACGGCCGAGGGCCTGTCCAAGTCGTACGGGTCGCAGGAGATCTTCGCGGGCGTCGACCTCGCGATCGACCGTGGCAGCCGCGTCGTCGTCCTCGGGCTCAACGGTGCGGGCAAGACGACCCTGCTGCGCATCCTCGCGGGCGTCGAGAAGCCCGACACGGGCGAGGTCATCGCCGGGCACGGGCTCAAGCTGGGCTACTACGCCCAGGAGCACGACACGCTCGACATGGACGTGACGGTCGTCGAGAACCTGCGCCACGCCGCGCCGGACCTCACCGACACCCAGGTGCGCTCGGTCCTCGGCTCGTTCCTGTTCTCCGGCGACGACGCGAACAAGCCGACCAACGTCCTGTCCGGTGGCGAGAAGACGCGCCTCGCGCTCGCGACCATCGTCGTCTCGGGGGCGAACGTGCTGCTCCTCGACGAGCCCACCAACAACCTGGACCCGGCCTCGCGCGCCGAGATCCTCGACGCGCTCAAGAACTACGAGGGCGCGGTCGTCATGGTCACCCACGACGACGGTGCGGTCGAGGCGCTCTCCCCGGAGCGCGTCCTCCTGCTGCCCGACGGCGACGAGGACCTGTGGAACGACTCGTACGCGGAGCTCATCTCCCTCGCCTGACGCGCCAGGACGACGAACGGCCCGCCTGCTCCGAGGAGCAGGCGGGCCGTTCGTCGTCTCCTGGCCGTTCGTCGTGTCCGGCCGCTCGCGCGGTCAGGGGCGAGGCTCGGGGAGCTGCGCGTCGATGAGCGCGTCCTCCTCCTCCTCGGCCGTGGGACCGCGCTTGCGGCGCGGCGCGGTCTCGCCCGGCGCACGGCCCGACGCCCGCTGCTCGCCGAGGAGGTCGCCCGCGGTGACGGTCTCGCGCTTCTCACGGCGGATCAGGATGAGGAACCCGCCGATCGCGCCTGCGGCGAAGACGAACCACTGGAACGTGTACGACAGGTGCGAGCCAGGGTCGGTGTCCGGGACGGGCAGCGGACGCAGCGACGCCGCCGGAGCGGGGTCCTCGGCCCGGAGCGACCCGTACGCGCCCACGGTCGCCCCCTCGGCCCACGCGGCGCCGTCGGGCCCTTCAGCGAGGACCTGGGCCGTGTTGATGGCCTGGACCTGCCCTGCCGGGGCGTCCCGACGCGACGCGGGCTCGTCCGCGCGCACGCTGACCGTCACCTCGACCGTGCCGGCCGGGGGAGCGGGCACCGCGTCGGGGGCACTCGCGTCGGCCCCGAGGGGCACGAAGCCGCGGTCGACGACCATGACGACCTTCTCGCCGCCGTCGGTCGGGGACGTCACGAACGGCACCAGGACGTGGAAGCCCGCCTTGCCGCCCGCCGGACGGTTGCGCAGCAGGACCGTGGCGTCCTCGACGTAGGAGCCCTCGAGCGTCACGCGCTGCCACACGTCCTGCGGGTCCAGGACGGCGCCCGGGCCGTCGAGCACGTCCGTGAGCGGCACGGGCTCCGCGTCGTAGTTCGACTCGATGATCTCGATCTGCGCCGAGCGTGACTCGTACCGGTGCCACTGCCACCGGCCCGCAAGGACGCACAGCGCGGCGACGAGCAGCACCCCGAGGGCGAGCGTGACCCACTGGCGCAGGGTCCGCGGCTCGGCCGTGGCGTCGCGCGCCACGTCGTGCGCGAGCTGGCCCGCGTCGGGCTGCCGGGCGGCGTGCTGGCCAGGGATCACGTCCGGTCCGGCAGGTCCGGCAGGTCCGGCGGAGAGGTCGGGACCGGGGGAGGGCTGGGTCACAGCTCGGGCCGGCGCTCGAGGTCCGCGACGGGGACGGTCTGCTTCCAGAAGTCACGGGCGCCGAGGAACGTCTCGAGGTGCTCGCGGTGGTCGTCGCACGCGAGCCACACCTTGCGGCGCTCGGGCGTGTGCAGCTTGGGGTTGTTCCAGAGCAGCCCCCAGACGGCCTCGGAGCGGCACCCCTTGCCGCTGCAGATCAGCTCACCCTCGTCGACGGGGTCGGCGAGGTGGAGGAGGTCAACCATCGTGCGGCTCCTGGTCGGTGGTTCGGTCGGTTCGGTCGGTGGTCGGGCGGGTGGTCGGCTCGGCGGCCTGGTCGCGGGTCCGGCCCGCCGTCTGGTCGGGAGCCGCGTCGGCGGCGTCCTGCGTGGTGGGGGCGTCCTCACGGACCTGGCCCTCGTCGTCGAGCTCGACGACCCTTCCGAGGCTCGGACGGTCGGGCGCGGACTCGACCTGGAGCCGCTCCATGGGGGAGACGTCGTAGGTCTTCTGGTCGCGCCCCGCGTTGACGAGCAGCACGGCGACGTACGGCAGCACGATCGCGGCGCCGATCAGGACGAACGAGAACCACCCGTGGACGATCACCGCACCGAGGAAGCACACCAGCCGGATCCCCATCTGGATGAGGTACCGCTTGGTGCGTCGTGCCTGGTCCTCCGCGAGCGACTCCGGTGCGTTCGAGATGCTCGGCACCTGGTTGCTGCTGCTCACCCCTCCATCCTACGTTTGTCGGAACCCGACAAAGGACCCCGGCGGCCTGTGATGGTCCCTGCGCGCACGCGGTCCGGCGCGCGGGGTACGGTCGTGGCGGCGACGTGCCGGCCGTGCGGGACCTCTCCCGCCGAAGGCGTCGCCTCCCAGCCACCCGAACGAGGAGATGTCGTGTCCGAAGCCCCCGCTTCCCCCGCCCCGCGCACCGTGGTCGTCACGGGCGCCAACCGGGGCATCGGCCGCTCGATCGCCGAGCGCTTCGTCGCGAACGGCGACCGCGTCGCGACGATCTACCGCAGCGGCGACCTCCCCGAGGGGGTCTTCGGCGTCGTGGGCGACATCACCGACACCGACGCCGTCGACGCGGCCTTCACCGCGATCGAGGCCGAGCTCGGCCCGGTCGAGGTCCTGGTCGCGAACGCGGGCGTGACCCGCGACCAGCTCCTCATGCGCATGACCGACGACGAGTTCGAGTCGGTCATCGACGTGAACCTCACCGGGACGTTCCGCTGCGTGCGCCGCGTCTCCAAGGGCATGATCCGCCTGCGCCGCGGTCGCATCGTCCTCATCTCCTCGGTCGTGGGCCTGTACGGCGGCCCGGGCCAGGTCAACTACTCGGCGTCCAAGGCTGCGCTGGTCGGCATGGCTCGCTCCATCACGCGCGAGCTGGGCGGGCGCGGCATCACCGCGAACGTGGTCGCGCCCGGGTTCATCGAGACGGCCATGACGGCCGAGCTGCCCGAGGAGCGGCAGAAGCAGTACAAGGCCAACATCCCCGCGGGACGCTTCGCCCAGGCGGACGAGGTCGCGGGCGTCGTGCAGTTCCTCGCCTCGCCCGACGCGGGCTACATCAGCGGCGCCGTGATCCCGGTCGACGGCGGCCTCGGCATGGGCCACTGAGTCCACCGGCAGGCCCGGTCCGAGGCGTCTCGGACCACCGCGCACGCCACCGAGGAGCACAGCGTGTCCCTCGCCACACCGCTCGACCCGCCCAGAACTACCCGGGCGGGTCGTCCATGAGTACGCTCAAGCAGCGCACGACGAAAGAACGGAAGAAGAACTGATGGGTCTGCTCGAAGGCAAGAAGCTCCTGGTCACCGGCGTCCTCACCGACTCCTCGATCGCGTTCCACGCGGCCCGGCTCGCGCAGGAGGAGGGGGCCACGGTCGTGCTCTCCTCGTTCGGGCGCCAGATGAAGCTCACGCAGGCGTTCGCGAAGCGTCTGCCGGTCGAGGCGCCCGTCGTGCAGCTCGACGTGACGAACGAGGAGGACCTCGCGGGCCTGGCCGACGCGGTCCGCGAGCACGTCGACGCGCTCGACGGCGTCGTGCACTCGATCGGGTTCGCGCCCCAGTCCGTCATGGGCGGCAACTTCCTGTCCGCGAGCTGGGAGGACGTCGCGACCGCGCTGCAGGTCTCGACCTTCTCCTACAAGTCCCTCGCCGTGGCCGCCAAGCCGCTCATGACGAACGGCGGCGCCGTGGTCGGGCTGACGTTCGACGCACAGTTCGCGTGGCCCGTGTACGACTGGATGGGCGTCGCCAAGGCCGGGCTCGAGTCCGCGAACCGCTACCTGGCGCGCGACCTCGGCCCCGAGGGCATCCGCACGAACCTGGTCTCCGCCGGCCCGATCCGCACGACGGCCGCGAAGTCGATCCCCGGGTTCGAGCAGATGGAGGACGGCTGGCCGACGCGCGCACCCCTCGGCTGGGACCAGATGACCGCGGAGCCCGCCGCACGCGCCGTCGTCGCTCTCCTGTCAGACTGGTTCCCGGCGACGACCGGGGAGATCGTGCACGTCGACGGCGGCGTGCACGCCATGGGTCTGTGACGAGAGGGACGAACGTGCGAGATGGCCGATCGGCGGCGTCGTTCGACGCCACCGGGCCCGGGGTCCCGGGCCGTACGCACCGGCTGGTGCTGCTCCGGCACGCGAAGGCCGAGCCGGCGGGGGGCGTCGACGACGTCCTGCGTCCGCTCGCGCTCAACGGGCGGCGCCAGGCCGGCCGGGTCGGTGCCGCGCTCGCCCACTCCGCGCTCGTCCCCGAGCTCGTCCTGTGCTCCTCGGCGCTGCGCACGCGCCAGACCTGGGAGCTGCTCGCCGCGAACCTGGGTGACGTCGCCCCCGAGGTCGTGGTGACGGACACCCTGTACGCCGCGGGGGTCAAGGACGTCGTGGACCTGGTCCACGGCGCCGACTCCCGCGTGCGGACGCTCCTCGTGATCGGTCACGAGCCGACCATGGCCGCCACGGCGGCGCACCTGGCATCCCCCGGCTCCGACTCGGGCGCCCTGGCGCAGGTCCGCGTCGGTGTCCCGACCGCGACCTACAGCGTGCTGGAGTCCCTCACGCCGTGGAGCGAGTGGACCGACGGCGTCGCGGACCTGACGTACGTCGGGCGCCCCGCGAGCTGAGCCGAGCCGCGCAGAGGCCCGACGGGCAGGCAGGACGACGACGGCCCCTTCTCCCGCTGACCGGGGGAAGGGGCCGTCGTCGTCGGGCTCTCAGGCCTGTGCGTCGATGATCTCCAGCACCGCGTCGAGGCGCGGCCCCGGCACCGAGTAGGGCGCATGGGCGACCACGACAGGCTTGGCGGCGAACGCGATCCCGATCCCGGCGGCGCCGATCATGTCGAGGTCGTTGGCGCCGTCGCCGATCGCGACGGTGTCCGCCATGGCGACGCCCTCGGCGGCAGCGAGGTCGCGCAACGTGGCCTCCTTGGTGGCCCGGTCGATCACGGGGCCGGTCGTGCGTCCCGTGAGGCGGCCGTCCTCGACCTCGAGGCGGTTCGCCCGGAAGTGCGTGATCCCCAGCCGTGCGGCCAGGGGAGCCACGATCTCCTCGAAGCCGCCCGACACCAGTGCCACGGTCCACCCGCGGCGCTGGAGCTCGGCGACGAGCTCGGTGGCACCGGGCGTGAGCGTGACCTTCTCGAGCACGTCCTCGAACGCGCTGACCGGAACCCCGGCCAGGGTCGCGACGCGTTCGCGCAGCGACTCTGCGAAGTCGATCTCCCCGCGCATCGCGCGCTCGGTGACGTCCGCGACGAGGTCGCGCGTCCCGGCGTGGTCGGCGAGGAGCTCGACGACCTCCTGCGTGATGAGCGTGGAGTCCACGTCCATCACGACGAGGCGGCGGGTCGAGGCGGGTCGGGCGGTCATGGTGCTATTCAACGATGGTTCCCTTGGGGACGACGGTGATGCCCGAGTCGGTGACCGTGAAGCCCCGCGCACGGTCCTGCTCGGGGTCGAGGCCGATGCGGGCACGCTCGGTGACGATCACGTTCTTGTCGAGGATCGCGCGGTGGACCTGGGCGTGCCGCTCGACCTGGACGCCGTCCATGAGGACGGAGTCGGAGACGGACGACCAGGAGTGCAGGTAGACGCCGGGGGACAGGACCGAGCCCACGACGGTGGCGCCGGAGATGATGACGCCGGGGGAGACGAGCGAGTCCGCGGCGTGGCCCAGGCGGCCCTGGCCCGAGTGGACGAACTTGGCCGGCGGCAGGCCGACGTACCCGGTGTGCAGGGGCCACTCGTCGTTGTACAGGTTGAAGACGGGCGTGATCGAGATGAGGTCCTTGTTCGCGTCGTAGTACGCGTCGAGGGTCCCGACGTCACGCCAGTAGTCCCGGTCACGGTCCGTCGAGCCGGGGACGTCGTTGCGGATGAAGTCGTAGACGCCTGCGGTGCCGCGTGCGACGAAGGCCGGGACGATGTCGCCGCCCATGTCGTGGCGCGAGTCCGGGTCGCTTGCGTCGGCGGTCACGGCGGCCACGAGCGCGTCGGCGTCGATGACGTAGTTGCCCATCGAGGCGAGGATCTCGCCGGGGGAGTCGGCCAGACCGACGGGGTCGCTCGGCTTCTCGAGGAACGCGCGGATCTTGGCCGGGTCCTCGGGGTCGGTGTCGATGACCCCGAACTGGTCGGCCATGGAGATGGGCTGGCGGATGCCGGCGACGGTGAGCTCGGCGCCCGAGGCGATGTGCGCGTCGACCATCTGGGAGAAGTCCATGCGGTACACGTGGTCCGCACCGACGACCACGACGATGTCGGGGCGTTCGTCCTCGATGATGTTGAGGCACTGGTAGATCGCGTCGGCGCTGCCGAGGTACCAGTGCTTGCCCACCCGCTGCTGCGCCGGCACCGGCGCGACGAAGTTCCCGAGCAACGACGACATGCGCCACGTCTTGGTGATGTGGCGGTCGAGGCTGTGGGACTTGTACTGCGTCAGCACGACGATGTGCAGGTAGTGCGAGTTCACCAGGTTCGACAGCGCGAAGTCGACCAGGCGGTAGATACCGCCGAACGGTACGGCCGGCTTGGCGCGGTGGGCGGTGAGCGGCATGAGCCGGTTACCCTCGCCACCGGCGAGGACGATTGCAAGGACACGTGGGGCGGCCATGGGCAAAACCTTAAGGCCACGCGCACGGTTCGCGGTGACCGAACCGCAGGCTGGTCGGGGTTCGTCCCACGACGTGGTGACGGCTGCCCGGGCGGGGCGGTGCGCACGAGTCGCGCGGACCGCGCTAGCGTGTGGCGCGTGAGAGTCGACCTGCTGACCCGTGAGTACCCGCCCTACGTCTACGGAGGCGCGGGCGTCCACGTCGCCGAGCTGTCCCGTGTGCTGCGCGAGCGCATCGACGTGCGCGTGCGCGCGTTCGACGGGCCGCGCGCCGAGGAGGGCGTGACGGGCTACTCGGTCCCCGGATCGCTCGCGTCGGCGAACGCCGTCCTGGGCACCTTCGGCGTGGACCTCGCGATGGCCGACGACGTCGCGGGCGCGGACCTCGTGCACTCGCACACCTGGTACGCGAACCTCGCGGGTCACCTGGCCTCGCTCCTGCACGGGATCCCGCACGTGCTCAGCGCGCACTCGCTCGAACCGCTGCGCCCGTGGAAGGCCGAGCAGCTCGGCGGCGGCTACGCGCTGTCCGGCTGGGCCGAGAAGACCGCCTACGAGGCGGCCGCGGGCATCATCGCGGTCTCGGCGGGCATGCGTGCGGACATCCTGCGCTGCTACCCGGACGTCGACCCGGCCAGGGTCCACGTGGTCCACAACGGGATCGACCTGGACGGCTGGCGCCGTCCGGAGTCCGAGGCGCAGGTCGCCGCGGCGGACCGTGTGGTCCGCGACCTCGGGATCGACCCCGAGCGTCCGGCCGTGGTCTTCGTAGGGCGCATCACGCGCCAGAAGGGCCTGCCGTACCTGCTGCGGGCGGCCGCGCAGCTGCCCCCCGAGGTCCAGCTGATCCTGTGCGCGGGTGCGCCCGACACCCCCGAGATCGCGACCGAGGTGAGCGACGCCGTCGCGCGCCTCGCGGAGCAGCGCACGGGCGTGGTCTGGATCGAGCAGATGCTCCCGCGCGAGGAGCTCGTCGCGGTCCTCGCGGCCTCGACCGTCTTCGTGTGCCCCTCGGTCTACGAGCCGCTCGGCATCGTCAACCTCGAGGCCATGGCCGTGGGGCTGCCGGTCGTGGGGTCCGCGACGGGCGGCATCCCCGAGGTGATCGACGACGGCGTCACGGGCCACCTGGTCCCGATCGAGCAGGTCGACGACGGGACGGGCACCCCCGTGGACCCGGACCGCTTCGTGGCCGACCTCGCCGCGGCGCTCGTCGCGGTCGTGTCCGATCCCGCGCGTGCCCGGGAGATGGGCCGCGCGGCCCGCACCCGGGTCGAGGACCACTTCGCGTGGGACGCGATCGCGGACCGCACGCTCGAGGTCTACCGCAGCGTGCTGGGGTCCGGACCGGTCGAGTAGCGCGCCGTCGCGGCGGACATGGCCCGCCGCGCGGCCCGGTCGACCTCGCGCAGCGCGGTCGAGCGCTGGTCGGCCTGCCACAGGTTGACGGCGCCGCCGTCGTCGGCCGTGGCGAGGTCGACGATCGCCCGCAGCCGAGCAGCCTGCGCGAGCACGCGCACGCGGCGCGCCTCGGCCTCCCCGCGCACCGCGGGCAGGGGCCAGTCCGGGGGAGTCGTGGACCGCAGCGACGCGATGGTCTCGGCCGCGTCCTCGCGCCAGCGCGCGACGTCGAGCGAGGCGAGGGCCTCGGTCGCGGTCAGCAGCGCGACGCGCAGGTCCCGCTCGGCGTCGGCCAGCGGCCCGACGGCGGCGAGCACCTGGGTGCGCCACGTCGGCACGGGCGTCATGTGCCAGGCGACCAGGTGACCCGTCTCGTAGACGGAGCCGAACTCGGTGATCTCGGGCACGAGAGCCCACGCGCCCTCGGCGGACTGCACGAGCAGGCACTCCTGCGCGTCGGTCGCGTCCGCGCTCACGGCGGCGGGCACCCCCAGCACGTCGCCGGGGGCGGGGAGGGCCGCGCAGACCTCGACCGGGCCCCGGGTCCAGGCCGTGAGCAGGTCGAGGAGGGTCGAGGCGTCGTCCGACCCCTCGACCGAGTGAGGTTCGTCGTCCTGCCGGACGGCCGCGACGGCCCGGCGGAGCAGCGCGTCGTCGGGCACCCGGGCCGCGCCGGGCTGCGGGGCGAGCGCCTGCACCCACAGGGCGAGGACGACGGCGCGGGGGAGCGGGAGGGTCGAGTGGGATTCCACGTCAGCCAACCTATAGGGTCGTGTCCCATGAGCTCGGTTCTGGACCTGCAGGCAGTCACGGTGCGCCGTGGCACGAAGACCATCCTCGACTCCGTGGACTGGCAGGTGAACGAGGGCGAGCGGTGGGTGATCCTGGGCCGCAACGGCGCCGGGAAGACGACCCTGCTGCAGATCGCGGCGGCACGCATGCACCCCACCTCGGGAACCGCGGACCTGCTGGGCGAGCGCATCGGACGCACCGACATGTTCGAGCTGCGCCCCCGCATCGGGCTCGCCAGCGCGGCGCTCGCGGAGCAGATCCCGGGCTCGGAGACCGTGCGCAACGTGGTGCTGACCGCGGCCTACGGCGTCACGGGCCGCTGGCGGGAGGCGTACGAGGACTTCGACGCCGAGCGTGCCGACGACCTCCTCGCGGCCTTCGACGTCCTGCCGCTCGCCGAGCGCCTGTTCGGGACCCTGAGCGAGGGCGAGCGCAAGCGCGTCCAGATCGCCCGTGCCCTCATGACGGACCCCGAGCTGCTGCTCCTCGACGAGCCTGCGGCGGGCCTCGACCTGGGCGGGCGCGAGGAGCTCGTGAGCGCGCTCTCGGAGCTCGCGACGGATCCCGCCTCGCCGGTGCTGGTGCTGGTCACGCACCACGTCGAGGAGATCCCGCCGGGCTTCACGCACGTCCTGCTCCTCAAGGACGGTGCGGTGCACCGTGCCGGGCCGCTGACCGAGGTGCTCACGGCCGAGAACCTCAGCGAGGCGTTCGGGCTGCCGCTCTTCGTCGCGCACGGTGGCGGTCGCTGGCTGGCGCGCGCGGCTCGTTGACGGCCCGTCGTCGGTCGCGCACGGTGGCGTACGCGACACGCCCGATAGGTGCACGGATCTCGTTCTTCCGGTAAAATCTGGGCAAAGAACGCAGGTGGTGTCGACACGTCGACGGCGTGCAGCGAACGAGCCTCACGACGGAAGGAACCGTCATGGACTGGTTGTGGTGGGTCGGAGCAGGTCTGCTCTTCATCCTCATCGAGATCATCTCCCTGGACCTCGTGCTGATCATGTTCGCGGGCGGAGCGTTCGCCGCAGCCGGCGTGAACGCGGCCGGTGGACCGCTGTGGCTGCAGATCATCACGTTCGCCGTCGTGTCGGCCGCGCTGCTGCTCTCCCTGCGTCCCTGGCTCCTGCGCCACCTGCGCCACCGCGTCCCCCTCGCCGAGACCGGCGCCGCCGCCCAGATCGGCCGGACCGCCGTCGTCGTGGACCGCGTGACCGAGTTCAGCGGCCGGATCAAGCTCCAGGGTGAGATCTGGAGCGCCCGGACGGTGGACGGCTCGCCCGAGCTGCCGATCGGCGCCGAGGTCCGGGTCGTGCGCATCGACGGCGCGACCGCGGTCGTCCAGTCGCTCGCCCCGGACAGCCACACGGTCTGACCCAGGCATCCGTCCTCGGGCGCCTCGGAGAGGCCGTGGAACCGTGCGGCGTCCCGCCCCTCGCCTGTGACCGCTCGCCCGACCTCCACCGCACCGCACGACCAGTACCGCGTGACCCGTCCGCCCACCGAGAACCATCCTCAGGAGAAGATCGATGAGTGACCCAGACCCCGGAATGATCGCCGTGTACGTCGTGCTCGGGCTGATCCTGCTGTTCGTGATCATCGCCCTCGTCAAGGCCGTGCGGATCGTCCCGCAGGCGACCGCGCTGATCATCGAGCGGCTGGGTCGCTACTCGAGCACGCTCGAGCCGGGACTGCACCTGCTCATCCCGTTCGTCGACCGCGTGCGCGCCGGCGTCGACCTGCGCGAGCAGGTCGTGTCGTTCCCGCCGCAGCCCGTGATCACGTCGGACAACCTCGTGGTGAGCATCGACACGGTCATCTACTTCCAGGTCACCGAGCCCAAGTCCGCCGTCTACGAGATCGCGAACTACATCCAGGGCATCGAGCAGCTCACGGTCACCACGCTGCGTAACGTCGTCGGGTCCATGGACCTCGAGCAGACCCTGACGAGCCGTGACCAGATCAACGGCCAGCTCCGTGGTGTGCTCGACGAGGCGACGGGACGCTGGGGCGTGCGCGTCAACCGCGTCGAGCTCAAGTCGATCGACCCGCCCGCGAGCGTGCAGGGCTCGATGGAGCAGCAGATGCGTGCCGAGCGTGACCGTCGTGCCACGATCCTCACGGCCGAGGGCATCAAGCAGTCCCAGGTCCTGACGGCCGAGGGCGAGAAGCAGGCCGCGATCCTGCGGGCCGAGGGTAACGCCCAGGCCGCGATCCTGAACGCCGAGGGTGAGGCCCGCGCCATCCTGCAGGTCTTCGACGCCATCCACGAGGGCGACGCCGACCCCAAGCTGCTCGCCTACCAGTACCTCCAGATGCTGCCGAAGATCGCCGACGGCAACGCGAGCAAGCTGTGGGTCGTCCCCACCGAGTTCACGGCCGCGCTGGGCTCGATCGCCCAGGGCTTCGGCGGCGTCCCGACCCCGTCCGGTGACGGCCTGGAGGCCTCCGAGGCCGCACGTCGCGAGCGCGACCGCGACCGCGTGAAGTTCGGGACCCCGGCGCTGGTGGACCCTGCCGAGGCCCTCGCCGAGGCTCGTCGTCAGGCCGAGGCCGCCACGGCCGACGCCACGAGCGCCGGCACGCACTCGGGCCTGCCGTTCGACCAGCAGGCCGAGCGGGGGCAGCGTCCCGGTGGACCCGGTCAGCGCTTCGCGCCGGCCCCCGAGCCGGGGACGGCCGCGCCGCGCCCCCTGGGCACGCCCCAGGCGGACGCGCCCGAGGACGGCGGCGTCGAGGGTGGCCCGGAGGCCCGCCCGTAGCGTCGCCCGGAGCGAGCCGCACGAGCTGCGGCAGGAACAGGGATACCCGGAGGGGCGTCGCGCGAGCGGCGCCCCTCCGGCGTTCCTCGGTGCGCCCCGGTGGCGTGCGGCACCACGGCCGAGGCCCGTCGGTTGCGCCGGGCAACCTTGACGAGTGAGTGCTCACTCACTTATGGTCGAGGGCGTGACGACACCTTCGGGCCGCGCCCGACCCATGAGCCGCGACGACCGGCGCGCCGCGATCGCCTCCGCGACCGTCCCGCTCCTCGCGCGCTACGGCGCCGCGGTGACGACCCGCCAGATCGCCCAGGCCGCGAACGTGGCGGAGGGCACGCTGTTCCGGGCCTTCGAGGACAAGGACGAGCTCCTCCACGCGGCCCTGGTCGCGGCGCTCGACCCGGCGCCCCTGGTCCGCGCGATCCGCGACCTCCCGGAGCACGGATCGCTCGAGACGACGCTCGTCGCCCTGGCAGGCCTCATCCAGGAGAGCCAGCGCGCGACTGCCAAGATCGTCCAGGTCGCCCACCAGTTCATGGGGGACCGGCACGGCCAGCATGGCCAGCACGGCCAGCACGGCCAGCACGGTCAGCACGGCCCGCGCCGCCGCCCCGGCGACCATGGCGACCATGGCGACCAGGGCGAGCAGGGCGCGGACTCCCACCGGGACGCCCGGATGTCCGCCGTCCAGGACATCGTCGGCGCGATCGAGGCGCGCATCGCACCGTTCGCCACCGAGCTGCGCACCGAGCCACGTGTCGCGGCGAGCGTCTTCTTCTTCCTCGTGCACGGTCACGCGAGCCCCATGATCTCGCAGGGCGGGCCGCTCGACCCGACCCAGATCGTCGACGTCTTCCTGCACGGCGTCCTCGAGGACCCGTGCCAGGCGAACGGCCCACCCGCCGTCCCCGTCTCGACGGCGTCGCTCGCCTGACGCCGCCGCCTCGCCCTCGCGGTCGTCGCCACGGCGACGCATGCTGGACCCGTCGGCGAGGTCACCGAAAACGCTCGACGTGCGCTCCGCCGTCGGGCACTGTCGAGAACCCCGTCCTCCTCTCGCCCCCACCCCTGACAGGACCCCCACATGCTCCTTCGTCTACTGCGGACGTACCTGCGTCCCTATCGGACGCCGATCGTGATCCTGCTCGTGCTCCAGCTCGTGCAGACCATCGCGACCCTCTACCTGCCCAGCCTCAACGCCGACATCATCGACAAGGGCGTCACGCAGGGCGACACCGCCTACATCATGCGCACGGGCGGCGTCATGCTCGTCATCAGCCTCGGGCAGGTGATCTGCGCGATCGTCGCGGTGTACTTCGGCGCCAAGGTCGCCATGTCGTTCGGGCGCGACGTACGCAACGGGCTCTTCACGCGGGTCCAGTCCTTCTCCGCGCAGGAGATGGGCGTGCTCGGCGCCCCGTCGCTCATCACGCGCACCACGAACGACGTCCAGCAGGTCCAGATGGTCGTGCTCATGGCCTTCACCATCATGGTCATGGCGCCCATCATGCTCGTGGGCGGCGTCATCATGGCGCTCCAGGAGGACGTCGAGCTCTCGGCGCTGCTGCTGGTCGTCGTGCCCGTGCTCGGGATCGTCGTCGGGCTGATCGTGTCCCGCATGGTCCCGTACTTCCGCAAGATGCAGAAGCGCATCGACGCCATCAACGGCGTGCTGCGCGAGCAGATCTCCGGCATCCGCGTCATCCGGGCGTTCGTGCGCGAGCGTCGCGAGGAGGAGCGGTTCGCGGTCGCGAACGACCGGCTCTACGACACGTCGCTGCGCGTCGGCAAGCTCATGGCGCTCATGTTCCCGACCGTCATGCTCGTCATGAACGCGACCAGCGTCGCCGTCCTGTGGTTCGGCGCGTACCGCGTCGAGGACGGGATGCAGATCGGGGCCCTGACCGCGTTCCTCAGCTACATCATGTACATCCTCATGGCCGTGATGATGTCGACCATGATCTTCATGATGGTCCCGCGCGCCGCGGTCTCGGCCGAGCGTATCGGCGAGGTCCTCGACACCGAGACGACCGTCGTCGAGCCCCAGACCCCCGTGCGCCTGGCGGCCCGCGCCGACCGGACCGGTGTCATCACGTTCTCCGGCGTCGACTTCCGGTACCCCGGAGCCGAGGACCCCGTGCTCCACGACCTCACGTTCACGGCGCGACCCGGCGGGACGACCGCGATCATCGGGTCCACGGGCTCGGGCAAGACCACGCTGCTCCAGCTCGTCCCGCGGCTCTTCGACGCGACGGCCGGGTCCGTGCGGATCGACGGCACCGACGTCCGCGACGTCTCGCTCCAGGACCTGTGGTCGATGATCGGCTACGTGCCCCAGAAGGCGTACCTGTTCTCCGGGACCGTCGCGGACAACGTCCGCTACGGCAAGGAGGACGCGACCGACGAGGAGGTGTGGGAAGCGCTCGAGGTCGCGCAGGCGCGCGAGTTCGTCGAGCAGCTCGACGGGCAGCTCGACGCCCCCGTCGCGCAGGGCGGCACCAACTTCTCCGGCGGCCAGCGCCAGCGGCTCGCCATCGCCCGCGCGATCGTCCGCAAGCCCAGCGTCTACCTGTTCGACGACTCGTTCTCGGCCCTCGACTACGCGACCGACGCGGCCCTGCGGCTCGCGCTGGCCCCGCGGACCCGCGAGGCCACGGTCCTGCTGGTCGCGCAGCGCGTCGCGACCATCCGGCACGCCGAGCAGATCGTCGTGCTCGACCACGGCCGCATCGTCGGCACCGGCACCCACGACGAGCTCCTGGCCACGTGCGAGACGTACCAGGAGATCGTGTACTCGCAGCTCTCGGCGCAGGAGGCAGCATGAGCACCCAGACCCCCCGCCCGAGCGACAACCCGGGCGACAAGAACGCCGAGCCGCACGTGACGCCGTCGGGCGGCGTGCAGGACGAACCCGCGGGCGACAAGCCCGACCTGTCAGCCACGCGCCTCAAGGGGCGCCCCCAGGGCGGCGGCCACGGCCCCATGGGCGGCATGGGCATGCCGACCGAGAAGGCGATGAACTTCACCGGCTCGCTCAAGCGCTTCGCAGGCTACCTGCGCGTCGAGCGGCTCGCCGTCGTGGTCATCACGGTCCTGTCGGTCCTGTCGGTGACGCTCGCCGTGCTGGGCCCCAAGCTGCTCGGCAACGGCACCAACGTCATCTTCGCGGGCGTGATCGGCTCGCAGATGCCCGCGGACATCACCAAGGCGCAGGCCGTCGACAACCTGCGCGCCACGGGGCAGACCACGCAGGCCGACATGCTCGCGGCCATGGACGTCGTGCCCGGTCAGGGCATCGACTTCACCGCGCTGCGCGTCATCCTGCTGTGGGTCCTCGCGATCTACGTCGGTTCCTTCCTCTTCGGCTGGATCCAGGGCCGCGTGACCACGTCCGTGGTGCAGCGCACCGTGCGCCGCCTGCGCGCCGAGGTCGAGGCCAAGCTGGGCCGGCTGCCGTTGTCGTACTTCGACCGGCAGAAGAAGGGCGAGGTGCTCAGCCGCGTCACCAACGACATCGACAACGTCGCGCAGACCCTCCAGCAGACGCTCTCGCAGCTCGTGACCTCGGTCCTGACCGTGGTCGGCGTGCTCGCCATGATGTTCTGGATCTCACCCCTGCTCGCGGTCATCGCCCTCGTGACGGTGCCCCTGTCGGTGCTCGTCACGGCCATGATCGCCAAGCGCTCGCAACCCCAGTTCATCAAGCAGTGGGCCGCGACCGGGCGCCTCAACGCGCACGTCGAGGAGATGTACACGGGCCACGCGCTCGTCAAGGTCTACGGCCACCAGCAGACCGCCGTCGACACGTTCACCGACGAGAACGCCGAGCTGTACGACGCGAGCTTCAAGGCGCAGTTCATCTCCGGGATCATCCAGCCCGCGATGGGCTTCGTCGCGAACCTCAACTACGTGATCGTCGCGGTCGTCGGCGGCCTGCGGGTCGCGTCCGGCCAGCTGTCGCTCGGTGACGTCCAGGCGTTCATCCAGTACTCGCGCCAGTTCACGCAGCCGATCACCCAGATCGCGTCGATGATGAACCTCCTGCAGTCGGGCGTCGCCTCCGCGGAGCGCGTGTTCGAGCTGCTCGACGCCGACGAGCAGTCCCCGGACCCGTCGCCCGCAGTCGTGGTCACGGACGTGCAGGGCCGGGTCGCGTTCGAGGACGTCTCGTTCCGCTACGTGCCCGACCGCCCGCTCATCGACGACCTGTCGATCGTGGCCGAGCCCGGCCAGACGGTCGCGATCGTCGGGCCCACCGGGGCCGGCAAGACGACGCTCGTGAACCTCATCATGCGGTTCTACGAGGTCGACGGAGGGCGCATCACGCTCGACGGCGTCGACACCCGGACCATGAGCCGCGACGGGCTGCGGTCCAACATCGGCATGGTGCTCCAGGACACCTGGCTCTTCAAGGGCACCATCGAGGAGAACCTGCGCTACGGCGTGCCCGACGGCGTCGAGGTCACCGAGGAGCAGTTCCTCGAGGCGACGCGCGCGACCCACGTGGACCCGTTCGTGCGCACGCTGCCCGACGGGTACGCGACCGTGATCGACGACGAGGGCTCGGGCGTGAGCGCGGGGGAGAAGCAGCTCCTGACCATCGCGCGCGCGTTCCTCGCCGACCCGGCGATCCTCATCCTCGACGAGGCGACCAGCTCGGTCGACACGCGCACCGAGGTGCTCGTGCAGCAGGCCATGAACGCGCTGCGCGCCGGGCGGACGTCGTTCGTCATCGCGCACCGGCTGTCGACCATCCGCGACGCCGACGTCATCCTCGTCATGGAGGACGGCGCGATCGTGGAGATGGGCAACCACGAGGTGCTCATCGAGAAGGGCGGCGCGTACGCGCGGCTCTACGAGAGCCAGTTCGCGGCCGCCGCGGTCGAGGAGGTCGCCGAGGGCGAGATGACCCGCTGACCCGGGGACTCCCGTGAACGACGAGAGCCGGTGCCGCCTTCTGGGCGGTACCGGCTCTCGGGGTTTCGCCCGGGATGAGGGCGAGGTCGCTGCTGAGGGTCAGGAAGCGGTGTACCCGGCGTTGTCGCAGATCGTCTGGAGCTCGGCCACGGCGTCGGTCACGCCGGTGGTGTCGATCTCGGTCCCGGTCTCGTCGGCGATGTCGTCAGCCATCTGGAACGGGGTCTTGATCTTGCTGATGACGAGGTTGGTGTCCTCGGGCCCAGCGAGGCGCAGGATCGCCTCGAGCTGGATGTTGGTGCTGCGCATCGCGTTCGACTGGTCGTCCGTGAGGGCCGCCATGTCGTACTCGAGCTCGTCCGTGACGCGCTGCGCGACGGACTGCTCGCCGCCGTCGAAGTACTTCGCGCACACCTGGAGGTTCGTCGCGCCCGCAGGGGTCTCGTCGGTGGCCGAGCCGCTGTCGGTCGTGGTGTCGGTACCGCACGCGCTCAGGAGCGCGATCGCGCCCACGGCAGCGAGTGCCATCATCTGCTTCTTCATGCATCCATGAAATCACGCGGGAACCGGGCCGAAAGTATGTATTAGTCGTACCGGGGTGCAAGAGTGAGCGACGTCTCACCTGAGAGTTCGGTGGGAGCGTGTCGTCGTGACGGCGATCACGCGGCGTCGTCATGACGGACCTCACAGCGACCCCTCAGCCGGCACCTGCGCCCGGCACGTGTGCGCGGATCCGGGCGGTGGGCCGCGCTGCTGCCGGCCAAGGTCGTGACCGAGGTGCTGCTCTTCGCGACGAGCTACGAGGTGCAGCGGCGCGTGGTGTTCGGGCGAGCGGCGCCGTCGGGCCCGCGAGATGCTGCTCGTTGTCGCCTCGGTGTGTCATCTGGCGACAACGAGCAGCATCTGGGTCGTGGTGCGGTGAGCGAGGTGGATCGGTCGGGCCTCCCGGCGGACGTCCGGCGGGCCGGCGAGGTGCGCTGAGGGCCGCCCGACCGCCGAGCAGAAGGTTCCAGGGGCTCGACCACGAGGTTGAGGTCGCGAACGCCGTCAGAACGACCGCAACCCCGTGTTCGGCACCGGGGGAGCCGATGCCAGGCCGCCGCCGCGGGTGCGGGAGAATCTGAGCGTGCAGATCATCCACGTGACCGACCCCGCCGACCCGCGCCTCGCCGACTACACGAACCTCACGGACGTCGAGCTCCGCTCGAAGAACGAGCCGGAGAAGGGCATGTACATCGCGGAGAGCACCACGGTGATCCACCGGGCGCTCGCGGCAGGGCACCGGCCCCGCTCCTTCCTCATGGCGGAGAAGTGGCTCCCCGGGCTCGAGGAGGCGATCTCCGCCGTCGGGCTGGACGACGGGCCCGGCGGGACGGGCGAACCCGTGCCCGTGTACGTCGCCGAACCTGCTGTCCTGGAGTCGATCACCGGCTTCAACCTGCACCGTGGCGCGCTGTCCGCGATGCACCGGCCGGTCCTGCCGAGCGTGCACGAGCTGCTCACGACCGCCCGCGACGGGCAGGGTGCGCGGCGCGTGGCGGTGCTGGAGGACATCGTCGACCACACGAACGTCGGCGCGATCTTCCGCGGGGCGGCCGGCCTCGGGGTGGACGCGGTGCTCGTGTCGCCGCGGTGCTCGGACCCGCTGTACCGGCGCAGCGTCCGCGTCTCGATGGGGACGGTGTTCCAGGTGCCGTGGACGCGGCTCGAGTCGTGGCCGGGCGGCGTCGAGGAGCTGCGCGAGCACGGTTTCACCGTCGCGGCGCTCGCGCTGTCGGACGACTCGCTCACCCTCGACGAGTACGTCGAGCGGGGCGACGAGAAGTCGGCGTTCGTGTTCGGGACCGAGGGTCACGGGCTGCACCGCTCGACGCTCGCGGCCGTCGACCACGTCGTGAAGATCCCGATGGCCGGGGGAGTGGACTCGCTCAACGTCGCGGCGAGCGCCGCGGTGGTGTTCTGGGCGACGCGGGCGTAGCCGTCCCGAGCGCGGTGCGGTCGACCGGCTGAACGACCAGCTGCCTCTCGACGCTCGAACGGTCAACTTTGTGACGGAAAGCACAAAGTCCGGGCATCGACGCTCCGCGCCAGGCCGGCAACCCGTTCTTCGGGCGAAACAACCCGCTCCCGCCGCCGCCCGCGCGCCTGGCGCGGCCCGCCGTCGGGCACCACGGGGCCACGGGGGACGAGCCCGTCCGAGTTGATCCGCAACAACTCCTGACGCCTGCAAAGCAGCAGGTCAGCGGCCCTTCTCGGCCCGTGTCCCGGTTCGGGACCAAGGACGCTGCGACGGGACCTAGGTCCCGGTACGCACGAGTGAACTCGTCCATATGTTGTGGGTGCCCCAGCCCCACTTCTCGGACGGAGACCCCCGGTGGTCACAGCCGACGTATCCCCCAGACCCGCACACCAGGTGAGCGCCGACGCCCGCCGCGACCTCCTCGACTGGGACCCCAACGACCCCCAGCGCTGGGACTCGAAGGTCGCCTGGCGCACGCTCTGGGTCACGACGTTCAACCTCATGCTCGCGTTCATCATCTGGTACCTGCCGGGCGCGCTCATCCCGACGCTCGGCACGATCACCGGGTGGGACCTCACCGAGAGCCAGTCGTACTGGCTGCTCGCGATGCCGGGCCTGACGGGCGGTCTGCTGCGCATCGTCTGGATGATGCTCCCCCCCATGCTCGGGACCCGCAAGATGCTCTCGCTGTCCGCGCTCCTGATGATCATTCCGTTCGTCGGGTGGACCTGGGTCGTGATGCTCCCGACGCAGCCCTCGTACGCGCTGCTCGTCGCGCTCGCGCTCGCCGCGGGCCTCGGCGGCGGCGTCTTCTCGGGATACATGCCCTCGACCTCGTACTTCTTCCCCAAGAGCAAGCAGGGCACGGCCCTGGGCCTGCAGGCCGGGATCGGGAACTTCGGCGTCTCGGTCGTCCAGTTCGTCGTGCCGTGGGCCATCGGGTTCGGGATGTTCGGCCTCGCGGGCCAGCTCGCGCACCCGCAGAACGCCGAGCCCCGCCAGGTCTGGCTGCAGAACCCCGGGCTGATCTTCATCCCGTTCGCGATCGTCGGCGTCGTGCTCGCCTGGACCCTGCTCAAGTCGGTGCCCGTCAAGGCCAACCTCAAGCAGCAGTTCGACATCTTCCAGAACAAGCACACCTGGCTCATGACCATGGAGTACGTCCTGACCTTCGGGATCTTCTCCGGTCTCGCCGGCACGTTCGGCATGCTGCTCAAGCAGCAGTTCGGACCGGAGTACCTGACCTGGGTCTTCCTCGGTGCGCTCGTCGGCTCGCTCGCCCGCATGTGCTGGGGGCCGCTGTGCGACCGCTTCGGAGGCGGCGTGTGGACCGTGGTGTCCGGGATCGGCGTCGCGGCCTCGGCCGGGCTCGTGCTGTTCGGCCAGGTCACCGTCGCGGATGGCGAGACGCCTAGCCTGCCGATCTTCATGACCGGTATGGTCCTCATCTTCTTCTTCTGCGGGATCGGCAACGCCGCGACGTTCAAGCAGATGCCCATGATCTTCCCGGCCCGCCAGGCAGGCGGCGTGATCGGCTGGACCGCCGCGATCGCCGCGTTCGGACCGTTCCTGTTCTCGATGCTGTTCAACTACCTGCCGAGGACGGCCGTGTTCGGCGGGATCATCGCCTACGCCCTGCTGTGCGCAGGCATCGCCTGGCACTTCTACGCACGGCCCGGCGCCGAGGCCAAGAGCTGATCATGAGATCGCCCGCAGCACCCGACGCAGGCCCCCGGGCCCGACGCTCAGCAGGCGTCGGGCGCGGGGCCGGCGGCCCCGAGAACCCCCGGACCCGCGCCCCCCGGCGCCCCGGCCACGACGATCGGGATCGGCGCGGCCTCGTCGTGACGCCCCCGGTCGACGGTCTCGAGCCGCGCGACGCAGTGGTGCTGACCGAAGTTCGGCACCAGGGCCGTGGCGCGCAGGTCCGAGCCGAGCTCGGCCAGGGTGCCGTTGATGAAGCCCGCGTGCAGGGAGCACACGACCTGCGGCGTGCTGCGGGCGGTCGCCACGAACGGGCAGTTGTTGAGCACGAGCGCGTCCATGCCCTTGCCGGGCGCGGAGACGTGCGCGGACGGCTCGCCGCGCGGGGTCGGCGCGAACCACAGCGCGTCGAGCTTGGACACGAGCAGGGTCGAGACCTCGTCCTCGGTGAGCACCTCGCCCGGGGCGGGGCAGTCGGCGAGCTTCTGCCCCCACGTGCGGCCCACGGTGTACGTGAGGGTTGCGGCCTCGGGCACGTTGGCGGCGACCGCGGTCGTGAGCGCCTCGGCCAGGAGCCGGTAGGCCTGCGCACGCTCGTGCGTCTGGTTGGGCAGGGTGCCGCGGTAGAGCACCTTGGGCCGGCCGGGCGTCGTCCGGGTCTGCTGGGTGCGCTCGGCGAGCCCGGCGTCGACGAGCGACTCCAGGTGGAAGCGCGCCGTGTTCTGGTGGATGCCGACCTCGTCGGCGATGTCCTGGACGGACACCGGCGCCTTGGAGTCGCGCAGCAGCTGGATGACGTGCGTGCGCCTGCCGCCGTGGTCGCTGCGACCCGTCGTGCCGTCGAAACCCCCGTAGACCTGCTGCCTGGGCACCTGCTCGCCCCACTTCTTCCCGCTCGTGGACCACTGACGTCGAGGCGTCCGGCTGCCCCCGGCCGACGTCCTCACCACGACAACCATCGCACGAACGCCCCCCACGCAGTTCCCGAGGAGCACTCGCCATGACCATCGACGACCCGGCGACCATGTCGCCCCTGATGAAGAAGCTGCTGAAGACGCGCAGCCACTTCCCGCAGACCGAGGTGTTCGACTCGGCGCACGCCATGATCGAGACGGACCCCTCGGAGTGGGACCGGTTCTACCGTGACCGGTGGGCGCACGACAAGGTCGTGCGCTCGACGCACGGCGTGAACTGCACGGGGTCGTGCGCGTGGGACGTGTACGTCAAGGACGGCCTCATCACGTGGGAGCACCAGGGCACGGACTACCCGACGACGGGGCTCGACAGCCCCGAGTACGAGCCGCGCGGCTGCCCGCGCGGGGCCTCGTTCTCCTGGTACACGTACTCGCCGTCGCGCGTGCGGTATCCCTATGTGCGCGGGGTCCTGCTCGAGATGTACCTCGACGCACGCTGCCGCCTGGGCGACCCGGTGCTCGCGTGGGCCGAGGTCGTCGAGAGCCCGCTCAAGGCCTCGTTCTACAAGAAGGCCCGCGGCAAGGGCGGCCTGGTCCGCGCGGACTGGGAGCTCGCGACCGAGATCATGGCCGCGGCACACGTCTACACGATCAAGGCGTACGGGCCGGACCGCTGCGTCGGGTTCACCCCGATCCCCGCGATGTCGATGGCGAGCTTCGGCGTCGGGACGCGCTTCCTGTCGATGATCGGCGGGACGCTGCTGAGCTTCTACGACTGGTACGCGGACCTTCCGCCCGCGAGCCCGCAGATCTGGGGTGACCAGACCGACGTCCCGGAGTCGGGCGACTGGTGGAACTCGAGCTACATCATGATGTGGGGCTCGAACGTCCCCGTGACGCGCACGCCCGACGCGCACTTCCTGGCCGAGGCCCGCTACAAGGGGACCAAGGTCGTCGCGGTCAGCCCCGACTACGCGGACAACGTGAAGTTCGCCGACGACTGGCTCGCCCCCGCCCCGGGCACGGACGGCGCGCTCGCGCAGGCCATGGGCCACGTGCTGCTCACCGAGTTCTACCGCGACCGCCAGGTCCCGTACTTCGAGGCGTACTCGCGCACGTACACCGACGCGCCGTTCCTGGTCACGCTCGACGAGTCCCCGGGGGCGCGTGCGACGGCGGAGGGCACGGGGCCCGACGGCGACCCCGCCCCGGTCTTCCGGCCCGCCAAGTTCCTCACGGCAGCCGACCTGGACGGGCTGCCCGTCGCGGGGGCGACGGGGCAGCGCCCCGAGTTCCGCCCGGTCTTCCTCGACACGGCCGCCGACGCGCTCACGGTGCCGAACGGCACGCTGGCCGACCGGTGGACCGAGGACGGCGTGGGGCGCTGGAACCTTGACCTCGAGGACCACGACCCGGCGCTGAGCCTGCTGGGCCTGACGCACGCGGGAGCCGAGGCGCAGGGGGTCGTGGTCGAGCTGCCGCGCTTCGACGTGGGGGAGACAGAGGGCGGCTCCTCGGTCCTGCGCGGCGTCCCGGCGATCCGCGTGGGCGACCGCCTCGTGACGACCGTGTTCGACCTGCTCATGGCGCAGTACGGGGTGGGTCGCGACGGTCTGCCCGGGTCGTGGCCCACGGGCTACGACGACCCGACGTCGCCCGGGACGCCCGCGTGGCAGGAGTCCCTGACCGGGGTCCCGGCCGAGCAGTGCACCCGGATCGCGCGCGAGTTCACGCGCAACGCCGAGGTGAGCAAGGGCAAGTCCATGATCATCATGGGCGCGGGCACCAACCACTGGTACCACGCGGACACCATCTACCGGACGTTCATCGCGCTCCTGACCCTCACGGGGTGCCAGGGCGTCAACGGCGGCGGCTGGGCGCACTACGTGGGCCAGGAGAAGGCCCGGCCGGTGACGGGTCAGCAGCACATGGGCTTCGCGCTCGACTGGCAGCGGCCGACCCGCCACATGGCGGGGACGGCGTTCTGGTACACCGCCACGGACCAGTGGCGCTACGAGGGCTTCGGGGCCGACGAGCTCGCGTCCCCGACGGGGCCGGGCACCCTCAAGAACCGCAGCATGATGGACTGCCTGACGCAGGCGGCCCGCATGGGCTGGACGCCCTCGCACCCGGGCTTCGACCGCAACCCGCTCGACCTGTGCGACGAGGCCGCAGCCGCGGGTGTGCCCGTGGCCGACCACGTGGTCTCCGAGCTGCGCAGCGGGAACCTCAGGTTCGCCGTCGAGGACCCGGACGACCCGCAGAACTTCCCGCGCGTCCTGACGGTCTGGCGCGCCAACCTCATCGGCAACTCGGCCAAGGGCAACGAGTACTTCATCAAGCACCTGCTGGGTGCGGACTCGTCGCTGCGCGCGCACGAGACCCCGCCCGAACGGCGGCCCGAGGAGGTCGTCTGGCGGGACGAGGCCCCCGAGGGCAAGCTCGACCTGCTGACCAACATCGACTTCCGCATGACCTCGACGTCGCTCTTCGCGGACGTGGTCCTGCCCGCGGCGACCTGGTACGAGAAGCAGGACATCTCGACCACGGACATGCACCCGTTCGTGCACGCGCTCAACGCCGCGATCGCACCCCCGTGGCAGGCCCGGACCGACTACGACGCGTTCCTCGGGCTCGCCGACAAGGTCTCCGAGCTCGCCAAGACCCACCTGGGCACCCGCACCGACGTCATCGCGGCGCCGCTCACGCACGACACCCCCGACGAGATGGCCCAGCCGGGCGGCGTCGTCCTCGACTGGCGCAAGGGCGAGTGCGAGCCCGTGCCGGGCGTGACGATGCCGCGCCTCGTGGTGGTCGAGCGCGACTACACCCAGATCGCGGAGAAGATGCGCGCCGTCGGGCCGCTGATCTCGAAGGTCGGCACCACGACCAAGGGCGTCACGGTGGTCCCCGAGCAGGCCGTCGAGTTCCTCGCGAAGGCCAACGGCGTGCGCAAGGACGGCGTCGCGAAGGGACGTCCGTCGCTCGAGACCGCTGCGCACTTCTGCGAGGCGATCCTCGCGCTGTCCGGCACGACCAACGGCGCCGTGTCGGTCGCGGGCTTCAAGGCCCTCGAGAAGCGGGTCGGCAAGCCGCTCGCGGACCTGGCCGAGGAGAACCACGACCGCCAGGTCACGTTCGCCCAGACCCTGACCGGGCCGCAGAACGTCTTCACGAGCTACGAGTGGTCGGGCTCCGAGCAGGGCGGGCGGCGCTACTCGCCGTTCGTGGTCAACGTCGAGCGGCTCAAGCCGTGGCACACGCTCACGGGTCGCCAGCACTTCTTCGTCGACCACGACTGGATGACCGAGCTCGGCGAGCAGCTCCCGGTCTTCCGGCCGCCGCTCGACATGGCACGCCACTTCGGCCACCAGGGCTTCAGCGAGCCCGGCTCGACCGAGGTCACGGTGCGCTACCTGACGCCGCACTCCAAGTGGTCCATGCACTCGCAGTTCCAGGACAACCCGTACATGCTCGCGCTCTCGCGCGGGGGCCCCACGATCTGGATCTCCGAGGGCGACGCGGCGACCGCGGGGATCGCGGACAACGACTGGATCGAGGCGGTCAACCGCAACGGCGTGGTCGTGGCCCGGGCCGTGGTCTCGCACCGCATGCCCACGGGCACGGTCTACATGTACCACTCGAAGGACCGCAACATCGACGTGCCCAAGGCCGAGGCGTCGGGCAAGCGAGGGGGCATCCACAACGCGCTGACGATGATCATGATGAAGCCCACGCACCTCCTGGGCGGGTACGGCCAGCTCACCTACGCCTTCAACTACTACGGGCCGACCGGCAACCAGCGCGACGAGTACACGGTCATCCGTCGGCGCAACCAGGAAGTGGAGTACTGAGATGCGGGTCATGTCGCAGGTCGCGATGGTCATGAACCTCGACAAGTGCATCGGGTGCCACACGTGCTCGGTCACGTGCAAGCAGACGTGGACCAACCGCGACGGCGTCGAGTACGTGTGGTTCAACAACGTCGAGACCAAGCCCGGGACGGGGTACCCGCGCGGGTACGAGGACCAGGACCGGTGGCACGGCGGGTGGGAGCTCGACCGCAAGGGGCGACTCCGGCTCCGCTCGGGAGGTCGGCTGCGCCGTCTCGCGTCGATCTTCTCGAACCCCGACCTCCCGGGGCTCGACGACTACTACGAGCCCGCGACGTACGACTTCGACCAGCTCATCTCCGCGCCGGCGAACTCGCCGCACATCCCCGTGGCCCGGCCCAAGAGCGCGATCACGGGCAAGGACATGAAGATCACGTGGGGACCCAACTGGGACGACGACCTGGGCGGCTCGCCGCAGATCGCGTCGAAGGACCCCAACCTCGCGTCGATGGTCGACAAGGTCCAGCTCTCGTTCGAGCAGACGTTCATGTTCCACCTGCCCCGGATCTGCGAGCACTGCCTCAACCCGGCGTGCGTCTCGGCCTGCCCGTCGTCGGCCATGTACAAGCGCGTCGAGGACGGGATCGTGCTCGTCGACCAGGACGCGTGCCGCGGCTGGCGCATGTGCGTCTCGGCCTGCCCCTACAAGAAGGTCTACGTCAACCACCAGACGGGCAAGGCCGAGAAGTGCACCTTCTGCTTCCCGCGCATCGAGGCGGGGCAGCCGACCGTGTGCGCCGAGACGTGCGTGGGCCGGCTGCGGTACATCGGCCTCGTGCTCTACGACGCCGACGCGGTCGAGGCCGCGGCGTCCGTCGAGGACCCGAAGGACCTGCTCGACGCCCAGCGCGACGTGTTCCTCGACCCCACGGACCCCGACGTGATCGCGGCGGCACGGGCGGCCGGCATCGCCGAGGACTGGATCGGCGCCGCGCAGCGCTCGCCCATCTGGAAGCTCATCCAGAAGTTCAAGGTCGCCCTGCCGCTGCACCCCGAGTACCGGACCATGCCCATGGTCTGGTACGTGCCGCCGCTCTCGCCCGTCCTGGACGTCACGACCGAGCTCGGCAAGGACGATGCCGACGCCGACGACGTGTTCCACACCATCGCGTCGCTGCGCATCCCGCTCGAGTACCTCGCGAGCCTGTTCTCGGCCGGGGACGTCGACGTCGTCGCGGGCGTCCTCATGAAGCTCGCCGCGATGCGCAGCCACATGCGCCGGCGCACGCTCGACGGCGACGTCGACCAGGCCCTGCTCGACCAGGTCGGGTACTCGGCCGAGGACGTCGAGGAGCTCTACCGGCTCCTCGCCATCGCCAAGATGGAGGACCGCTACGTGATCCCCGCGGCGCACAAGGAGGACGCGGCCGAGATGGCCTCGTGGGCCTCGGGCTGCTCGCTCGACAACCCGGGCGGCCCCGGCATGAGCGCGGCCGCGACACGCGGCGGCCCCGTGTCCGTCCCCCTGCAGGTTCGGAGGCCGTCATGACGACCCAGGCTCCGGCGTCGGGCAGGCGCGCGTTCGTCCCGCTCCTGCGGCGCTCGCGGCGCAAGGACCTCGTCGAGGTCCCCGCCCGGTCCGACGTCCTCGCGCTCGCCAGCATCCTGCTGGCCTACCCCGACGACGCCTGGTACGCCGACGCCGACGAGCTCGCCGCGGCCGTCGCGGCCCTGCCCGACTCGGCCCCGGCCGCGCACCTGCGCGCGTTCTGGGACCAGCACGCGCGGACGGAGCCGCGCGCCGCGCGAGCCCACTACGTCGAGACGTTCGACCTGCGCCGCAAGTCGTCGTTGTTCCTCAGCTACTACCTGCACGGCGACACGCGCCAGCGCGGCATGGCGCTCCTCGCGCTCAAGCAGCGCTACCGCGCGTGCGGGTTCGCGCCCGACGACGCCGAGCTGCCCGACTACCTGCCCATGGTGCTCGAGTTCGCCTCGCGCGCCGGGACCGGGGCGGGGGAGGCGCCGCTGCGGACCCACCGCGGCGGGATCGAGCTCATCCGCCGCTCGCTCGCGGACCGTGGCTCGCACTACCGCGAGATCCTCGAGGCCGTGAGCGACCTCCTGGGGCCCGTGTCCGAGCGCCAGCGCGGCGAGGTCGACCAGCTCGCGCTCACCGGGCCGCCCAGCGACGACGCGGGGCTCGAGATCGCCTCGATGCCCTACGGGGGAGCGAGCTGGACCGACACGCCCGGCGCGCCCTTCGGCCCCCCGGAATTCACCTGCGCCCCGGAAGGACGCTGACTCATGTGGGACACCCTCCTCTTCGTGGTGCTGCCGTACGTCTGCCTCGCGATCTTCGTCGTCGGGCACGTGTGGAGGTACCGCAACGACCAGTTCGGCTGGACGACACGCACGAGCCAGGTGCTCGAGAAGCGCTGGCTCGCGTGGGGCTCGCCCCTGTTCCACTTCGGGGCGCTGTTCGCGATCCTCGGCCACGCCGCAGGGCTGCTGGTCCCGACCTCGTGGACCCAGGCCCTCGGGATCTCCGACCACGCGTACCACGTCGTCGCGGTCGCGGCCGGGACCGTCGCGGGCGTCGTGCTGTGCGCGGGGCTCGTGATCCTGCTGCTGCGCCGGTTCTACGTCTCCGACCGCATCCGCGTCGTCACGACGCCCATGGACCGGGTCCTGTACCTCCTGCTCACGGTCGAGATCGGGGTCGGCATGTGGCAGACCGTCGCGATCAACGTGTTCGGCTCGGGCTACGAGTACCGCGGGACGGTCTCGGTCTGGTTCCGTCAGCTGTTCGTCCTCCAGCCCGACCCCTCGCTCATCACCGCGGCGCCCGCGGTCTACGGCTGGCACGCCGTCCTCGCGTGCCTGCTCCTCGCGATCTGGCCCTTCACGCGGCTCGTGCACGTCTGGTCGGTGCCCGTCGCGTACCTGGCCCGGCCGTACGTGGTCTACCGGCAGCGCTCTGCGGCGCCGGGGCGCGGCAAGGTGCGGGCATGAGTGCGGTCCCCGACGTCCCCGCCCCGGTCGCCCGCGTCGTCCTCGCGGGCGTGGGGGAGACCGCCCTGGACGTGGCCGCGCACGAGCGCGCGGTGGCCTCCGTGCACGCCGGGGCCGTCGTGACCTTCGCGGGCGTCGTCCGCGACCACGACGGCGGGAGGTCCGTGGCCGCGCTCACCTACGAGGCCCACCCCGACGCGGACCGGATCATCCGCGAGATCGCGGCCCGCGTCGCGGCCCGCTCGGGCGAGGTCCGGGTAGCCGTCACGCACCGCGTGGGCGACCTCGAGATCGGCGACGTCGCGCTCGTCGCGGCAGTGTCCTCGGCCCACCGGGCTCAGGCCTTCGCTGCGTGCGGCGACCTCGTCGAAGAGGTCAAGGCCTCCCTGCCCGTGTGGAAGAGGCAGGTCTTCACCGACGGCACGCACGAGTGGGTCGGGGCGCTGTGAGCGTCGCGCCCACGCTCGAGCGCGCGCTCGTCGACCGGTTCGGACGGCGCCACCGCGACCTGCGCATCTCCCTGACCGACCGCTGCTCCCTGCGGTGCACCTACTGCATGCCCGCCGACGGCATGCCCTGGCTGCCCTCCGACGAGCTCCTCACGGTCGCCGAGATGACCCGCGTCGCGGCCGTCGCGGTCCGGCACGGCATCCAGGAGATCCGCCTCACGGGCGGCGAACCGCTCCTGCGCCCCGACATCGTCGAGATCGTGGCCGAGCTGGCCGCGCTCCCCGGCGCCCCCGAGGTGTCGATGACGACCAACGGACTGCGCCTGCCGGCGCTCGCGGTCCCGCTGCGCGACGCGGGGCTGAGCCGGCTCAACCTGTCGCTCGACACCCTGCGCCGCGACCGGTACGTGCGGTTGACGCGGCGCGACCGCCTGGACCAGGCGCTCGACGGGCTCGCGGCCGCCGACCGGGCGGGCTTCACCGGGACCAAGCTCAACGCCGTCCTCGTACGGGGCGTCAACGACGACGAGACGGTCGACCTGCTCCGGTTCGCGCTCGACCGCGGATACGAGCTGCGGTTCATCGAGCAGATGCCGCTCGACGCAGGCCGGACGTGGACGCGCGAGGGCATGGTCACGGCCGACGAGGTGCTCGCGTCGCTCAGCGGATCGTTCGACCTGTTCCCTGTGCCGACGCGCGGCGCTGCCCCGGCCGAGCGGTGGACGGTCGACGGAACCGACGCGGTCGTCGGGATCGTGGCCTCCGTGACGCGTCCCTTCTGCGGGGCGTGCGACCGGATCCGGCTCACGGCCGACGGGCAGCTCCGCAGCTGCCTGTTCGCGCGCGAGGAGACCGACCTGCGGACCCTCCTGCGCGCAGGAGCCGACGACGACCGGATCGCGGCAGCGCTCGGTCTCGCGGTCCGGACCAAGGCCGCCGGGCACACGATCGGCAGCCCCTCGTTCCGGCAACCCGACCGCGGCATGTCCGCGATCGGGGGATAGCCCCCACCCGAGACCGCACCGACCCCGTACGACAAGGAGTGACGAGATGCCCGCCATCACCCTGCGCTACTACGCCGCGGCCCGTGCCGCGGCGAACGGCCTCGACGAGGAGGTGATCGAGACCGAGAGCCCCGCGGCCGCGCTCCGCGTCAGCGCGCGGCGCCACGGCGAGCCGATGCGCCGCGTGCAGGTCGTCTGCTCCTACCTCCAGGACGGTCGCGCGCTGCGCCCCGAGGCGGCGACCGCCCCCGTCGCCGGTCCGGTGACGATCGACGTGCTCCCACCGTTCGCCGGCGGGTGAGCGACATGGCGAGGGTCCCGGTGAGAGAGGTCTACCCGCCCCTGGACGCGGACGAACCGTCCGGTGCCCCGGCCCGACGGCGCATGGCCGGGCTGCACGGCCCCGTCACCAGCGGGTGGCTGCTGGTGGCGAGCGTGAGCCAGCTCGGCACCTTCATCGCCGTCCTCTGGTACGGGCTGCTGGCGTTCCCCGAGATGACGCTGCCCGAGGCCGTGTTGCTCGTCGGCGCCCTGCTCGTGGCGCACTGGCTCACCTCGCTCGCCGTGTTCGCGGTGGGACGCGCACGGTTCCGGTGCCTCGAACGCCGGTACGTCGCCTGGCTCGACGGGCTCTGCACCGAGGAGCGGGCGGAGCACTGCCGCCGCGCCCAGCGCAGGCTCGTGGAGCACCAGAAGACGCCGAGGCACTGGGTGGTGCCCGCCGACTGGTGACGGTGCTGCTGGTCCGGCGAGGACGGCGGGACCGAGGTCAGGAGAGCTCGGCGACGAGCCGGGCCGTGAGCGGCGCCGCGACCCCGTGGCGATCGGCGGCCCGCACGACCGCGCCGCCGATCGCGTCGACCTCGAGAAGCCGACCCGCCTCGGCGTCACGCTCCATCGAGGAACGGGCGCCGGCCGGGAAGCGGTCGTACAGGGCCAGCGACGCGGCCGGGTCCGACGGTGCGCCTGACGCCGTCGCGACCGCCGCGACCTCCGCGACCAGCGCCTCGAGCTCGTCCCGGTGGACCGTGCGCACCTCACCGATCGTCGCGCGGTACCGCGTCGTGAGCAGGGCCAGCGGCGCCAGGAAGGACAGCTTGGCCCACACCAGCGCGGCCTCGTCAGGAAGCACCCGTACCGTGATCCCGGCGTGCGCGAGGAGGTCGCGCACGGCCTCGACCGTGTCCGTCGGCACGTCGCCCGGGGCGAGGTCGATCTCCACGAACGGGCTGCCGTGCACGATCTCGCCCGGCGCGACGCGCGTCGACTCGACCCGGATCACCGCAGGGAGGACCCGCGCGGAGCCGTACCGTGCGCGCAGCACGTCCAGGTGCTCGACGCCGTTGAGCAGCGGCACGACCACAGCGTCCCCGAGGACCTCGGGGGCGACCCGGTCGAGCGCGTCCGCCAGGCCGGTGGCCTTGACGGCGACCAACAGCACGTCGACCGGCTCGGTGAGGCGCGCCGTCGCCCGGACGGCGACCTCGACGTCACCGAGCTGCCCGCTGCGGACGTGCAGCCCGTGCTCACGCAGGGACGCCGCCGTCTCGTCGCGTGCCACGAAGGTCACCGTCGCCTCGTCGGCGCGGACGAGCAGGGCCCCGACGAGGCCACCGACCCCTCCGGCGCCGAGGACGGCGACCTCCCGTGGTGCGCCGTGCCCCGTCGTGGTCTTGTTCGTCCCGTCGCTCATGGCCTCAGGAGACCACACGTCCGGTCGGTGCCGGACGCGGACGTGCGTCCTGCGAGCGTGAGGGTGGTCACGGGCCGCGGGTCCCGCCGCGGGTCCCGCCGTGGGACGCCCCGGGGACGGCCGGCAGGTGTGCCCGTGGAACGAACCGGACAGGTGCCTCGTTGGTGACTCACGACAGCCCGTGAGCACGGCACCGGCATACCCGGCCGGTGGACGTCCGGGACGAACGAGCGTGCGGACGACGCACAGCAGGGACGACGCGATGCCGGTGCAGCAGACCGAGACCACCCGCCCATGGACGTTCGACGCACGCGCCGGTGCGGTCTACGGGCTCATGACGGCTGCCTGGTACGCCGTGCCCGACCTCGTCGAACGGCGCGGGACCCGGGCGCTCCTCAAGACGGCCTGCGGGGTCGCCGGCGCTGCGGTGCTGCTCCGGACCGGCGAGGGCCGCCAGGCGATCGACGGCGTCCGCAAGGTCCGCGACGCGATGCGGGAGACGTCGAGCACCGACGTCGTTGACCGGACCGCAGGGCCCTGGGAGCGGGAGTCCGACGACGGGCCGGACAACCCCCTGCACGGCCTCACCCCGGTCGAGATCGCGCCGGGCGGCAAGGTCGCGATCGCCGTCGGGGCGGCCGTCGTCCTCGGGGCCACGACCGCGTTCGCCGTCGTCGGGGAGAAGGGGGCGTACCGCTGGGGCGAGCGCATGCGCGCCCGCGGGGTGCGCGCGCCGCACCTGCGTGTGGGACTCGTCCTGGGCGCCGCGGCAGCGGTCCTGGGTGGCCTGCTCCCCGCTCCCGAGGACGACTGACGCCCACCGAGGACGACTGAGAAGGAGTCGCGGCGGCTGGCCGAGGTCCGGCCGCGCGTAGTCGAAGCGGTTGGCTGCCGGATCACCGTTCCACGAGATCGGGCTGGTTGTCGCATCCGGCGCGGCCGAGGCGACAACCAGCCCGATCTCGACGACAACCGGTCCGTCGACGTCCGCCGCGCGCGGCATCCCGAGCACGGTCGTCAGAGTGCGCCGGACGCCGCGGTCTCCTCGACGCCGCCTGCGCCATCGAACGTCAGGAGGCGATCGGCGACCTTGTCGATGAAGTAGCGGTCGTGGCTCACGACGACCACGGCGCCGGGGAAGTGCGCGAGCGCACGCTCCATGACCTGGGCGCTCGTGAGGTCGAGGTGGTTGGTCGGCTCGTCGAGCACGATCACCGAGGCACCCGACAGCAGGCACTGCGCGATCGCGACCCGGGCACGCTGCCCGCCCGAGAGCGTGCCGATCTTCTGCTTGAGCTCCATCTCGGAGAACTGCAGCATCGTCAGGAAGCGGTTGACGTTCTTCTTGGTCGCCGAGTACGCGAGGGTCCCGGGGGCGGCGCTGACCGCGTGCGCGACCGTGTCGTCCAGGTCGAGGTCGGCCACGACCTGGTTGTAGGAGACGAACGTCGAGTTCTTCTTCCAGGTGATCTGCCCGGCGTCGGGCGGAGTGACCTCCGTGAGCACGTCGAGGAGCGTCGACTTGCCGGACCCGTTCGCGCCGACGACGGCCACGCGGTCACCGCGGTGCAACGAGAACGTGAGGTCGCTGAAGAGCGGGTCGCCGCCGAACCCCTTCGTGAGCCCCTCGACCTCGACCAGTCGTTCGCTCACGTGCAGGTCCGCGTAGATGGTCGTGATGATCTGGTCGACCGGACGCGGCACCTGGCGCTTCTTGATGTCGGCGAGCTTGCGCTTGAGGCCCCGGCTCTTGTCCTTCGCGGCCTGCTTGCGAGCGTCGCTCGCCTCGACCTCGTACGCGAGCAGCTCCTCCTCGTGCGCGAACTGGCGCTCGATCGTCTTGAGGCGCGACTGCTTGGCGTGCACGTAGTCGGAGTAACCGCCCTCGTACTCGTGCAGGCGGCGGTTCTCGATCTCGACGATCCGGTTGACCGCGCCGTCGAGGAACTGGCGGTCGTGCGAGACCACGAGCACCGCTCCCGGGTACGTCTGGAGCCAGTTCTCGATCCAGCGCACGCCGTCGAGGTCGAGGAAGTTCGTGGGCTCGTCGAGCAGCAGCACGTCGGGGCGCTGCACCAGGATCCGGGCGAGCGCCGCACGGTTGCGCCAGCCGCCCGAGAGCTGGTCGACCGGGAGAGCGCGACGTGTGGCGTCGAACCCCAGCCGCGTGAGGACCGTGTCGATCGTGTTCTCGTACGACCACCCGTCGAGCGCGTCCATGCGCTCGAACAGGTCGGCCTGCTCGGTGAGAAGCCTGGTCATCTCGTCATCACCGTCGTCCATGAGGTCCGGCTCGGCAAGGCGCTCGCCGATCGCGTCGAGGCGCGCCTGCGTGGAGTGGACGTCGGCGAACAGCTCGCCGAGCTCCTCGGCCGCGCTGCGGTGCCCCGCGAGCTCGGAGAACTGCGAGAAGTACCCGATGCTCACGCCGAGGTTGACGTCGACCGTCCCCGACGTGGGTTCCTTGCGGCCCAGGATGAGCTCGAGGAACGTCGTCTTGCCCGTACCGTTGCGGCCCACGAGCCCGACACGCTCGCCCTCGCGGAGCTTGAGGAAGGCGTCGCGCAGCACGACCTTGTCGTCGAACTGCATGCTCACGGCGTTCAGGCGGATCAGGCTCACAGGGGTCCTCTCGGGCACCGTGCCGGAGGTCGGCACGACGGGAGAACACTACGCGGAGCGCCCGTCCGGACGGTCGTCGGTCACCGTTCGACGACCGTTCGTCGCACGGCGCCTACCGCTCGTCGCACACCTCGACCGTCCGTCGAGGTGACCTGGATCACGGCCCGCCGTCGTCCCTAGCCTTTCCCGGTCGGACGCAACGACGCGACCTTGGGAGAGAGAACCGATGACGACAGACATCCGATCGACGGCGGAGAACGCCTCGGACGACGGGCTCTCGCCCGATCCGACGCTCCCGCCCACCGCGGTCCCGGAGACCGCCCTCGCACCACGCTGGACCTGGCAGAAGGTCGCGCTCTGGACGGGCATCGCGCTGCTCGGCGGCGTTGCCTGGGTCATGCTCGCGCTGGTGCGCGGCGAGACCGTCAACGCGATCTGGTTCGTCTTCGCCGCAGTCTGCAGCTACCTCATCGGGTACCGCTTCTACTCCAAGGTCATCGAGCGGTACATCACGCGCCCCGACGACCGGCGTGCGACCCCGGCCGAGGTGCGCTCGGACGGCAAGGACTACGTCCCGACCGACCGTCGGGTGCTGTTCGGGCACCACTTCGCCGCGATCGCGGGCGCCGGCCCGCTCGTGGGCCCGGTCCTGGCCGCGCAGATGGGCTACCTGCCCGGCACGGTCTGGATCATCGTCGGCGTCATCTTCGCGGGGGCCGTGCAGGACTACGTCGTCCTGTTCTTCTCGATGCGTCGCGGTGGTCGCACGATCGGCCAGATGGCCCGCCAGGAGCTCGGTCGCATCGGCGGAACGGCCGCGATCGTCGCCTCCCTGCTCATCATGCTGATCATCGTCGCGATCCTCGCGCTCGTCGTCGTGAACTCCCTGGGCGAGAGCCCGTGGGGCGTCTTCAGCGTCGCGATGACCATCCCGATCGCCCTCTTCATGGGCGTCTACCTGCGCTACCTGCGCCCCGGACGCATCACCGAGGTCTCGATCATCGGCTTCGTGCTGCTCATGGCCGCGATCGTGGGCGGCGGCTGGGTCGCGAACACCCCGTGGGGCGCGGACCTGTTCCACCTCGACCGCACGACCATCGCGATCGGCATCATCATCTACGGCTTCGTCGCGGCCGTCCTGCCCGTCTGGCTGCTCCTGGCCCCGCGCGACTACCTGTCGACGTTCATGAAGGTCGGCGTGATCGTGATGCTCGCAGGCGCGATCGTGATCGTGCGTCCCGAGATCTCGGTCCCCGCGGTCAGCGAGTTCGCGAGCGGCGAGACCGGTCCGGTGTTCTCCGGGTCCCTGTTCCCCTTCCTGTTCGTCACGATCGCGTGCGGCGCCCTGTCCGGCTTCCACGCCCTCATCGCGTCGGGCACCACGCCCAAGCTGCTCGAGAAGGAGCGCCAGACGCGCTTCATCGGGTACGGCGGCATGCTCATGGAGTCGTTCGTCGCGATCATGGCGCTCGTCGCCGCGATCTCGCTCGACCGCGGTATCTACTTCGCCATGAACGCCTCGGCCGCCGCGACGGGCGGCACCATCGAGGGGGCGGTCGCGTTCGTCAACTCGCTCGGCCTGGCCGGAGTGAACCTCACGCCCGACATGCTGTCCTCGACCGCGGCGGCCGTCGGCGAGGAGTCCATCGTGTCGCGCACGGGTGGCGCTCCGACCCTGGCGCTGGGCCTCGCGCACATCATGCAGCAGCTCTTCGGCGGCGCCGCGATGATGGGCTTCTGGTACCACTTCGCGATCATGTTCGAGGCGCTGTTCATCCTCACGGCCGTCGACGCCGGGACGCGCGTGGCGCGCTTCATGCTCCAGGACTCGCTCGGCAACGTCGCGCCCCGGTTCCGGGACGTGACCTGGCGGCCCGGGGTGTGGTTCTGCACCCTGGTCATGGTCGCCGGGTGGGGGAGCATCCTCTACCTCGGCGTGACCGACCCGCTCGGCGGGATCAACACGTTCTTCCCGCTGTTCGGCATCGCCAACCAGCTCCTCGCGGCCATCGCGCTCGCGGTCGTGCTCGCGATCGTCGCCAAGCGTGGCCGGTCGTACTTCCGCTGGCTCTGGATCGTCGCGGTGCCGCTCGCGTTCACCGCGGTCGTGACCATCACCGCGTCGTTCGAGAAGATCTTCTCGCCCGTCCCTGCCGTGGGCTACTGGGCCAACCACAACGCGTTCAAGGAGGCACTGGCCGCGGGGGAGACCTCGTTCGGCACCGCGACGTCGGTCGAGGCCATGGAGGCGGTCGTGCGCAACACGTTCGTCCAGGGCACGCTGTCGATCATCTTCGTGGTCCTCGCGATCGTCGTCATGGTCGCGGCCCTCGTGACGACCATGAAGGCGTTGCGGGTGGGGGGCGGCGAGAACCACGAGGACGAGCCCGTGGCCTCGCGCCGGTTCGCTCCCGCCGGGCTCCTGACGACCGCTACGGAGAAGGAGATCGAGGCCGAGTGGGCTCAGCTTCCGCCCGAGAAGCAGCCCGTCTCCTCGGGCGCGGGACACTGACGTGGGACCCGTGCGCGACGCGCTCGCCCGAGCGGCGAGGGGTGCGGCCTGGTACGTCCGCCAGCTCATGGGCGACGACGCCTACCGGGTGTACGTGGAGCACCGCCGCGCCGCGCACGGGTCCGACGTCCCCGTCCTGACCGAGCGCCAGTTCTGGCGCCAGCGCATGGACGACCAGGACCGCAACCCCGGCGCCCGCTGCTGCTGAACGTCGGCCGCCGAGGGTGACGCTCCCGGTGGCCCTCGGCGGTCAGGTCCGTCAACCTCGGCGTCGTCTCTCCGGAATAGGATCGCGACATGTCCGGACCCGTGTTCACCGGGGCCGTCGTCGGCCTCGTCGTCGGCGTCCTGCTCACCGCCGCGCTCGTCGTCGCGTGGCGGCTCGCACGCGGCACGCGCGAGCTCGGCAGCGACTCCGAGCGGGCGACGTTCAGCACGCTGCACCTCGCGTCGCGCGCGGCCAAGCACCTGCGGGACGGCCTCGAGGGCGACGACGTCGGACGCGCCGCCCGCCACCTGCGCACCCTGCTCGGCTGCGAGGCGCTCGCGGTCGTGACAGCCGACGGCGTCGTGGCCCTCGACGGCCCGGCCGCCCTCCGGGCCGAGGCGCAGCGCGTCGGCGCCCGGACGATCGAGACCGGCAGGCGACAGGTCTACGCGGGGGCCGAGCCGTCGTCGGGCGGGCCCGAGGCCGTCGGGGCGCCCGTCCTCGCGGGCGGTGCCGTGGCCGGGGCCGTCGTCGCGTTCGCGACGCGCGTGCGCCCGCCGCTCGTGCGGGCCACGGGCGAGGTCGCGCAGTGGTGCTCCGCGCAGCTCGAGCTGGGCGAGCTCGAGGCCTCGCGCACCGCGCTCGCGCAGGCCGAGCTGCGTGCCCTGCGCGCCCAGATCAGCCCGCACTTCATCTACAACTCGCTCGGCGCGATCGCCTCCTTCATCAGCACCGACCCCGAGCGGGCGCGCGACCTCGTGCTCGACTTCGCGGACTTCACGCGCTACTCCTTCCGGGGCCGCGGCGACTTCACGACGCTCGCCGACGAGCTGGGCAGCGTCCACTCGTACGTCGAGCTCGAACGTGCGCGGTTCGGCGACCGGCTGACCGTGACGCTCCAGATCGCGCCCGAGTCGCTGTCGACCGTCATCCCGTTCCTCAGCGTTCAGCCGCTCGTCGAGAACGCCGTCCGGCACGGTCTCGAGCCGCGCGAGCGGGGAGGGCGCATCGTCATCAGCGCGCGCGACGAGGGCACCCAGACCGAGATCACGGTCGAGGACGACGGCGTCGGCATGTCTCCCGAGACGTTGCGGGCCCTGCTCGCGACGGGGTCGCGCGCGACGAACGTCGGGCTGCGCAACGTCGACACGCGCGTGCGCCAGCTCTACGGCGACCAGCACGCGCTCGAGATCGAGACGAACGAGGGCGCGGGTACCCTCGTGCGGATGCGCGTCCCGAAGTCCCAGCCCCAGCACGAGACCGAGGTGAGCCGGCCGTGAGCGACCACGCCCCCCGTCTCGCACCGCCCGCCGGTCCTGCCGACGAGGCCGGCGGGGCCGGCGGAGCCGCAGGCCCGCGTCCCGGCGTCGACGTCCTCGTGGCCGACGACGAGCGCCCGGCCCTCGACGAGCTGACCGCGCTCCTGCGCCGGGACCCGCACGTGCGCTCGGTGCACGCCGTCGCGTCGGGCGCCGAGGCCCTGCGCTGGCTGTCCGAGCACCCCGTGCACGTCGCGTTCCTCGACATCCACATGCCGGGGCTCACGGGGCTCGACCTCGCCCGCGCGCTGTCGCGGTTCTCGGTTCGGCCCGCGGTGGTGTTCGTGACGGCCGACGAGGCCCGGGCCACCGAGGCGTTCGACGTCGAGGCCGTCGACTACGTGCTCAAGCCCGTCCGGCGCGAGCGGCTTGCCCGCGCGGTCGAGCGCGCGGTCGCCGCCCAGTCCGGCCCGGCATCGCAGGTGTCCCGGGACGCGGACGGCACCGACACCCACGCCGCGGAGCGGCCTGCCCCGACCACGCAGGTCCCCCCGGCCGACGAGACCATCGCCGTCACGGTCGGCACGACGACGCGCGTCGTGCTGCGCTCGGCCGTGCGCTGGGTCCAGGCCCAGGGCGACTACTCACGCCTGGTCACGGACTCCGACAGCTACCTGGTGCGCGAGCCCCTCTCCGACCTCGAGGAGCGCTGGAGCCCCGCGGGCTTCCTGCGCGTGCACCGCTCGTACCTCGTCGACCGCGCCGCCGTGACGGCGGTCCGCCTCGGTGGTGCGCACCCGGTCGTGGTCGTCGCCGGGCAGGAGGTCCCGGTGAGCCGACGCATGGCGCCGTCCGTGCGCGACGCGCTCCTGCGCCGCCCAGGGGGCCGTCCGTGAGCTCGCAGGAGCCGCCGCCGCGGGTCGTCGTCCGCTCGACCGACCCCTTGCCGCCCGGCCCGTCCGACGCCCCACCCGGCGCGCCGGACGCGGGGGAGGAGGCGCCGTCGGGCGCGGTGCGCGAGGGCCCCGGGGACACGCCCGGGCCCGACGGCGGGAGCGAACCCGCGGCCGTGTACGCCCGCAGCCTCGCGCGGACCCAGCTGCGGCTCGCGCTCGCGTGCGTCGTGTCGTTCCTGGCCGTGGTCACGCTGCTCACGGTCACGATGAGCGCGGTGCCGACGCTGGGCGACGTGCACGTCCTCGGCGTGCCGCTGCCGTGGCTCCTGCACGCGTACGGCTTCTACCCGGTCATCGGGGCGTTCGCGCTCGTGTTCGCCCTGGCCGCGGCCCGCAACGAGCGACGCTTCCGCGCACTGGTGGACGACGAGTGAGCTCGGCCCTGCCGCTCGTCGCGGTCGGCCTGCTGCTGCTCGCGACCGGGCTCATCGGCTTCTACGGGCTGCGGATCTCGCGGACGACGAGCGACTTCTTCGTCGCGTCCCGGACGGTGCAGCCCGTGTGGAACGCGTCGGCGATCAGCGGCGAGTACCTGTCGGCGGGGACGTTCCTGGGGTTGTCCGGCCTCGTGCTGCTCTCGGGGGCCGAGGCGTTCTGGTTCCCCGTCGGGTATGCCGCGGGCTACCTGCTCGTGCTGCTGTTCGTGGCCGGGCCTCTGCGCCGCAGCGGGGCCTACACGATCCCCGACTTCGTCCAGGCACGCCTCGACTCGCTCTCCGCTCGGCGCGTCACGAGCGTCCTGGTGCTCGTCATCGGGTGGCTGTACGTCGTGCCGCAGCTCCACGGCGCCGCGCTCGTCATCACCACCGTGGCTCCCGTGCCGCCGTGGGTCGGATCGGTCGGGGTGGCCGCGGTCGTGAGCGCCGTGGTCGCCGCGGGCGGCATGCGCTCGGTCACGTTCGTCCAGGCGTTCCAGTTCTGGGTCAAGCTCACGGCGCTCGCGGTCCCCGTGGTCTTCCTGCTGATCGTGCTCGGCGGGCAGGACCTGACGCTCGACCCCGCGCAGGTCTTCCCGCCCGAGGCCGGGCCGCGCGCGTACGACACCTACACGACGGCCTCGTTGCTGCTCGCGCTGCTGCTCGGCACGATCGGCCTGCCGCACGTCCTCGTGCGCTTCTACACGAGCCCCGACGGCGTCTCGGCCCGGTGGACGACCGTGGTCGTGATCGGCATGATCAGCGTCTTCTACATGGTCTCGAGCACCATGGGACTGATCGCCCGCGTCGTCGCCCCCGACCTCGCCGAGCCCGGCGTCGCGGACACCGTGGCGCTCGTGCTGCCGTCGCGGCTCGTGCCGGGCCCCGGCGGCGAGCTGCTCTCGGCGCTCGTGATCGCGGGGGCGTTCGCGGCGTTCCTCGGGACGTCCTCAGGGCTCGTGGTCTCGCTCGCGGGGGTCGTGAGCCAGGACCTGTTCGGCGGCACAGTCCGCTCGTTCCGCTGGTCCGCGGTCGCGTGCACGATCGTGCCCCTCGCGTTCGCGCTCGTGACCATCCCGCAGGGGCTCGTGACGAGCGTCGGGACCGTGTTCGTGTTCGCGGCTTCCGCGCTGTCCCCGACGATCCTGCTGGGCGTGTGGTGGCGGCGCCTGACCGCGCGCGGGGCGATCGCGGGCATGGTCGTCGGCAGCGCGCTGTGCGCCGCGGCGCTGCTCGTCACCTCGGCGCTCGGGCCCGGCGACGGGCTCGCACGCAGCCTCCTGGCCCAGCCCGCGGCCTGGACGATCCCGCTCGCGACCGCCACGACCGTCGTCGTGTCCCTGCGCGACCGGCGCGGGCCGCAGCCGCGCACGGACCGCTTCCTGCGGCGGCTCCACGTGCCGGAGCGCGCTCCCGAGCGCTGAGTGCGTGGTCCGGCCGCGACACGCCCGGCGAGTCGCGGCCGAACCCCGCACTCGGCGGCCGCCCCGGAAATCCCCGCGACGCCCGGTCGGTCCGTGGGTATCGTCGGAGCCGGTGGACGTGAGGCGTGACGACCCTCGGCCCGGACCTCGCGCCGGGCGCACGACCCCCGCGCGTCCGGCGGACCGACGAGAGGCCGGGACCTCCCGGCGAAGGAGTGGTGGCACCGCGACCTAGCCCCCGCCCGCTCCTCCAGGGCCTTCGCCTGCTGGAGGAACCATGAGACCACCGACCCCACCCGTCCCCCCGACACCGACCCCGGCCGCACCGTCCGCGGCGCACCGGACCCTCGCCGCCGACCTGCCCGCCCTCCCACCCGGCACGTCCGTCACGCTCCGTGGCTGGGTGCATCGGCGCCGCGCCCTCGCGACCGTGACCTTCCTCGTGCTGCGCGACCGGTCAGGGCTGGCGCAGGTCGTGGTGCGCGTGGGCGACGGGCAGGTCGTGCCGCCCGAGGAGACCGTGGTCGAGGTCACGGGCCTGACGACGGCGAACGCCCAGGCTCCGGGCGGGGTCGAGGTGACCTCGCCGACCGTCGTGCCGCTCACCGACCCGGCCGTGACCCCGCCCGTCGAGCTGTGGCGCCCGTCGCTCGACGTGGGACTCTCCACGATGCTCGACCATGCCGCGGTCGCCTGGCGGCACCCCGCGCAGCGCGCGCGGTGGGAGGTCGCGGCCGCGTCGTTGCGCGGGTTCCGTGAGGCCCTCGACGCGCAGGGCTTCACCGAGGTGCAGTCGCCCAAGATCGTCGGGACCGCGACCGAGTCGGGGGCCGAGGTGTTCGCTCTCGACTACTTCGGTCACCCGGCCTTCCTGGCGCAGAGCCCGCAGTTCTTCAAGCAGCAGCTCGTCGGGGTCTTCGAGCGCGTGTACGAGGTGGGGCCGGTCTTCCGGGCCGAGCCGCACGACACCGTGCGTCACCTCGCCGAGTACGTCTCGCTCGACGTCGAGCTCGGCTTCGTCCGCGACCACCGCGACGTGCTGGCCGTCCTGCGCGACGTCCTGGCCGGCATGGCTTCCGCCGTCCACCAGCACGCCGGGCGGGCGGTCGCCGCGTACAGCTTCGGGGTGCCGGTCGCGCCCGACGAGATCCCCGTGATCCACTTCGCCGAGGCCCTGGCCCTCGTCGGGGCCCCCGACGACGAGCCCGACCTGGCGCCCGAGCACGAGCGTGCGCTGGGGCGGTGGGCGCTCGCCGAGCACGGCAGCGACCTCCTCGCGGTCGAGGGCTACCCGATGGCGAAGCGTCCCTTCTACACACACCCGCAGCCGGGCGACGCGCGGTGGAGCAACAGCTTCGACCTGCTCTTCCGTGGGGTCGAGCTCGTCACGGGCGGTCAGCGCCTGCACCGGTACGCGGACTACGTCGCGGCGATCACGGCCCGTGGTGAGGACCCGGCCGGGTACGCGACGTACCTCGAGGCGTTCGAGCACGGGATGCCGCCGCACGGCGGCTTCGCGATCGGCCTCGAACGCTGGACCGCGCGCCTGACGGGCGCGGCGAACGTCCGCGAGGTCGCGCTCTTCCCGCGCGACCTGCACCGCCTCGCGCCCTAGCGCAGGGGCGCCCCCGTCCGGTACGGGGGACAACCCCACCCCGTTCGGGGGACGGGCCGGATGGTCCGGTTCGTCCCCCGCTCGTTACGTTCGAGGCTCACGCCACGACGGGGGTTTCGAGTTGAGGACGACCACGACCAGGCGGACCGCCGAGGCATCCACGAGGGATGCCCCGGCGGTCTCGCCGTACGCCCTGCAGGTCGCAGGGATCACCAAGACGTACGCCGCGGGCAAGCGGTCGGTGCACGCCCTGCGGGGCGTGTCCCTGGCGCTCCCGAGGGGCAGCTTCACGGCCGTGATGGGGCCGTCGGGCTCGGGCAAGAGCACGTTGCTGCACTGTGCCGCGGGTCTCGACCGACCGACGGGCGGCTCGGTCCACCTGGGCGGCGTGGACCTGTCCACGCTGACCGAGGACGAGCTCACGGCCCTGCGCCGGGGGCGCATCGGGTTCGTCTTCCAGGCCTACAACCTCCTGGGGTCGTTGACGGTCGCGGAGAACGTCGGGCTGCCGCTGCGGCTCGCGGGCGAGCGGGCCGACCCGGCGTGGTTGCGCGAGATCGCGGCCCGCGTCGGGATCGAGGACCGCCTCGACCACCGTCCGAGCGAGCTCTCGGGCGGTCAGCAGCAGCGCGTGGCGATCGCGCGGGCGCTCGTGACGCGCCCCGACGTCGTGGTCGCGGACGAGCCGACCGGGGCCCTCGACACGCGCACGAGCAAGCACGTGCTCGAGCTGCTGCGGTTCCTGGTCGACACGCTCGGCCAGAGCGTCTTCATGGTCACGCACGACCCGGTCGCGGCCTCGTTCGCGGACCGTGTCGTGTTCCTGGCCGACGGGCAGGTCGCGGGCGACCTCGTCCGCCCGACCCCCGAGCAGGTCGCCGACCGCATGACGCACCTCGGGGAGTGGTGAGCGTGCTGGCCCTCGCGCTGAGCACGCTGCGCGCGCGCCGCAAGAGCTTCGTCGGTCCGTTCGTCGCGCTGTTCCTGAGCGCGATGCTCGTCGCGGCGTGCGGGCTGCTCATGGAGTCGGGCATCCGGCAGGGCATCGGTCCTGAGCGCTACGCGGGCGCCGACCTGGTCGTGACCGCGAAGCAGTCGCTCGCGGTCGACGTGGACTACGACGAGCCCTTCGGCGGCCGCGTCCGCCTGCCCGCGTCGGCGGTCGACGAGCTCGCCGCGATCCCCGGTGTCGGGCGCGCGGTGGGCGACGTCGAGGTGCGCCTCGGCGCCGTCGGGCCGTCGGGCGACCTGGCCGGTGCCGTCGACGGGCGCCCGCCCGTGGCCCACGGGTGGTCCTCGGCGACGCTCGGGCCGTTCGTCCTCGCGCAGGGCGACGGCCCGACGGCGCCGGGCCAGGTCGCGCTCGACGACGCACTGGCCGCGCGGCTCGCCGTGGGCGTGGGCGACGACGTCACCCTGGCCGTGGGGTCGACGCCGGGGGAGTACCGGGTGACCGGGATCGTCTCCCCGCCCGAGGGGACCGGTGCGCTGCGGCAGGGCGTGGCGTTCTTCACCGACGAGCAGGTCGCGGACCTCGCCGCAGGGGGCCCGGGTGCGCCCGGGCGACCCGGTGCGGCAGACACCCGAGGGGAGATCGACGCCGTCGGGATCCTGGCCGCGGACGGGACGGACGTCCGGGCGCTCGCCGCGGACGTGCGCGAGCGCACCGGGCTGACCGTGCGCACGGGCGACGCCCGCGGCTCGGTCGAGTTCGCCGACGCCTCGGGCTCGGCGACCACGCTGGTCGCGATCGCCGGCAGCTTCGGCGGGATCATGCTCGTCGTCGTCGTGTTCGTCGTCGCCAGCGCCCTGGGACTCGTGGTGCAGCAGCGGCGCCGCGAGCTCGCGCTGCTCCGCGCGGTGGGTGCGACCCCGCGCCAGGTCCGGCGGATGATCTCTGCCGAGATGCTCGTGCTGTCCACGACGGCCGCGGTCCCGGGGGCTCTCCTGGGCATCGCCGCGGTCGGCGTGCTGCACGGCCTGTTCGTCCGGGCGGGGGTCGTCTCGGCGGACTACCCGGTCGCGGTGGGACCGCTGCCGGTCGTGGTCGCCGTGGTGCTCACCGTGGGTGTCGCGTGGCTCGCCGGGAGGATGTCGGCCCGGCGGGCGATCACGGTGAAGCCCGTCGAGGCGCTGGGCGAGGCCGCGGTGCAGACCCCGCGGCTGGGCGTCACGCGCACGGTGGTCGGCGGGGTCCTCGTCGTCGGCGGGGTGTTCCTGTCGATGCTGCCCGCGTTCGTCGCGGGCGAGGACGCGCTCGCGGGGGCCGCGCTCTCCGGCGTGGTGCTCGTGATCGCCGTCGCGCTCCTGGGGCCGCGGATCGTGCACGCCCTCGTGCTGCTGGTCGAGCCGTTCCTGCGGCGCAGCCCGCACGCGAGCACCTACCTCGCGGGCCGCAACACCCGAGCGAGCTCGCGACGGCTCGCGGGGGCCGTCGTGCCGCTCGTGCTCGCGATCACCATGACGGTCGTGCAGGTCTCGCTCGGGGCCGCGCAGGTGGCCGAGACCGAGCGTCAGGTGGCCGACGGGCTCCGCGCGGACCTCGTGCTCGCGAGCAGCGGTACGGGCCTCTCGCCCGACCTCGCGGGGCAGGTCGCGGGCGTCGCGGGCGTCGCCTCGGTGACCCCGACCGTGCGGAGCCAGGCCCTCGTACGCTTCGCCGAGTCGGACGGCACGCTCACGGCCGAGGCCCTGACCGTCCAGGGCGTCGACCCGGCGGACCTGGCCGCCGCGATCGACCTGGACGTGCGCGAGGGCTCGACCGACGACCTGCACGGCGAGTCGGTCGCCCTCAGCGTCACGGGAGCGAGCAAGGCACGGGCCGGGCTCGGGGACACCGTCGAGCTCCATCTCGCGGACGGCACGCGGGTCGACGCCGCCGTCGTCGCGATCTACGGGCGCGGCATGGGCTTCGGTGACGCCCTGCTCCCGCGGGACCTGGTCCTGCCCGCGTCGGGGGACCGGCTGGACGGCTCGCTGCTCGTGGTGGCCGAGGAGGAGACCGACGTCGAGGCGCTCGCGGAGGACCTCGGCCGGGCGACCGCCCCGTACCCGGGCGTCGTGCTCGCCGACCGGGCCTCGCTGGTCGCCGCCGAGAAGGCGGCGCTCGAGGCCAACACGTGGACCTCGATGATCCTGCTCGTCGTGCTGTTCGGGTACGTCGCCCTGAACGTCGCGAACGCCCTGGTCATGTCGACCGTCGACCGGCGGCGCGAGATCGCGCTGCTGCGCCTGGTCGGGACGCGGGACCGTCAGGTCCTGCGGATGATGCGGGTCGAGGCGGGCGTGGTGGTCGGCATCGCCGTGCTGGTCGCGACGGTGATCCTGCTGCCTCCGCTGGCCGGCGTGAGCCTCGGGCTGAGCGAGGGGCAGCGGGCGGTGCCAGCGCTCTCCCCGGTCGCGTACCTCGCGACGGTCGCGGGCGCGGGCGCCGTCGGGTACCTCTCGATGCTGCTGCCGACCCGTGCCGCGCTGCGGGCGCGACCGGTCGAGAGCATCGGGCTGCGGGAGTGACGTGAGTGCGTGGTTCGGCTGCGACACGCCCGGCGCGTCGCAGCCGAACCACGCACCGGGCGGCGCCCCGCCCTCGCGCCGGGCCGCCGACGGGGTGACCATGGACGTATGTCCACCGTCGGACCGGTCGTGGTCGGCTATGACGGGTCGCCCTCCGCGACCTCCGCAGTGCGCTGGGCCGCGCGCGAGGCCCGACGGCGTGGCGCCCGTCTGGAGGTCGTCTTCGCCCGAGACGCGCACGACACCCACCTCGAACCCTCGTTGCCGGGGGGAGGCGAGAACGCGCAGGCCGGGGCGCGAGCGCTCGCCGAACGGGGCCGGGTCCAGGCGGTCGAGGTCGAGCCCGACGTCGAGGTCGAGGCGACCGTGGAGTACACGACCCCGGCCGCGACGCTCGTCGGGACGTCGCTCGACGCCTCGATCGTGGTCGTCGGGTCGGGGGACCACGGGAGGGTCCGCGGCGAGCTCGGCGGCTCGGTGGCGCTCGCGGTCGCCGCGCACGCGCACTGCCCGGTCGTCGTGGTCCACGGGGACGTCGAGGCGCTGCGGGACGTGAACCTGCCCGTGGTCGTGGGGGTCGACGGCTCGACGCACGCGTCCGGTGCGCTCGACCACGCGGCCGAGGTCGCGGCCTCGCGCGGTGCGTCGCTGCGGGTCGTGGTCGCGTGGTGGACGCGCGCCTCGGCGCACCTCGAGAGCTACATGGCCGCGGAGTTCCCGCGCGAGCGCGCCGAGAACGGGGCCGAGCGACTGCTCGCGGCCGCGCTCGCCCAGGTGCACGAGGACTACCCGGCCCTGGAGGTCGAGGGCTCGACCGTGGAGGCGCAGCCGGCTCCCGCGCTGGTCAGGGCCTCGGAGGGGGCCGAGCGCCTGGTCGTCGGGTCGCGCGGGCGGGGCGGGTTCGCGGCGCTCGTCCTGGGTTCGGTGAGCCACTCGCTCGTGCGTGAGGCGCACTGCCCCGTGACGATCGTGCGCTGAACCTCGTTCCCGGTCGGAGACGTGATCCCGACCACATCTTCGGTGCTGATGCGGGTCCTGGGCTTTCACCCGGTCGGGATGTTTGGTTAGGCTCACCTCTGTGAGCCACACCTTATCGGGAGCCGACGACGCCACGGCCACCCAGGACGCCGCCCGCCCGGCCCTCGCCGGAACCGGGCTGAGCCTCGGGTACGACGGGACCGCCGTCGTGCACGACGCCTCCCTGCGCCTGCTCCCCGGACAGGTCACCGCGCTCATCGGTCCCAACGGGAGCGGCAAGTCGACGCTCCTGCGCTCGCTCGCCCGGCTCCACAAGCCCGTCGAGGGGACCGTGAGCCTGCCCGACGTCCCCGACGCGCTCGCGCTGCACCCCAAGGACTTCGCACGCCGCGTCACCCTGCTCTCGCAGAGCCGCCCCACGCCCAACGGCGTGAGCGTGCGCGACGTCGTCGGGTACGGGCGCCACCCGCACCGGGCGCGCTTCCGGTCCACGGACCCCGACGGCGCCCGCGCGATCGCGTGGGCCATGGACGTCACGGGCGTGGCGGCCATGGCGGGTCGCGGCGTCGACGAGCTGTCGGGCGGCGAGCTCCAGCGTGTGTGGCTCGCGACCTGCCTGGCCCAGGACACGGGCGTGCTGCTGCTCGACGAGCCCACGACCTACCTGGACCTGCGCTACCAGGTCGAGATCCTCGACCTCATGCGCGACCTCGCGGACGACCACGGCGTGGCCGTGGGCGTCGTGCTGCACGACCTCAACCAGGCGGCCGCGGTCGCGGACCACGTCGTCCTGCTCCAGCGCGGCGTCGTCCGTGCCGCGGGCGAGGCCGCCGACGTCCTGACCGCCGACGCTCTCAGCGAGACCTACGGCATCCGCATCGAGGTCACGCACGACCCGCTGACCGGCACGGTGCAGACCGCGCCCGTCGGGCGGCACACGACCCGCAGGCTCGTCGCCGTCCCCTGACGCGCCGAGCCTGCCCTCCGTGCTGCCGCGCACCCCGGCGCGGCAGCCCACCGAGCCCCGCCTCCCGGCGCGGGCAGCACCCTCAAGGACACAGGACCCCCATGCGAAAGACCCTCCGGACCGGCCTGCCCGCCGTCCTGCTCGTGACAGCGCTCTCCCTCACCGCGTGCGGCACCACGGAGGAGGCGGACGCCGGCGGCGCGTCCAAGGCCCCCGCCGCCGACGCGGGCCCCGTCACCTTCACCGACGAGCGCGGTGAGCAGACGCTCGACGCCCCCGCGACCGAGGTCGTCTCGCTCGAGTGGGGCCTGACCGAGAACCTGCTGGCGCTCGGCGTGGACGTCGTGGGCCAGGCCGACGTCGAGGGCTACAACACGTGGGACACCTCGGTCGCGCTCGACGCGTCGACGCCCGACGTCGGGATGCGTGGCGAGCCCAGCCTCGACGCCATCTCCGCTCTCGAGCCCGAGCTCATCGCCGTCACCACGGACACCCCCGACAACGTGATCGACCAGCTCGCGGACATCGCGCCCGTCGTGACGCTGCGCGGCTCCGACGGCACCGACCCGATCGGGTACATGCGCCAGACGGTCGAGACCCTCGCGACCGCCACGGGCACCGAGGACAAGGGCATCGAGCTGCTCGAAGGGTTCGACGCGAAGGTCGCCGAGGGCAAGAAGGCCCTCGAGGAGGCCGGCGTCGCGGGCGCCTCGTACGTCATGGCCGACGGCTGGGTCAACAACGGCACCGTCTCGGTGCGCATGTACACGCCCGGCTCGTTCCTCGGCGCGGTCGGCGCCGAGCTCGGCCTGGCGAACGCGTGGACCGGCGAGGGCGACCCCGACTACGGGCTCGCACAGACCGACGTCGAGGGCCTGACGGCGCTGAGCGACGTCCAGTTCGTCTACGCCGCGAGCGACTCCGAGGCCGACCCGTTCGCCGAGGGCCTGGCGGGCAACGCGATCTGGGAGCAGCTCCCGTTCGTCGTGGCCGGTGACGTGCACCGCATCCCCGACGGCATCTGGATGTTCGGCGGGCCCGCGTCCGCGAACGCCTACGTCGACGCGCTCGTCGCGGCTCTGACCCAGTGAGCACGAGCGCCCCGGGGGGACTCTCGACGGCCCGGCACGAGGTCCCGGACGACACCACCGGTCTCCTCGCCCCGCCGGTCCCGGCCGTCCCCCCGGGGCGCTCGCGCCTCCGGTTCCGTCTGACGGTCGCCTCGGCGTTCGTCGTCGGGATCCTCGCAGTCCTGGTGCTGGCCGCGGTCCACCTCACGCAGGGGACGGCCGACGTCGGGCTCGGCGACCTGCTGCGCCTCGTGACCGGCGGCGACGCCGACGCCGACCGGACCGCCGCGGCCGTGCTGCTCGCCTCGCGCCTTCCGCGCCTGCTCGCGGGCCTCCTCGTGGGCGTCTCGCTGGGCGCGGCGGGCGCCGCGCTGCAGTCCGTGGCGCGCAACCCGCTCGCCTCGCCCGACACGCTCGCGGTCAACGCGGGCGCGTACGTCGCGGTCGTGGGGGCGGCCGTGATCGGCGTGACCCTGCCGTTCTACCTCTCGGGGACGCTCGCGCTCGTCGGCGGGCTCGCGGCCTCGGGCCTCGTGCTCGTCCTGGCCCGCGGCGGTGCCGCCGGGCCGACCCGGCTCATCCTCGCGGGCTCGGCCATCACGCTCGCGCTGCACTCCCTGACGACCGTGCTGCTCGTGCTGTTCCAGCAGGAGACCATGGGGCTGTTCGCGTGGGGGAGCGGCTCGATCGTCCAGTCCGGCACGTCGCAGGTCGTGCTCGCGGCCCCGCTCGTGGTCGTCGGCCTCGGCGGGCTGCTCCTCGTGGCCCACCGCCTGGACCTGCTGGCGCTCGGCGACGACACCGCGACGGTCCTCGGGATCGACGTGCGCGCGACGCGCGTCGTGACCATCCTGCTCGCGGTGCTGCTCTCCGCCACGGCCGTCACGGTCGCGGGCCCGGTCGGCTTCGTCGGCCTGTGCGCCCCCGTGGTCGTGCGCCTCGTGGCCCGCAAGGTCCCCGGGCTCAACCGGCACCGCGTGCTCATCCCGCTGGCGGGGATCGCGGGCATGATCGTGGTCCTCGGCGCCGACGTCCTGCTGCGCCTCGTCCTGCCCGGCACCTACGGCGTGGCCGTCCCGACGGGCGTCATCACGACCGTGTTCGGTGCCGTGGTGCTCGTGTGGCTCGCGCGCCGGCTCAAGGACTCCGGTCCCGCCGCCGGGACCCGCGCCGCGCACGTCCGGCCGCGCGGCGCCCGCCGTGCCCTGGTCGTGGTGACCGTCCTCGGCGCGCTCCTGGTCGCGGCCACGGTCGCCGCCCTCCTGCTGGGCGACAGGCTGCTGCTCACGGGCGACGTCCTCAACTGGGCCGCCGACCGGGCGGGCAAGCAGGTGAGCTTCGTGCTCGACCAGCGCGTCCCGCGCGTGCTCGCCGCGATCCTCGCGGGTGCTGCGCTGGGCCTGGCCGGGACGGTCGTGCAGGCCGTGTGCCGCAATCCGCTGGCCGAGCCCGGCCTGCTCGGCGTGACGGCGGGCGCGGGGCTGGGCGCCGTCGGGGTCGTGCTGCTGGTTCCTGGCGTCGGCATCATGGGCATGTCCCTCGCCGCCGTCGTCGGCGCGCTGGGCACGTTCGCGATCGTCTATCGCCTCGCGTACCGGGGCGGGCTGAGCTCGGACCGGCTCGTGCTCATCGGCATCGGCATGAACACGGGCGCCACGGCTCTGACGACGCTCGTGATCGTGGTCGTCGCGCCCTGGAACCTCAACGTCGCGCTCACCTGGTTGTCGGGGTCCACGTACGGACGGACCTTCGACCACCTGGTCCCCGTCGTCCTGGCGCTGCTCGTGGTCGTGCCCGTCGCGGTGCTCCACCGGCGCGAGATGGACGTCCTGGCTCTCGACGAGGACACCCCGCGCGTCCTGGGCCTGCGCCTGGACCGCACGCGCCTGCTGCTCCTGGGGGCTAGTGCGGTCCTGACGGCCGCCGCGGTGTGCGCGGTCGGGGTCGTGGGCTTCGTGGGGCTCGTCGCCCCGCACGCCGCGCGTGCCCTCGTCGGTTCGCGCAACGGCCGGGTGATCCCGGTCGCGATGCTGCTCGGGGCCGTCCTGGTGAGCCTCGCCGACACCGTGGGGCGGACGGTCATCGCGCCGGCCCAGATCCCCGCGGGCCTGACGACCGCGCTCATCGGCGCGCCCTACTTCGTGTGGCTCCTGTGGCGCAGCCGCGGCCGCGAGGCGTGAGAGTGATCCCGACCACACGTTCGGCTTCAGGGGTTCACCCGGCCCCGATGTTTGGTTAGGCTCGCCTACGTGACTCAGACCAGTGTCGTGACCGCGCAGGAGATCTCCCCGTTCCGCATGTTCGACGTGCAGGTGCGACGGGTCGAGCAGCTCTCGCCGAGCTTCCTGCGCGTGACCTTCACGGGCCACGACCTCCACGAGTTTGCCGACAACGGCCTCGACCAGCGCATCAAGCTCGTCTTCCCCGCGCCCGACGGCGGCTACGAGCACCTCGTCCGCACGGGCGAGTGGTACGCGGCGTGGCGCGCGCAGCCCGAGGAGCGCCGCAACCCGCTGCGCACCTACACCGTGCGGGCCGTGCGCCCCGAGGCCTCCGAGGTCGACATCGACCTCGTCCTGCACGGCGACGCGGGGCCCGCGTCCCGGTGGGCGCTCGCCGCGCGCCCCGGCAGCGAGATCGTGCTGCTCGGCCCCAACGGCCTGTGGACGGGCGCGCACGGCGGCGTCGAGTTCTCCCGTCCCGTCCGCAGCCACGCGCTGCTCCTCGCAGGCGACGAGACCGCCGTCCCCGCGATCGCCTCGATCCTGGGCTCCCTGCCCGCCGACGAGGTCGGCGAGGTCTTCCTCGAGGTCCCGTACGAGGGCGACGTCCTGCCCGTGACGGCTCCGGCGGGCGTCGACGTCACGTGGCTCGCCCGTGAGGGGCGCGCCCACGGGGACCTGCTGGTCCCCGCGGTCCGCGAGGCCGCCGACCGCCTGCTCGAGCGCAACGTCTGCGGCGCGACGCACTCGCTCACGTGCGCGGCCCGCGGGCTCGTCCAGCGCCAGGGCGGGCTCGCCGGGGCGGCCGAGCTCGAGGACGTCGACATCGACACGGACATCCTCTGGGAGGTCCCTGTGGACGAGGACGGCACGCCGCTCGTCGCGTGCGCCGAGCTCTACGCCTGGCTCGCGGGGGAGGCGTCGGTCATCAAGACCCTGCGCCGCTACCTCGTGTCGGAGCGCGGCGTCGACCGCCGCTCGGTCGCTTTCATGGGCTACTGGCGTGAGGGCCGCGCCGAGGGCTGACGGCCGCGAGACCGCGCCGGGAGGGTCGACGACCCGTCGCGCTCACCCCACCGGCACGCCCAGCCCGTCGACCAGCTCGATCCCGGGCAGCCGTGCGAGCAGCGCGCCCGGCAGCAGCAGCTTGGACCGGCGCAGCCCGCTCCCGACGAGCGCGGGCTCGCCGTCGGTCGCGACGCGCGCGTCGAGCAGGACGCGCCAGCCGTCCGGGAGCCCGATCGGGGTGATCCCGCCGTACTCCATGCCGGACTCGGCGACGGCCCGGTCCGTGGGCAGGAACGACGCCTTGCGCACGTCGAGCAGCGACCGCACGCGCGAGTTCACGTCGGCGCGGGTCGTGGCGCGCACGACCGCTGCCGCGAGGCGTTCGTCGCCCCCGCGTCGTCCGGCGACGAGGACGCAGTTCGCCGAGGCTTCCGGGGGCAGGTCGTGCGCCGCGTTGAGCGTCGCGGTGTCCGCGAGGTCGGGGTCGATCTCCACGACCGCGACCTGCTGCGCGACGCCCGGGTCCAGCGCGGCCCAGCGGGCGAGGGCCTGCGCGACGGGCGGTGCGAGCAGGTCGAGCCTGTCCGTGGCCGGGACCCAGGCGAGGTCGCCCAGGGTCGGGAACGTCGCGGGTCCGCTCGTGCCGTGACTCATGCGGTGACCAGGATCTGGTAGGTCGGCGTGATGGTCGCGCGCGCGATCGTGTGGAACAGCGCGGCGATCGCGACGGCCGTCGGGGGCGTAGCGGGGGTCACGTCGAGCCGCTCGACGTCGAGCGCGTGCACCGCGAAGACGTATCGGTGCGGGCGGTCCCCGGGCGGCGGTGCGGCGCCCAGGTACCCGGGGCCTCCGCCGTCGTGCCGGGTCTGGAACGCGCCCTGCGGGAGGTAGCCGCCACCGGGGGAGCCTGCGCCCTGCGCGAGGGTCACGGTGGAGACGGGCAGGTTGACGACGGTCCAGTGCCAGTACCCCGCCGGGGTCGGCGCGTCGGGGTCGAAGCAGTTGACCAGGAACGAGCGCGTGGCTGCGGGGAAGTGGTTCCACGCGAGCTCGGGCGAGCGGTTGTCGCCCTCGGCCGCGTGGGTGCGGGCCATGGGCTCACCCTGCACGACGTCGTCGCTCGTCACCGTGAAGAGCGGCACCCGCGGCAGCAGCGAGTAGGGGTCGGGGGCGATCGGACGGTCGGCGAGGTTCATCGGTCCATCGTGCCCGGTGACGTGGGGTGGAGGCCAGGTGTGACGAGGGTGGGGGCGTCGGCACGGGTGAGATGCGGCAAGGTGGTCCGCTCTGCTGGTGAGCGGTCGACGAGCGGCAGCCTCGCCGGTTCGCCGGGGACCTCCTGGCCGGGTCGAAGGTCTGCAACCGCCTCTCGCAGCGGCTTCGAAGCAGGAGATCGTTGATATCTCGCCCTTCCTGACCCAACCATGAGGTGTCGCCGGAGGCTTCCGGAATGCCTGTATGCGGGGTTGATTGTTGCGCGATGATGAAACTCTCAACCACGGATCGACCCCTGCTGTCGACCGGGTGGGACGAGTTGACACCCCCTCGCGGAGCGCGTGTACTGGAAGTGTTCGAACACCTGTTCGAATGTCTTTCGAGCGTGCAGGAGGTGTCATGACCCTGGTCGACGACACCCTCCGGGAGGTCCTGAGCGACGTCGGCGCCGCGACGGTCACCGCCTCGGCAGAGGCCGCCGGCCTCGTGCAGCCTGCCGGGTCCACGCACGCCCAGCGGGCGCTCCTGGCCCGGTCGGTGCTGCGCCGCGCGGAGCTCTCGGCCCGTCGCGCACCGGGGAGCACGGGGGAGGAGAAGCTCCTCCCGGTCCCCGACGAGCTGGCCGACCTGCTCCCGTTCGGCGGTCTCCAGCGCGGCACCGCCGTGGTGGTCGACGGCTCGACCTCGCTCCTGCTCGCGCTGCTGTCCGAGGCCTCGCGCACGGGGGCCTGGACCGCGATGGTCGGCTTCCCGCGCCTCGGGGTCCTCGCGGCCGCCGAGGCCGGGATCGACCTGGGTCGCGTCGCCCTGGTCCCGTCCCCCGGGCCGGACGCCGCGGCAGCGGTCGCCGCCCTGCTCGACGGGATCGACGTCGTCGTGGTCGGGCCGCAGGCCGCGCTGACCGACGCCGACCGCCGTCGCCTGACCTCCCGGGCCCGCGAGCGCGGGAACCTCCTCGTCGCGGCGCAGCCCTGGGCCGGGGCGCACGTGGTCCTCACGGTCCGCGAGGGCACCTGGTCGGGCACGGACCACGGCGCCGGGTACCTGCGCAGGCGCCGGCTCACGGTCCGGCGCAGCGGGCGGGCCGGCGCCTCGCGCGGCGTCGAGCGCCAGGTCGAGCTGCCGCTGCGCGGAGGCGTCGTGAAGAACCCGCGGCAGGTCGAGAAGACCCCGCCCGGCCTCCGGCTCGTCGGATGAGCGCCGGGAGCACGGCCACCCGCACCGCGGTCCTGTGGGTGCCGGACTGGCCCGTCGTCGCCGCGATGGGCGCGGCCCAGGTCCCCGCGCACGTGCCCGCGGCCACGCACGACGGGCGCCGCGTCCTCGCGGTCTCGGCCACCGCGCGGGCGCAGGGCGTGCGCCGGGGGATGCGACGCCGTCGGGCGCAGGAGTGCTGCCCCGAACTCGCGCTGCTCGACGCCGACGACGCGCGCGACGCACGCGAGTTCGAGCCGGTCGCGCTCGCCGCCGAGACCGTGGTCGCGGGCATCGAGGTCGCGCGCCCGGGCCTGCTGCTCCTGCCCTCGGGCGGCCCCGCGCGCTACCACGGCACCGAGGAGCGCCTCGCGCAGGTGCTCGTCGAACGGGTCGCGGCGGACACGGGCCACGAGAGCCAGGTCGGCGTCGCCGACGGGATCCTGGCCGCGGTGCTGGGCGCGCGGTCCTCGCTCGTCGTGCCCGCAGGGACCTCCCGGGCCTACCTGGCCCCGCGCCCGCTGGGCGAGCTCGCGCACGTCGTCGTGGGCGACGCCCAGCCCGTCGCGCAGCTCGTCGACCTCCTGGGCCGCCTCGGCGTGCGGACCTTCGCGGACCTCGCCGCGCTGCCCGCCGCGAGCGTCCTGTCGCGCTTCGGCGACCTGGGAGCCTGGGCGCAGCGCCTCGCGCAGGGCGAGGACCTGCGCCCGCCCGCGCGGCGCCGCATCGAGGCGGACGTGGCCGTCGAGTGCGAGCTCGACCCGCCCGCCGAGCGCGTCGACGTCGCGACCTTCGCGGCCCGCCGCCTCGCCGAGGACCTGCACGCCCAGCTCGTCGAGCGCTCGTCGTCGTGCGGGCGGCTGCGCATCACGGCCCGCACCGAGGACGGGCGCGAGCTCGAACGGACCTGGCGCTGCGACGACGGCGCCATGGGCGGGCTCACCGCGGCCCGCATCACCGACCGCGTGCGCTGGCAGCTCGAGGGGTGGCTCACGGCGTCGCGCGTCGCGCTGGGGCAGCGGCAGCGGCAGGGTCGGGGGGTGCGCCGGGACGAGCACGCACAGACCAGCCACGACGACCTGCCGGACCTCGCCGAGGACCGGCCCTCGCCGCTCGTGCGGCTCGCGATCACCGCGGAGGAGGTCGTGGCCGCGGGCGCCGAGCAGCCGCGGCTGTGGGGCGCGTCGAGCGGCGAGGACGCCCGCGCCCAGCGCGCCCTGGGCCGTGTCCAGGGCCTCCTGGGCGGGGACGGCGTGCTGAGCGTCGTCACGCAGGGCGGGCGCGACGTCCACGACCAGGTGCACCTCGCCCCGTGGGGGGACGCGGCCCCCGCGCCGCGGCGCGCGGACCTGCCGTGGCCGGGGCGCCTGCCCGAGCCCGCGCCCGCCCTCGTCCTGGACGTCCCGGAGGACGTCGCCGTCCTGGACGACGCCGGAGCCCCCGTCCGCGTCGACGTGCGCCTCGCGATGAGCGCACCGCCCGCGACCGTGCGGTGGCTCGCGCCACGAGCCGGGGCGAGCCGGCGTGTGCTCGGCTGGGCCGGGCCGTGGCCGCTCGCCGAACGCTGGTGGAGCGAGACGCCGCGCCGTCGGGCATACCTCCAGGTCCTGCTCGACGACGGACGCGGCGTGCTGCTCGCGAGCGCCCAGGGGCGTTGGACCGTGGAGGCCGTCTATGACTAGGGCAGCCCCGCCGGGCGCCGGGGCGCGCAGACCGCCCCGCTACGCCGAGCTGCACGCGCACTCCGCGTTCAGCTTCCTCGACGGCGCGAGCCACCCCGAGGAGCTCGCGGCCGAGGCCGCGCACCTGGGCCTGTCCGCGCTCGCCGTGACGGACCACGACGGCCTGTACGGGGTCGTGCGCTTCGCGACCGCGGCGCGCGCGGTGTCCCTGCCGACCGTGTTCGGCGCCGAGCTGCACCTGCCCGTCGCGCCCGCCCCCGGCGCGGCCCCCGTCCTGGACGCGCCCACGGGCGTGCCCGACCCGCGCGCGTCCCACCTGCTCGTCCTGGCCCGCGGCCCGGACGGGTACCGCAACCTGTCGAGCGCGATCGCGACCGCGCACCTCGCGACGGGCACCAAGGGCGCGGCCGACTACCGGCTCGAACGGCTCGGTGAGCAGTCGGGTGGCCAGTGGCTCGTCCTCACGGGCTGTCGCAAGGGGGCCGTGCGCTCCGCGCTGCTCACCGAGGGGCCGCGGGCCGCCCGGCGCGAGCTCGACCGGCTCGTGCAGGTCTTCGGCGCCGACAACGTGGCCGTGGAGATCACCGACGCGGGCGACCCCCGCGACAGCGACCTGTGCGACGCGCTCGCCGGGCTCGCCGCCGACGCGCACCTGCCGCTCGTCGCGACCGGCAACGTGCACTACGCGCGCCCCCGCGACGCCGCCCTCGCGGGGGCGCTCGCGGCCGTCCGTGCGCGCTCGTCGCTCGACGACATGGACGGCTGGCTGCCCGGTGCCCCCACCGCGCACCTGCGCTCGGCGGCCGAGATGGCGGACCGGCACCGCCGCCACCCGCAGGCCGTGGCGACCGCGGCCGAGCTGGGTGCCGAGTGCCAGTTCGACCTGCGCCTCGTGGCTCCCGAGCTACCGCCGTACCCGGTCCCCGCCGGTCACGACGAGAGGTCGTGGCTGCGCGTGCTCGTGGAGCGCGGCGGCACCGACCGCTACGGCCCTCGCGAGGCCGAGCGCGAGCCCGGGGCGTGGCGGCAGATCGACCACGAGCTCGCGATCATCGAGCAGCTCGGCTTCCCGGGGTACTTCCTCATCGTGTACGACCTCGTCGAGTTCTGCCGCGCCCGCGGCATCCTCGCGCAGGGGCGCGGCTCGGCCGCGAACTCGGCCGTCTGCTACGCGCTCGGCATCACGGCCGTGGACGCCGTCAAGCACGGTCTGCTGTTCGAGCGCTTCCTCGCGCCCGAGCGCGACGGCCCCCCGGACATCGACGTCGACATCGAGTCGGTGCGTCGTGAGGAGGTCATCCAGTACGTGTACGAACGGTTCGGGCGCACGCACGCGGCGCAGGTCGCCAACGTCATCTCCTACCGGCCGAAGTCCGCGGTGCGCGACGCCGCACGGGCCCTGGGGCACGACGTCGGGCAGCAGGACGCGTGGAGCAAGTCGATCGAGCGCTGGGGGTCGCTGCGCGGGCCGGACCCGTCGAGCCCCGCGGCGGACCGGGCGGCCCGAGAACGGGCGATCGCCGCGCGCGGGGCGCACGCGTCGGTCCCTGGGGCTGTCGGGCCCGCGGCGGCAGGGGCGTCTGCGGCAGGGGGTGCGGCGCGCGCCGACGCGCCGCCCGCCGTCGTGACCCGCACCGCGGCCAAAGACGCCCGCGCGGCCGAGGTCTGGGGGACCGGTGCACCGCGGCAGCGCGAGCAGCGGCGCCGCCCCGACCGCCCGCACACGGGTCACGCCGACTGGACCCCGGACCTGTCGGGTCGCGTCGTCGACCCGCTGGCCGAGGACCAGGGCGACAGGCGCGACAGGCGCGGCAGGGACCAGGGCGCTGGCCCCACGCTGCGCTCCGACGACCCGCACGACGTCGTGCCCGCGCGCCGCCCGCCGTCGGCCGCCGAGGAGGGCGAGATCCCGGGCCCGGTGCTCGAGCTGGCCGAGCGCCTCCTGAGACTCCCGAGGCACCTCGGCATCCACTCGGGCGGCATGGTCATGTGCGACCGCCCCGTGATCGAGGTGTGCCCGGTCGAGTGGGCGCGCATGGAGGGGCGCACGGTCCTGCAGTGGGACAAGGAGGACTGCGCGGACGCGGGGCTCGTGAAGTTCGACCTGCTGGGCCTGGGGATGCTCACGGCGATCCGGGTCGCTTTCGAGCTGATCGCCGAGCACGAGGGCCTGGGCCTCGAGCTGCACTCGCTGCCCGACGACGACCCCGCGGTGTACGACCTGCTGTGCGCGGCGGACACGGTCGGGGTGTTCCAGGTCGAGTCGCGCGCCCAGATGGCGACGCTGCCGCGCCTGCAGCCTCGCACGTTCTACGACATCGTGATCGAGGTCGCGCTCATCCGCCCCGGCCCCATCCAGGGCGGCTCGGTGCACCCGTACATCAACCGGGCCCGGGGCCGGGAGGAGGTCACGTTCCTGCACCCGTTGCTCGAGAAGTCGCTCGCCAAGACGCTGGGCGTGCCGCTGTTCCAGGAGCAGCTCATGCAGATGGCGATCGACGTCGCGGGCTTCAGCGCGGCCGAGGCGGACCAGCTGCGCCGCGCGATGGGGTCCAAGCGGTCGGTCGAGCGCATGGAGGCGCTGCACGGGCGGCTCCTGGACGGCATGGCGAGGAACGGGGTCGCGCCCGACGTCGCCGAGCAGATCTTCGACAAGCTCAAGGCGTTCGCGGACTTCGGGTTCCCCGAGTCGCACGCCTACTCGTTCGCGTACCTCGTGTACGCGAGCGGATGGCTCAAGGTGCACCACCCGGCCGCTTTCTACGCAGGGCTGCTCGCGGCGCAGCCCATGGGGTTCTACTCGCCGCAGTCGCTCGTCGCGGACGCGCGCCGGCACGGGGTCACGGCGTTGCGCCCGGACGTCAACGCGTCGGGCGTCAAGGCGGGGGTCGAGCGGCTGCCCGCCTCGGCGAGCCGGGGGGCGGGGGCGCCGTCGGGCAGGGACGTGCGGCCGGGCCTCGCCGCGCCCCACCGCGGTCCCGCCGCCTCGCCCTCTCCCGCCCCGCCCGACGGCGCCGCGCACCCCGACCTGTCCCTCGCGGTGCGCATGGGGCTGGGCAGCGTGCGCGGGGTGGGGGACCCGGTCGCGGAGGCGGTCGTCGCGGCGCGCGCCGCCGGTCCGTTCACCGACCTGCGTGACCTGGTACGACGCGTCGACCTGACCACGGCCCAGCTCGAGGCCCTCGCGACGGGCGGCGCGCTCGAGTCCTTGGGCGTGGCACGGCGTGAGGCGCTGTGGGCTGCGGGGGCGCTCGCCCAGGAGGGGCCGGACACGCTGCCCGGCGTCTCGGTGGGGGTCGAGGCGCCGATGCTGCCGGGCATGAGCGAGGTCGAGACCGCGGTCGCGGACGTGTGGGCCACGGGCGTCTCGACCGACTCCTACCCGACCCAGTACGTGCGCCCCGGGCTGCGCCGGGCAGGGGTCATCACGGTCGCCGAGGCGGTCGTGCACGAGGCCGGCCGGCGGGTCGCGGTCGGGGGAGTCGTGACCCACCGCCAGCGCCCCGGGACCGCCGGAGGTGTGACGTTCCTGTCGATCGAGGACGAGACGGGGCTGCTGAACGTCATCTGCACGCCCGGCCTGTGGCAACGGTTCCGGCGGGTCGCGCGGTCGTCGCCCGCGCTCGTGGTGCGGGGCCGCCTCGAACGGGCCGACGGCGCCACGAACCTCCTCGCGGAGCACCTCGCGCCGCTGTCGTTGCAGGTCGCGTCGCGCTCGCGGGACTTCCAGTAGGGCTCCGCTGGCATACTCGGGCCCATGACCGGACCCGCACGTGCCCGCCGTCGATCGAAGCCCGCGCTCCTGACCGGTGGCGTCGCCGCGGTCGTCGTCCTGCTGACCGGCTGCGGGGCGAACCCCGTCACACCGGACGATCTCCTGGAGGCGCAGAGCGAGCTGACGTCGGGTGTCGCGTTCGCGTCCTCGAGCGGGCGCACCGGGTTCGACCTGACGGTCGAACCCGGTGCGCTCGCGGACGGGGCGGACGTGCCGAACGCCGCGCCGCTCACCGTCGCAGTCACGTGCGAGGGCGGCGACGACGCGCACGTGGCGATCGACGGCACCGCCCTCGGGACGGTCTCGTGCGGGTTCCGCCCGGGCGCCACCGGGTACGTCGCGTTGACGACCACGGACGAGATGGACCTGAGCCTCCGCCACGTCGTCACCGTCGAGGCGGAGACCGGGGCGGCCGTCGCGATGTCGGTGCTGGTCGCGCAGGCGGGCTGACCCGGATCTCCCTTCGCCGTGCAACGCGCCCGCGTACGACGGGCAGGCTCACGGTGCTGTGCGGGTGCGGCCCGTCGAGGTGCGGCCAACTGGGGGCGTTCTGCCCGAGGAGCCCCAGATAGCCGCATCTCGCGCTGGCCGTGTGCCCGCCTATCCCTGCTTGGCGCCGATCTCCAGCGCCCTGCCGTGGACCGAGCCCAGGACGTCTGCCCCGGCGAACCCCTCCCAGACGGAGGTCGACACCTCGAGCGAGACCGCGAGGCCGAGCACGTAGTCCACGCCCCAGCTCTCGTCGACCACCTCGAAGCGCCACGGGCGCGGACGAGGCCCCGGCCACGGCGGAAGCTTGGGGCGGCGCGGGGGAGTGGGGCACCAGTCGTCGACGTCGATGTCGAACCCGACGTGCAGGTGGTGCGCCGTGAACGCGAGCTGGACGAGCGCGGCGCCCGCGTGGAACCCGGTGCGCATCCCGTCCGGCGGCCCGGGGGGCAGCGGCTGCGGGTTGAGGAAGACCTCGGCCCCTCGGGAGCCGGTGAAGGGGCCGTACGGGTTGCCCAGCAGGTCGAAGATCGCTGGGTGCCGTCGGCCGATGAGTGTCAGCGCGCTGGTCGTGAGTGCCATGGTGCCCCCTCCTTCGGTGGGCGGGCGCGGATGCACCCGCTACCTGGAAGGAGACCGCCGGGACCGACGGTGATGCACCGCGAGGCGGTCAGACGAGCGGCTTGCGCATGCTGAAGTTGGTCAGCGACACGCCCCGGAGCACGGGCTGGCGTTCCTCGACCACGACGAACCCGTGCTTCTCGAAGAAGGGGCGGGCCGTGAGGCTCGCGTACGTGGTGAGCTCGACGGCGCCACGGCCGCGGGCGGCGCGTGTCACGTGGTCGAGCAGCGCCGAGGCGACGCCGCGTCGGGTCACCGCGGGGTCGACGAACATCATGTCGATGTACCCGCGCGAGTCGACGTCGCTGAACCCGAGGACCTCGTCGCCCTCGACCGCGACGACCGTGTCGGTCTGCAGGCGCTTGACCGCCCAGACGTCGAGCGGGATGTCGTCCGACCCCCAGGCCGCGATCTGCTCGGGTGAGTAGTCCTTGCTCGCCGTGACCCGCACGGCTCGCAGGAACACGCGGAGCGTCGCTTCCGCGTCGGACTCGTCGTAGGCACGCAGGATCATGGCGTCGAGCCTAGTCCGGGACGGATGCGGGGCTCACGGTCCGCCCCTGACCGTACCCCCGACCGTCTCACGCCCGGGTGACGACGTTGACCACTCGCGGTGCCCGCACGACCACGCGGACCACAGGGCGTCCGGCCACGGCGCGCCGGACCGCCTCGCGCCCCAGCGCGGTCTCCCGGAGCTCGTCCTCGCCGACCGACGCGTCCACCGTGACCCGGTCCCGCACGCGGCCGTCGACCTGCACCACGGCCTCGACCGTCGACTCGGCCAGCAGGGCGGGGTCGACCTGCGGCCATCCGGCCACCGCGACCGAGGGGTCGTGCCCGAGCGCGGCCCACATCTCCTCTCCCGTGTACGGGGCGAACAGGCTCAGCAGGATCGCGAGAGACTCGGCTGCCTCCCGCACGGCGGGGTCGGCAGGCCCCGCTCCGGCGTCGATCGCCCGCCGTGCCGCGTTCGTGAGCTCCATGAGGCGCGCCACGGCCACGTTGAACCGGGACGTGTCGAGCAACCCGGTGACGTCGTGGACCGTCCGGTGCGTCACCCGGCGCAGCGCGGCGTCACCGCCCGTCGCCGCGGGGCTGGCCGTCGACCATGCGTGGGCGACGGCCGGGCTCGTCACGTCCTGGGCCACGCGCAGCACCCGGCCCAGGAACCGCTGCATGCTCCCGGGGGACAGGTCCGCCCAGTCGACGTCGTCCTCGGGCGGCCCGGCGAAGACCATCGTGAGCCGCACCGCGTCGACCCCGTACGCATCGAGCTGGGCCCCGAGGTCCACGCCGTTGCCGAGCGACTTGCTCATGGCCCGGCCCCGGTTGATCACCTGCCCCTGGTTGAGCAGGGTGGCGAACGGTTCGACGACGTCGACCAGGCCCATGTCGTGCAGCACCTTGGTCACGAAGCGGCTGTAGAGCAGGTGCAGGACGGCGTGCTCGACGCCCCCGACGTACTGCGCCACGGGCATCCAGCGGCGCACGGCCTCGGGGTCGAACGGCCCGTCGGTGTGTCCCGGGGAGCAGTAGCGCAGGAAGTACCAGGACGAGTCGACGAAGGTGTCGAGCGTGTCGGTGTCCCGTCGGGCCTCGCGCCTGCAGCGCGGGCAGGTGGTGCGTACCCAGTCCTCGGCACCGGCCAGGGGCGAGACCCCGCGGGGGGCGAGGGCCTCGCCCCTCAGGTCGGGCAGGCGGACGGGCAGCTCGTCGTCGGGCACGGGGACCTCCCCGCACGCGGCGCAGTGCACGATCGGGACGGGGGCTCCCCAGAAGCGCTGGCGGGAGACCAGCCAGTCGCGCAGGCGGTGCACGACCTGCGGCCCGCCGCGCCCCTGGGCCGACAGCCACGTCGTGGCGCGCGCGGCGGCCTCGGCGGGCGACAGGCCGTCGAGCGTCAGCCCCCCTCCGTCCGAGTGCACGACGACGTCGCGCGCCGGCGAGGTCTCGTCGCCCGGCGTGGTGGTCAGGACCGGGCGCACGGCCAGCCCGTGGCGTGCGGCGAAGGCCCGGTCGCGCTCGTCGTGCGCGGGGACTCCCATGACGATCCCCGACGCGTACCCGGGCAGCACGTGGTCGGCGGCCCACACGGGCAGTCGTTCGCCCGTCGCCGGGTGCTCCACCCAGGCCCCCAGGAAGAGACCGGTCCTCTCGCGCGAGGTGCCCTGGCGGTCGATGTCGCTCAGGGCCAGGCTCGCGGCGCGGTACGCCTCGAGCGCCTCGGCGTGCTCGGGTGCGCAGAGCTCGCGGGCGACGTCGGCGTCGGGGGCCACGGCCAGGAACGTCACGCCGAACAGGGTCTCGGGCCGGGTGGTGAACGCCGACACGGTGCGCGGGCCCGCGTGCGGCGTCCGGGCACCGCGTGCGTCGGCCCCGTCGACGACCGCGAAGTCGACCCGCGCCCCCGCGCTGCGCCCGATCCAGTGGCGTTGCATGGCCAGGACCTTCTCGGGCCAGCGCCCGACGAGCGCGTCCATGTCGTCGACGAGCCGGTCGGCGTAGTCGGTGATGCGCAGGAACCACTGGGTCAGGTCGCGCCGGACGACCGGTGTGCCGCACCGTTCGCAGGCTCCGTCCACGACCTGCTCGTGCGCGAGCACGGTCCCGTCCTGCGGGCACCAGCTGACGGGGGCCGTGGCGCGGTACGCCAGCCCACGCTCGACCATGCGCACGAACAGCCACTGCGTCCACCGCATGAACGCGGGGTCGGAGGTCTGCAGGCGGCGTGACCAGTCGAACGACACCCCGTAGCGCCGGATCGAGCGGGCCTGGGTCGCGATGTTGGTCTCGGTGAAGACCTCGGGGTGCTCGTCCCGGCGGATCGCGGCGTTCTCGGCGGGCAGCCCGAACGAGTCCCACCCGATGGGGTTCAGCACGTCGTGCCCCAGCTGGCGCCAGTAGCGCGCGACGACGTCCTCGAGCGCGAACACCTCGGCGTGACCCATGTGCAGGTCACCCGAGGGGTACGGGAACATCGTCAGCAGGTAGCGGCGCTCGCGGGCCCCGTCGTCGCGGGCGCGGAACACCCCGAGCGTCTCCCAGACCTCCTGCCAGTGCTCCTCGACCTCGGCGTGCCGGGCCCGGCCCGTGGTGGTCGGCGGGGTGGGCGCTGTCGTCCCGGTGGTGTCCTGGTCCTGCGTCATGGCGTCTCCTCAGCGGTGCTCCGTCCTGTGCGTGGGCACAAAAATGCCCCTCGGGGTACGAGGGGATGCCGCGCTGGTCGTGCCGTGTCAGCGCGGCGGTGTAAGGAGGAGCGAGGAACGCATGGCGGGGAGCCTAGCAGCCGGCCCGTCTCACGCCAACGGGTCGACGGGCACGACGACGCAGATCTGGAACGTGTCGCGCCCGCGCCGCAGCAGGTAGCGGAAGCTCTCGGTGTCGGCCTCGGCCGCGTACTCGTCGCGGTAGCTCCAGCGCACGTCGGCCCACACGAGGCCCGCGCTCGTGGTCCCGAGCGAACGGATCTGCGCGACGGCCCCGACGAGCCCCCGCTCGCGGTAGCTCTCGGCAGCGCCCCGGAAGGACTCGCGCACGGTGTCGGGCTCGCTGACGAGCACCGAGGCCTCGTCGGTCACGACGAGCGCGGGGAACGCGTACGTCTCGGCGATCGTGTCGAGGTCGCCGGCCGCGAGCGCCACGCCGTAGGAGTTGAGGAACCTCTGGACGTCGTCGTGGTCGTAGGCGGTCGCGTCGGGCGTGGGGGTCGTCATCCGTTCACGCTAGGCCGGTCGCGCCGAGCCCGCACGAGATGCTGCCTCGACCGCTGCCTGGACCGTGGCCAGGAGCGCGACCGGGCCCACGAGCCGGGTGCGCGTGTCGGGTGCGGTCGTCCCGGCGACCTGGGCGAGGAAGTGCGCGAGCACGGGTTCGAGGTAGTCCTGCCCGACGTCCAGGTCGCCCGCGACGGTCCCGCCCGTGGTGGTCACGGCCGCGTGGAACGGCTGGGTGGGGTGCAGGTGGGGGTCCACGAACCGCAGGCGCACGACGACGTCGCGCCCGCCGGTCGTCGCGGTCACGGTCGCGGTCACGGCGTCGTCCTCGTGCCCGACGGCGGGGTCCCCCCACGTGAGGTCGGCGTCGCCTCCGAGGAGCGAGCGGGCGGCCTCGACCAGGTGGATGCCGAGGAAGTGCAGGCCGTCGTGGGGCGAGCCCGGGTCGGCGGGACCGGACACGGTCAGCGTCGTGATCCTGCCGTGCGCGAGGGCGGCAGCCCGCAGCCGTGCGACGTCGGGCACGAAGCGCAGCGCCGAGCACGAGGACAGCACGGACCCGCTCGCGCGGGCCGCGGTCACGAGGTCCTCGGCGTCGGCGACCGCCGCGGTGAACGGCTTGTCGACCAGCACCGGCAGCCCGGCACGCACGAAGGGCAGGGCTGCCGCGTGGTGGAGCCGGCCCGCGCGGTGGGCGACGACGACCGCGTCGACCGACGCGACGTCGTCGGGCCCGCCCGCCCGGACCGGGACGCCCGCCGCCTCGCTCCGGCCGGCGAGCTCCGCGACGCGCCCCGGGTCGCCGTCCGCGAGGACCGTGACCCGCGCGCCCGGGAAGCGCTGCTCGACGTTCAGCAGGCGCACGTGCTGGTCGGCGTGCGAGGAGTCGAGCCCGAAGAGCGCGAGGCGGAGGGTCTGGGTCATCCGGTCATTCTTCCTGACCGGACCAGCTCACCACGCCTGCGCGATGAGCTCGGCGAACAGCTCGCCCTCGTCGACGTCGAGCCCCCGGGAGCGGAACCACGCGCACATGGTCCGGCAGTCGCGCATCAGGAGGTCGGTGCCGTGGGGGTTCGCGACGAGGTCGAGGACCTGCGGCAGGTCGATGATCACGATGCGCTCGCCCTGGGCCAGCACGTTGTAGGGCGACAGGTCGCCGTGCGCGTACCCGTGCGCGGCGAGGAGGCCCATGGCGTGCCGGAGCTGGTCCCAGTACGCCTCGACCGTGCCGACGTCCGGTCGCACGCGGGCCAGGCGTGGCGCGGCGACCCGGCTCGCGGGCGACCCGTCGGCCTCGCCCGTGCTCGCGTGCTCCCCGACGAACTCCATGAGGATCTCGGTCCCGTCGATCTGGACCGGGTACGGGACGGGGGCCCCGGCGGACCACAGCAGGGTCAGCGCCGCGAACTCGGCGTTGGCCCACTGCGCGGCCGCGGCCTCGCGCCCGTAGGAGGACTTGCGCTCGATCGCGCGCCGGTCGCGCGAGCGCCGGACCTGGCGGCCCTCGACGTACGCGGAGTCGCGGTGGAAGGCGCGGTGCTCGGAGCTGCGGTAGCGCTTGGCGGCGAGCAGCGAGAACTGGTCGGGGTCGTCGGGCACGGCGCGCTCGAGCAGGAAGACGTCGGCCTCCTTGCCCGTCTTGAGGACGCCGAGGTCGGTGTCGATCGCGGCGTCGGCCGTCACGACCCAGCCGGGACGGGGCTCGGGGCCGCGCATGCCCTTCTCGACGCTGGACCACGTGGACCAGCGCTGGTCCGGGTCGAGGGCCGCGTCGAGGTCGTACGCGTCGATGCCGGAAGCGTCGAACGCGTCGTCGGGGACGCCGGTGTGGCGGGGGAGTGCGGGAAGGTCGATGTGCTCGTGCACGGGTGGGGCTCCTCGGGTGAGGTGAGGAGCCGGCGTCAGCGGCCGGGGCTCCTCGGGAAGGTGGAGGCGTGGGGAACGACGACGACGGTCATCACGACACCTCTCCTTCTCGCAGCCCCAGGCTGCGCGCTCGCGCCGGACCTTCTCCGGCGGACGTGCCCACCCTCGCACCCGGCGGCGGGGGTGGGCAACGGAATAAACGACGCTCCCCGGCAGCGCTCCCCGGGAGCCGGCCGGAGTGTGGGCGTCAGCCTCCGAACGAGGACACGAGCAGCGTGTACGTGCCGCTCGTGTCGAGGCCCATCTGGGTCAGCAGCGACCACACGACGCCCGCGACGGCGTACGCGGTGACCGGGATCAGGAAGAGCCACTCGCGCACGGACCCGGCGTTGCCCAGGACGGGCAGCGCGAAGTTGCCGCCCGGGCGCCAGATGTCGTTGAGCACGTTGGTCCTGCGCACCCAGCGCGGCGCCTTGAACGTGATCGGCCACAGCAGCGGGCACCCGCCGGTGGTCATGACGTCGCCGACGATGTGGACCGTGACGCCGAGCCCGACCGCGACGGGGAGCCAGTTCCACTCCTCGGGGGCCAGGAGCGCGACGAGGAGCGCGATCGTGATCGACCCGATCCACGGTCCGAGCTTGCCGCCGCGCGTGAGCTTGAGGGCCTTGAGCGCGAACGCGACGAGCAGGATCGCGACGACGCCCGCCCCGACGGCGACGGTCCCGAACGTGTCCGACTCGTACGTCACGAGACCCGCGAGCCACGCGAGCGCGGTGAAGACCGCGATCCCGAGGATCGAGTGCGTCCCGCGGCGGTGCCCGCCGGAGATGGTCTCGACCAGGTTGGCGACCCCCTCGGAGACGGGCGGCAGCGAGTGCGCGATGGTGCCCGAGTGGTGGTCGGCGTCGGGCAGCAGGGCCGCGCCGGCGCACACGATCGCACCCGTGATCACGCCCACGTCCGAGACGGGGTAGATACCGAGCGTGTACGGGGCGGTCGAGGTGACCGCCACCCATGCGGCCGCGCCGCAGGCGGCGTGGTGGCCACCCATCATGATGCGTTCGTCCCGTCGGTCGTGTTCGTCCAGCAAGTGTGGTTCGCGCGGTCTGTCCGCGCGACAGCACACCCTACCCGTCAGGGACCGACACCCGACCTCACGTCTTGTCGGACCCTGGCGTCTACAGTGCATGAGACACCACGACGAGCAGGCGACGACCAGGACGGGAGGCAGCGCCGTGTCGGATCTGCTGGACCGGCCCGAGGAGCCCGGGAGCCCCGCGTCCGAGCCAGGTACCCCCACGACCCAGGCCGGCCGGACGGTGCATCACGCGGTCTTCGACTCGCCCGTGGGCGAGCTCACCGCGGTCGGCACGGCCGACGGGCTGCGCGCGCTGTACTTCGACGCCCACAAGCGCCGCCCCACGGGCGAGACCTTCGGCGAGCGCGACGACGACGCGTTCGAGGAGGTCCGCGTCCAGGTCGGCGAGTACTTCGCGGGGACGCGGCGCGACTTCGACCTGGACCTGGCCCCGGTCGGGGACGGCTTCCAGAAGAAGGTCTGGGCGTTGCTCGCCCAGATCCCGTACGGCGAGACGCGGACCTATGGCGACCTCGCGGTCGCGCTCGGCGACCGGAACCTGGCCCGCGCGGTCGGCGCGGCCAACGGCCAGAACCCGCTGAGCATCGTCGTGCCCTGCCACCGCGTCGTCGGGGCCGACGGCTCCCTGACGGGGTACGCGGGCGGGCTCGAGCGCAAGCGGTTCCTCCTGGCCCTCGAGGAGTCCGACGAGACGCGCGCGAGCAGGCTCTTCTGATGGTCGCCGTCGTGCGGCGGGGACCTCACGTTCCGCACGTCCGGGCCGTCTACCCGACGTGAAGCCCTTCGAACGCGTCGTCGCCGAGCACGGCGCCACGGTCCTGCGGGTGTGCCGCGCGGTCCTCGGCCCCGTGGACGCCGAGGACGCGTGGTCCGAGACCTTCCTGTCGGCCCTCCAGGCGTACCCGCGCCTCGACGAGGGGGCCAACGTCGAGGCCTGGCTCGTGACGATCGCGCACCGCAAGGCGATCGACGTCACCCGCGTCCGTGCCCGGGCCCCGATCGCGGTGCCCGACGTCGCCGGGCTCACCCACGAGCCCAGCCGCGACGGCCTCCCCGAACGGGGCGTCGAGCAGCGCGACGACGACCTGTGGCGGGCGCTCGCGGCCCTGCCGCCCAAGCAGCGCCAGGCCGTGGCCTACCACCACGTCGCGGGGCTGCCCTACCAGGAGGTCGCCGCGATCCTCGGCGGCAGCGCCGAGGCCGCGCGCCGCGCCGCCTCGGACGGCATGGCGACGCTGCGGCGCACCTACCCGCCCGCCGGCCCCTCGGCCGCGCGCGCTCCCTCTGTTCGCGCCTCGAAAGGAAGTGCCTCATGAGCGACACCTCGTTCGACGACGTCGCCTTCCTCGCGACCCTCGGTACCGCTCTCGACTCCCAGGCCACGCTCTCGCGGCTGCACGACCGTCTCTCGACGGACGCAGCGTCGTCGGGCCTGCTGGACGTCGCCTACCGCACGCTCGACACCCCCGTGGGGACGCTGCTGCTCGCCGCGACCGACGCGGGCGTCGTGCGTATCGCGTTCGACGTCGAGGGGCACGACGCCGTCCTCGACCGCATCGCCCGCACCGTGAGCCCGCGCGTCCTGCGCGCCCCCGGGCGCCTCGACCGGCTCGCGACCGAGATCGACGAGTACTTCGCGGGCGAGCGCCGCGCGTTCGACCTGCCGCTCGACCTGACCATGGCCTCGGGGCCCTTCCGGCGCGAGGTCCTGACCCACCTGCGGGACATCGGCTACGGCCGCACCGCGTCCTACGCCCAGGTCGCGGCCGCCGCGGGCAGCCCGCGGGCCGTGCGGGCCGTGGGCACCGCGTGCGCCAAGAACCCGCTGCCGCTCGTGGTGCCGTGCCACCGGGTCGTGCGCTCGGACGGCACGAGCGGCAGCTACGCGGGCGGCGCCGAGGCCAAGCGCCTGCTGCTCGCCCTGGAGCGAGCCGCATGACCACCCTGCCCGACGGCGTCGCGACCGCCCCGGAGGCCGCCGCGCCCGAGGCGGGCGCCTGGTCGCGGCACGTGCCCGTGGTGCTGCCCTTCGACACGGCCTCGGCCCTCGCCACGCTCGTCGCGCACGCCGTGCCGGGCGTCGACCGGGTCGACCGCTCCGGCGTCGGACGGGGGGAGGTGACCCGCCTCGTCGAGACGGCCTCGGGCGCGGCGGCCGTGACGGTGCGGCTGGCGCCCGAGGAGGTCGAGGTGCGAGGGAGCGGCCCGGACGCGGACGAGACCTGCGCCCTGGTCGCCCGGTGGTTCGACACCGACGCCGACCTCGCGACCGTGCACGCCGTGCTCGGGACCGACCCCGTGCTGGCCCCGCTGCTCGCCGCCCGCCCCGGCCTGCGGGTCGTCGGGCACCCGTCCGGGTTCGAGGCCGCGGTCACGACGGTCCTGGGACAACAGGTCTCGCTCGCCGCGTGCCGGACCTTCGCGGGGCGGCTCGCGGCCGCGTACGGACGCCCGGCAGCTCGTGCCGATGAGGAGGGCCTGCGGCTCTTCCCCGACCCGGGGACGCTCGCGGGCGCGCAGGCGGCCGACCTGCAGTCCGCCGTCGGGATCACGGGCGCCCGGACCCGCACGCTGCTCGCGCTCGCCACGGCCTGCGCGGACGGGCTGACGCTCGGGCCGGGCACGGCAGGCGACCCGGCGGCGCTCGCGGACACGCGCGCCCGGCTGCTGGCCCTGCCGGGGATCGGGCCCTGGACCGTCGACTACCTGTCGGTCAAGGTGCTGGGGGACCGCGACGGGTTCGTGCCCGGGGACCTCGTGCTGCGCAAGGCCCTGGGTGGGATCGACGCGCGCGCCGCGGCCGCGGCGGCGCAGGCGTGGTCCCCCGTGCGGGCGTACGCGCTGTTCCACCTCTGGACGCACACGGCCTACTGACGTCCCGTGCGGACGGCGCGATACTGGACGAAGGACCACCGACCGGAAGGGAAGCCCCATGAGCACGGTGACGGCAGGGACGAACGGCACGGGCACCACGAGCGTGACGAGCACCTCGGGTGCCTCGGGCGCCTCGGGCACGGACCCCGACGACGTGCGCGACCAGATCGAGGCCGGCGTCCTGTTCGCCAACGGTCGCCTCGCGGGGCGTCGCTTCGCCTCGCTCGCCGAGGCCCAGGCTTGGGCGCACCCCGAGCTCGGCGACCAGGTCGTCGAGTTCAACCCGGTGTGCGACTGCTCGGTCTGACGCCTCGCTCCGCCCGGCCCGAATCCGCCGGGCGACCTAGGGTGGGAGCGTGACCCGCGAGAGCGCGCCCGACGCCGCCCGCAGCGCCGCTGCGCGCGCCCGCGCGCCCGCGAGCCCTCCCGCCGAGGCCGTCGCTGTCGAGCCCGCCGACGTAGCCCTCGGTCGGACCGGTCCGCCTGGCCCTCGCGGCCTGCGGCACCGGCTCGTCGAGCTGGGCGACGGGTTCTTCTTCGTCTTCGCGGGCCTCGCCTCCGTGTGGCTCGCGTGGCTCGTGCTGAGCGAGTCGATCCACCTCGGCTGGTTCGCGATCCTCTACGTCGTCGCCGTGTGGCTCGTCATCGCCTACCTCGCCCTGCCGCGGCTGCACCGGATCCTCACGACGCTCTACGTGCCCGAGTACTTCATCGGCCGCACCCGCACCGCCAACGGGTTGCTGGGCGACCCGGTCAACCTCGCGCTGCTGGGGGAGGAGGCGCAGGTCCGGGCCGCGATGGAGGCCGCAGGGTGGACGCTCGCCGACGACGTCACGCTCGCCTCGGGCGGACGCATCGTCGCGGCCACGCTCGGCCGGCGCAGTTACGACCAGGCGCCCGTGAGTCCCCTGTTCCTGTTCGGGCGCCAGCAGGACTTCGCGTTCCAGCAGGAGGTCGAGGGGAACCCGTCGCGCCGCCACCACATCAGGTTCTGGCGCTGCCCGCCGGGCTGGCCGCTCCCGGGCGGACGTCGCGTCGACTGGCTCGCGGCCGGGACGTACGACCGGTCGGTGGGCTTCTCCCTGTTCACGCTCCAGGTGACGCACAAGATCGAGGCCGACACCGACGAGGAGCGCGACCACGTCGTGGCGACGCTGCTCGGGGCCGACGTCGGCGTCGAGGTCGAGGTCATCGAGGACTTCTCGACCGGGTACCACGCACGCAACGGCGGCGGCGACGCGATCCGCACCGACGGCGACCTCCCCGTCGCGGACGTCCGGGGCGTCGCGGTCCCGGCGACGTCCGCAGCGGGACCCGACGGTGCGAACGCCCCCACCGAGCGCCCGGCGCGCCGACCCGCGGCCACCACGGTCGGTGCGCTGCTCGTCGTGCTGGGGGTCGTGGCCGACCTGGTCTGGCTCGCGAACCTCGCGCTGCACTGGGACCAGACGCTGCGCTCGCTCTTCCTGGGCGGCAGCGTGACCCAGGCCGACATCGACGAGGCGTCCGGCCCGCTGCTGGTCCTGGTGGTGGTGCTGCTCTCGCTCGTCGCGCTGTTCCAGCTCTTCCTGGCCTGGCGCGTCTTCAGCGGCCGCAACTGGGCGCGGGACCTCGTCATGGTGCTCGCCGCGATCAGCACGACGTCGTCGTTCGTGGGGTGGGCCGTGTCCGGGAACCAGATCACGCTGAGCACCACGCTGCTCACCGTGGCGCTCGACATCCTGATGCTGCTCACGCTCTCGAGCCGGGACGCCGCGGCGTACGCGCGGGACGCACGTGCCGAGCGCCGGCTCCGGCGTGAGCGGCGCCGTGCCGGAGGGCGCGGCTAGCCGAAGTTCGGGTCGCCGTTGATGTTGAACGTGTCGGCGACCCACGGGAAGACCCAGGTGAACAGGACGGCCACGACCGCCGCCACCAGGACGAGCGACTGCAGCACCTGCCAGAAGCGGTTGCCCGGCAGGTGCCGGAAGATCCACCCGTACATCACTGCACCCCCGGGTCGTTGAGGACTTGCTCGGGCATACCGTCGGCGCGGTCCATCCAGCCGACGAACGTCGCGTAGGTGATCCACCGGTGGGAGTTGCCGAACTCCCCGAGCGTGGGGGAGTGGCACGTCGTGAGGGTCAGGATCCGCTCGGTCGGCTCGACGCCCGGCTGGTTGGGCACGGGGGCGAGGACCTCGACCTGGCTCGGCAGGACGATCTCGTGGCTCGTGACCTCGTACACGTACCAGGTCGTCGCGGTCTCGACGATGACCTGGTCACCCTCGACGAGCTCGTTGACGAACCGGAACGAGTTGCCGTACGTGCGTCGGTGCCCGGCGAGCGCGAAGTTGCCGACCTCACCGACCTGCTGGGTCTGCACGTAGTGCCCCGCGACGGCCTTGTTCAGCAGCGCGGTCGTGGTGCCCTGGACGATCGGCATGGTGTTGTCGGTCTTGCCGTACCAGGTGGGGACGATGAGCGCGCCGATCGTCTCGCCCTCGGCGACCGCCTCGGGGACCGGCGGGGCGTCGGTGCGCAGCTCGGCGGCGACCTCCGGAGCCGGCGGAAGCGTCTCCTGGAACTCAGTCATGATGGTCGACGCCGCCTGGCTCGACTGGACCGTGGTCCACCACAGCTGCCACACCACGAACAGGCCGACGACGATGCCGAGCGTGATCAGCAGCTCGCCCAGCACGCCGAACGTCGTGGAGACGGCGCCACCACCCGAGCGGCCGCGCGTGCGATGGCTGGTGTGCCTCACGAACCCTCTTCTCCCGATCGAGCCACGGCGACCCTGTCGGATCGACTCCACAGCCTAGTCGGTCGGGCCGCTCCCGGAGGCGCGCGCGGGAGGGGGAGTCGGGGCAGCAACAACGAAGCGGACCAGGTCTCCCTGGTCCGCTTCGCGGTTCGCTGTCTCAACGAGTGTCCGGAGGGGGACTTGAACCCCCACGCCCGATAAAGGGCACTAGCACCTCAAGCTAGCGCGTCTGCCATTCCGCCACCCGGACGGGTGTCCTGCTGCCGGTGTCGCCACCGGGTCTCGCACAACGAAGCGGACCTGGTTTCCCTGGTCCGCTTCGCGGTTCGCTGTCTCAACGAGTGTCCGGAGGGGGACTTGAACCCCCACGCCCGATAAAGGGCACTAGCACCTCAAGCTAGCGCGTCTGCCATTCCGCCACCCGGACAGGTGTCATGTCCCGGCGTTCCCGCCGGGGGCCTTGCGGGGAAAAACATAACACGTTTCAGGCACCGAGCGTGCATCCGGCCCGTGGGGCAGACTGGGGAGCGTCCCTGGACCCGTCGCACCGGTCGGTGCAGGTCAGGGGCGGTTTCACCGTCGGACCGACAGCGGATGGGGTGCTCGTGGCTGAGGACAAGGACGCAGGACCGGACGGCGCCGCGGCGCCGAGCTCAGGGAGCGGGGCCGACCGCCCGGCGGCGTCCGTCAAGCACCTGGCCGGGCTGAGCCCTGCGGCCAAGAAGGTCGCGGGCGCGCGCCGCAACCCGTCGGTCGTGGGCGTCGACGACTCGGTGCCGGCCTGGTTGCGGACGAGCGCGGGCTGGTCGTGGCGGATCCTGCTGCTGGTGGCGGCGGTCGGCCTGGTCTTCTTCGCGACGTCCCAGGTGCAGATCGTCTTCATCGCGGTCTTCCTGGCCCTCGTCATCACCTCGGTCCTCAATCCCGTGACCGACTGGTACGCCAAGATCATGCCTCGGGGGCTCGCGACGGGCCTCGCGCTCCTGTCGGCCTTCCTGGTGCTCGGCGGGCTGCTGACGTACGTCGTCACGTCGGTCGCGGGCCAGTGGGAGAGCCTCGCGGGGCAGTTCAACACCGGCATCGAGAAGATCTTCGACTTCCTGGAGAACGGGCCGCTGCCCGTGACGATCACCCCGCAGGACATCGAGACCTGGATCGAGAACGCCCGCACGTGGATCACCGAGCACGGCGGCGACATCGCGAGCCAGGCCGCGGCGAGCGCGGGCTCGGTCTTCGAGGCGTTCGCGGTCCTCGCCCTCGCGATCTTCTGCACGGTCTTCTTCCTGGCCCGCGGCAAGGACATGTGGACCTGGTTCCTCAACCAGCTCCCGGCCCGGTCCCGGGAGACCTGGACGTTCGCCGGGGGAGCGGGCTGGTACACGTTCTCCGGGTACGCCCGCGGCACCGTCATCATCGCCCTCGCCGACGGGATCCTCGCGGCGATCGTCCTGGTCGTCCTCGGGGTGCCGCTCGCGGCGCCGCTCGCGGTCCTGGTGTTCATCGGTGCGTTCATCCCGCTCATCGGCGCCCCCGCCGCGATGGTCATCGCGATGGTCGTCGCGCTGGCGGCGAACGGCATCGTCAACGCGGCGCTGGTCGGCATCTTCATCGCCCTCATCGGCCAGTTCGAGGGACACATCCTGCAGCCCCTGGTGATGGGCAAGCAGGTCTCGCTGCACCCCGTGGTGGTCGCGCTCGCGGTCACGTCCGGGACGTTCATCGCGGGCATCCTCGGGGCCGTGGTGTCCGTGCCGCTCGTCGCGGTCGCGTGGGCCGTGTTCAGCAGGCTGCGCCGCAAGGACCCGCCCATGGAGAAGGAGATCCCCACGGCCAAGGAGATCGCGCTCTCCGGCAAGGAACGCTCCTCGAACGGCTCGAACGGCTCGAACGGCAAGGGGAGCGACAAGGAGGCGACGGCCGACGCCTGAGGCGGGCGTCGTCGTCGGGCAGGAGGACGGCCCGACGACGCCGCTCGCCTCCCGTGGCCGGCGCCCGCGCGACAGCACCAGGACGAGCGGCGCAAATCGCTCGCCGCTCCGGCCGGCGGCCTGCCACAGTTCTCGCCGTGAGCACGAACACCACGAAGAACGCGGCGACCCGCCTGACCCCGACCCTGTGGAGCTGGGCCTCGATCCTCGACGACGGCGCCCGCGAGCAGGCCGAGCGCACGTCGACCATGCCCTTCGTCCACCCGCACCTCGCCCTCATGCCGGACGCCCACCTGGGCCTCGGCGCGACCGTCGGCTCCGTGATCCCCACGCTGCGCTCGATCATCCCCGCCGCTGTCGGCGTCGACATCGGTTGCGGCATGGTCGCCGTCCGGACCCAGTACACGGCCGCCGACGTCGCGGGGCCCGCGCTGCGCGACCTGCGGCTCGCGATCGAGAAGGCCGTGCCGACGAGCGCTGGCTCCTACAACCAGCGCCTGACCGACACGGCGACGGCTCGCGTCGCCGAGCTCGAGGCGCTCGCGGACACGGCCGGGTTCGACCCCGCGCGGTACGCCGGGAACTGGCGCCTGCAGCTCGGTTCGCTGGGGTCCGGGAACCACTTCATCGAGGTCAGCCTCGACGAGGAGGACCGGGTCTGGTTCTTCCTGCACTCGGGGTCGCGCGGCGTGGGCAACAAGATCGCGCAGCACCACATCGCGGTCGCGCGCGAGCTCATGACCCGGTACTGGATCGACCTGCCGGACAAGGACCTCGCATACCTCGTCGAGGGCACCGACGAGTTCTGGGCGTACATCCGCGAGCTGCGGTGGGCCCAGCACTTCGCGCTGCTCAACCGCGAGGAGATGATGGACCGCGTCGTGGCCGCGTTCGACGCCTGGTCGGGGCTCGCCCCGGTCACCGAGGCCGAGCGCATCAACTGCCACCACAACTTCACCGAGCGCGAGCACCACTTCTCGAAGGACGTGTGGGTCTCGCGCAAGGGCGCGATCCGTGCCCGCGAGGGTGACCCGGGGCTCATCCCGGGGTCCATGGGCACCGCGTCGTACGTCGTCGTGGGCAAGGGGCACCCGCTCGCGCTCGACTCCGCGCCGCACGGGGCGGGGCGCGAGTACTCGCGGAGCAAGGCGCGCAAGACGTTCACGCACGACCAGCTCCGCGAGGCCATGGCCGGGATCGAGTACCGCGACACCGACGCGTTCATCGACGAGATCCCGGCCGCCTACAAGTCGATCGACCGGGTCATGCAGGACGCGGCGGACCTCGTCGAGGTCCGCCACACGCTGCGGCAGATCGTCAACGTCAAGGGCGACTGACCTGTCGCCCTGGGGTGCCGAGAACGGGGTTGAGGTCGTCTCCGGGTCGGAAACGGCCTCAACCGTTCTCGGCACCGGGACCTGGCCCGACGGCGGAGCGCACCATCCGACGGGTGGTGCGCTTCCGGGCGCTCGACGCGCGCGATCGGTGTGCACGCGACACGCTGACGGCATGAAGATCGGGATACCTGCCGAGGTCAAGAACAACGAGTTCCGCGTCGCGCTGACCCCCGCGGGCGCCCATCACCTGGTCGCGGCGGGGCACGAGGTCCTGGTCCAGGCGGGGGCCGGGACAGGCTCGGCCATCTCCGACGAGGACTTCACGTTCGCGGGCGCGCAGGTCCTGGGCACGCCCGAGGAGGTCTGGGGGCGCGCCGAGCTCGTCTGCAAGGTCAAGGAACCCGTGCCGAGCGAGTACCCGTTGCTGCGCGACGACCTGCTGCTGTTCGCCTACCTCCACCTGGCCGCCGATCCCCTCGGCACGGCCGCGCTGCTCGACGCCGGGACCACCGCGGTCGCCTACGAGACCGCCCAGGCGCCCGACGGTTCCCTCCCGCTCCTCGCGCCCATGAGCGAGGTGGCCGGGCGCATGGCGACCCAGGTCGGGGCCTACCACCTCATGCGACCCGCGGGCGGGTCGGGCGTGCTGCTCGGCGGCGTCCCCGGCAGCAGGCCGGGACGCGTCGTGATCCTCGGTGGCGGGACCGCCGGCCGGCACGCGGCCGAGATCGCCGTCGGGATGCGCGCCGAGGTCACGATCCTCGACCTGTCGCTGCCCGTGCTGCGCGCGCTCGACCAGGAGTTCGCGGGCCACGTGCGGACCGTCGCGTCGAGCGCGTACGCGATCGAGCAGGAGGTGCTCACAGCCGACCTGGTGATCGGTGCGGTGCTCGTCGCGGGGGCCAGGGCGCCGCGCCTCGTCACGAACGACCTCGTGTCCCGCATGAAGCCCGGGTCGGTCCTCGTCGACATCGCCGTCGACCAGGGCGGGTGTTTCGAGGACACCCGCCCCACCACGCACGACGAGCCCACCTTCCGGGTGCACGGCTCGACGTTCTACTGCGTCGCGAACATGCCCGGAGCGGTGCCCGTGACGAGCACGCACGCCCTGACGAGCGCGACCCTGCCCTACCTCGCGCAGCTCGCGGACGGCGGGACGAGCGCGCTGCGCAGCGTCCCGCTGTTGCGCAACGGGCTGACGACCGTGTCCAGGACCCTGGTCAACGAGCAGGTGGGTGCCGCGCTCGGCCTGTCCTGGACGCGCGCCGAGGACGTCCTGGGGGACTAGCGCCGGTCGCTTCCCGAAATGCCCTGTCGGCCCCCATGGCGTGGTGGCATGCTGTCCGGATGGAACCTTTCGTCCTCGCCAACGAACGCGTCCACCTCGCCATGCCCACCGCGACGGACGTCGACCGCATCACCGAGCTCTGCCAGGGAGCGGAGATCGCCGCGTGGACCACCGTGCCCAGCCCGTACACGCGCGCCGACGCAGCGTCCTTCATCGAGGAGATCGTGCCCGAGGCATGGCGCACGGGGCGGGGGAGCACGTGGGCGATCCGCCGCCCGGACGCCCCGGACGCTCCCGTCCTGGGCATGGTCGGGATCACCCTGGACCCCGCGCCCACGCGCGAACGATCGGCCGAGATCGGGTACTGGCTCGCGCCCGAGGCGCGGGGCGAGGGACTCATGTCGGAGGCCGCCCGCCTCGTGGTCGACTGGGCGTTCGACCCCGAGGGCCTGGGGCTCTCGCGCATCGTCTGGACCGCGTACACCGGCAACTGGGCCTCGCGCCGCGTCGCGTGGCGGCTCGGTTTCCGGGTCGAGGGCACGGTGCGGGGCTTCGGCATCCAGCGGGGCGCACGTCGGGACGCGTGGATCGGGACGTTGCTCGCCGGCGACCCGCGCGAACCGGTCGAGCCGTGGCCGTCCGCCGAGGCAGGGGACCACGTGGGCCAGACGCGGGCACGCTGACCTCGCCGGGAATGATGTCGTGAGCCGGGCGCCCGCCGGGTGAAGATAGGACGCATGACGAGCACCCTCGACCCGGCCAACCCGTTCGCCGCGGTGTCCACCCTCCCGTACCAGCTCCCCGACTTCACGACGATCCGCGAGGAGCACTACCTCCCCGCCCTCCGCGCCGGCATGGAGGCCGAGCGCGCGGAGGTCGAGGAGATCGTCACCAACCCCGAGGCGCCCACGGTCGCCAACACGCTCGAGGCCCTCGAGTCCGCGGGCCAGCTCCTGACCCGCGCGGTCACGGTCTTCTACAACGTCGCGAGCGCCGACTCGACGCCGGGACTCGAGGACATCGAGGAGACCGTCGCGCCCGAGCTGTCGGCGCACCACGACGCGATCTACATGGACGCACGTCTCTACGGGCGCGTCCGCGCCCTCCAGGACGCCGTCGACGCCGGTGAGCTCACGCTCGAGGCGGACACGGCCTGGCTCCTGCACACGCTGCTGGTCGACTTCCGCCGCTCGGGCATCGAGCTCGACGCCGCCGACCAGGACCGCCTGCGCGAGCTCAACGGGAAGCTGACCTCGCTCGAGGCCGCGTTCGGTCGCAAGCTGCTCGCGGGCGCCAACGCCGCGAGCGTCCTGGTCGACGACGCCGCCGAGCTCGAGGGCCTGCCCGAGGACGCGATCGCGGCCGCGGCCGCCGCGGCCGCGACGCGCGGTCACGAGGGCAAGTACCTCCTGGAGATGCAGCTGCCTACGCAGCAGGGCGTCATCGCATCGCTCGCTCGCCGCGAGACCCGCGAGCGCGTCCAGCAGGCGTCCATGACGCGTGGTGCCACGGCCGACGACAACGACACGCGCCAGATCGTGCTCGACCTCGCGCGCCTGCGCGCCGAGCACGCGCGGCTCCTCGGGTACGACCACCACGCGTCGTACATCGCCGAGGACGCGACGGCCAAGACGACCGACGCCGTCAACGCGATGCTCTCGCGCCTCGCGCCTGCCGCGGTCGCGAACGCCCGCCGTGAGGCCGGGGACCTCGAGGTCGCGCTCGCCCGCGAGGCCGGCGACGACGCCGAGCTGCGCGCCTCGGACTGGGCGTACCTCGCCGAGCAGGTCCGCAAGGAGCGCTACTCGCTCGACGACGCCGCGCTGCGTCCCTACCTCGAGCTCGACCGGGTCGTGACCGACGGCGTGTTCAAGGCCGCGAACCTGCTCTACGGCATCTCGTTCGCCGAGCGCACCGACCTCGTGGGCTACCACCCCGACGTCCGCGTGTTCGAGGTCTTCGACGGCCCGGTCGGAGAGCGCGACCAAGGCCTCGGGCTGTTCCTCGCCGACTTCTACACGCGCGAGTCCAAGCGGGGCGGAGCGTGGATGAACAACCTCGTCGACCAGAACCACCTGCTCGACCAGCCGCCCGTCGTCGTGAACAACCTCAACATCGTCAAGCCCCCGGCGGGCGAGCCGACGCTGCTCGTGTGGGACGAGGTCATCACGCTCTTCCACGAGTTCGGCCACGCGCTGCACGGCCTGTTCTCGGACGTGCGCTACCCGTCGCAGTCGGGCACCGAGGTGCCTCGCGACTTCGTGGAGTACCCCTCGCAGGTCAACGAGATGTGGGCCTGGGAGCCCACGATCCTCACGTCCTACGCGGTCCACCACGTCACGGGCGAGCCCATGCCTGCCGCGTGGGTGGAGACCATGCTCGCCTCGCGCCTGTTCAACGAGGGCTTCGGGACGACCGAGTACCTCGCGGCCGCGCTGCTCGACCAGGCCTGGCACCAGCTCGCCCCCGAGCAGGTCCCCACGACCGTCGACGAGGTCCTGCCGTTCGAGGCCGCGGCGCTCGACGCGGCCGGGGTCGCCTTCGCTCCCGTGCCGCCCCGCTACCGCACGACGTACTTCAACCACGTGTTCGGAGGTGGCTACTCGGCCGGCTACTACTCCTACATCTGGTCCGAGGTCCTCGACGCCGACACCGTGACCTGGTTCGAGGAGAACGGTGGCCTGAACCGGGCCAACGGCGACGCGTTCCGCAAGAAGCTGCTCGCACGCGGCGGCTCGGTCGACCCCATGGTCGCGTTCGCGGACCTGCGTGGCCGCGACCCGGAGATCGCGCCGCTCCTGACGCGTCGCGGGCTCGACGCGTAGTCCCCGCTCCATCGCGCTCCCGAGCGCCGAGGTGGCCCCCGGTCGACCTCGGCGCTCGGCCGTCCGCGCCAGGGTCGGTTCAGGGGCCAGGTGGGGGACACCCCCGATGTGCCCGACGGCCGGCCCTGCCTAGCCTGGGGTGAGCCGCACCGGGCGTCCGCACGACAGCGACCCGCTCACCGCGGCACCACAGCCACCTTGGGAGCATCGCACCGACATGACCGCCACCCCCGACGACGACGCCGTCGCCTCTGCGACCACCGCCGAGGCGGACGGTCCCGTCGGGCCTGTGCCCCGCCGTCGGCGCCGCTGGGTGGTCGTCGTGGGGGTGCTCGTCGCCCTCGTCGCCGGTGGGATCGCCGGCGGCGTCGCCGTGGCCTTCTCGCGCGGTGCGACCTCGACGGCCGGCGAGGTCGAGTTCACACGGCCCCTCGCGATCCCGCCGCTCGCGACCTCGACCGTAGAGGACGGGGTCCGGGTCTTCACGCTCGACCTGCAAGAGGGCGAGACGGACCTGGGCCAGGGCGGTCCCACCCCGACCCTCGGCGTCAACGGCTCGTTCCTGGGCCCGACGGTGCGCGCGGCGCGCGGCGAGCAGGTCCGGATCGACGTCACGAACTCGATGGCCGAGACCAGCACGCTGCACTGGCACGGCATGAAGCTGCCCGCGGTCATGGACGGCGGCCCGCACCAGCAGGTCGAACCGGGGCAGACGTGGTCCCCGACCTGGACTATCGACCAGCCCGCCGCGACGCTCTGGTACCACCCGCACCTGCACGGACGAACCGCCGACCACGTGTACCGCGGTCTGGCCGGGCTCTTCCTGCTCGACGAGCCCGCGGGGTCGCCCGAGGCCGCGGTCCAGGACGCCCTGCCGCACGAGTACGGCGTCGACGACGTCCCGCTGGTCGTGCAGGACAAGAAGTTCCACGCCGACGGCCGGCTCGACGACGCCGACCCGTTCCTGTCGAGCACGGGGGTGCGCGGTGCGGTCGTCCTGGTGAACGGCACCGCGAACCCCTTCCTCGACGTCACGACCGAGCGGATCCGGCTGCGGATCCTCAACGGGTCGAACGCGCGGGTCTACGACTTCGGGTTCGACGACGGTCGCGACTTCCAGGTCGTCGGCTCGGACGGGGGTCTCCTCGACGCCCCCGTCACGAGCGACCGTCTCCAGCTCTCCCCGGGGGACCGCGCCGAGGTCGTGGTCGAGGTCTCGCCGGGAGAGCGGGCCGTGCTGCGCAGCTTCCCGCAGACGCTCGGCGTGAACCCGTTCACCGCGCGGTTCTCGGGCGGCGACGACACGCTCGACGTCCTCGAGCTGCGGGCCGCAGCCGAGCTGGCACCGTCGGCCCCCGTGCCGGCCGTGCTGGGGGTCCTGCCCGTCGCGGACGAGGACGCCTCGACCGTCACGCGCCGCTTCGAGCTCTCGGGAACCTCGATCAACGACCAGGACATGGACCTTCGCCGCATCGACGAGGTCGTCGACGCCGGCGCGACCGAGGTCTGGGAGGTCACGGGACTCGACGACACCCCGCACAACTTCCACGTCCACGACGCGCAGTTCCAGGTGCTCGACGTCTCGGGAGCCCCTCCGCCCCTCGAGCTCCAGGGCTGGCAGGACACCGTCTACGTCCGCCCGGGCAAGGTCACCCGGCTCCTGGTCACGTTCGGCGCGACCCCCGACGCCGACAGCCCCTACATGTTCCACTGCCACCTGCTCCGCCACGAGGACCAGGGGATGATGGGGCAGTTCGTGGTCGTCGACCCCTCGGCAGTCGCGGGTACGGCGGGACGCCCCGCCCCGGGCGACCTGCTGCCCGGGGCGAGCGACGACGTCGGGCACGAGGACGGGCACACGGACGCAGCGCCGCGGGGCGGGAGCGGTCCGCGGCTCCCGGCCCAGGGGAGCGTGGGCCACTCCACCCGCGACCACGGTTGAGGTCCGACCACAGCCCGGTCGGGCGGGTGCCCGCGGGGCGAGACACCCCGGGAATGCCCCGGAGCGTGCCGCGACAGCGGGTACCGTGTGGCCATGACGAGCCACGCCCACCCCGCGAACCCGCCGCAGACCCACCCGACCGCCGAGCAGGAGGTCGCCCGCATCTGCCAGGAGCTGCTGCGCATCGACACCTCCAACTTCGGGGACGGGTCGGGGCCCGGTGAGCGCGCCGCCGCGGAGTACGTCATGGCCTCGCTCCACGAGGTCGGGCTGAGCCCCGAGCTGTTCGAGTCCGCGCCGGGGCGCGCGAGCGTCGTCGTGCGCCTGGCGGGGCAGGACCCCACACGGCCCGCGCTCGTCCTGCACGGGCACCTCGACGTCGTGCCCGCCCAAGCCTCCGACTGGTCGGTCGACCCGTTCGCGGGCGAGGAGAAGGACGGGCTCCTGTGGGGGCGCGGCGCGGTCGACATGAAGGACATGGACGCGATGATCCTCGCGGTCGTGCGCCAGATGGTCCGCGAGGGACGCAAGCCCGCCCGTGACGTCGTCGTCGCGTTCTTCGCCGACGAGGAGGCCGGCGGCACGTACGGCGCGAGCTGGGCCGTCGACCACCGCCCCGAGATCTTCGAGGGTGCGACCGAGGCCATCAGCGAGGTCGGCGGCTTCTCGGTCGACATCGACGGCAAGCGTGCCTACCTCCTCCAGACCGCGGAGAAGGGCATCGCCTGGCTGAAGCTCGTCGCCGACGGCCGTGCCGGGCACGGCTCGCAGGTCAACACCGACAACGCCGTGACGCACCTCGCGGCCGCGGTCGCGCGCATCGGCGCCTACCAGTGGCCCTACACGATCACCCCGACCGTCGACGCGCTGCTGCGCGGCGTCGCCGAGCTCACGGACCTGCCGTACGACCCCCGCGACGAGGCGAGCATCGACGCGCTCGTCGCGGCCCTCGGTCCCGCCTCGCGGTTCGTCGGCGCGACCGTGCGCCACACGTCCAACCCGACCCAGCTCGACGCGGGCTACAAGGCCAACGTGATCCCCGGCCGGGCCGAGGCCGCGATCGACGCGCGCCTGCTGCCGGGCCACGAGGACGAGGGCTTCGCGGTCATCGAGGGCCTCGTGGGCGAGCACGTGCGCATCGAGCCCATCCACCGCGACATCTCGCTCGAGGTGCCCTTCGAGGGCGACCTGGTGGACGCCATGATCGCGTCCCTGCACGCCGAGGACCCCGGCGCGACGGTCCTGCCGTACACGCTCTCCGGTGGCACCGACAACAAGTCGCTCGCGCGCCTGGGCATCACGGGCTACGGCTTCGCCCCGCTCCAGCTTCCCGCGGACCTGGACTTCTCCGGGATGTTCCACGGCGTCGACGAGCGCGTCCCCGTCGAGTCCCTGAAGTTCGGCGTGCGCGTCCTGGACCGGCTCCTGCGGACCTGCTGACCTGGCGCTCGACGCGTCAGAGCGTCGAGCGCACCCGGATGATCTTGCGGCGCAGCCACACGCGGCGCTCGCCGCCCACGTAGAGCCGGGTGCGGTCGAGCTCCCATCGTCCGTACTCGGCCTCCTCCGTCAGGAGGCGGACGGCGTCGTGGCGGCTCACGGACCTGTCGATCGTGAGCACCCGGTACTCGTACTGGCTGCTGGGCTCGGCGCGGGCCACGCGCTGCGGGGGAGGAGTGCTCGCCATGTTCCACCGTCCTCGGGTCGGTCGTGAGCGGGGGAGCCGTGAGCCGTACCTCACTCTCCCGCGCCGGGATTCCGAGTGCCATTGTGCCTCGGGCAGGGCTACCGTCAGGGTATGACCGCTGACCCGCGCGCCGCGCTCGACCGATTCATCGCGGCCCTCGAGGCCCACTACAACGCTGTCGCCGCGCGCCGAGGCGAGGACGATCCCGCGGTCGACGACGCCTACTACGTGCTCGCGGACGCGTACGAGGTGTACGACGAGTCGCTCGCGCAGGTCCACGGCGAGGCCACGCCGTTCTACCTCGCGGAGGACGACGACGAGGACGACGACGACTCGAACGACGACGAGGACGACGAGGACTCGGACGACGAGAGGGACGGGGACCCGGACGACCACCGGCTCGACGAGGAGTTCGACGAGGTCGACCTCCACGACGGCGCCAGCCGCTGACCGGCCCCGACGGGAGGGGCTACCAGCGCTCGGGGTAGCCGAACGAGAGCGCACTGACGTCGTCGAGCGCGTGGTGGACGGCGTCGGGCAGCTCGAGGTCGCTCGCCGCGAGCGAGGCGCGGAGCTGCGACGGGGTCCGCGCCCCGACGATCGCGCTCGAGACGCCGGGGCGCTCCAGGAGCCAGGCCAGGGCGACGTCGAGCGGTGCGCGCCCCAGTCCGTTCGCGGCCGTCACGACGGCCTCGACGATGCCCGACGACGGGCCGTCCAGGTAGGGCTGGACGAACCCGGCCAGGTGCGAGGACGCCCCGCGAGAGTCCGCGGGCAACGAGGTGCGGTACTTGCCCGTGAGCACGCCGCGACCCAGGGGGGACCACGCGAGGACCCCGAAGCCCATCTCGGTCGCGGCGGGCACGACGTCGCGCTCGATCCCGCGCTGCAGCAGCGAGTACTCGAGCTCCACGGCACTGAGCCCGACGTCGCCGCGCGCCTCGAGCGTCGCGGCGGCCCGCGCGGCGGCCCACCCGGGGTGGTTGGACAGACCCACGTAGCGGGCTCGCCCGGTCGTCACGGCCAGGCGCAGGGCCGAGAGCGTCTCGTCGAAAGGCGTCCGGGGGTCCGGGGTGTGCACCAGGAACAGGTCCACGTGATCCGTCCCGAGGCGCGCGAGCGAGGCGTCGAGCGAGTCGAGGAGCGCGCCCCGGGACGCGTCGACGGTGTTGCCGTCCGCGGTCGTGCGGATCCCGGCCTTGGTGCACAGCAGCACGTCGCCCCGGTCGACCTTGCCCGCCGCGAGCAGCGAGCCGATCATCGACTCGCTCGCGCCCCCGCCGTACGAGGCCGCGGTGTCCACCAGGTTGCCGCCTGCGTCGACGAAGTCCCGGAGCTGCTCGGCCGCATCGATCTCGTCGGTGTCCCGACCCCACGCCATGGTCCCGAGACCCAGCGGCGAGACGCGAAGGCCGGTGCGGCCGAGCTGACGAAGTTCCATGCGCGGCAGGTTACCGGCGAAGAGGTCGCGATGCCCGGAGACAGGGCGCTGCCGGGAGGGTGAGGTCCGTCGCTCTGGCCCGCGCGCGCGGGTCTCAGGTGACCGGTCGGTGTCTTGCGCGGGGCCGTGGGGTGTCCACCGGACGACGCTCCGGCAACGCGTTCCCCGATCCGGCCTGTCCGGCCGGGCCAGGGCTCGTGGCGCCGGTATCGTGCCCCTCGTGAATGCGTGGGATGCCGTCCTTCTCGGCCTCGTCCAGGGCCTGACCGAGTTCTTGCCCGTCTCCTCGAGCGCGCACCTGCGCATCGTGGGTGAGCTGATCGGCTCGTCGGACCCGGGGGCGGCGTTCACGGCGATCACGCAGATCGGTACCGAGACCGCGGTCCTGCTGTACTTCCGGCGGGACATCGCGACGATCTGCCGAGCCTGGTGGCGTGCGGTGCGGGGCGAGAACGGCACCGACTGGCGTGCCCGGATGGGCAAGGGCGACCACCACGCCGCCATGGCGTGGTTCATCGCACTGGGCTCGGTCCCGATCGTGGTCCTCGGCCTGCTGTTCCAGGACGCGATCGAGGCCTCGCTGCGCAACCTGTACATCACGGCGTTCATGCTCGCCGCGTTCGCGCTGCTGCTCGGGCTCGCGGACCGGGTCGGGGCCAAGCGGAGGACGCTCGACGAGCTGACCCCGCGCCAGGCCGTCGGGTTCGGGCTGGCGCAGGCGCTCGCCCTGGTCCCCGGCGTCTCCCGGTCCGGCGGCACCATCACCGCGGGCCTGCTCATGGGCTTCACACGGGAGGCGGCCGCACGCTACTCGTTCCTGCTCGCGATCCCCGCGGTCCTCGGCTCGGGGTTCTACCAGCTCGCGAAGTCGGTCGCGGCGGACCCCGTGCCCGGCTCGCCGGGCTTCGGGGCGACCCTGATCGCGACGCTCGTGGCGTTCGTCGTCGGCTACCTCGTGATCATCGCGTTCCTGAAGATCGTCTCGACCTTCAGCTACACGCCGTTCGTGATCTACCGGCTCGTGCTCGCGGGAGTCGTGGTCCTGCTGCTCACGTTCGGTGTCCTGCAGCCGCTCGCCTGACCCGCGCCCGCCGACCCGGTGGGTCGTGCCCGCTACATCCAGCCGACCTTCTTGAACGCCCCGTACAGTCCGCAGCACCCGACCACCATGATCGCGAGCGCCATCGGGTAGCCGAGCGACCAGTGTAGCTCGGGGATGTGGTCGAAGTTCATGCCGTAGATGCCGCCGACGATCGTCGGGAACACGAGGATCGCGGCCCAGGCGCTGATCTTGCGCATGTCCTCGTTCTGGCGCACCGAGACCTGCGACAGGTGCACCGAGAGCATGTCGGACAGCAGGTCGTCGTGCGCGTCGAGGTGGCGGTCGATGCGCTCGACCGTCGAGACCAGGCGGTCCATGAGCCGCTTGTCGAACGTGATACGCGACCGTGCGCTGCCCGACACGAGCTCGGGCAGCTCTGCCGTGATGGGCAGCAGCGCCCGCCGGGCCTCGGTGATCTCGCGCTTGAGGTCGTAGATGGGCAGGACGGGGTCGGCGTGCCGCCGGGGCTCGAACACGATCTTCTCGACCTCGGCGACCGCGTCGCCCAGGGCGAGCTCGACGTCGGAGGCGGTCGCCACGAGCGCGAACAGAGCCTCGCCCGCGAGGTGCTGGACGCCCTTGCCGCGCCCGTGCGACGGGCCCGTCAGGTGCTCGCGCATCCGGTCGTGGACGCCCCCGGCGCCATTCTCGACCGTCACCACGACGTCCGGCCCCACGAGGATGCAGAAGCTGCCTGTGCTGACCTGCCGGTCCTCCTCCGAGAAGGCCACGGTCGGGGTCACGACGAGCAGCCAGTCCATGCCGATGTGCTCGACGTGCGCCAGGGGGTGCTTGACGTGCCGCACGTGCACGGGCAGGTGCCCGCGCCCCCACTGCGTGCTCAGGCCCACGCCGAGGGCCTCTGCGGCCTCCACGAAGTCGTCGAGCGTGCGTACCTCGTACCAGCGCGCACCGGCCTCCTGGTCGGCCGCCCCCGGCTCGGGTGCGTCCGCGGTACCACCCGGTCCCGTGCGCCCCTGGGCGGGCCGCACGCGCCCGTCGGCCCCCTCGACCCACAGTTCCTTGTAGCGCGTCGGCTCCGAACGCGGCTTCTCGTGGGCGTCCGGCTCGGTGGGTCGGGGGTCGGCGGGGCGTGTGGGTTCGGTCACCCCTGCATTCTTGCCCGACGCCGCAGGCACGCCACCCAGGACGGGCTCGCGGCGCCGTCGGGCAGGCTGGGGCGCCCACGCACGACGACCGTCGAGGAGCCCGGGGCCGTTCGCGGCTAAGGTTGTCGCGTGCACAGCTGGCCCATGCCTCAGATCCCGTCCCTGCCCGGTCGAGGACTCCCGATCCGGGTGCACGACAGCACCACCGGGGAGCTCGTCGTCGCCGCGCAGGGGGACACCGCGACCATGTACGTCTGCGGGATCACCCCGTACGACGCGACCCACATCGGGCACGCCGCGACCTACGTCGCGTTCGACCTCCTGAACCGCGCCTGGCGCGACGCCGGGCACGAGGTCACCTACGCGTCCAACGTGACCGACGTCGACGACCCCCTGCTCGAACGCGCGACCGCGACAGGCGTCGACTGGTGGGACCTCGCCGTCGAGCAGACCGCCCTGCTCGCCGAGGACATGACGGCGCTCGGCGTCGTGCCCCCCGACGTGTACCGGGGCGCGGTCGAGGCCATCCCGGACGTCGTGCAGGCCGTCGAGGCCCTCATCGAGGACGGCTTCGCGTACCGCGTGCCCGTCGAGCCCGGTGCAGGCGGTGACCGTCCCGATCTCGGGGACGTGTACGCCGACCTCAGCGCCGACGCGCGTTTCGGCGCCGTGTCGCGGTTCAGCCGTGAGGACATGCTGCGCCTGTTCGGCGAGCGCGGCGGAGACCCCGAGCGCGACGGCAAGAAGGACCCGCTCGACCCGCTGCTCTGGCGACGCGAGCGTGCGGGCGAGCCCACCTGGGACGGCGCGAGCCTCGGCACCGGGCGCCCCGGCTGGCACATCGAGTGCGCCGTCATCGCGCGCGACGGACTGGGCCTGCCCTTCGACATCCAGGGCGGGGGAGCGGACCTGCTCTTCCCCCACCACGAGATGTCGACCTCGCACGACCGCCTGCTCGACCACGGGTTCGGGGCGCGCAACCACGTCCACGCGGGCCTCGTCGCCTACCAGGGCGAGAAGATGAGCAAGTCGCGCGGGAACCTCGTGTTCGTCTCGCGGCTGCGCGCCACGGGCGTCGACCCCATGGCCATCCGCCTGGCCCTGCTCGCGCACCACTACCGCTCCGAGTGGGAGTGGACCGACACCGACCTCCCCGCCGCCGTCGAGCGCCTCGAGCGGTGGCGCTCAGCGGTCTCGGGCAACGGTGGCCCCGACGCCGACGCGACGCTCGCGGCCGTCCGGGCGGCGCTCGCGGACGACCTCGACGCCCCCACCGCGCTCGCCGCGGTCGACGCGTGGGCCGACGTCTCGCTCGCCGACGGGCGCGACACCTCGGCCGACACCGAGGGCGCGCCCGGCGTGATCTCGCGCGCGGTCAACGCGCTGCTCGGCGTGCGGCTCTAGTCCCTGCGCGTCACCGCTCCGTGCGTGACGACGGCCCGTGGCTCCCCCTGGGGAGCCACGGGCCGTTCGTCGTGCGGGGCGTGCGTGCCGGGCGGACGGGGCCGTGCTCAGGCGAGCGGGCCGCCCGTGCCGTCGTCCCGGCGCTTGAGGTAGCGCTCGAACTCGCGCGCGATGGCCTCGCCGCTCGCCTCGGGCAGCTCGGCAGTGTCCTTGGCCTCCTCGAGCTGGTGGACGTACTCCGCGATCTCCTCGTCCTCCGCGGCGAGCTCGTCGACGCCGTGCTGCCACGCCTCGGCCTCCTCCGGGAGGTCGCCCAGCGGGATCGGGTCGGACAGCAGCTCCTCGACCCGGGACAGGATCGCGATGGTCGCCTTGGGCGAGGGCGGGTTCGCGACGTAGTGCGGCACCGCGGCCCACAACGACACGGACTGCATGCCTCGCTCCGCGGCGGCGTGCTGGAGGACGCCCACGATCCCCGTCGGCCCCTCGTACGAGTTGGGCTCGACGTCGAGGACCGCGCGCAGGCCGGCGCTCTCGGACGTCGCGGTCATGGGGATGGGGCGGGTGTGGGGCACGTCGGCGAGCAGCGCCCCCAACGTCACGACCGTCGTGACCCCCTCGCGCTCGGCGAGGTCGAGCAGCTCGCGGCAGTACCGGCGCCAGCGCATCGACGGCTCGATGCCGTGGACCAGCAGGACGCGGCGCCCGCTGCCCGGGGCCGTGGCCGCGACGATCTTGGTCGCGGGCCAGCTGATCTCGCGGCGGCCGTCCTCCCCGGTCGTGACGACCGGACGGATCACCTGGAAGTCGTGGTACTCCTCGGGGTCCAGCTCCGCGAGGTCCTGGGCGTCCCAGAGGTCGTGCAGGTGCAGGAGCGCCGCGGTCGCGGCGCTGCCGGCATCGTTCCATCCCTCGAATGCGGCGAGCATGACCGTCTGGCGGTGCTCGGCCGGCTCGGCCGGGAGTGTCGGCTCGGGCAGGTCGGCCGGGTCGAGCGGTTCCCTGGTCTCGTTCATCGTCCCAGCCTAGGACGCCGGAGGTCCGGCGGCTGACGCGGCGGCCCGGTGCGCTCGTCGCCCGTCGCTGCCGGGAGGCGTGCGTGGGCCGCAGCAGGACCGCCAGCTAGGGTGGCAGGACGGCCACGAACCGTTCCCCGAAGCATGGAGTACTCGTTGAACCCCCTGGAATCACCCGATCTCGCACGCCCCGACGCCGCCTCCCGTGAGGCGCTCGTCCTGCCGCAGGCCGTCCTGTGGGACATGGACGGCACCCTGGTCGACACCGAGCCCTACTGGATCGCCGCCGAGCACGAGCTCGTCGAGGCGCACGGCGGGACCTGGTCGCACGAGCAGGCGATGCAGATGGTCGGCAACCCGCTCATCGAGTCGGCCAGGATCCTCCAGGCCGAGGGCGTCGACCTGCCGGCCGAGCAGATCATCGACTTCCTCATCTCGCGCGTGATCGCGCAGGTCGAGGTCGAGGTCCCGTGGCAGCCCGGCGCGCGCGAGCTGCTGGCCGAGCTGCGCGAGCGCGGGGTGCCGTGCGCGCTGGTCACGATGTCGTACCGCTCGCTCGCCGAGCCCGTCGTCGGGATGACCCCGCCCGGGTCGTTCGAGACGCTCGTGTGCGGGGACGAGGTCACGCACGGCAAGCCCCACCCCGAGCCCTACCTCGTGGCGGCCGAGCGCCTGGGCGTCGACGTCACGCGCTGCGTCGCGATCGAGGACTCGCCCACGGGCATCGGGTCCGCCCGCGCGGCAGGGGCCGCGACGCTGGGCGTCGAGGCCGTCGTCCCCGTGCCGGTCCTGCCCGGGCTGAGCCGGACGCCGTCGCTCGCCCTCGTGGACGTCGACACGCTCGCGCGCATCCTCGCAGGTGACGTGGTCGACCTCATCGAGGACTGAGGCGCGCTCGGCGTCGATCCGGGCGCACACCGCACGGTCCGGACGTGTGGCACCGGTACGTACGGGGGCCACTCCGGCCTGGATGTGTGTTCTGCGGAGCGCCAACAATTGTTGGTGCTCCGCAGAACACAGACCCTGGGGTCCAGACGCTCAGGGCTTCGTCCGCGCCGTGGCCGGGGTGCCAGTGCTCCCGCCGGGCTCCCCTCGTGCACGGCCCGAGCCAGTTCGGCCCGACCGCTCGACGCGTCCTACGACGCCACGGCCTCCGGCGCGATGCCGAGCGCGAGCTCGACCGCACCCTCGGGGATCTCCGGGGGCGTCCCGCCGAACTGCGGGCAGACGGCCTGGTACGCGCACCACCCGCACAGCGGGGTCCTGCGTGGGGTCCACTGCCCGGTACGTGCGGCCTGCGTGATGGTCGACCAGAGCGTGCGCACCTGCTCCTCGACCGCGAGGAGGTCCGCCTCCTGCGGCTCGGCGCGTAGCACCTGGCCGTCGCCCAGGTAGACGAGCTGGAGCATCTTGGGGATCTCGCCCCGCTCGCGCCACAGGACGAGGCCGTAGAAGCGCATCTGGAACAGGGCCGAGCCCTGGTACTGCGGGCGAGGCGACTTGCCCGTCTTGTAGTCGACGACCCGCATCGCGCCGTTCGGGGCGACGTCGAGCCGGTCGACGATGCCGCGCAGCAGCGGGCCGTCCTCGAGCTGGGTCTCGACGAACATCTCGCGCTCGGCGGGCTCGAGGCGGTTGGGGTCCTCGAGCGTGAAGTACGTCCCCAGGAGGTTCCCCGCGCCGTCGAGCCAGGCCTGCACCCCGCCGTCGACCCCAGCAGCGCCTCCGGCGAACAGCTCCGCGTACCGCGGCTCGGCCTGCTGCAGCCGCTCCCACTCGCCGGGCAGCATGGCCTGCGCGGCCGCGAGGGTGCGCTCGCCCAGCGGGGCGTCGTACAGGCGCTCGAGCACCGAGTGCACCAGGGTGCCGCGTGCGGCGGCCGAGCTGGGGGGCTCGGGCAGCTTGTCGACCACGCGGAAGCGGAAGAGCAGCGGGCACTGCATGAAGTCGTTCGCCCGTGACGGCGACAGGGCGGGCCGACGGCGCTCGCGGGGCGCACGGCCCAGGAGCTCGGCGGTCTCGACGGACTCGAGCGGCTCCGCGGCGTCTGCAGGCCCACCCGGCACGGCAGGCCCACCCGGCACGACGGGGCCGCCGGGCTCGCCAGGAGTGGTGCCAGAGCCGGTGAGGTCGGGGGCGAGGGACGTCATGCGTCGAGCCTACGTGTCGACGCCCACACGCTCGCCATGCTCCACAGCCCAGGTCCGGCCCAGGTGCCCGACATAGGGTGTCGACGTGGAGACCACCCCGGCACCGGCACGTCGCGCCCCCCGAGACCCGCAGCTCACGAAGGGCTGGACCATCGGTCGGGTGTCGGGCGCCCCCGTCATCCTGACCCCGTCCTGGTTCCTGGCCGCGGCCGTGCTGACGTTCCTGTTCGTCCCCACGGTGCGCAGCTTCGCGCCGCACCTCGGCAGCAGCGAGGTCTACCTGGTCTCGTTCGTCTTCGTGCTGCTGCTGTTCGTCTCGGTGTTCCTGCACGAGGTCGCGCACGCCGTGGTCGCCAAGGCCCGGAGGCACCAGGTCACGGAGCTCGCCGTGACGCTGTGGGGCGGCCACACCGCGTACTCGGGTGCGTCGAGGCGTCCGCTCGACGGCATCCTCGTCTCGGTCGTCGGCCCGCTCACGAACCTTCTCCTCGCAGCGGTGTGCTGGCTCGTCTTCCAGGTGCAGCCGACCATGACGATCCCCGCCCTGCTGCTGTACGCGGCGGCGTTCTCGAACGCGTTCGTGGGGATCTTCAACCTCCTGCCCGGCCTGCCGCTCGACGGCGGCCAGATCCTCGAGTCCGCGGTCTGGGCCGCGACCGGCTCGCGGACCACGGGCACGATCGTCGCCGGCTGGGTCGGGCGCGTCGTGGCCGTCGGGGTCGTGCTGTGGGCGCTCGCATGGCCACCGCTCAACGGGTATCAGGTGTCCTTGTTCACGGTCGCGTGGGCCGCCCTGATCGGCGCCTTCCTGTGGTCCGGTGCGGGCGCCGCGATCAAGAACGGCCGCACGCGCGCGGCAGTCGCGGACCTGTCGGTCGCGGCGCTCGCATACCCGGCCGTCGCGGTGCCCGTGACCAGCACGGTGGCCGACGCCGTCGCGTCGGCCCAGCGTGCCGGCGCAGGCCACGTCGTGCTCGTCGAGACTGACGGTCACCCCGTGGCCTTCGCGGACCCTGCGGCCGTCGCCGCGGTGCCCCCGGCACAGGCGGCGCTGACCCCGGTCGGGGCGGTCGCCGTCGGGCTGCCTCCGACCGCGTGGGTCGACGTGCACCTGCGCGGCCAGGCCATGCTCGACGCCGTGGCCGCGGTGACGCGCGACGCCCCCGTGGTCGTCGTGACCGACGGCGGTCGCGTCGTCGGGCTCCTGGACGTCTCGCGCGTCGTCGCGGCGCTCAAGGGGACCCGCGGGCGCTGACCCGTCACCGGGCCGCGTCGGAAGTGAGGGCGGGCCACGCCGCCGCGCCCGACTAGGATGGTCGCCCGTGACCCACGACCCCGCGCACGACGCCTCCGCCCTGCCCGTCCCGGCCGACGACGCCGCCACGCGGGCCCCCACGCCGACCGGCGCCGACGTGCGGCGCGGACCGCTGCGTCTGGGGGACAAGGTCCAGCTCACCGACCCGCGCGGCCGCCTGCACACCATCACGCTCGCGACGGGCGCCACGTTCCACACGCACCGCGGCTACCTCGCGCACGAGGACCTCGTGGGGCTGCCCGAGGGGTCGGTCGTGCGCAACACCGCGGGCATCGAGTACCTCGCGCTGCGCCCCCTGCTCGCCGACTACGTGCTCTCGATGCCGCGCGGCGCGGCCGTGGTCTATCCCAAGGACGCCGGCCAGATCGTCGCGATGGCCGACATCTACCCCGGCGCGCGCGTCGTCGAGGCGGGCGTGGGCTCGGGTGCGCTGACCATGTCGCTGCTGCGCGCCGTCGGCGACCAGGGCACGGTCCACTCAATCGAGCGTCGTGAGGACTTCGCGGCGATCGCGCGCGGGAACGTCGAGCTGTTCTTCGGTGGGGAGCACCCCGCGTGGGAGCTGTCGGTCGGCGACCTGTCCGACGTCCTGCCGCAGGTCGCGGAGAAGGGCTCGATCGACCGCGTCGTGCTCGACATGCTCGCGCCGTGGGAGAACCTCGACGCCGTGGCCGACGCGCTCGCCCCCGGCGGGGTCCTCATCTGCTACGTCGCGACCGCGACCCAGCTCTCGCGCCTCGCCGAGGACCTGCGCTCCGACGGCCGGTACGCCGAGCCCTCGGCGTGGGAGTCTCTCGTGCGCGGCTGGCACCTCGAGGGGCTCGCGGTGCGCCCGCAGCACCGCATGGTCGGGCACACGGGCTTCCTGCTCACGGCGCGCCGCCTCGCGGACGGCACGGTCGCGCCCCTGCGCAAGCGTCGCCCCGCGAAGGGGTCCTACCCGGTGGCCGAGGAGTGGACGCCCGAGGACCTCGGCGAGCGGTCGGTCTCCGACAAGCGCGTGCGCCGCGTGCGCCGCGACGTCGGCCAGGGTCCTCAGCTGGACCCGCGCACGGGCCAGCCGCTCGAGCCGGTCGACACCGTGGACGGCGTCGACGAGCCCCTGGCGGACCCCGCGTCCTCGGTCGAGGACACCCGGGACGATTCGGGCGCAGTCGACAACGATTGAGGAACGGCCGTCTCAGCCCAGGTGTTCCTGGAGCGCCTGCGGGAGACTTGTGCGTAAGGTCGTGCCTCGATCACCGGGTTGCCGGGGGTCGGTGACGCGCCGGTGACGGGGTCGACCGCACGACCTCCTGACGGTGCCTGCGAGAGGGAGAAGCCGGATGACCGACACACCTGGACTGACACCTGGACCGACCCCGAGCCGTGACGCGGAGCGCCAGCAGGCGATCCTGTCCGCGAAGAACGAGCGGCTCGCCGAGGCCCTGCGGGCCGCGCGGGACCAGATCATCGACCTCAAGCGGCAGATCGACGAGCTCGCCAAGCCGCCGGGCACCTACGCGCTGTTCCTCGGTGCGCACCCCGACGGCACCGTGGACGTGTCCGCGGCGGGCCGCAAGATGCACGTCGGGGCGAGCCCGGGCCTCGACGTGTCGCGGCTGGCACCGGGCCAGGAGGTCAAGCTCAACGAGGCCATGACGGTCGTGGCCGCTGGCGGGTACGAGCAGGTCGGCGAGCTCGTGACGGTCAAGGAGCTCCTGGGCTCCGACCGGGCGCTCGTCGTGGGGCGCTCGGACGAGGAGCGCGTCGTGCGGCTCGCGGGCTCGCTCGCCGACTCGCCGCTGCGCGTCGGGGACTCCCTGACGATCGACACGCGCAGCGGGTTCGTGTTCGAGATCGTGCCCAAGTCCGAGGTCGAGGAGCTCGTCCTCGAAGAGGTCCCCGACATCGACTACTCCGACATCGGTGGCCTGGGGCCGCAGATCGAGCAGATCCGCGACGCGGTCGAGCTGCCGTTCAGCCATCCCGACCTGTTCCGCGAGCACGGGCTGCGCCCGCCCAAGGGCGTCCTGCTGTACGGGCCTCCCGGGTGCGGCAAGACGCTCATCGCCAAGGCCGTCGCGAACTCGCTCGCGCACACCGTCGCCAAGGCGCGCGCCGCGGCGGGCGAGCTCGCGGGGGAGACGGTCGTCTCGGACCCTGAGGGTGCCAAGAGCTACTTCCTCAACGTCAAGGGGCCCGAGCTCCTCAACAAGTACGTGGGGGAGACCGAGCGCCACATCCGGCTCATCTTCGCCCGCGCCCGGGAGAAGGCCTCGCAGGGCACCCCGGTCGTGGTGTTCTTCGACGAGATGGAGTCGCTGTTCCGCACGCGCGGCACGGGCCTGTCGTCAGACGTGGAGACGACGATCGTCCCGCAGCTCCTGAGCGAGATCGACGGCGTCGAGCGTCTCGACAACGTCATCGTCATCGGCGCCTCCAACCGCGAGGACATGATCGACCCGGCGATCCTGCGCCCCGGGCGGCTCGACGTGAAGATCAAGATCGAGCGCCCCGACGCCGAGGGGGCCAAGGAGATCTTCGCGAAGTACCTGACCACGGACCTGCCGATCCACGCGGAGGACCTGGCCGAGCACGGCGGGAGCCCGCAGGAGGCCCTCGACGCGATGATCACGAGCGTCGTCGAGCGCATGTACTCCGAGGAGGACGAGAACCAGTTCCTCGAGGTCACGTACGCGAGCGGCGACAAGGAGGTCCTGTTCTTCAAGGACTTCAACTCGGGCGCCATGATCCAGAACGTCGTGGACCGCGCCAAGAAGTCCGCCATCAAGGACTTCCTGGCGACCGGTCAGCGCGGCATCCGGGTCGAGCACCTGCTCGCGGCGTGCGTCGACGAGTTCAAGGAGAACGAGGACCTGCCGAACACGACCAACCCCGACGACTGGGCGCGGATCTCCGGCAAGAAGGGCGAGCGCATCGTCTTCATCCGCACGATCGTCCAGAAGAAGGGCGACGGGGCGGGTGCCACGGCGCGCACGATCGACACCGTGACCAACACGGGTCAGTACCTGTAGGCACCTGCAGGCACCTGCAGGCGCAGGTGTCGACGCGCGGCGCCGCGCCGCACGGCCGGGCCCGACGGCGCACCCCGCCGCCGGGCCCGGCTCGCGTCGGGGACGGGTCGGGCAGGTGCGTCGTGACGGTCCTCTCCGTGGACAGCCCGCCCCGCCGTCACGGCCCCGGCATAGGGTGGTGCTCGTGACCGTGCGACGCGTGATGGGGATCGAGACCGAGTACGGCGTGCTGCAGCCCGGGCGGCCGCTCGCGAACCCGATGCTCATGTCGAGCCAGGTCGTGACGACCTACCGGGCGCTCGCGGCCCGTGCCGACGGCGCTCGCGGCAAGGCCCGCTGGGACTACGACGACGAGGACCCGTTGCAGGACGCCCGGGGTTTCCACCTCCAGCGCGCCGCGGCCCACCCCTCGCTGCTGACGGACGACCCGACCCGGCCTGCGCCGTCGGGCCCCGTGGCGCAGCGCCCCGGCGTGGCGACCTCCCTCCAGGAGGTCGCGCGCCCCACGCACGAGGAGTACGACGACCCGAGCGCCGCGAACGTCATCCTGACGAACGGTGCGCGGCTGTACGTCGACCACGCGCACCCGGAGTACTCGTCGCCCGAGGTCACGAACCCGGCCGACGCGGTGTGCTGGGACGTCGCGGGCGAGCGCATCATGCTCGCTGCCTCGCGCGAGCTGAGCGCCGTGCCGGGCTCGGAGGTCGTGCTCTACAAGAACAACGTCGACGGCAAGGGCGCCTCGTACGGCACGCACGAGAACTACCTCGTCGACCGAGAGGTACCGTTCACGACCATCGTCGAGCTGCTCACGCCGTTCCTCGTCACGCGCCAGGTCTTCACGGGCTCGGGGCGCGTGGGCCTCGGCGCCGTGGGGCAGGAGCCGGGCTTCCAGCTCTCGCAGCGCGCGGACTACATGGAGGCCGAGGTCGGCCTCGAGACCACGCTGCGCCGCCCCATCGTCAACACGCGCGACGAGCCGCACGCCGACCGTCAGCGCTGGCGGCGCCTGCACCTGATCATCGGGGACGCGAACCTGTTCGAGGTCGCGACCTACCTCAAGCTCGGCACCACCTCGCTCGTCCTGTTCGTGATCGAGCAGCTCGACGCGCTCGCGACCGTCGAGGGGGCGTCCGGGGCCTCGCTGCGCGCCGAGCTCGCGGCCCTGCGCCTGCACGACCCGGTGACGGACGTCCAGAAGGTCAGCCGCGACCTCGACCTGACCGCGCCGCTCCTGCTCGCCGACGGGCGCTGGCTCACGGCCCTCGACGTCCAGCGCGCGTACGCCGACGTGGCACGCCGCGCGGCCGAGCACCTGGGCACGCTCGACGACGAGACCCGGTCGGTCCTGGACCGCTGGGACTCGGTCCTCGAACGCCTCGGGACGGACCCCTCCTCGTGCGCCAAGGAGGTCGAGTGGGTCGCGAAGCTGCGCCTGCTGGACCGGCTGCGCCAGCGCGACCACCTCGACTGGGACCACCCGCGCCTGGCCGCGATGGACCTCCAGTGGTCGGACGTGCGCCCCGAGCGCAGCATCTACCACCGGTTGCTCGCCGCGGGCGCGGCCGAGCGCGTCGTCGACGAGCGCGCGGTCTCCCAGGCCGTGCACCACGCGCCCGAGGACACGCGCGCGTACTTCCGGGGCGAGGTCATGGCCCGGTTCGGCGACCAGGTCTCGGCCGCGAGCTGGGACTCGGTGATCTTCGACGTCGTGGGCGCCCCTTCGCTCCAGCGCGTGCCCATGCTCGACCCGTTGCGCGGCACACGGGCGCACATCGGCGCGCTGCTCGACGCGAGCACGGACGCGGGCGCGCTCCTCGAGGGTCTCGCGGGCAGCCGATGAGGTACCCCGCCGTGCGCTCGCGGCTCGTCGCACCTCGCGAACTGCACGCAAGAGCCTAGGCTTCAAGAAGACGCGGGCCTCGCGCAGGGCCGCCCACGGATCAGCAGGACAGCACGCACACCCAGGAGGCGAAGATGGCCCAGGAACGCACCAGCGCATCGCACGAGGACCGACGTCCCGACGACGACGCGGCCACCCCCGCGCCCGTCGCCCCGCAGGCCCAGAACCGGGACGCCGAGGTCGACTCGCTCCTGGAGGAGATCGACGAGGTGCTCGAGTCCAACGCCGAGTCGTTCGTCCGAGGGTTCGTCCAGAAGGGCGGCGAGTAGCCGGACCGGCCAGGAGCTGATGACCATGGACTTCTCCGGGCGTCTGCCGCACGCCTTCACCACGCCGGGCTCGTCCTCCTTCGTGGAGTTCCTCGCGAGCCACGCCCCCGACCTCCTGCCGTCCGCGCGGGCCGCTGCCGCGGGCTCCGCCGCCGCCGGCCACGGCGCTGTCGGCGCGCAGCTCGCCCCGCACGCCACGACGATCGTCGCGCTGACCTTCGGGAACCCCGGGTCGCTGGGGGCGGGGGTCGTCATGGCGGGCGACCGCCGCGCCACGATGGGTTCGATGATCGCCAACCGCGAGATCGAGAAGGTCTTCCCGGCCGACGAGTTCTCCGCGGTGGGCATCGCGGGGACCGCGGGCATCGCGGTCGAGCTCGTGCGACTCTTCCAGCTCGAGCTCGAGCACTACGAGAAGATCGAGGGCGCGCTGCTGTCGCTCGACGGCAAGGCGAACCGGCTCTCGACCATGATCCGGGCGAACCTCGGCCTGGCCATGCAGGGCCTGGCCGTCGTCCCGCTGTTCGCGGGTTACGACCTGGACCGCGGGTTGGGGCGCATCTTCTCCTACGACGTCACGGGCGGACGGTACGAGGAGCGCGACCACCACAGCGTGGGGTCGGGCTCGGTCTTCGCGCGCGGGTCGCTCAAGAAGCGCTGGCACCCGGGGCTCGAGCCCGCCGACGCGGTCCACGTGGCCGTCGAGGCCCTGTACGACGCGGCCGACGACGACTCGGCCACCGGAGGCCCGGACGCGGTCCGTCAGATCTGGCCCGTCGTGGTCACCGTGACCGCTGAGGGGTACCGCCGGGTCCCGGACGACGAGCTCGCGGCGGTCGCGGCGCGGATCGTCGCGGAGCGCACCGAGGCGGCCGACGGGAACCGTGCGGCGCGCGTGCGCATCGCGCGCCCCACCGCCGGCCTCGCCCAGGAGCCGCCGGGCGTCCCGCCCGACCTGCCGGACCCGACCGACCAGGCGCACGGGGGAGGTGACGCACGATGAGCATGCCGTTCTACGTCTCGCCCGAGCAGCTCATGAAGGACCGGGCCGACTTCGCGCGCAAGGGCATCGGCCGGGGTCGTTCGGTCGTCGTGCTCGCGTACGACGAGGGCATCGCGTTCGCGACGCACAACCCGTCCCGGTCGTTGCACAAGATCTCCGAGATCTACGACCGCATCGCGTTCGCGGCGGTCGGCAAGTACAACGAGTTCGAGAACCTGCGCGTCGCGGGCGTGCGGTACGCGGACCTGCGCGGCTACTCGTACGACCGGTCCGACGTGAACGCGCGCGGACTCGCGAACGCGTACGCGCAGACGCTCGGCACGGTCTTCACGACCGAGTCCAAGCCGCTCGAGGTCGAGCTGGTCGTGGCCGAGGTCGGGCCGAGCCCGTCCCAGGACCAGATCTACCGCCTGTCCTACGACGGGTCCGTCGCGGACGAGACCGGCTTCGTCGTCATGGGCGGTCAGGCGGAGCAGCTGGGCCGGGACCTGGGCGAGGCCTGGCACCCCGGCATGACGCTCCCCGAGGTGCTGCGCCTCGCGGTCGCGACGCTCGGCGGCGCGGGAGCCCACGACGCCCGCGACGCGCTCGAAGGGGCGGAAGCGATTCCCCCCAGCCAGCTCGAGGTCGCGGTCCTCGACCGCACCCGCCCCCGCCGCGCGTTCCGCCGCCTGACCGGCCCGGTGCTGGCCGGGTTGCTCGAGGACAAGCCCGAGGAGGCTCCGGATGGACCGTAGGATCTTCGGTCTCGAGACCGAGTACGGCGTGACCTGCGCCTCGGACGACGGCCGCGGCCTGTCCGCGGACGAGGTCGCGCGCTACCTGTTCCGCAAGGTCGTGGCGTGGGGCCGGTCGTCGAACGTCTTCCTGCGCAACGGCTCGCGCCTCTACCTCGACGTCGGCTCCCACCCCGAGTACGCGACGGCCGAGTGCGACGACGTCCGCCAGCTCGTGGCGTACGACCGCGGCGGCGAGCGCATCCTGGAGGGCCTCGTGGCCGACGCCCAGGAGCGGCTCGAGCACGAGGGCCTGCCGGGACGCATCCACCTGTTCAAGAACAACACCGACTCGGCGGGCAACTCCTACGGGTGCCACGAGAACTACCTCGTGCGGCGCCAGGGCGACTTCGCTCGCCTGTCGGACGTGCTGGTGCCGTTCCTCATCACGCGTCAGGTGCTCACGGGGGCCGGGAAGATCCTCTCGACACCACGTGGCGCGATCTACGCCCTGTCGCAGCGCGCGGACCACATCTGGGAGGCCGTCTCGAGCGCGACCACGCGCTCGCGCCCCATCATCAACACGCGCGACGAGCCGCACGCCGACGCCGAGTCCTACCGGCGCCTGCACGTCATCGTCGGAGACTCGTCGATGGCGGAGACCACGACGATGCTCAAGGTCGGGGCGACGGACCTGATCCTGCGCATGATCGAGGCAGGGGTCCCGATGCGGGACATGGCCCTCGAGAACCCGATCCGTGCCATCCGCGAGATCAGCCACGACATGACCGGCAAGCACCCCGTGCAGATGGCGAACGGGCGCACGGTCACCGCCGTGGACCTGCAGGGCGAGTACCTGCAGCGGGTCAAGGAGTTCGTCGACGCGAACGGGACCCCCACGCCGGTCGTGAAGCAGGTCCTGGACCTGTGGGAGCGCGGGCTGCGCGCCCTGGAGACCGACGACCTGTCGCTCGTGGACCGAGAGCTGGACTGGGTCATCAAGCTCAAGATCCTGCGCCGCTACCAGGAGAAGCACGGCCTCGAGCTCGACGACCCGCGCATCGCGCGCCTGGACCTGGCCTACCACGACATCTCGCGGACCGACGGGCTGTACAACATGCTCGCGGCGCGCGGCATGGTCGAGCGCATCACGACGGACCTCGAGGTCTTCGAGTCGACCGCGATCCCGCCGCAGACCACCCGGGCCAAGCTGCGCGGAGACTTCGTGCGCAAGGCCCAGGAGGCCAGGCGCGACTACACGGTCGACTGGGTGCACCTCAAGCTCAACGACCAGGCGCAGCGGACCGTGCTGTGCAAGGACCCGTTCCAGAACGTCGACGAGAGGGTCGAGCGGCTCATCGAGTCCATGTGACGTCGGCCCGCCGCGGCGCGACGAGCGCGCCGCGGCGCACCGACCAGGACCGGCTGCGCGTGCCGCTCGCGGACCGGACACGAGCGGGGACGGGGAACTGCCACCGTTAGGGTGGGGGCACCCCGTCCCCGCTCGCCTGAGGAGTTCCGTGCGCCGCCAGCACCACTGGTCGTCCGTCGTCGTCGCCGTGGTGCTCGCACTGACCACCACGGCCTGCTCGGAGCTGCCGGAGCGCCGCGAGTCGTCCGCGAACACCGAGGTCACGGTTTCCGGCATGATCGGGGACCCGCCCGTCGTCGAGTTCCAGCAGCCCCTGAGCGTCCCCGAGGAGCGCGGCGTGGTCGTCGTCCCGGGGACGGGCGCGGAGATCGTCGAGGGACAGGACGTCCTGCTCAACATGTACGCGCTCGACGGGCGCGACGCGACCGTGCTCCAGAACACCTACACCGACGCCCCGACCTCCCTGGTCCTGACGGACGCGGAGGCCGGGTCGGAGATCGTCGACCTCCTGGTCGGGCAGCGCGTCGGGGCGCGCGTGATGTACCTCGAGGAGGCGAACGACGTCCCCCTGGTCCTCGTCATCGACGTGCTCCCGACCCGTGCCTCTGGCGAGGAGATCCCCGCGGTCGAGGGGCTGCCCGGGGTGGTGCTCGACGAGGACGGCGCGCCCACGGTGACGATCCCCGCGGACACCGCCCCTCCGGGGGACCTGGTCGTCCAGCCGCTGGTCCGGGGCGGCGGGGTCCAGGTCGAGGCCGGGCAGGTGATCACGGTCCGCTTCACGGGGGTCGCCTGGTCGTCGGGCGAGGTCTTCGACTCGAACTGGGTCGAGGGCACCAAGCCGGCGTCGACCATGATCGGCATCGGGCAGATCATCGAGGGGTGGGAGCGCGGGCTCCTGGAGCAGAGCGTCGGCAGCCAGGTCCTGCTCGTCGTCCCGCCCGAGCTCGCCTACGCGGGGACGGGGCGGGCCTACGCGGACGAGACGCTCGTGTACGTGGTGGACATCCTGGACGCGCACTTCCCGGTCATCGACGAGACGCCGGGCCAAGAAACGGAAGGTCAGTAGCTCATGTCGGTCACGGTCCGTGTCATCCCTTGCCTGGACGTCGACGCAGGACGCGTCGTGAAGGGCGTCAACTTCGAGAACCTGCGCGACGCGGGCGACCCGGTCGAGCTCGCGGCGCGCTACGACGCGGAGGGGGCCGACGAGATCACGTTCCTCGACGTCTCGGCCTCGTCGGGCAACCGGGAGACCACCTACGACGTGGTGCGCCGCACGGCGGAGCAGGTCTTCGTGCCGCTCACGGTCGGCGGGGGCGTGCGCACGACCGACGACGTCGACAAGCTGCTGCGTGCGGGGGCGGACAAGGTCGGGGTCAACACCGCGGCGATCGCGCGCCCCGAGCTCGTCGCGGAGATCGCCGACCGGTTCGGCAGCCAGGTCCTGGTGCTCTCGGTCGACGCGCGGCGCGTCACCGGCGAGGTGCGGACGCCGTCGGGCTTCGAGGTCACGACGCACGGCGGGCGCCGGGGGACCGGGATCGACGCTGTCGAGTGGGCCGTGCGCGCGGCGGAGCTGGGCGCGGGCGAGATCCTGCTGAACTCGATGGACGCCGACGGCACGACCGGCGGCTTCGACCTGGAGATGTTCGGCGCGGTGCGTTCGGAGGTGACGGTCCCGCTCGTCGCGAGCGGTGGAGCGGGCACCCCGGAGCACTTCGCGCAGGCCGCGCACGCCGGCGCGGACGCCGTCCTGGCCGCGAGCGTGTTCCACTTCCGGACCCTGACGATCGGTGACGTCAAGGCGCACATGCGCGAGGCCGGCCTGCTGGTCCGCTGAGACCGTGACTTCCTGAGCGTTGCCCGACGGCGGCGCGCGCCTCAGCGTTGCCCGACGGCGGCGCGCGCCTCAGCGCGGCCCGGGCACCGCCGTGCCGAGCGCCTCGACGTCGGCCGCGTCGCCCTGGAACGTGACCCCGGCGTGGCGCCCGCGGCCGAACGCGTGGAGCACGAGCTCGCCCACCTGGCCCGTCACGACGACGGTGCCGTGGAGGCGGCCGTCCTCGGCCGGACGCGACGGGGGCGCCTTGACCGCCAGGCGCTGCCCGCCGGGGACGACGAGCACGACCCCCACGGGGGATCGGCGGAAGAACAGCGGCGCCGCGCGGCGGAGCTGGGTCCAGAGCGCGTCCCGCAGGCCGGGCGGCAGGTCGCGGGCGCGCCCGTCCGAGGGGTTCGTGCCGCTGGCGTCCGTCCCGGAGTCACCCGGCCCCGCGTCCCACGTGCCGCGTCGCGCGTCCTCGGTGTGCACGAAGTACTCGGCGAGGTTGACGAGGTCCCCGGCCCAGGACCACGGGCTCCAGGCGGCGGGCGGCTGCTCGACGCGGGCCAGGAGCGCTGCGTACCCGCCGGGCTCGAGCGCGGTCGCGGCGAGCTCCTGGAGGTGGCGATCGGACCAGCCGTGCAGCGGCCCGCCGTTCGCACCGGCCTGCGTCCAGGGCTGGTGCTCGCGCAGGATCATGTGTGCCGCGAGGTGGCGCGTGCGCCATCCCTCGCAGAGGGTCGGGGCGTCGGGGCCTGCCTGGGTGAGGGCGTGGACGAGAGCGGCTCGCTCGTGGGCGTGCCAGGCGGTGGGCTGCATCCGGCCATGCTCGCACGAGCACGCCGTGTCCCGTGTGAGAAGATCGTGCCAACCCCCACGAAAGACGAGGATCGTCCGTGTCCGCGCGACGGAGCACCCCCACGAACACCACGCCCCGGCCCCAGGACGCGCGCACCGACGCTGCGCCCGGCCGGTCGGAGCCCACCCACCCGCACTCCGGCGCACCCGCAGGGTCAACCGGGCAGGCAGCGTCCCCTGCGCCCGCACCGTCGTCGGCGTCGAGCACGCGCCGCCACGCCCTGACCGGGTCGCGCACGCGACGCTCGCTCCAGCTCATGGGGCGCGGCATGCGGTCCGAGTGGCGCATCTACATCCTCGCGATCGGGGCCTCCGCGCTGTTCGGGGCGACGACCGTGGGCATCAGCCTCGCGGTCGGCCGGGTCACCGACGAGGTCGTCGTCCCGGCCCTCGCGGGGGACACCGACGCCAGGGGCGACCTGTGGCTCGCGGGGCTCGTGCTGGTGGGCATCGCCGTGACGCTCGCGCTCACGGTCGCGGGGCGGCGCATCTTCGCGGGCTACGGCTACGCGAACATCCAGGCGAGGCACCGCACGGCCGTCACGCACCAGTACCTGCGCCTGCCCATGTCGTGGCACCGGAGCCATCCGGCCGGGCAGCTCCTGTCGAACGCCAACTCGGACGTCGAGGCCGCGACGGGTGTGTTCAACCCGTTGCCCTTCGCCCTGGGCGTCGTCGTGATGATCGGTGTGTCCGCGGTCATGCTGTTCCGTATCGACGTGTGGCTCGCGTGCGCCGCGCTGATCGTCATCCCGGTCGCGGTCGCGGTCAACGTCGTCTTCCAGAAGTACATGTCGCCCGCGATCACGCACGCGCAACAGCTGCGTGCCGAGGTCTCCGACGTCGCGCACGAGAGCTTCGAGGCCGCGCTGCTGGTCAAGTCGCTGGGCACCGAGGCACGCGAGGAGCGGCGCTTCGCGGCGCGCACCGACGAACTGCGCGCTGCCAACGTCCGCGTGGGCGTGGTCCGCGCGTTCTTCGACCCGGTCATCGAGCTCCTGCCCTCGCTCGGCACGCTCCTGGTCCTGGGGGTCGGAGCCGCCCGCGTGTCGGCCGGCGCGGTCGACACGGGCGAGATCGTGACGGCGGCGTACCTGCTGACGATCATGGCCGTCCCGGTCCGTGCGTTCGGGTGGGTCCTGGGTGAGCTGCCGCGCGCGCTCGTCGGCTACGAGCGCATCGCGAGCGTGCTCGACGCCCCGGGTATCCCGGTCGCGGGCGCGCAGCGCCTGCCTGCCGCGACGCGGGGCGCGCACGTGCGCTTCGAGGACGTGGGCGTCGACGTCCGCGCGGGTGGTCGTGACGTGACCCTGCTCGACGGCGTCGAGCTCGACCTGGCGCCCGGGCGCACGATCGCGGTCGTCGGACCGACGGGCGCTGGCAAGACCACGCTGGTGTCCCTGCTCGCCCGCCTCTCGGACCCCACGCGTGGCCGGGTCCTGATCGACGGTGTCGACGTGCGCGGCGCGCTCGCGGCCGACCTCACGCGTCAGGTCGCTCTCGTCGCGCAGTCCACGTTCATCTTCGAGGACACGGTCCGCTCCAACGTGACGCTCGCGGACGAGGGCGTCGGCCCGACCGACGAGCAGGTGTGGGACGCGCTGCGCCTGGCCAAGGTCGACGACGTCGTCTCGCGCCTGCCCGGCGGCCTCGACTCGCCGCTGGGCGAGCGGGGCTCGAACCTGTCGGGCGGGCAGCGCCAGCGGCTAGCGATCGCGCGCGCCCTGGTGCGGTCCCCGCGACTGCTGGTCCTCGACGACGCGACCTCCGCCGTCGACCCGCGCGTCGAGCAGCAGATCCTCGCCGGGCTGCGGGGCGACGGCCCGACGGGCGCGGCCACGGCAGGCCCGACGGCGGAGCACCCCACGGTCGTCATGGTCGCCTACCGCATGTCGAGCGTCGCGCTCGCGGACCAGGTGGTCCACGTCGAGTCGGGCCGGGTCGTCGACGTCGGGACGCACGACGAGCTGCTCGCTCGCGACGCCGGCTACCGCGACCTGGCCATGGCCTACCAGCGCGAGGCCGAGCGCCGCGCGGAGGCCGACGAGCTCGACGGCGACCTGCCGGTCGGGCGCGAGGAGCACGACCGGGGGGACGAGCAGCGCGAGGAGATCGAACGCTGCGAGCAGGAGGAGACCGACGAGATCGTGCGTCACGCCGAGGAAGGGACGGTGACCGAGTGAGCACCGCGACCACCACCGAGCCCCGCGAGCGTCGCCGCCGGGGCCGCACCACGAAGCCCGAGGTCGTCGTCGAGGACGCGACCGGCGCACGGATCGCCTCGGCGAGCTCGCTGGGCGTGTTCGCGACGCTGCGCAAGGGCGTCCAGATGTCCCCGGAGATCCTCCAGGGCGTGTGGATCACCCTGCTCCTGGCCGTCGCGGCAGCGCTGGGGCGCATCGTCGTCCCGATCGCGGTCCAGCAGACCGTCGACAGCGGCATCATGGCCCCTGGCGGACCCGACACGAACCGCGTGACGCTGCTCGTGGGGCTCGCGGCCCTCGTCCTGGTGGTCGCGGGCCTGTGCTCGGCGCTCGTCAACGTGCGCCTGTTCCGTTCGACCGAGGCCGGGCTCGCGAGCCTGCGCGTGCGCGCGTTCCGGCACGTGCACGACCTGTCGGTCCTCACGCAGAGCACCGAGCGGCGCGGGGCCCTGGTCTCGCGCGTCACGAGCGACGTCGACACCATCTCGCTGTTCGTCCAGTGGGGCGGCATCATGCTGCTCGTCTCGGTGCTGCAGATCGGTGCCGCCACGATCCTCATGGCGTTCTACTCGTGGCAGCTCACGCTGCTCGTGTGGGCGTGCTTCGTGCCGCTCTTCCTGATCCTGCGTCCCGCCCAGAAGCACGTGAACGCCGCGTACACCGCGCTGCGCGAGCGGGTCGGCGCGATGCTCGGCGCCATCTCGGAGTCGGTCGTGGGCGCCGAGACGATCCGCGCGTACGGCGTCGGGGAGCGTACCGGGCGTCGCGTCGACGTGGCCGTCGAGAGCACGCGCACGGGCATGGTCCGAGCGCAGAAGCTCGTCTCGACGGTCTTCTCGAGCGGCGTGCTCGTGGCGAACCTGGTCCTGGCCGTCGTCGTGGTCGTGGGCACCCTCCTGGGCATCGACGGGTCGATCACCGCGGGCAAGCTCCTCGCGTTCCTGTTCCTCGTCCAGCTCTTCACGGGGCCCGTGCAGATGGCGACCGAGATCCTCAACGAGCTTCAGAACGCGGTCGCGGGCTGGCGCCGGGTCCTCGCGGTCGTCGAGACCCCGATCCAGGTCGTCGACAAGGGGGAGCAGGGCGTGCGCTCGCCGCGCGGGCCGGCCCACGTGACCCTGGAGGACGTGCGCTTCGCCTACCCGGACGGCCCCGAGGTCCTGCACGGCGTGGACCTGGACTTCCCGGCCCGCACGTCCGTCGCGGTCGTCGGCGCCACGGGGTCGGGCAAGACCACGATCGCCAAGCTCGTGACGCGCCTCATGGACCCGACGTCGGGCGCCGTCCGGCTCGACGGCGTGGACCTGCGCGACCTGTCGGCCGCGAGCCTGCGCGAGCGCGTGGTCCTCGTGCCCCAGGAGGGCTTCCTGTTCGACGGGACGCTCGCCGAGAACATCGCGTACGGCGTGCGGGACGCGTCCGAGCCCGGAGGCCGGCCGACGGGGGAGGCCTCCGCGCAGGCCGCCACCCGGCACGCCGGGCGCATCGACGCGGCGGTCGCCGAGCTCGGCCTGACCGACTGGGTCGCGGACCTTCCGCACGGGCTGGGCTCCGCCGTCGGGCAGCGGGGTGAGGCGCTGTCCGCGGGGGAGCGGCAGCTCGTCGCGATCACGCGCGCCTACCTGGCCGAGGCCGACCTGCTCGTGCTGGACGAGGCGACCTCGGCCGTGGACCCCGCGACCGAGGTGCGCATCGCGCGCGCCCTCGACTCGCTCACGGCCGGTCGCAGCACCATCACGATCGCGCACCGGCTCTCGACCGCCGAGGCCGCCGACCTCGTGGTCGTGGTCGACGCGGGGCACGTGGTCGAGGTCGGCCCGCACGCCGAGCTCGCGGCCGCGGGCGGCGTCTACGCGTCGATGCACGCGTCCTGGGTCGCGCAGACCCGATGAGCACCGGGGAGGTCGGTGGGACGGCCGAGGCGCGGACCGCGGACGAGGGGACCCGGGGGATCTGGCAGGATTCTCGGGTGCCCCAGAACGCAGCCCCGACCGCAGACCAACCCGTCCCTGCGGACAAGATCTCCGGCGAGACGTCCGCCGCCGCTCCCGCTGCGCTGCCCGCGACCCTCGCCGCGCGCCTCAAGCGCGACGTCGACGGCCTCGTCGCGGCGATCGTCCAGCAGCACGACACCGGTGAGGTGCTCATGCTCGGCTGGATGGACGACGAGGCGCTGCGTCGCACCCTGACGTCGGGCCGGGTCACGTTCTGGTCGCGCTCCCGGCAGGAGTACTGGCGCAAGGGCGACACGTCGGGCCACGCGCAGTGGGTCAAGTCCGTCGCGATCGACTGCGACGGCGACGCGCTGCTCGTCCGCGCGGACCAGGTCGGCGCAGCGTGCCACACGGGTGCCCGCACCTGCTTCGAGGCGGGCGGGGACCTGGGCGCCGTCGTCGGGACCCGCCCCGAGACCGAGACCTCCGAGGAGAAGACGCAGTGACCGGACCGACCCCCGTGACCAGCCCGCCCGTCCCCGTGGTGCCCGCCGCGGGCCTGCCGTGGGGCGAGACCTGGCCCACGGTCGAGGGGTTCCGCGCGCTCGCGTCGTCGCGCCGCGTGGTCCCGGTGGTCCGCCGCCTCCTGGCCGACGACGTCACGCCCGTGGGCCTGTACCGCACCCTCGCGCAGGGACGCCCGGGCACGTTCGTCCTGGAGTCCGCCGAGGTCGACGGGTCCTGGGCGCGCTACTCGTTCGTGGGCGTGGCCTCGCGCGCGACCCTGACCGCGCGCGACGGCCAGGCCGTGTGGACGGGCGACGTCCCCGCGGGCGTCCCGACGTCCGGGGACGTCGTCGACGTGCTCGAACGGACGCTCGACGCGCTGCGCACCCCCGCGATCGACGGTCTGCCGCCCCTCACGGGTGGGCTCGCGGGCGCCCTGGGGTGGGACGTCGTCCGCCACTGGGAGCCCACGTTGCCCGCGAACGCGCCCGACGAGCTGGGCGTCCCCGAGGTCACGCTGTGCCTCGCGACCGACCTCGCGGTCGTGGACCACCGCGAGGGCAGCGTGTGGCTCGTGGCCAACGCCATCAACTTCGACGACACCGACGAGCGCGTCGACGAGGCCTACGCCGACGCCGTGGCGCGCCTCGACCGGATGCAGGGCGAGCTCGTCGCCGGCACCGGCCGCGGGTCCACGACCGCGGTCGTGGCGGACGTCCCCGAGCCCGAGCTCGAGTTCCGCTCGACGCGCGAGGAGTTCGAGGACGCCGTGCTCGCGGGCAAGGAAGCGATCCGCGAGGGCGAGGTCTTCCAGATCGTCATCTCCCAGCGGCTCGACCTCGACTGCCCGGCCCCACCGCTCGACGTCTACCGGGCCCTGCGGACCATCAACCCGAGCCCGTACATGTACTACTTCCAGCTCACGGACGCCGACGGGGCGGACTTCGCCGTGGTCGGGTCGAGCCCCGAGACGCTCGTCAAGGTCGACGACGGGCACGTGGTCACGTTCCCCATCGCGGGATCGCGGCCGCGTGGCACGACGCCCGAGCAGGACGTCGCGCTGGGGGAGGAGCTGCTGGCCGACCCCAAGGAGCGGGCCGAGCACATCATGCTCGTCGACCTCTCGCGCAACGACCTCGTGAAGGTCTGCGACCCGGCCTCGGTCGAGGTCGTCGAGTTCATGGCCACCAAGCGGTTCAGCCACATCATGCACCTGTGCTCGACCGTCGTCGGGACGCTGCGCGAGGGCGCACGGGCGCTCGACGTGCTCCGCGCCACGTTCCCCGCGGGCACGCTCTCGGGAGCGCCCAAGCCGCGCGCGATCGCCCTGATCGACGAGCTGGAACCCGCCTCGCGCGGCATCTACGGCGGGACCGTGGGCTACTTCGACTTCGACGGCAACATGGACATGGCCATCGCGATCCGCACGGCCCTGATCCGCGACGGACGCGCGAGCGTCCAGGCGGGCGGCGGGATCGTCGCCGACTCGGTGCCTGCGCTGGAGTACGAGGAGTCGCGCAACAAGGCGGCCGCCGCGGTGCGCGCCGTCCAGCTCGCCGCGCGCCTGCGGAGCCTGTCGTGACCGCGGCGTCCGGGGCCGCAGGAGGAGCAGGAGCCGGGACCGGTGGTCCCTCCGCGGCCGCCCGGCAGCCGCGTTCGTGGCGCCTGGCGCGTCGCAGCGCGATCCTCCTGCTGCTCGTGCTCGGCGGCGGCGCCCTCGCGGCCGCCGCACCCACCTGGCTGCGCACCACGGGGGCCACGCCCCTGGACCCTGACGTCCTGGTCCACGTCGCCGGCACCTCGGCCGCGCCGGGCGTCGGCGCGGGGGCGCTGGTCGTCGTGGCCAGCGCGCTGGCCCTCGGTCTCGTCGGTCGGATCGGTCGCTGGCTCGTGCTCCTGGTCACCGCAGCGAGCGGGGTCGTCGTCGCGGCGTCGGCCGCCGCGATCCTGCGCGACCCCACGCAGGCCGCCCGGACGGCGGTCGCCGAGGCGACCGGCGTGACGGACATGACGAGCGACATCGTCCTGACGCCGTGGCCCTACGTCGCCTGCGCGGTGGGCGTGCTCGTGGTCCTGGTGGCCCTCTGGACCGCCGTCTCGTCGCCGTCGTGGGGGCGTGTCTCCAACCGCCACGAGATCGTCCGCCCCGGGAGCGCGTCGTCGGGCACGACGGACCGCCCGGAGGCTTCGTCGACCGCGTCTGCGGGCGCCACGGCGGACGACGCCGCCGACCCCTCGGAGGGTGACGAGCCGGACGAGCAGGAGACGTGGGACTCGCTGACCCGCGGCGAGGACCCCACCGACCGCTGAACATCACGTCCTGCCAGCAGGAACAGACCGACCCGCGTCCGATAGGCTGGGCGCACATCTTGACGAAAGGCACATCCCCATGGCCGAGAAGCCGCAGACCACCGAGATCTCCTACCTGCCGCCGTCGGCACCTCCCACGAACCACGGGCACACCGTCGCGGCCTGGTTCACCATGATCGGCATCATCGTGGGCGCGGTCGTCGCAGGTGTCGCCGTCGCGATGGCCCAGGTGTGGCTCTTCTGGGTCGGCATGGTCGTCGTCGCCCTCGCCCTCGTCGGCGGTGGCGTGCTGCGCAACATGGGGTACGGCCAGCCGAAGCCCGGGGTCGCGCCCCGGACGACGACGCAGCACTGACCCCCGGGCGAGAGCCCGGACGTGCCTCCACGCGCCGCGCACCATCTCCGGTGCGTGGCGCGTGCCGTACCACCGGCAGCAGACCCGGCATCGCCCGGGCCGCGCAGCCGTCTCGTAGAGAGCAGGTCGCACCATGAGCTACCCACCCACCCCCCCGAACGACCCCTACCGCCCCGAGGGCGAGCAGCCCGGTGGCGAGCCGGTGGAGCCGCACGCCCCGGGGCAGACGCCCCCACCGGCTCCCGGGCACCCCGGCTACCCGACCTACCCCGGGCAGCCTGCGCAGCCCGGGTCGCCCTACGCGACGCCGACGGGGCAGCCTGCCCCGGGGCCGGTGCCCGGCGGCGAGCAGGGCGGGTACTCGTACCCGCCGCCCGTGCAGCCGCCCTACGGCGCACCCGCGCAGGCCCCGTACGGAGCCTCGCCGTACCCCGCTCCGGGGGGCTACGGCTACTTCCCCCGCAACGACCTGGGCATCTGGGCCCTCGTGCTGGGCATCGCGTCGTTCGTGCTGTCCTGCGGGTTCCTCACGGGCATCCCCGCCATCATCGTCGGCACGAAGGCCAAGCGCGCGGTCGAGGCCGGCGAGGCGAACAACGGCGGGCTCGCGCAGGCGGGTGTCATCCTCGGCTGGGTCGCGTCGGCGCTGTCGGTGCTCGTGATCGTCTTCTTCGTGATCGCGCTGGCGTTCGGGCTGGCGAACGCCGAGTTCGACTCGACGTACTACTGACGAGACCGACGAGCGGTGCGGGACGAGCGGGGAGCGCGGCGATGACGAGACCACCGGTGTCACCGGCTCCGTCGACGACGGCTCTCGCCGAGGCAGGCCGGCCGAGCAGGAGCGCCCTGCGCACGTCCCTCGCGGTCGGGGCGGGCGTGGCGGCAGGCACCGTCCTCCTCGCTCTCGTGGACCCGCACCAGGGTGGCTACCCGCTGTGCCCGCTGCTCGCCCTCACCGGGTGGGCGTGCCCTGCGTGCGGGGGCCTGCGCGCGACGCACGACCTCGCGACGGGAGACCTCGCGGGGGCGTGGGCCATGAACCCGCTCTGGGTGCTGGTCGTGCCGTTCCTCGTCGTCGCCTGGGCCCTGTGGGTCCGGCGGGCGTGGCGAGGCACGACCGCGAGGGCGGTCCCGCCGTGGGTCGGGGTCGTCGGGCTCGTGGTCCTCGTCGGGTTCGGGATCGCGCGGAACGTCCCCGTGATGGCACCGTTCCTGGGCCCGGTCTGAGGTCCTGGCAGGGGTGCGGGGCACGTCTCGCGGGGTGACACGTGTCCCTGGTCACTCTCGGGCGGCTCTACGATGGCAGGTATCTCCCTGTCAATGGTTCGCGGAGAGATGCTGCGGGTGACCCGTCACGGTCCCCGCGCACACGCGCGAGCCTCAGGTGGCACGGAGTCGACGACGAGCACGGGGAGATATCACATGACGGTTCTGGAGGACATCGTCGCGGGAGTCCGCGAGGACCTTGCGGAGCGCCAGGCGAGGACGACCCTGGACGAGCTGAAGGAGCGCGCCTCGCGTGTGCACGGGGCGCTCGACTGCATCAGCCGCCTCAAGGCCGAGGACGCCGTCGCCGTGATCGCCGAGGTCAAGCGTTCGAGCCCCAGCAAGGGCGACCTGGCGGCGATCGCCGACCCCGCGTCGCTCGCCTCGGAGTACGAGAAGGGCGGCGCTGCCGTCATCTCGGTGCTCACCGAGCAGCGGCGCTTCAACGGCAGCCTCGCGGACCTCGACGCCGTGCGGGGAAAGGTCGATATCCCGGTCCTGCGCAAGGACTTCGTCGTCACTCCCTACCAGGTCTGGGAAGCCCGCGCGCACGGGGCGGACCTCGTCCTGCTCATCGTCGCGGCCCTCGAGCAGACGGTCCTGACGTCGCTCGTCGAGCGGGTCCACTCGCTCGGCATGACGGCCCTCGTCGAGGTGCACACGCTCGACGAGGTCTCGCGCGCGATCGACGCCGGTGCCCGTGTCATCGGCGTCAACGCTCGCGACCTCAAGACGCTCGAGGTCGACCGCACGACCTTCGCCCGGCTCGCTCCGGCGATCCCCGACGAGTACGTGCGCATCGCGGAGTCCGGGGTGCGCGGACCGCACGACGTCATGGACTACGCCCGCTCCGGCGCGCACGCCGTCCTCGTGGGCGAGGCCCTCGTCACGGACGCCGCGCCCCGTGCGTCGGTCGCCGACCTCGTCGCGGCGGGCTCGCACCCGTCCCTGTGGTCCGTCCGACACTGAGCAAGCCCCCGACACCCCCAGATCCCGTACCGAGGAGGTCAGGCCGCGTGCCCGACGCAACACGTTCCCTGCAGGACCAGCAGGGCCCCTACTTCGGGGACTTCGGCGGACGCTTCGTCCCGGAGGCCCTGATCGCCGCTCTCGACGAGCTCGAGGCCGAGTACCGCAAGGCCGTCGTCGACCCGACCTTCCAGGAGGAGCTGGCCCGGCTGCACCGCGAGTACACCGGGCGCCCCAACCCCCTCACGGAGGTGCCCCGCTTCGCGGAGCACGCCGGGGGTGCGCGCGTCTTCCTCAAGCGCGAGGACCTCAACCACACCGGCTCGCACAAGATCAACAACGTGCTCGGCCAGGCGCTGCTCGTCAAGCGCATGGGCAAGAAGCGTGTCATCGCGGAGACCGGCGCAGGGCAGCACGGAGTGGCCACGGCGACCGCCGCGGCGCTCATGGACCTCGAGTGCGTCGTCTACATGGGCGAGGAGGACACCGAGCGCCAGGCGCTGAACGTCGCGCGCATGCGCCTGCTCGGTGCGACGGTCGTCCCGGTCACGATCGGCTCGCGCACCCTCAAGGACGCGATCAACGAGGCGCTGCGCGACTGGGTCGCCAACGTCGACACCACGCACTACCTGCTGGGCACCGTCACCGGGCCGCACCCGTTCCCGGAGATGGTCCGCGACTTCCACCGCATCATCGGTGAGGAGGCGCGCGCACAGATCCTCGACCGGATCGGTCGCCTGCCCGACGCGCTCGCCGCGTGCGTGGGCGGGGGGTCGAACGCGCTGGGCCTGTTCAACGCGTTCCTCGACGACGAGGACGTCGCGCTCTACGGCTTCGAGGCCGGGGGAGAGGGCGTCCCGACCGGCAAGCACGCCGCCCGGTTCAGCGGTGGCGCCCCGGGCGTGCTGCACGGCGCACGCTCCTACCTCATGCAGGACGAGGACGGGCAGACGCTTCCCAGCCACTCGATCTCCGCAGGGCTCGACTACCCGAGCGTCGGGCCGGCCCACTCGTGGCTCCACGACCTGGGCCGGGCGACGTACGAGCCCGTGACCGACGTCGAGGCCATGGAGGCCTTCCGCCTCCTGTGCCGCACCGAGGGCATCATCCCCGCGATCGAGTCGGCGCACGCGCTGGCCGGTGCGCTGCGGATCGGCCGCGAGGCGCAGGCCGCGGGCAAGGAGGACACCGTGATCCTGGTGAACCTCTCGGGCCGCGGGGACAAGGACGTCGCGACCGCGGCGCGGTGGTTCGACCTGATCGACGCGGACACCGTGGTCGACGGCGAAGGGAGCAGCCTGTGAGCGGGACCGTCGGGGGCGTCCGCGCCCCCCACGCGACGTCGGCGCGGATCGACGAGCTGGCGGCGGAGGGGCGTGCCGCGCTCATCGGCTACCTGCCGGTCGGCTACCCGAGCGTCGAGGGGACGGTCCAGGCCGCCACGGCGCTGGTCGAGTCCGGGGTCGACATCATCGAGCTCGGCCTGCCGTACACGGACCCCGTCATGGACGGACCGGTCATCCAGCGCGCGGTGGAGCACGCGCTCGCGGGCGGCACGCGCGTGCGTGACGTCTTCACCGCGGTCGAGGCCGTGGCCGCGCTCGGGGTCCCCGTGCTCGTCATGACCTACTGGAACCCCGTGCTGCGTTACGGCGTCGAGGCCTTCGCCCGCGACCTGGCTGCCGCCGGGGGAGCCGGGCTCATCACGGCCGACCTCATCCCGGACGAGGCCGGCGAGTGGATCGCCGCCGCGGACGCGCACGGCCTCGACAAGGTGTTCCTCGTCGCGCCGAGCTCGACCCCCGAGCGCCTGCGCCTGACGGCGGCCGCGTCGCGCGGCTTCGTCTACGCAGCCTCGACCATGGGTGTGACCGGAGTCCGCGCCGAGGTCGGCAGCAGGGCCGAGGAGCTGGTCGCCGCGACCCGCGCCGCGGGGGGCGAGCACGTGTGCGTGGGGCTCGGCGTCTCGACGGCCGCGCAGGCCGCGCAGGTCGGTCGCTACGCCGACGGCGTGATCGTCGGCTCGGCCTTCGTCCGTCCGCTCCTCGGTGACGAGCCGTGGGACGAGCGCCTCGAGAACCTGCGCGCTGTCACCCGCGACCTGGCGGAGGGGGTCCGCACGGCTCGCACCGCCGACGGGACCACCGGGCAGGTGACGGCGTGAACGGGCTGGTCTCCGCCGTCGGGCCCGTGGTCGCCTCGATCCCCAGCCCCTCCGAGCACACCTGGTACATCGGCCCCTTCCCGCTGCGCGCCTACGCGCTCGCCATCCTCGCGGGCATCGCCGTCGCGGTGTGGCTCACGCGCAAGCGGTGGGTCGAGCGTGGTGGCGACGCCGACGACGTCCTCGAGATCGCGTTCTGGGCCGTGCCCTTCGGGATCGTGGGCGGGCGCCTGTACCACGTCATCTCCTCTCCCGACGCGTACTGGGGCCCGGACGGCGACCCCCTCAAGGCCCTGCGCATCTGGGACGGAGGCCTCGGGATCTGGGGCGCGATCGCCCTGGGGGCCGTGGGCGCCTACATCGGGTGCCGCCGCCAGAAGGTGAGCTTCCCGGCGTTCGCGGACGCGCTCGCCCCGGGCCTCCTGCTCGCCCAGGCGATCGGGCGGCTGGGCAACTGGTTCAACCAGGAGCTCTTCGGCAGCCCGACCACGCTCCCGTGGGGGCTCGAGGTCGACCCGAGCATCGCCGACTACGTGTGCAGCAACGCAGGCCTGACCTGTGGGGCCGGGACGCTGTTCCACCCGACCTTCCTCTACGAGATGCTGTGGAACGTCGCGGCGGCCTTCCTGCTCATGTACCTCGACCGTCGCTTCAGGCTGGGTCACGGTCGGGTATTCTGGCTGTACGTTCTCTTCTACACGCTTGGCCGCGTGTGGATCGAGATGCTACGCATCGACGACGCCGAGCTGGTGCTCGGTCTCCGACTGAACGTCTGGACCTCCATCCTGGTCGGAGTCGGTGCGTTGATAGCGTTTATCGTTGTCGGGCGCCGAAACCCAGGGCGCGAAGAGACAGTATCGCTCGATGCTGCGGAGCCCGAGCAGGCAGATGCTGCCAGACCCGACCCAGGTCGCTGAAGCATCCGTCTTTTCATAGGCGAACCCGCTGGACAACCATCCAGCAGGTTCAGTCATGTCCGTTGGGCCGATGAAGTCCCACAATCCCCCAAGTTGGATCCAAGCCCGGCCCATGGCCGGGCGCCTGTGAGGACGGTGTTGATGACCACGCCGCTGCACCGGGCTGCTGCGCCTACGGCACAGGGCCTGTACGACCCTGTGGCCGAGCACGACGCGTGCGGTGTCGCCTTCGTGGCGACGCTCCGCGGCACACCCGGACGCGACATCGTTGACGCGGGGCTCACGGCCCTGCTCAACCTGGACCACCGCGGCGCCGTCGGCGCCGAGGAGAACAGCGGTGACGGGGCAGGCATCCTGACCCAGATCCCCGACGCCTTCGTGCGGGACGTCGTCGACGTCGAGCTTCCGCCCGCGGGCCACTACGCGATCGGCATGGCCTTCCTGCCGCAGGACCCCGTGGCTGCGGCCGAGGCGGTCCGGCAGGTCGAGGCCATCGCGGCCGAGGAGAAGCTCGTCGTCCTCGCCTGGCGCGACGTGCCCGTGACCGCGGACCTCGTCGGGCCGAGCGCGCGCGCCTCGATGCCGACGTTCCGCCAGCTCGTGGTCGCCGACCTGACCCGCGAGCTGTCCGGCCTCGAGCTGGACCGTCGGACGTACCGCCTGCGCAAGCGTGCCGAGCACGAGCTGGGGCTGTTCTTCGCGTCGCTGTCCTCGCGCACGCTCACCTACAAGGGCATGCTGACCGTCGCGCAGCTCGAGCCGTTCTTCCCGGACCTCTCGGACCCGCGCTACGCGAGCGAGCTGGTCCTGGTGCACTCGCGCTTCTCGACCAACACGTTCCCGTCGTGGCCGCTGGCCCAGCCGTTCCGCATGATCGCGCACAACGGCGAGATCAACACGGTGCGGGGCAACCGCAACTGGATGGCCGCCCGCCAGGGCATGCTCGCGAGCGACAAGCTGGGCGACCTCGGTCCGCTGCTGCCGGTCTGCTCGGAGGGCTCGAGCGACTCCGCCAGCTTCGACGAGGTGCTCGAGCTGCTGCACCTGTCGGGCCGCTCGCTGCCGCACGCCGTCCTGATGATGGCCCCCGAGGCGTGGGAGAACCACACCGAGATGGACCCGGACCGTCGGGCCTTCTACGAGTACCACTCCACGCTCATGGAGCCGTGGGACGGCCCCGCGTGCCTCAACTTCACCGACGGCACCCTCATCGGCGCCGTGCTGGACCGCAACGGGCTGCGCCCGGGGCGGTACTGGGTGACCGAGGACGGCCTCGTCGTCCTGGCGTCCGAGGCCGGGGTCCTGGACCTCGACCCCGCCACGATCGTGCGCAAGGGCCGGCTCGAGCCGGGCCGCATGTTCCTCGTCGACACCGGCCAGGGCCGGATCATCGAGGACGAGGAGATCAAGGGGCAGCTCGCCGCGCAGCGTCCGTACGCGCAGTGGGTCGCCGACAACTCGGTCTACCTCGACCGCATGCCCGAGCGCGAGCACGTCGCGCACAGCCCCGCCTCGGTCCAGCGTCGCCAGCGGGCGTTCGGGTACACCGAGGAGGAGCTGCGGATCCTGCTCACGCCCATGGCGAGCACGGGCGCCGAGCCGCTCGGCGCCATGGGCACCGACACGCCCATCGCGGTGCTGTCGAGCCGTCCGCGGCTGCTGTTCGACTACTTCACGCAGATGTTCGCCCAGGTCACGAACCCGCCGCTCGACGCGATCCGCGAGGAGCTCGTGACGTCGATCGGCGGGGCGATCGGCCCCGAGCCGAACCTCCTGGACGACAGCCCGCTGCACGCCCGCAAGCTCATCCTGCCGTTCCCGGTGCTCGACAACGACGAGCTCGCGAAGATCCTGCGCGTCGACCGCGACCCGGCCCTCGAGGGCATCTTCCGGGCCGTGACCGTCAAGGGGCTCTATCCCGTCGGCGGCGGCGGCGAGGCGCTCCAGGAGCGCCTCGAGGAGATCTTCGCCGAGGTCGACCAGCACGTGGCCGAGGGCGCGAGCTTCATCGTGCTCTCCGACCGTGACTCGAACCAGGAGCTCGCGCCGATCCCGTCGCTGCTCCTGTCGAGCGCGGTGCACCACCACCTGCTGCGCCGTCACACGCGCACCCAGGTCTCGCTCGTCGTGGAGGCCGGTGACGTCCGCGAGGTGCACCACGTGGCCCTCCTGATCGGCTACGGCGCGGCCGCGGTCAACCCGTACCTCGCGATGGAGACCGTCGAGGACCTCGCCAAGTCGGGCTTCGTCACGGTCAGCCCCGAGCAGGCGGTGAAGAACCTCATCAAGGCGCTCGGCAAGGGCGTCCTGAAGGTCATGAGCAAGATGGGCATCTCGACCATCTCCTCGTACCGGGGTGCGCAGGTCTTCGAGGCCCTCGGGCTCTCGCACGAGCTCGTCGCGGACTACTTCGCCGGGACCACGAGCCGCCTCGGCGGCATCGGCCTCGACGTCCTCGCGGCCGAGGTCGCCGCACGGCACGCCGAGGCCTACCCGGCCTCGGGCAACCACCAGGCGCACGTCCGTCTCACCACGGGCGGCGAGTACCAGTGGCGCCGTGACGGCGAGGAGCACCTCTTCGACCCGGAGACGGTCTTCCGCCTGCAGCACGCGACGCGCGAGCGCCGGTACGACGTCTTCCGCCAGTACACCCAGCGGGTCGACGACCAGTCGACGCGTCTGATGACGCTGCGCGGGCTCCTGGAGTTCCAGGAGGGGCAGCGCCCCGCGCTGTCGGTCGACGAGGTCGAGCCGGTCAGCGAGATCGTCAAGCGCTTCAACACCGGCGCGATGTCCTACGGTTCCATCTCGGCCGAGACGCACGAGACCCTCGCGATCGCGATGAACCGCCTCGGCGGACGGTCGAACACGGGGGAGGGCGGGGAGGACTCCGAGCGCCTGTACGACCCGGAGCGTCGCTCGAAGGTCAAGCAGATCGCGTCGGGCCGCTTCGGCGTCACGTCCGAGTACCTGACCAACGCGGACGACATCCAGATCAAGCTCGCCCAGGGCGCCAAGCCCGGCGAGGGCGGTCAGCTGCCGGGCCACAAGGTCTACCCGTGGGTCGCCAAGACGCGTCACTCGACGCCGGGCGTCGGGCTCATCTCCCCGCCGCCGCACCACGACATCTACTCGATCGAGGACCTGGCGCAGCTCATCCACGACGCCAAGAACGCGAACCCGTCGGCTCGCGTGCACGTCAAGCTCGTGAGCGAGTTCGGCGTGGGCACCGTGGCGACCGGTGTGTCCAAGGCGCACGCGGACGTCGTCCTCATCTCGGGGCACGACGGCGGCACGGGCGCCAGCCCGTTGACCTCGCTCAAGCACGCGGGCACCCCGTGGGAGCTCGGCCTGGCCGAGACCCAGCAGACGCTCGTGCTGAACAACCTGCGCGACCGCATCGTGGTCCAGGTCGACGGTCAGATGAAGACCGGGCGCGACGTCGTGATCGGTGCGCTGCTCGGCGCCGAGGAGTTCGGCTTCGCGACGGCACCCATGGTCGTCTCGGGCTGCGTCATGATGCGCGTGTGCCACCTGGACACGTGCCCTGTCGGCGTCGCGACGCAGAACCCCGAGCTGCGGGCCCGCTTCACGGGCAAGCCGGAGTTCGTCGTGAACTTCTTCGAGTTCATCGCCGAGGAGGTGCGGGAGCACCTGGCCCGCCTCGGGTTCCGTTCGATCGAGGAGGCCGTCGGCCACGTCGAGGCGCTCGACACGCGCAAGGCGGTCGAGCACTGGAAGGCCCAGGGTCTCGACCTCGGGCCCGTGCTCGAGAAGCCGCAGCCGGTCGAGGGCTCGTCGCTGCGCAACACGACGACGCAGGACCACGGCCTCGAGCGCGCGCTGGACAACCAGCTCATCGCGCTGGCGACCGACGCGCTCGAGAACCGCGAGCCCGTGCGCATCGCCCTGCCGATCCGCAACGTCAACCGCACCGTGGGCACCATGCTGGGTCACGAGGTGACCAAGCGGTACCGCGGCGAGGGCCTGGCCGACGACACGATCGACGTCTCCCTCACGGGGTCGGCCGGTCAGTCGATGGGCGCGTTCCTGCCGCGAGGCATCACGCTGCGCCTGTTCGGCGACGCGAACGACTACGTCGGAAAGGGGCTGTCGGGCGGACGCATCATCGTCCGTCCGGACCGTGCCGCGGTCCTCACGGGGTCGAGCAACGTCGTCGCGGGCAACGTCATCGGCTACGGCGCCACGTCCGGGCAGATCTTCCTGCGCGGCCTGGTGGGCGAGCGCTTCGCGGTCCGTAACTCCGGTGCCACGCTCGTCGTGGAGGGCGTGGGCGACCACGGCCTGGAGTACATGACCGGCGGCTCGGTCGTGATCCTCGGTCCGACCGGGCGCAACCTCGGCGCGGGGATGTCGGGAGGCACGGCCTACGTGCTCGACCTGCGCCCGCAGGCGATGAACACGACCGGGGTGTCCTCGGGCGAGCTGCTGCTCGACCCGCTCGACGACGCGGACGCCGCGCTCGTCGAGGGCCTGGTCCGGACGCACCTCGAGGAGACGGGCTCGACCGTCGCGGCCGAGCTGCTCGAGGACTTCGACGCGGCCCGCGCTCGCTTCACGCGCATCCTGCCGGCCGAGTTCGCCCGCGTGCGCAAGGCGCTCGCGCAGGCCGAGCTCGACGGTCTCGATCCTGCCGCCCCCGGCGTGTGGGACCAGATCTTGGAGGTGGCCCGTGGCTGATCCCCGCGGATTCCTGAAGGTGCGGGAGCGTGAGCTCCCGCCCAACCGCCCTGTCGAGGTCCGTCTGCGCGACTGGCGCGACGTCCACGAGCACCGTGTCGAGGGGCAGCCGTTCCTCAAGGAGCAGGCGGGCCGCTGCATGGACTGCGGCATCCCGTTCTGCCACCAGGGGTGCCCGCTCGGGAACCTCATCCCCGAGTGGAACGACCTGGTGTGGCGTGACCAGTGGGCCGAGGCCAGCGAGCGGCTGCACGAGACGAACAACTTCCCGGAGTTCACGGGGCGCGTGTGCCCGGCTCCGTGCGAGTCGAGCTGCGTGCTGGGTATCAACCAGCCGGCCGTGACGATCAAGAACGTCGAGGTCTCGATCATCGACGAGGCGTTCGCTCGAGGCTTCGTCACGCCGCACGTGCCCCAGCGCCTCACGGGCTCGACGGTCGCCGTCGTCGGGTCGGGGCCGGCGGGGCTCGCCGCGGCGCAGCAGCTCACGCGCGCCGGCCACACGGTCGTCGTGTACGAGCGTGACGCCGCGATCGGCGGCCTGCTGCGGTTCGGCATCCCGGACTTCAAGCTCGAGAAGACGCACATCGACCGCCGTCTCGCGCAGATGGAGGCCGAGGGCACGCGCTTCCGCGCGGGCGTGGAGATCGGCGTGGACATCACCTGGGACGAGCTGAGGCGTCGGTTCGACGCCGTCGTGCTCGCCACGGGTGCGACGATCCCGCGCGCGCTCCAGGTGCCGGGCAACGACCTGGACGGCGTGCACTTCGCGATGGAGTTCCTGCACCAGGCCAACACCGTGGTCGCGGGCGGGACGGTCGAGGACCAGATCGTCGCGACGGGCAAGAACGTCATCATCATCGGCGGTGGAGACACCGGTTCCGACTGCCTGGGCACCTCGCTCCGGCAGGGCGCAGCGAGTGTCACGACCCTCGCGATCGGCAAGCAGCCGCCGCGCGAGCGGGCCGCGAGCCAGCCCTGGCCGACCGACCCGATCCTGTTCGAGGTCTCGTCCTCGCACGAGGAGGGTGGTGAGCGCGCCTACCTGGCCTCGACCGTCGAGTTCCTCGCGGACGAGGACGGTCGGGTGCGCGCGCTGGTCGTCGCCGAGACCGAGTACCTCCCCGACGGCCGTCGTGTCCCGAAGGCCGGCACCGAGAAGGAGATCCCTGCCGATCTCGTGCTCGTGGCCATGGGCTTCACGGGGCCGGAGACGGACTCGCTCTCGGCGCAGTCCGACATCGAGCTGACGGCGCGCGGGCTCGTGGCGCGCGGCGACGACTTCGCGGCCACCGTGCCGGGTGTCTTCGTCGCGGGCGACGCCGGCCGGGGCCAGTCGCTCATCGTGTGGGCGATCGCCGAGGGTCGTGCCGCGGCGGCGTCGGTCGACGCGTACCTGCAGGGCAGCAGCGAGCTGCCCGCTCCGGTGCGCGCGTCGACCGTGTCGCTGAGAGCATGACAGGACAGTGAGACGCGCCCCGGAGTCCGGTCAGGACGTCGGGGTGGAGACGGGGCCCAGGCAGGGGCCCGAAGCGGTCCGGTTCCGCCGGACACGAAGGAACAACGAGGCTGGAGAAATGCGCAGAGCAAAGATCGTTTGCACCATCGGACCCGCGACCGAGTCGAAGGAGCAGCTCCGGGCGCTCGTCGATGCCGGGATGGACGTGGCGCGGATCAACCGCAGCCACGGCAGCGCCGAGGAGCACGCAGCCGTCTACCACGGCGTGCGCGAGGCCGCTGCGGCGTCGGGCCGTTCGGTCGCGGTGCTCGTCGACCTGCAGGGCCCCAAGATCCGCCTGGGCCGCTTCGGCGGCGACGAGAAGCACTGGCTCAACGAGGGTGACGTCTTCACCATCACGACCGAGGACGTCGTCGGCACCAAGGAGCTCGTCTCCACGACGCACAAGGGTCTGCCGGGCGACGCTCGCGTCGGTGACCCGATCCTCATCGACGACGGCAAGGTGCTCGTCCGCGTCACCGCCGTCGAGGGCCCGCGCGTCGTGACGCGCGTCGAGGTCGCAGGCCCCGTGTCGAACAACAAGGGCCTGAACCTCCCGGGCGTCGCGGTCTCCGTGCCGGCGCTGTCCGAGAAGGACCGCGACGACCTGCGCTGGGCGCTCCGCCTGGGCGCCGACATCATCGCGCTGTCGTTCGTCCGCTCCGCGGCGGACTTCGACGACGTCAAGGCGATCATGGACGAGGAGGGCCGCACGGTCCCCGTCGTCGCGAAGATCGAGAAGCCGCAGGCCGTCGAGAACCTCGCCGAGATCGTCGACGCGTTCGACGGCGTGATGGTCGCTCGTGGTGACCTCGCGGTCGAGCTCCCGCTCGAGCAGGTCCCGCTCGTGCAGAAGCGCATCGTCGAGATGGCTCGCCGCAACGCGAAGCCCGTCATCGTCGCGACGCAGGTGCTCGAGTCCATGACGAACTCGCCGCGCCCCACGCGCGCCGAGGCGTCGGACTGCGCGAACGCCGTCCTCGACGGGGCCGACGCCGTCATGCTCTCGGGCGAGACGAGCGTGGGCGAGTTCCCGATCCTCACGGTCGAGACGATGGCCCGCATCATCGAGGCGACCGAGGAGGCGGGCCGTGAGCGCATGGCTCCGCTCGGCTCGACGCCGCACACGCGTGGTGGCGCCATCACGCGCGCCGCTGCGGAGATCGGTGAGATCCTCGGGGCGAAGTACCTCGCGACGTTCACGCAGTCGGGGGACTCGGCTCGCCGCATGTCTCGTCTGCGTTCGTCGATCCCGCTGCTCGCGTTCACGCCGCGCGAGCACGTGCGCAACGTCCTGTCGCTCACGTGGGGCACCCAGACGTACCAGGTGCCCGAGGTGCACAACACCGACGCGATGGTCGGCCAGGTCGACACGACCCTGCAGGCCAACGGCCTGGCAGAGGTGGGCGACCTCGTGGTCGTCGTCTCCGGCGCCCCTGTGGGCCAGCCGGGCACGACGAACTCGATCCTCGTGCACCGGATCGGTGACAGCACGGACGTCTGATCCGCGCTGACCTCTGGTCGACGCAGGGCCCCGGTGGCCGGACGCGCTCCTCGCGCGTCCGGCCACCGGGGCCTCGTCGTTCCTGCCCGACGCGGCGCTCGCCCTGGGCGGTCGGGCGGTACGCCCGGTGCGGACCGGCGCGCGCTGGCGGCTCACGAACCGTCAGGCCCCGAGCGCGAGGTGCACCGCGAGGCCGAGGATCACGAGCCCGCCGACGGCCGCGGTGACCCGTTGGCCCGTGTCGTCGGTCAGCGCGCGTCCGAGCACCGCGCCGCCGCCCGCGACGACGAGCTGCCAGCTCGCGGAGGCGAAGAACGCCGCGACGACGAACACCGCTCGCTCGGGGCCGGTCGCGTCGGGACTGAGAGCCCCGCCCGCGACGAGCACGGCGAAGTAGACGACGGTCGCCGGGTTGACGAGGGTCAGCCCGAGCAGCGTCGCGTAGGCGCGCACCGGCGTGGTGTCGCCGGTCGCCGGGCGGGGCGTGGCGCCGTCGGGCACGACGCGCTGGAGAGCAGGGCGGAACGTGCGCCACGCGAGGAGCCCGAGGACCGCGACCGACGCCCACGTGAGCGGCGTGCGGATCGACGCGACGAACGGCGCGACGACCGCGCCCGCGACCACGGCGATCGTCGCGTAGACGCCGTCCGCGGTCGCCGTGCCCAGGCCCGCCGCCGCGCCCACGGTGAAACGCGTGCGCGCCGTGAGCGTCACGAGGTAGACCGCGATGGCGCCGACGGGGATCGCGATCGCGTACCCGGCGACGAGGCCCGCGACGAGCGCGGCCGTCATCGGTCCGGGTGAGGTCGCCGCGACGGGAGGCCCTGCTGTCGCCGGGCAGGTCGCGCGGGAGCGGCGTGCGGGCGGGGAGCGGGCGTCGTCGGCATGGAACGAGGATCACCCCTGAGGGCCGGGCCGTCAAGCGTCCTTCGGTGGCGTCCCGTCCTCCTGCCCGACGGCGCCGCTCGCCCCCGGGTGAAGGGACGGGTCGGTCGTCAGCCGACGAGCAGGGCCGCGGCGACCGCGCCCACCAGCATGCCGAGCACGAGTCCCGTGACGACCTCCGCGCGGGAGTGGTCGCGCACGCCGAGCCGGGCGAGGCCCACGACCGCTGCGACGACCAGCAGGCCGGCCGTGAGCCACCACGACAGCGCGGTCGCCACGCCCGCCGCCACGGAGAAGACGCCCGTGTGCACCGACGCCCGCACGACCGGGGTCACGAGGGCGAGCGCGACGACCCCCGCGAGGTACGCCGTGAGGAGCTGGGTCAGCAGAGCAGGCGCCCCGGTGGCGTGCAGCACGAGGATCGCGGTGACCTCGATGACGATCAGCCCGGCGAAGACGACCAGGCGCTGGGCGCGGGGACGCACGTGTCGCGACTCGAGGACCCGCAGGCGGGCCAGGCCGTGGACGAACAGGTAGGGCAGCCCGCCGCACAGGAGCACGGCGAGGGCGACGTGGCGGAGGCCCGAGATGCCGGGGGAGGCGTACAGCGCGGTCGCGAGCACGAGCGCGGCGACCGTGTAGCCGGGGGCGAGCACCTCGGTCACGAGGACGGCCCAGCGGGGGACGCGCGCCGTGGCGTCCGAGGCCGGCTCGGCCGACGGCGCGGTGGGGACGGGGTGGGGCATGGCTCTCCGGTGTGCGGGCGGTGTGCGGTCGCGGTCAGTGGTGGTCGTCGCGCTCGTTGCTCCGCGGGAGCGGCGAGCCCTCGCGCCCGTCGTACCCGAGCACGGACACGAGGACGCTCTCGCGCCGCTCGCTGGTCTGCTCCCGGAACGCCCGGCCGAGGTCTCGCAGCGCGTCGTCGTCGGTGACCCAGTCGCTCCAGTCGGCGGGGACAGGTGGGCGTTCGTCCATCCCCCGGCGGGTCGCGGCGACGTCGATCTGCAGGGCGCGCAGGACGGGCTCGGGAGCCTCGCCGACGAGGGAGCGGACCCGCGCCGCGTCCTGCGGCTCGGAGTACCGGGCGAGGGTCGCGAGCGCGTCCATGATCTCGATCGTGCGGTGGTACTCCGCGACCTCCGGCCGGACGGCGGGCAGCCGGGACTCGGCGACCGTGTCGACGAGGTGGGCGTGCAGCGCGCTGAGGTCCGCGCGCCGACGGCGCCGGGTCCGGGCGGCCGTGAGCAGGTGTCCCATGATCCCGATCGTGAGCAGGACGCTCGACGTCGCGATGAGGTACCGGGTGCGGATGCCCAGGACGCGGAACTGCTCGACGCCGTCGGGTTCCTGCAGGACGATGTTGACGGCGCTGAGCAGCGCCCACAGGACGCCGACGAACGCGCCGGCCGCGGCCAGGTCCATGCCCCACCGGCCACCGCGCGGTCGCTCGCCCCGGGCCCGGAGGGTCGAGACGCCGAACGTGGCCGTGGCCCACAGGAACGCGCCGTAGTAGGCGGCCCAGTAGAGGGCCATCCATGGCTTGCCCGCGGTCTGGAAGTCGAAGTCCCGTCGTTCCCACGGCCCGTTGAGGACGAAGACCACGACGAGCACGCTCACGACGCCGACCACGCCCGTGACGACGAAGCGGGGACGAGGACGCCGGCCCTGGGTCCCCTGGACCCAGGCCGCGATGCACAGGCAGCCGGCGACGAGCAGCGCGTGCTTGGCGAGCTCGTGCAGCCCGGCGGGGGCGCTGGTCAGCACGAAGGACTCCACGGCGTCGATCCGCAGCGCGGACGCCGCAGCCACGAGGCCCAGGCCCCAGGTGAGCGCGCGGTCGCCGTCGAGGTGGGAGCGGTGCCGCAGGGCGGTCCACACCGCGGCCCCGGCGAAGAGCAGGAAGGCGAGGTAGGTCACCGGTAGCGCTCCATGCCGGCGAGCCGGTGGGCGACACCACCCGTCGCCTCGATCGACATCATGAGCTCGCTCGCGAGGGACTCGGCACGGTGCTCGACGGGGTCCTCGTAGCGGTTGCGCCGCTGCGGGCCGGGGGGCGGGGCCGTGGGGTCCTCGCACGCGTCGAGGATGTGGACGAGCTCGTGGGCGATGATGTGCCGGCGGTGGCGCGCGGACAGGGCGGCCTCGGAGCTGACGAGGATCTTCTCGCCGTCCGGCAGGCTGAGCCACATCCCCGAGACGCCTTCGCCGAGCGGGCCGTCGACGACGTCGACGGGTCGCCCGCGCCGGGTCGCGACGATCGCGCGCGCCTCGTCGATGCTGCGTGCGCGGTCGAGGCCGGCGTCGGTGAGCCAGGCGCGATGGTCGGTCACGGTTCGTCGTCGGGGTCGACCGCCGGCAGGGACTGCATGCGTCGCATCTGGTCGAGGAGCTGGGTCACCGCGCGGACGTTCTCCGCCGAGAGCCCTTCGGCGCGCATCGCGAAGGCCTCGACGCCGTGGTCGGTGAGGGCGAGGCGCAGCTCCTTCTTGGGGTCTTCTCCCGTGTCGAGCAGGTCCTTGGGCTCGACACCGAAGTACGCCGCGAGGCCCTCGATGATGCGCAGCGAGGGCGAGGTCCGGTGGCCACCGCGCAGCGCGCTCAGGTAGGCCTCCTTCACGGCGTAGCCGTGCTCGGTCATCCAGGTCGCGACCTCGCGGTTGGTCGCGCCGCGTCCGGCGCGCTGCCTGTTCGCGAACAGCTCGTTCAGCCGGTGCTGGAACGCGCGGCTGAGCCGCTCGCCCGGGGGTGTCTCCTGTGTCGTCACGAGTCGATTGTCCCAGGAGCAGCGGTGTGGTGGTAGCGGGCGGGACCAGGTGGGCTCGACGGCGGGACGTGGCGTCGAACCGTCCGGTGGAAGGCCGGCGTCGAGGCGGTGGGCGGGAGCCCGCTCGTGACGGCATCGTGCGGCCCCTGCGCACGTGTGGTGCAGTTCACATGAGAGCTCTCTCATCTACGGGAACTTCGCCTCCCGCGTCGCAGTGCTCTCAGTAGAGTACGGATGTCGCGCTCGTGACGGTCGAGGCCTTGGGGGTCGTGCGTCCCGTCCGAGTGCGACCGCCCGGCGCCTCCGGGGGAGCAGGGGGTCCCCGGAGGGCGCCGGTGCCGTGCTGCCCCGCGGCCTTCCCCCGGTCGGACCGCTCCCGGCTAGGCCTGTGCAGCCGCCTCGCGCCTCGCGTGCTCGACGCCGAGCGCCCTGTCCAGGTCGTCGAGGACGCGCCGGGCCTCCTCGACGTCCCACGTCGTCCCCTGCAGCTCGAACTCGAAGAGCACGGGGCGCCCCGACGTCCGGGCGATCTGACGGCACGCGGCCTGGTAGTGCTCGCCGAAGTTCCTGTTGCCCGACCCCATGACCCCCACCAGACGGCGCCGCGTGAGCGGGCTCGCGAGGAAGCGGCGCACCGGTTCGGGGATGGTGTCGTTGTCGACGTTCCCCGTTTTGTACGACGGCGTGAGCAGCACCCAGGGCCCGTCCGGGACGGAGCGGCGGACCTCGCGGTCACCCAGGTCGAGGACCTCGCGGCCCAGGCGGTGCGCGAACGAGCGCACCATGCCCGACGCCGACGAGTAGAAGTAGACGACGGTGCGTACCGGGCTCCCCGTGGCGCCGAGGTCCCCGGGTGAGCCCGCAGCGAGAGGAGCGTGATCGGGACGGTCGGCGTCGGGCATGGGTGTGGCACTCCTCAGGGGGTGGGGGACCCTCCAGTCCACACCTGCCCCGCCCTGCTCGCCAGGGCACAAGGTCCCGTCCCGCGGTGGAAAGGTGTGGTCGGCGTGCGCTCGCGGCCGGGTTCGCCGACGGCCGACGCGCGACGTCGCGGGCAGGCCCGGCGACAGGTTGTGCGTCAGAACCGACAGGTTATGCAAACCGACGGCCCGCCCCGTCGGGTGTGCGCTGTGATGAGTTCGTTATCAACCGACCAGCGGCACCAACGTCGCTGGCCACCTGGACGTCGCAGCCCTCCGCGGAGGTGGGTACTGACTCCGACGTCGCCCGAGTCCGCCCGGTCGACGGCGTAGGCGGGGCGATCCCACCACGCGGCAGCTCGTGGACAGTCGAAGGAGACACACCAGTGGACCCACGCAGGCATCCCGCCCCTCCCGGGGCCGACGCCGTGTCCAGCGACCACTCCCCGGCGAGCTCCGGGGCGAGCCCCCGGCTCGCGCGGACGCGGGCCCGAGGACACCGGGGAGGCGATCGTGCGCTCGTTCTGGGCTGATCTCTCCGAGCGTCGGCCCACGGTCGCGCAGTTCATCATGTTCTCGCTCCTGAGCACAGGGATGACGGTGCTCCAGCTGGCGCTCATGCCGTTGTTCAAGGGGATCTTCAACCTGACGCCCCTCGTGGACCAGACGTTCCAGGCGCTCGCCGTGAGCACGAACGCGGACGGCTCGCCGTTCTACCTCTTCGACTACGCGGCGGGTGCCCTTCCCGGCGGCGGCGGGGGACTGGCGTACTTCCTCGCGGTGCAGGTCACGCTGCTCATCGCCCAGGTCATCAACTTCTTCCTCCAGCGCAACGTCACGTTCAAGTCGGACACGAACATCTGGCGTGCTGCCGCCTGGTACTTCGTCGCCTACGTGGTGATCACCTTCGCGGCCGCAGCGCTGCAGGGCTTCTACAAGGAACCGATCTACCAGTGGATGGTCGAGCGCTGGGGCAGCACCGGGGAGGTCGGGGCGGACCTCGTCACGATGATCATCAACGCGCTGATCTCGGTCGTCGTGTACTTCCCGATCCTCAAGATCATCTTCAGGCAGACGCCCGGGACCGACGGGGGTGCGGGTGCCGGACCGGCCGACGTCGCCGTCGCGCCGACCGAGCCCCTCGCCGAGGCGGCGCGCTAGACCGCGACACCTGGCCTCAGAGCAACGCAGCCCGTCGTACCGGTCGGGCGTGCAGAACCACACCAGTGCACCCATGAGAGACGACCTCCGTGGGGGAACGGAAGCAGAACCATGACGGAAGAACTGACCACGCTCGAGAAGGCCGCACTCCTCAGCGGGGAGAGCGTCTGGGAGACGCGGGCGGTACCTCGGCACGGCATCCGGACGTTGTGGCTGTCCGACGGTCCGCACGGCATCCGCAAGCAGACGGGCTCGGCCGACCACCTCGGCCTGGGTGCGTCGCAGCCCGCGACCTGCTTCCCGACGGCGGCCACGCTCGCGAACAGCTGGGACCCCGAGCTGGCGCTGTCGGTCGGGGAGGCGCTCGGCGCCGAGGCCGCGCACCAGGGTGTGGACGTCTTGCTCGGCCCTGGTCTCAACGTCAAGCGCAGCCCGCTGTGCGGGCGCAACTTCGAGTACTTCTCCGAGGACCCGCTTCTGTCCGGGCGTCTCGCTGCCGGCTACGTGCGGGGCATCCAGTCGCGGGGCGTCGCGGCCTGCCCCAAGCACTTCGCGGCGAACAGCCAGGAGCTGCGCCGCATGACGAGCGACTCCGTCGTGGACGAGCGGACGCTGCGTGAGATCTACCTGACCGGCTTCGAGGTCGTGGTCCGTGAGTCCTCGCCCTTCTCGATCATGTCGAGCTACAACCTGATCAACGGCACGTACGCCAACGAGAACCCGTTCCTGCTCCAGCAGGTGCTGCGGGACGAGTGGGGCTTCGACGGTGCGGTCGTGACGGACTGGGGCGGCGGCAACGACGCGGTCGAGGCGGTCCGCCGCGGCGGGACGCTCGAGATGCCCTCGCCGGGCCTGGACTCGGCGGCGCAGATCGTCGCCGCCGTCGAGCGCGGCGACCTGGACGTGGCCGACCTCGACGCGCGCGTCGAGGAGATGAAGGTCCTCGCGAGCCGGATCGGCGGGGCGGGACGTGAGGTCGACCTCGACGCCCACCACGAGCTGGCGCGCACCGTCGCCGAGCAGAGCGTGGTGCTGCTGCGCAACGAGGACCACCTCCTGCCGTTGGCGTCGGGGACCCGGGTCGCGGTCGTCGGAGACTTCGCCGAGACGCCCCGCTACCAGGGCGCCGGCTCCTCGGTCGTCAACCCGACCCGGCTCACGACGGCCCTGGATGCCCTGAGCGCCTCGGACCTGCAGGTCGTGGCGACCGCGCAGGGCTTCACGCGCGGCGGGTCCTCGGACCCCGCGCTCGTCGCGGAGGCCGTCGACGCGGCGCGCACCGCGGACGTGGTCCTGCTGTACCTGGGCCTGGACGAGATCAGCGAGTCGGAGGGGCAGGACCGGAGCCACCTGCGGCTGCCGCAGAGCCAGGTCGAGCTGCTGGCGCGGCTCTCCTCGGTCACGAGCCGGATCGTGGTCGTCCTGAGCGCCGGGTCCGTCGTGGAGGTGCCCTGGCTGTCGCAGTGCGGCGCCCTGGTCCACGGCTACCTGGGCGGTCAGGGCGGCGCAGAGGCGGTGGTGCGCGTCCTCACGGGGGCCGTGAACCCGTCGGGCCGTCTCGCGGAGACGTACCCCGTCCGGCTCGAGGACGTCCCCAACGTGCGGTACTACCCGGGCGAAGGGGTCGACGCCGAGTACCGCGAAGGGCCCTACGTGGGCTACCGCTACTACTCGACGGTCGGCGTCCCGGTCACGTTCCCCTTCGGGTTCGGGCTGAGCTACACGACGTTCGACTACGCCGACCTCGCGGTCGACGCCGACGGCGTGACGTTCACCCTGACCAACACGGGTGACGTCGCGGGGGCCGAGGTCGCCCAGCTCTACGTCGGGCGTCAGGACGCCGACGGCGTGCACCGTCCCGTGCGCGAGCTCAAGGGCTTCGCGAAGGTGCACCTCGCGCCGGGCGAGTCCCGACGTGTGCGCATCGACTTCGACCGGTTCACGTTCCGGCACTTCTCGACGACGTCGGGCACCTGGGAGACCGAGGGGGGTGCCTGGACGCTCGCCGTGGCCTCCGACGTGGAGACCGTTCTCCTGGAGGCCGATCACGTCGTCGCGGGCACTGCCGCGAGCGCGGTCCCGGCGTTGCCCGCGGAGTACCGGACCGGCCGCGTGACCGACGTGTCCGACGAGGCGTTCGCCGCGCTCCTGGGCCGTCCGCTCGCCCTGCGAGGCCGAGGGACCGGGCCGCTCGGCGTCAACAGCCCGTTGTCGGACATGGAGCACGCACGGAGCCCGCTGGCCCGGTTCGCCTACCGCGAGCTCGCTCGACGGATCGCGCGGGCCGAGGCCAAGGGCACCCCGGACCTGAACCTCCTGTTCCTGCGCGGCATGCCGTTCAGGGCGATCGCGAAGATGACGAACGGCGCGATGAGCATGTACATGGCCGAGGGCCTGCTCACGATCGTCAACGGCCACTTCTTCCGCGGGGCGGGGGCCCTGGTCTCAGGGTTCTTCCGCAACCGTCGGGCGACCCGTCGGATGCGGGCCGAGCTCGCGCGCTGACGCGCTCGTCCGGTTCGTTCCTTTTCC
>NZ_JBUXJM010000010.1:0-152115 GCF_056158145.1 Oerskovia sp. PE-21s
GCGCTCGCCGCGCAGGTGGCTCATGAGCTCGAGGTTCTCGAGCGCCGTGAGCGACGCGATGAGCTGCGGCTGCTGGAAGACGATCCCGATCCGGTCGCGCCGCAGCCGCGCCGCGTCCGCGGACACGGCCGAACCGGCCGACGACGCCGGTGCGTTGACGGCGTCGTCGCCGATGCGCACCTCCCCGGAGGTCGGGGTCGTGAGCGTGGCCGCCACGGCGAGGAGCGAGGACTTGCCCGAGCCGGACGGGCCGAGCACCGCGGTCGTGGTCCCGGCGGGGACGGTCAGGGAGACGTCGTCGACCGCGGTGACGGTCGACTCGCCGTCGGGGTAGACGAGGGTGACGTGGTCGAGGGTGAGGTCCATGGTGTGCCTTTCAGGAGCAGCTTTCAGGAGCAAGGGGGAGCGGTCGCGAGCGCCAACCCCGCCGCAGGAGCGGCGGGCAGGCCGTCGCCTCAGCGGGCCGCGAGCGCCGCGTGCGGGTCGATGCGGGTGATCCGCAGGATCGCCGCGACGGCGCCGACGGTCCCGAGCACCACGAGGATGAGCGCGGGCAGGAGCGTCGTGGCGGGGGAGACGACGACGGGCATGACCTGGGCCGCGAGGGCCCCGGCCCCGGCCGCGAGGGCGGTTCCGACGCCGACGCCGAGCACGAGCAGGACGAGCGCCTGGCCGATCGCGTCGCGCAGCAGGTAGGAGGTCGAGGCGCCGAGCGCCTTGAGCACCGCGACGTCGCCGGCCCGGTTGATGGTCCACACGGTGAAGAACGCGCCCACCACGAGGGCGGAGATCGCGAGCAGGAAGCCCTGCATCATCGTGAGGGACATGTTCTCGGCCGAGAACGAGCTGACGGCGGCGCGTGCTCCCATGGGGGTGAGCGTCGTGGTGCCGGTCTCATCAGCGGCCGCGGCGAGCGCGGAGTCGCTCGGGTCGCCGGTGATGGCGACGACGGTCGCGACCTCGTCACCGGACGCGCCGCCCCCACGGGCGCCGACGGTCTGCCAGTCGGTCAGGTCCATCCAGACGACGGGCGTGTGGGAGAAGTCGGCCTGGGTGTCGAGCACGCCCGCGACGGTCAGGGTCAGCGAACCCAGGGCGACCTCGTCGCCCTTCTGGGCGCCCAGGTCGTCGGCGGCGCCGCTCGACAGGAGCACGGTCCCGGGCGCTGCCTCGGCGCCGTCGGGCACGAGTCCTGAGCCTGCGCGCGAGCCGAACGCGGTGACGGCCGCGGTGGTGCCGGCCTCGCCGTCCGCGCCCGCGGTGACCGAGGCGCGCGTCGTCGCGATGCCCAGGGGTTCGGCGGAGTCGACGCCGTCCACGGCGGCGAACGCCTCCCACTGCGTGGCGTCGACCTGGGACTCGGTGAAGGAGGGCTTGGCGTCCCCGGTGACGGTGAACGCGAGCTGGTCGACCGGGAGGTCGGTGACACCTGACGTGCTCGCGCGGGCCAGGCCCGCGGTCAGCGAGGCCAGGAAGCCGACGAGGAACGTGATGAGGACGATGACGGTGGACATGAGGACGAAGCGTCCCCGGGCGAAGCGCAGGTCGCGCAGCGCGACGAACATCAAGAGCCTCCGGTGGTTGGCGTGGAATCGATCTGCGTCCAGCCTCCCGCCGAGGGGCCTCGCGCGGATCGGGCCCGTGGATGCTCTCCGGTGGCCGCGAGGTGGGTCCGAGGATCAACCTTTCGATGGATCGCGCGCGGCACGTCGCACCCGCCGCCTCGCTAGGGTGGCGATGTGAAGCCTCGCGCCGTGATCTCCGCCGCCCTCGGGCTCCAGATCGCGCTCGACGTGCTCCTGGTGGCCCTCGTGGGGCTCGCGGTCGGCTCCCGCTGGGCGGAGGCCCTGAGCGCCGGGGGACTGGACGCCGGGGCGTGGGCCGCGCTCGCGTGCGGCCTGGGGCTCCTGCTCGTCTACGGCGTGGGGCGCTCGCGGATCAACGTGCGCGACACCGCGGTCGACGCCCCGCGCGGCGCCTGGTGGCCCACGGGAGCGTGGGTCGCGGCGCTGATCGTGGGGTGGGCGCTGCTGCTGCTCCTGACCCCGGTCGCGCTGTGGATCGCGTTCCCCCTGATGTTCCTCGAGATGCACGTGCTCGGACCCCGCCGCGGGATCGTGGCCGTGGCGGCGACGACCGCGTGCGCGGTCGGTGGCGCCATCCTGGGCGGCCAGCAGCTCGTGGGCTCGATCCTGGGCCCGACGTTCGGCGGCCTCGTCGCGATCGCCGTCGTGCTCGGCTTCGAGACGATCGTGCGCGAGTCGCAGGGACGTCAGGAGCTCATCGACGACCTGGTCCGCACGCGCGCGGACCTCGCGGTCTCCGAGCGCGAGGCCGCGGTCGCGACCGAGCGCGAGCGCCTCGCGCGCGAGATCCACGACACGCTCGCGCAGGGCTTCTCGTCGATCGAGCTGCTGCTGCGGGCGGCGGACGCGGCGCTCGAGGAGGTCGAGGTGCCGGGAGCGTTCGCCCGGGGAGCCCCCGGCCCGACGGCGGCGCGCACCGCCCGCGGCTACGTCGCCCGGTCACGGGTCGCCGCGCAGCAGAACCTCGCCGAGGCCCGGCGCTTCGTGCGCGACCTCGCGCCCGCGGACCTCGAGTCGGCGACCCTCGTCGGTGCGCTCGAACGCGTCGCCGAGCGCACGGCTCTGGCCTCGGGCGACGACCTGCGCGTGACCGTCGAGGTGTCGGGCCGCCCGCGCCCCCTGCCCGTGCCCGTCGAGACCGCGCTGCTGCGGATCGCGCAGTCGGCGCTCGCCAACGTCGTCCAGCACGCGGGAGCCTCGCGGGCCGCGGTCACGCTCAGCTTCCTCGGGGACGCCGTCGCGCTCGACGTGGTCGACGACGGTCGCGGGTTCGACCCGCTCGCGTCCCCCGCGCCGCACCCGGGAGCGGACGGGGGCTCCGCCGTCGGGCACGAGGGCCGTGGCGACGGCGTGACGGGAGGGGCGACGCCTCCACCCCGCCCAGGGTTCGGCCTGACGGCGATGCGCTCGCGCGTCGCCGAGCTCGGCGGCACGTTCTCTCTCGAGACCGAGCCGGGCGCCGGGACGGCGCTCGCCGTCCACCTTCCGCTCGACCCCCAGGAGACTCGGTGACACAAGGACCGGCGACCATCCGCGTCGTGCTGACCGACGACCACCCCGTGGTCCGTGCGGGCCTGCGGGCCGTCGTCGACGCCGAGGGGGACATGGAGGTCGTCGACGAGCTCGCGACGGCCGAGGAGCTCGTCCGACGGGTCGGGGCCGGGCTCGAGGCCGACGTCGTGCTGCTCGACCTGCGCTTCGGCGAAGGCCGCATGGGCGGTGCGCAGGCCGCACGCGAGGTCACGCGCCTGGGCGGGCCGCCCGTCCTGATCCTCACGACCTACGACTCCGACCAGGAGATCCTCGCCGCGATCGAGGCCGGCGCCACGGGCTACCTGCTCAAGGACGCGCCGACCGACGAGCTGACCGCCGCGATCCGCGCGGCGGCGGGTGGGCAGGTCGCGCTCGGGCCGAGCGTGCAGCGGCGGCTCCTCGGTCGCATGCGGGCGCCGGGCGTCTCGCTGTCGCTGCGCGAGCTCGAGGTGCTCGGGCTCGTGGCGCGGGGGTGCTCGAACGACGAGGTCGCGCGCCGGCTGTTTCTGTCGAAGGCGACCGTGAAGTCCCACCTGGTCCACGTGTACGAGAAGCTCGGGGTCGACTCGCGCACGGCTGCGGTGGCCGAGGCACGCAGGCGGGGACTGCTGGGGGACTGAGCAACCCTGCTATACTATGGGCGCCGTCAGAACGGCCGCGGAGGCTGGCAAGCCTGCCGAAGAGCCCAGGGATCAAGCCCTGGCGCGCCGCGCAACGAACACCACAAGGAGAGCCGTGCCCCTCGACACTGCCACCAAGCAGCGCATCATGACCGAGTACGCCACGAGCGAGGGCGACACCGGTTCGCCCGAGGTCCAGATCGCGATGCTGACGCAGCGCATCAAGGACCTGACCGAGCACCTCAAGGAGCACAAGCACGACCACCACAGCCGTCGTGGCCTGCTGCTCCTCGTCGGCCAGCGTCGCCGTCTCCTCGGCTACCTGCAGAAGGTCGACATCAACCGCTACCGCAGCCTCATCGAGCGCCTCGGCCTGCGTCGCTGACACCCCCTGACTCAGCCCGGCCCCGGACGGGGCCGGGCTGGTCCGGTGTGAAGCACCCGTAAGAAAACCCACGCCGCCAGCCTTTCGTTCGGTCCTCGGTAGTGGCTCCCGGAACCCGCCTCGAGCGGGAAGACCGTGGGCCTCGATCGAAGACCGCCGAGCGTCGAGTGGATGCACCCTCGACAGGCACCGAAGGCGGCACTTCGAGAGTGAGGAGGGCACCCGTGGAGGGTCCCGAGATCGAATTCACCGAAGCAACGATCGACAACGGTCGCTTCGGAACCCGTACCGTCCGGTTCGAGACCGGACGCCTCGCGCGCCAGGCCGGTGGCTCCGCCGCCGCCTACCTGGACGGCGAGACCATGCTGCTGTCGACCACGACGGCCGGCAAGCACCCCAAGGACCAGTTCGACTTCTTCCCCCTGACGGTGGACGTCGAGGAGCGGCAGTACGCCGCCGGCAAGATCCCCGGTTCGTTCTTCCGTCGTGAGGGTCGCCCCTCGACCGAGGCGATCCTGGCCTGCCGCCTGATCGACCGCCCGCTGCGCCCCCTGTTCGTCAAGGGCCTGCGCAACGAGGTCCAGGTCGTCATCACCGTGCTCGCGATCCACCCGGACGACGCGTACGACACCCTGGCCATCAACGCCGCGTCGATCTCGACGCAGCTCTCCGGCCTGCCGTTCTCCGGCCCGATCGGCGCCGTCCGCGTCGCCCTGATCGACGGCCAGTGGGTCGCGTTCCCCAAGTACTCCGACAAGGAGCGCGCCGTCTTCGACATGGTCGTGGCGGGGCGTGTCGTGGGTGACGACGTCGCGATCACCATGGTCGAGGCCGAGGCCACCGAGGGTTCCTGGAACCTCATCAAGAACGAGGGCGTCGGCGCCCCGACCGAAGAGGTCGTCGCAGCCGGCCTCGAGGCCGCCAAGCCCTTCATCCGCACGCTCGTCGAGGCGCAGCAGGAGCTCGCGGCCAAGGCCGCCAAGCCCGTGCAGGACTTCCCGACGTTCCCGGACTACCAGGACGACGTCTACGCCGCGGTCGAGGCCGCTGCGACGGCCCGCCTGGGCGAGGCCCTGAGCATCGCCGACAAGCAGGACCGCGAGAACCGTCTCGACGAGATCAAGGCCGAGATCCAGGCCGAGCTCGCCGGCGACTTCGCGGGCCGCGAGAAGGAGATCTCCGCCGCGTACCGCTCGGTGCAGAAGAAGCTCATCCGCGCGCGCATCCTCACGGACGGCTTCCGCATCGACGGTCGTGGGCTCGCGGACATCCGCACCCTGTCGGCCGAGGTCGAGGTCCTGCCCCGCGTGCACGGCTCGGCGATCTTCGAGCGCGGCGAGACCCAGATCCTGGGTGTCACCACGCTCAACATGCTCCGCATGGAGCAGCAGCTCGACACGCTCTCCCCGGAGACGCGCAAGCGCTACATGCACAACTACAACTTCCCGCCCTACTCGACCGGCGAGACCGGCCGCGTGGGCAGCCCGAAGCGTCGCGAGATCGGGCACGGCGCCCTCGCCGAGCGCGCGATCGTGCCGGTGCTGCCGAGCCGCGAGGAGTTCCCCTACGCGATCCGTCAGGTCTCCGAGGCCCTCGGGTCCAACGGCTCGACCTCGATGGGCTCCGTGTGCGCCTCGACCCTCTCGCTCCTCAACGCCGGTGTGCCGCTGCGCGCAGCGGTCGCGGGCATCGCGATGGGTCTCGTCTCCGACACCGTCGACGGCGAGACGCGCTACGCGGCGCTGACCGACATCCTCGGTGCCGAGGACGCCTTCGGCGACATGGACTTCAAGGTCGCCGGTACGCGTGAGTTCATCACGGCCATCCAGCTCGACACCAAGCTCGACGGCATCCCCGCCTCGGTCCTGGCCGGCGCGCTGACCCAGGCCCGCGACGCGCGCCTGACCATCCTGGACGTCCTCAACGAGGCCATCGACGTGCCGGACGAGATGAGCCCCAACGCTCCTCGCGTCATCGCGGTCAAGGTCCCCGTGGACAAGATCGGCGAGGTCATCGGCCCGAAGGGCAAGATGATCAACCAGATCCAGGAGGAGACGGGCGCGGACATCTCCATCGAGGACGACGGCACCGTGTACATCGGTGCCACCGACGGCCCCTCCGCAGAGGCCGCCCGCGCGGCGATCAACGCGATCGCCAACCCGCACGTCCCCGAGATCGGCGAGCGCTTCGTCGGCACGGTCGTCAAGACCACGTCGTTCGGTGCCTTCGTCTCGCTGTCCCCGGGCAAGGACGGTCTGCTGCACATCAGCCAGATCCGCAAGCTCGTCGGTGGCAAGCGCGTCGAGAACGTCGAGGACGTCCTGTCGATCGGCCAGAAGGTCCAGGTCGAGATCGGCGAGATCGACCCGCGCGGCAAGCTCTCGCTGCACGCGGTCGTCGAGGGCTCGGACGACGCTCCGGCCGACGCCGAGGCACCTGCCGGGGACGACGCCTGACGTGCCCTGGAACCTTCCGCTCGTCCCCTCGGGTTCGCCCGAGGGTGAGCTGACCGCCGGGCAGGACGGGGCGACCATTCGTCGCTCGGTCCTGCCCGGCGGGGTTCGGGTCCTCACCGAGTCGATGCCGGGCCTGCGCTCGGCGACCGTCGGAGCATGGGTCGGCGTCGGCTCGCGCGACGAGACCGACGGTCACTTCGGCTCCACGCACTTCCTGGAGCACCTGCTCTTCAAGGGAACTGCCCGCCGGTCCGCGATGGACATCGCCGAGGCGTTCGACGCCGTCGGCGGTGAGGCCAACGCCGCGACCGGCAAGGAGCACACCTGCTACTACGCTCGCGTGCTCGACTCCGACCTGCCCATGGCGGTCGACGTCATCACCGACATGGTCACCTCGGCCCGTCTCGACGAGGACGAGCTCGAGACCGAGCGCGGCGTGATCCTCGAAGAGCTCGCGATGAACGACGACGACCCTTCGGACGTCGTGCACGAGGAGTTCGCGCAGGCCGTCCTGGCCGGGCACCCGCTAGGGCGACCGATCGGCGGTACGCCGGACACCATCAACGCCGTGCCGCGCAGCGCCGTCTGGGAGCACTACCAGTGGCACTACCGTCCGGAGACGCTCGTCGTCGCCGCGGCCGGTGGGGTCGACCACGACACGCTGTGCGAGCAGGTCGCGTCCGCGCTCACGACCGGTGGCTGGGACCTCGACCCGGCGGGCACGCCTCGCGCCCGCCGCGACAACGCGGACGTGCAGGGCGTGGGGATCGAGGGCGTCGAGCTCACGATCCGCCGTACCGTCGAGCAGGCCAACGTCATCATCGGTGGCACGGGCCTGTCCGCGACGGACGACCGCCGCTTCGTGCTCTCGGTGCTCAGCGCCGTCCTCGGTGGCGGCATGAGCTCGCGGCTCTTCCAGGAGATCCGCGAGAAGCGGGGCCTGGCGTACTCGACGTACTCGTTCGCGTCGGGCCACGGCGGCATCGGGACGTTCGGCCTGTACGCGGGCTGCGCGCCCTCGAAGGTCGACCAGGTCACCGAGCTCATGACGAGCGAGCTCGAGAAGCTCGCCGAGTCGGGCATCACGGCGGCCGAGCTGGACCGGAGCATCGGTCAGCTCTCGGGCGGGCTGGTGCTGGGCCTCGAGGACTCGGGCTCGCGCATGAGCCGCCTGGGCAAGTCGGAGCTCGTGTTCGGCGAGCTGCTGAGCGTCGCCGAGTCGCTCGAACGGATCCGTTCGGTGACGTCCGACGACGTGCGCAAGCTCGCGGAGGAGCTCGCCTCCCGCCCGCGCTCGACCGTGCGTGTGGGTCCTTTCGGGGACTGAGTCTCACAGCGTGAACGAGGAGGGCCGGTGCGCGTCACGCGCACCGGCCCTCCTCGCGTTGCGGCTAGGGTTGTCGGGTGACCTCGAACGACGTGAACCCCGGCCAGAGCGCCCCCCAGCCGTCCCGCGAGCCCGCTGCCCCGACGCCGATCAAGGTCGCCGTCCTCGGCGCGGCCGGGCGCATGGGCGCCACGGTGTGCGCGGCGGTCGAGGCCGCCGGTGACATGGAGCTGGTCGCCCGGATCGACGCGGGGGACGACCTCGCGCAGGTCGCCGCCGCGGGCGCCCAGGTCGCGGTCGACTTCACGGTCCCCGCAGTCACCGAGGACAACGTGCACGCGCTCATCGACCTCGGCGTGCACGCGGTCGTGGGCACCACGGGCTGGACGGACGTGAGCCGTGGGCGCCTCGTCGCGCACCTGGGGCGCAAGGCGGCCGAGGGCACGAGCGTCGGCGTGCTGATCGCCCCGAACTTCGGCCTGTCCGCGGTGCTCGCCATGACGTTCGCGGCCAAGGCGGCACGCTACTTCGAGTCGGCCGAGGTCATCGAGCTGCACCACCCGAACAAGGTCGACGCACCCAGCGGCACCGCGACGCACACGGCAGGGGCCATCGCCAAGGCCCGCGCGGAGGCCGGGCTGGGCGCGAGCCCCGACGCGACCGAGTCCGGCTGGGAGGCGCGCGGCGCCGACGTCGACGGGGTCCGGGTGCACGCGGTGCGCCTGCGCGGCCTGGTCGCGCACGAGGAGATCCTCTTCGGGAACGAGGGCGAGCAGCTGATCATCCGCCAGGACTCGTTCGACCGCGTGTCGTTCATGCCCGGCGTGCTGCTCGGCATCCGCGAGGTCGTCTCGCGCCCGGGCCTCACCGTCGGGCTCGAGAACGTCATGGACCTCTCGTGAGGTCACGCAAGGGCCTGGTCGGGGCCGTCGTCGTCACGGCCCTGCTCGCGATCTACGTGTGGGCGATCCTGGGCCGCGCGCAGGCGCTCGTGGGGACGGGCGAGCCCGTGGGGATCGCGATCGGGATCGGCGTCCTGCTCATCCCGCTCCTCGTGATCGGGCTCATCGCGTGGGAGTTCTGGCTCGCGGTCACGGTCCAGAAGATGGCCGACACCCTCGCCGCCGCGGGCGAGCTGCCCATCGACGACCTGCCGCGCTCGCCGGGCGGACGCATCGACCGCGCCGCGGCCGACGCGGCGTTCGAGGAGCACCGGGCCCACGCCAAGGAACGCCCCGACGACTGGCGGTCCTGGTACCACGTGGCGTTCGCGTACGACGCGTCGGGGGACCGCAAGCGGGCGCGCGCCATGCTGCGCAAGGCCGCGGGCATGTACCGGGCAGAGCGCAAGGCGTCCCGCTAGGACGGGACGCGCGGGCCTCAGATCGAGGCGCTCCACCGGTGCTCGACGACGTCGCGCACCCCGGTCGCGAGCGTCCGGGTCCGCTGGTCGGGACCCAGCCCGGCACCGCCCAGGAACTGCTCGCGCGCGGTGTCGCCGTCCAGGATCCAGGCCACGACCTCCTCGGAGCCGTCCTGGCGCAGCCGGTCGACGGCCGCGGACAGCAGCCGTGAACCGTGGCCCCCGCGCTGGTGGGCGGGCAGGACCTCGAGCGCGACGAGCTGCCCGGGCGCGACGGCCGCGAAGCCCACGACACGGTCCGCGGCGAGCGCCACGAGCACCGCGAAGCCGGGCCCCGGCGGGGAGGACACGGCCCCGGCCCACTGCTCCTGCATCCGGGGGACGTCGAGCGCGTCGAGCACGGCCGCGCCCAGCACGTCGGCGTGCGCTGCGCGCCAGGACTCGATCTGGATCGCGGTCATCGCGACCTCGTCGCCGGGGACTGCCGGACGGACGGAGACGTCCGCCGACTCGCTGAAGAGGGCCATTCGCCAGACCCTACCCGAGGCCGTGGCCCCGGCGGCCCGTCATGCGAGACCGAGCGCGCGCAGGCCCGCGGCCGTCGCGGCCGCGAGGATCACGACGACGAGGAACGGCGCCCGCAGGGCCAGCGCGACCGCCGCCACGCCGAGCGCGGGCAGGCGCGCGTCGAGCGTGATCCCCTGACCGTCCCCGACCGTCTGGACGGCCACGAGCGCGGCCAGCAGCGAGGCCGTGACGAGGGCCGCGGTGCGCGCGACGCGGTCGGACGCGAGCCAGTGCTCGGGGATCAGGTGCCCCGCGAGCTTGAGCCCGAGGCACACGAGCGAGGCCGCGATCACGGTGGCCCACAGGGCGGCGTCGGACATCAGGGCTCCTCGGTGCGGTCGGTCGTGGTGGGCGGGTCGGACGGGGTGGCCGGATCAGCGGGGCCCGCCGGATCAGCAGGGCCGGTCGGGTCAGTGGGGCCGGCCGGGCGCGCCGTGGCGGGCGGAGCCTCGGGCGAGCGAGCGGGCGAAGGGGGCGCGGCGCTGTCGGGCACGTACTCCGTGACCGTGACGGGCTGCCGCGGCTGCCGGGCGACCTGCCCGACCACGATGGCCACGGCCGCCGCCGCGAGCACGGGGACCCCGGGCGGCACGAACGGGAGCAGCGCGACCGCCACGACGACCGCGAGCGCCGCGGTGAGCTGCATGACGCGGCTCGCGAGGCGGGGCCACAGGAGCGCGAGGAACGCCGCACCCGCGGCGGCGTCGAGGCCCCACGCCTTGGGGTCGCCCATGGCGTCCCCGGCGAGCGCGCCGACGAGCGTGAGCAGGTTCCACACGACGAAGATCCCGATCCCGGTCCACCAGAACCCGGCCCGGAAGGCTGCCCTGCTGCGCTGCGCGGTCGCGACGGCCGTCGACTCGTCGATCGTGACGTGGGCCGCGAGGACGCGCCGCCAGCCGTGGAGCGCGAGCAGCGGTGAGAGCTGTGCGCCGTAGAGGGTGTTGCGCAGGCCGAGCAGGCCAGCGGTCGTGACCGCGGCGGCGGACGTCCCGCCCGACGCCACCACGCCGAGGAGCGCGAACTGCGACCCGCCCGAGAACATGAGCAGGCTCAGGACCATGGTCTGCGGCAGGTCCAGCCCGGCGACCACGGACAGCGCCCCGAACGAGATGCCGTAGAGGCCCGTGGCGATCGAGACGGACACGGCCTGCCGCACGGCGGCGCGCACCTCGGTGCGCTCGTCGGGCGCTGCGGGCACCGACGGCACGTCGGCGTCGGCCCCGGAAGAGGTCGTCACGGTGGGGTCAGAGCGCGACGTACACGGTCTCGAGGTACTCCTCGAGCCCCGCCTCGCCGCCCTCGCGCCCGAGCCCGGACTGCTTCATGCCGCCGAAGGGTGCGCTCGCGTCCGAGACCAGGCCGCGGTTGATCCCGATCATCCCGGCGTCGACCTCCTCACCCACGCGCACCGCGCGCGCGAGGTCCCGCGTGTAGGCGTAGGCCGCGAGGCCGTACTCGGTGTCGTTGGCCAGGGCGATGCCCTCGTCGTCGTCGGCGAACGCGACGATGGGGGCGACCGGGCCGAAGATCTCCTCCGTCACCACGCGCGAGCCGGCGTCGACACCGGTCAGGACCGTGGGGGAGTAGAAGTACCCGGTCGAGCGCGGTCGGTCACCGCCCGTGAGGACCTGCGCGCCCTCGTCGGACGCGACCGAGACGAGCTCGTCGACCTTGTCGACGGCCTTGGCCTCGATGAGCGGGCCCACCTGCACGCCCTCCTCGCTGCCCGGCCCGACGCGCAGCTCCCCGAACGCCCGGGCGAGACGCTGGCCGAAGTCGCGGGCGACGGCGTCGTGCACCAGGAAGCGGTTGGCCGCGACGCAGCTCTGACCCGTGTTGCGGAGCTTGGCGACGACCGCGCCCTCGACCGCGGCGTCGAGGTCGGCGTCGGCGAAGACGAGGAACGGCGCGTTGCCACCGAGCTCCATCGAGGTCCGCAGGACCTGGTCCGCAGCCCCCTTGAGGAGAGTGCGACCCACGCCCGTGGACCCCGTGAAGGAGAGCTTGCGCAGGCGCGGGTCCGCGAGCAGGGGAGTGGTCACGTCGGCCGCCGACGACGTCGGCACGACGTTGACCACGCCCGTCGGCAGGCCGCGGTCCTCCAGGTGCCCGCGGATGATCTCGGCGACCAGAGAGGTCGTGAGCGGCGTCAGGTGCGCGGGCTTGATCACGACCGTGCAGCCCGCCGCCAGCGCCGGGCCGATCTTGCGCGTGGCCATCGCGATCGGGAAGTTCCACGGCGTGATGAGCAGCGCAGGACCCACCGGGCGGCGCGAGACGAGCTGCCGGTTGGCCCCGCCCGGGGCCGTGCGGACCAGGCCGTCCGTGCGTACCGCCTGCTCGGCGTACCAGCGCAGGAACTCGGCGCCGTACACGACCTCGGCACGCGCCTCGGCGAGCGGCTTGCCGCACTCGGCCGTGATGAGCGCGGCGATGTCGTCGGCGCGGGCGGTCAGCGTCGCGAAGACCGCGCGCAGCAGCTCGGAGCGTTCGCGCGGGGCGACAGCACGCCAGGCCGGGGCCGCGTCGTGCGCGGCCGCCAGGGCGCGGAGCCCGTCCGCGGGGCTCGCGTCCGAGACGTCGAACAGGACCTCCTCGGAGGCCGGGTCGGCGACCTCGAACGTGCGGCCGCCCTCGGCGGGGCCCCACTGGCCACCGACCAGCAGCCCGGTCGGCAGGTGCGAGACCAGGGCGGGGGACAGGGAGCTCGTGGCGGGCGACATGGTTCGAGTATCACGCGCGGCGAGCAGGTTCGCATCGACGGGTCCACGTCCGCCCCCGACACGCCGGGCGCCTCCCGGCCCCGGGGAACCCGCAGGGCTGCCGCCCGAGGCCGCCGCGGCCGTGGACCGACACGCCGTTTCGGTCGCGCGCGCGGTAGTTTGTGCACATGGCACTTCCCCCCACGCAGGCCCGACCGTTCGGCGCCGTCCTGACCGCGATGGTCACCCCGATGACCCTCGCCGGCGAGATCGACCTCGACGCGGCGGTCAAGGTCGCGAAGCACCTCGTGGACAACGGGAACGACGGGATCGTCCTGAGCGGGACCACGGGGGAGTCGCCCACGACGCACGCACCGGAGAAGGCGGAGCTGGTCCGCGCGGTGGTCGACGCCGTCGGGGACCGCGCGCACGTGATCGCGGGCGCCGGCTCGAACGACACCCAGCACGCCGTCCGCATGGCCGAGCAGGCCGCGGAGGCGGGCGCCCACGGGCTCCTCGTCGTGAGCCCCTACTACTCGCGCCCCTCCCAGGAGGGGCTGTACCGCCACATCACGGCGGTCGCCGACGCCACGCCGCTGCCCGTCATGGTCTACGACGTGCCCGGCCGTGCGGGCGTCCGCATCGCCCCCTCGACGATCGAGCGCCTCGCCGCGCACGAGCGGATCGTGGCGAACAAGGACGCCTCGGGCGACGTCTACACCGCCGCCAGGCTCATCGAGTCGACCGGGCTCGCCTGGTACAGCGGCGACGACAGCATGCTGCTGTCGTTCCTCGCGCACGGCGCGGTCGGCATCGTCTCCGTGTCCGCCCACGCGGTCGGCTCGCGCTTCGCCCAGGTCGTCGCGGCGTTCGACGCCGGCGACCACGCGGGCGCGCTCGCAGCCTTCCGCACCGCGATCCCCACGATCGACGCCATCAACGGAGCGGGCTTCCAGGCCGTCATGGCCAAGGCCGCGCTCCAGCTCCTCGGAGTCACCGAGAACCGATACCTCAGGCTGCCGTACGTCGCAGCCACGGACGACGAGGTCGCCGTCGTCCGCGCCGGTCTGGAGGCCTCCGGCCTGCTGGACCCGGCGCCCCCCGCGGCCACGCTGAACATGCAGAACAGCTGAACTACAGGCCAGGAGGCCCCGTGAGCCACCCTCACCCCGAACTGTCCCTTCCCCCCGCGCTCCAGGCAGGTGCCCTGCGCATCGTCGCCCTCGGCGGGCTGGGCGAGGTCGGACGCAACATGGCCGTCCTCGAGTACGACGGGCGTCTGCTCGTCATCGACTGCGGCGTCCTCTTCCCCGAGGACAACCAGCCCGGCGTGGACCTGATCCTGCCGGACTTCGACTACATCAAGGACCGTCTCGACGACATCGAGGCGATCATCCTGACGCACGGGCACGAGGACCACATCGGTGCCGTGCCGTACCTGCTGCGCCTGCGCCGCGACATCCCCCTGGTGGGCTCGCAGCTCACGCTCGCGTTCATCTCGGCCAAGCTCAAGGAGCACCGCATCGCCCCCGTGACCCGCGTGGTCAAGGAGGACGAGACGGTCGCCTTCGGCCCCTTCAGCTGTGAGTTCGTCGCGGTCAACCACTCCATCCCCGACGCGCTCGCGGTCGCGGTCACCACGGGGGCCGGCACGGTCCTGCACACGGGCGACTTCAAGATGGACCAGCTGCCGCTCGACGGCCGCGTCACGGACCTGCGCGCTTTCGCGCGCCTGGGCGAGAAGGGCGTCGACCTGTTCATGGTCGACTCGACCAACGCCGAGGTCCCGGGCTTCGTGACCCCCGAGGTCGAGATCGGCCCCGTCCTGGACTCCGTCTTCGGATCCTCGGACAAGCGGATCATCGTCGCGTCGTTCTCCTCGCACGTGCACCGCGTCCAGCAGGTCCTCAACGCCGCGCACAACCACGGTCGCCGAGTCGCGCTCGTCGGGCGCTCGATGGTCCGGAACATGGGCATCGCGGCCGAGCTCGGCTACCTCAAGGTGCCCGACGGCGTCCTGATCGACCTCAAGAAGGTCGACTCGCTGCGCGACGACGAGATCGTGCTCATGTGCACGGGCTCGCAGGGCGAGCCCATGGCCGCCCTGTCGCGCATGGCCAACGGCGACCACAAGGTCTCCGTCGGCCACGGCGACACCGTGATCCTCGCGTCGTCGCTCATCCCGGGCAACGAGAACGCGGTCTTCCGCATCATCAACGGCCTCACGCGCCTCGGCGCGCGCGTCGTGCACGGCGGCAACGCCAAGGTGCACGTGTCGGGCCACGCGAGCGCGGGCGAGCTCATCTACTGCTACAACATCCTGCGGCCCAAGAACGTCATGCCGGTGCACGGCGAGGTCCGTCACCTCGTCGCGAACGGTGCGCTCGCGGTCAAGACGGGCGTCCCTGCGGACCGCGTGGTCCTCGCCGAGGACGGCGTGGTCGTGGACCTCGTCGACGGCAAGGCCTCGGTCGTGGGTGCGGTGCCGTGCGGCTACGTGTACGTGGACGGCTCGAGCGTCGGAGAGCTCACGGACGCCGAGCTCAAGGACCGTCAGATCCTCGGCGAGGAGGGCTTCATCTCGCTGTTCGCCGTGGTCGACTCCGCGACGGGCAAGGTCATCGCCGGCCCGCACATCCTCGCGCGCGGCTTCGCGGAGGACGACGCCGTGTTCGAGGACGTCCGCCCGCAGGTCGTCCAGGCCCTCGAGGACTCGATCGCGGGAGGTGCCACGGACGTGCACCAGCTCCAGCAGGTCATGCGCCGCGTGGTCGGGCGCTGGGTCTCCAACCGCCTGCGTCGCCGCCCGATGATCGTCCCGGTCGTCGTCGAGGCGTAGCCGACGGATCGTCCGAAGGGCCCTTCCTCCCGCTCTGCGGGAGGAAGGGCCCTTCGTCGTCAGGGACCGGCGAGAGAGGGAGCCGCCCGCAGCAGCGGGGGCCCGACGGCGAGGATCGCCTGCTCGTAGCGTCTCGCCGAAGTCTCGGGACCGCCGGGCAGCAGCCCACCGAGCTCGAGGCTCACGAGTCCGTGGACGAGGCCCCACAGGACCAACGAGGCCTCCTCGGCGGCAGCCTGCAGGGCACGCCGGGGCAGCGGGGTGCTGCTGCCCTCTCGTGAGGCGGCCTCGAGCACCCGCGCCACCGCCTGCCGCAGGACGTCGAACGTCGGCTCGGCGACGGCCGGGATCGCGCTGCCGGCCGTTGCGGGGCCCTCGAACATCACGCGGTAGAAGTGGGGGTCTGCCAGCGCGCTGGTCCGGTAGGCGAGGCCCAGGTTCAGGAGGTCCTCGGTGGGCGAGCCGGTCGTCGGTGCGGAACCCAGGTGCACCGCGAAGCGCCGGAAGCCCTCGATGCTCACCGCGGCGACCAGCTCCTCGCGGCTGCCGAAGAGCGCGTAGACCGCGGACGCGCTGGTCCCCGCAGCCTGCGCGACCCCACGGACCGTGACCGCCGACTCGCCGTGCTCGGAGATCTGTTGAGAGGCGACGTCGAGCAAGGACGCGCGCAGGGAGTCGTCGTGCAGTCGAGGTCTGGCCACGGAAGGAGTCTAGATCTCTTGACGCAGGTTTGCGAACGGTGTTCTATAACAGTGTTCATAAATTGAACGTCGTATCTGCCGAGACCGCTCGGCCGACCAGGGGAGGCCCTCGTGCTCGAGCTCACCGACGCCGTCCGCATCACCGCCGGGATCGTGCTCCTGACGATCGTCGGGATCGAGTCCGGCGGGTTCTTCCTCGTCAGGGTCGTGACCGGCAAGGTCCCGGCCACGTCGTTCCAGACGTCCTTCTTCCGGGCCGGGCACGCGCACGCCGGGGTGCTCGTGATCCTGGGCTTGTTGTGCCTCGTGCTGAGCCAGGCGACCGGGCTCACGGGCTTCTGGAGCTGGCTCGCAGGGGTAGGCGTCCTCGTCGGGGCGATCCTGCTGCCCGGCGGCTTCTTCCTGTCCGCGACAGGCGCGGGGCGTGAGGCGCCCAACCGGTGGGTCGTGCTGCTGCCGGTCGGTGCCGGGTTCGTCGCCGCAGGGGTCGTGACGCTCGGGGTGGGTCTGCTGGTCGCGTAGGTCCTCGGTTCCGTGCTCGTGTGGGTGCGGGTCGCTAGCATCGCGGGCATGGCAACCTCAGCAGACTTCGCCGACCTCGCCCCGGTCCTGCTCGTGACCCACGACGCGAGCTCGAGCATCATCTACTCGCCCGGCGGGCCCGAGTACCTCCAGCACAAGGACGCGCTCGAGCGTCACGGCGTCGAGGGCTCGGGCTACGACTTCGCGGGAGCCCTCCAGGCGGTGCTCACCGACGAGTCGCCCGCGACGCTCGACGCCGTCGGGTTCGACCCCGAGGGCGGGATGCTGAGCGTCTACGGCACGGATCTCGACGCGCTCCTGGTCGCGGCCCGGCACCTGTCGCGGATCATCGCCGACGACGCCGCCCTGGACGCCGCCCTCGCGCGGTCCGTCGCGCTCGGCCTCGACGACTGACGGTCCACGTGACCGACGCGCTCACGCTCACCGGGACGCCCGCCACCAGTGCGGTCGCGACCGATCTGCTGGACGGTTTCCGGTTCCCCGACGGGCACGGCTTCCCGCCGTCCTACCGGCGGCTCGTCCTGCGGGCGGGGTTCTGCCGCCTGTTCGGTCTCTGGCTCGTGTACCCGCCGGCCCGCGACGGGTTCGCCGACGGCTGGCAGCACCGCGCCGCGCACCTCACCGACCGCTTCCGTGCGGTCTACCAGGACGGCGAGGCCGAGGGGTTCGAGTGGATGGTCGAGCCCGACGGGGACTGGTCGATCGCCCGGCGGCTCGTCGTCTTCGCGTTCAGCGAGAACGGCGACGCGCTGCTCTGGGACACCGCGTCACGGACCGGTGACGGCGAGCTCGCGGTCTGGTCCAGCACGGGCCTCGATGCCCTGACGTACCTCGGTCGGTCGCTGACGGAGGCGCTGCCCGGGCTGCGCGGGTCGAGCGCACCGTTCGCGGAGCGCGCGGTCGCCGACCTCGAGTGCCTGACGCCCGCCCGTACCGCCTAGCGTGCACCGCGTAGGTGGTCGAGCTGCCTGCGGTGCTCGCCCACGACCCACTCACCGGTGACGCGGGGGTCGTCCGAGCCGTCAGGGCCGTCCGGGTCGCCGTCGGCAGCCGCCTCCAGGGCGTCCAGGTAGGCCCGGTCGGCGCCGAAGCGCTCCCAGATCGCGTCGCTGCCCGTGGCCACGTGCCCGTGGCCGGGGACGAGGGTGTGCACGCCGTGCTCGGAGACCGCGTGCTCGAGCGCGTCGAGGCCCGCACGGTACTCGCCCACGGGGTCGGGGGACTCGAGGTCCAGCAGGGGCACCTCGATGTCCGAGAGCATGTCTCCCACCACGATCACCCCGGCGCCCGGCAGGACGAGCGCACCGTGGCCGGGCGCGTGCGCCTGGTGCTGGACCACGAGCACGGCCGGTCCGTCGCCGGCCGCCGGCGTCGCGCCGGGTAGCGCTGCGGAGCCCGACGCCGACGCGCGGCCCCGCCCGTCCGGCCACGGCAGGTGCAGCGCGTCCCGCGGGTCGGCCTCCGGGGAGTCACCTGTCCCGGTCGGGGGAATCGGCGTGAGGCGACCGAACAGCGTGAGGTCGTGCCCCGGCGCCTCGCGCTCGACCTTCACGAGGTCCTCGGCGAGGCTCCGCTCCTGGGCGCGCACCGCCGTCGGGCAGGCCCACCGCGGGACGTCGCCCAGCGAGCGGGACCACAGGACGTGGTCCCAGTGCGGGTGGGTCGAGAACCCCGCGGTGACACGCCAGCCGCGGCGGACGATCGCGGCCGCGAGGGACTCGACCTCGGCGACCGTGATGCCCGGGTCCACGACCAGGGCTCGCCCGTCCGGGCCGACGACCACGGTCGTGAGGCTCGTCCAGATCTCGGCCGTCGCGACGTGGACGCCGGCGGCGATCTCGTGCAGCTCTCGTAGCGGGGAAGGGGTGCTCATGTCCCGATCCTGCCCCCGTTCCGCCGCCCGTCGCGACCGCTCCCGCGGGAACGCGCCCCGGGGGCGGGGCGGACGGATGCCGGATTCGTCACAGGACACGCACCCTCGAGGTGCGGGTCCGGCCTGGCGTGCACAGGTACGGTGGTGCGTACTATGGCGACCCGGACGTCCACCTCGACGAAACGGCCCGCGACCTCCCGCAAGACCACCTCGCGTGGTACGACGGGCAGATCGGGGGGATCTTCGAGCGCGTCCCGCGCTCCGCGGGGCTCGTCGGCACGCAGACCGGTCGCTCGGCCTGCACCGTGGCCCGTCCGCGCGGTGCGCGGTCTGTGGCTGGGGTGCGCGCACGCGATCGGCGCGGTCACCCGCAGCATCGGCAAGGGAGCAAGAGAGCTGGACCCCTCACATCGGCGCGACGGCGTCGCGTTCCTCCTCCTGGCACTCGCCGTGATCGTCGCGGCGCGCGAGTGGTGGGGGATCGCGGGCGCGTTCGGCACCGCCGTCCATGCGGTCTCGGCGGGCGTCTTCGGCGTCGCCGCGGTCGCCCTGCCCGTCCTGCTCATCTGGCTCGCGGTCCGGATCATGCGGCACCCCGAGCGCACCCAGGCGAACTCGCGCGTCACGATCGGGCTCTCGTTCATCGTCGTCTCGGTCTGCTCCCTGGTGCACATCGCCGAGGACCTGCCGGCCCCGCGGGACGGCTTCGAGGCCGTCCAGGACGCGGGCGGGGTGATCGGGTACCTGTTCGCGACCCCGGTCCACACGGGGCTCACCGAGTGGTTCGCCGTGCCCCTCTTCCTGCTGCTGGGCTTCTTCGGGATCCTCGTGGTCACCGCGACGCCCGTGCACGCGATCCCGAGCCGCCTGCGCGGCATCTACGACCGCCTCACGGGCAACCACCGCGAGGGCGAGGACGGCCGCGGTCCCCAGGACGACGACGGCCTGCAGCTCGCCGACGGCGTCTCGCGCCACGACGGCACCGACGAGGCGCCGCGCAAGCGCCGCGTCGGACGAGCCCGCAAGACCAAGGCCGAGCGCGAGGCCGAGGCGGCCGAGCGCGAGCGGCTCGACGGCGGCTACGTCGGCGACGAGGCCTTCGAGCGCGCCGCGATGCTTGAGGCCGAGGAGGAGGCTGCTCGCAAGAGCGCCCGCGGTCGCCGCGCGGGACCGGTCGGCCCCCCGCCGCCGCCCGACACGCACGAGGACGCGGCCGACCTGCCGACGCAGGTCATCCCGTCCGTCGGTCGGACGGCCCCCTCGCCCAGCGCGCCCCCGCCGCCGCCCAACAACCCGGTGCCCCGCGGCGTCCAGCCCATGCTCGAGGGCGACACCGTCTACGTGCTGCCCTCCGAGGACGACCTGGTCAAGGGCGCCCCGCACAAGGTGCGCTCCGCGGCGAACGACCGCGTGGTCGAGTCGCTCACGCGCGTCTTCGAGCAGTTCGAGATCGACGCCAAGGTCACGGGCTTCACGCGCGGACCGACCGTGACCCGCTACGAGGTCGAGGTCGGCCCGGCCGTCAAGGTCGAACGCATCACGAACCTGTCCAAGAACATCGCCTATGCGGTGGCCTCGGCCGACGTGCGCATCCTCTCGCCCATCCCCGGCAAGTCCGCGATCGGCATCGAGATCCCCAACACGGACCGCGAGACCGTGGTCCTGGGTGACGTGCTGCGGTCCTCCGTGGCGCGGCGCACCGAGCACCCGATGGTCATGGGCGTCGGCAAGGACGTCGAGGGCGGCTACGTCGTCGCGAACCTCGCCAAGATGCCGCACATCCTCGTCGCGGGGGCCACGGGCGCCGGCAAGTCGAGCTTCATCAACTCCATGATCGTCTCGATCCTCATGCGGGCCACGCCCGAGGAGGTGCGCATGGTCCTCGTGGACCCCAAGCGCGTCGAGCTCACGATCTACGAGGGCATCCCGCACCTCATCACGCCCATCATCACGAGCCCCAAGAAGGCCGCAGAGGCCCTCGAGTGGGTCGTGCGCGAGATGGACGCACGCTACGACGACCTCGCGATGTTCGGGTACAAGCACATCGACGACTTCAACACCGCGGTCCGGGCCGGGAAGGTCAAGCCGCTGCCGGGTTCGGAGCGCAAGATCGCGACGTACCCGTACCTGCTCGTGGTCGTCGACGAGCTCGCGGACCTCATGATGGTCGCCCCGCGAGACGTCGAGGCCTCGATCCAGCGCATCACGCAGCTCGCGCGCGCCGCGGGTATCCACCTGGTGCTCGCGACCCAGCGCCCTTCGGTCGACGTCGTGACCGGACTCATCAAGGCCAACGTGCCGTCGCGACTCGCGTTCGCGACGTCGTCGCTCGCGGACTCGCGCGTCGTCCTCGACCAGCCGGGGGCCGAGAAGCTCATCGGTCAGGGAGACGCGCTCTTCCTGCCCATGGGCGCCGCCAAGCCCATGCGTGTGCAGGGCGCGTGGGTCGCCGAGAGCGAGGTCCATGCGGTCGTCGAGCACGTCAAGTCACAGCTCAAGCCGTCCTACCGGACCGACGTCGCGGCATCGGCCGCGACGAAGAAGCAGGTCGACGAGGACATCGGCGACGACCTCGACCTGCTCCTGCAGGCCGCCGAGCTCGTCATCACCACACAGTTCGGCTCGACCTCGATGCTGCAGCGCAAGCTGCGCGTCGGCTTCGCCAAGGCCGGGCGTCTCATGGACCTGCTCGAGTCGCGCGAGATCGTCGGCCCCTCCGAGGGGTCCAAGGCTCGGGAGGTCATGCTCACGGCCGAGGACCTGCCCGCGACGCTCGCGATGCTGCGTGGCGAGCCCGGTGCCGAGGTGTTCGACGGCGAGGCCGGGGGCGGGGAGCAGTCGGCGGGGAACGGCCGGGACTACTCCGACGGCGCGGACGGGCACATGCCTCCCGTGGCCCAGGAGTACCACGACGACGCCGGCGACGAGGCGGACTGGCGCGAGCGCTGAGCCGTGAGCGCGGACCTCGCCCGCACCCGTCCCGGGACCAGCGGCTGCGCACCGCGACCCGAGGTCAGGTCCCTGCCACCGGCGTCCTGACGACGCCCCCCGCAGCCCGGGACGTGACGGTCGGTGGCGGCCCCGACGCGACCGGAGGAGCGACGCGCTCGGGGGCGGCGTCACCCACCGCAGCCCGGACCCGGTCGTAGCGAGCGGTGAGGTTGGCGGGGCTCAAGGTGCGCGTGCCGTCGCTCCACCTCTCCCGAGGCGGCGAGGGCCGTCGCGAGCCCGACCTGGTGCGGCAGGACGTCGCCTCCGCTTTCCGCGGGCGCGCGCGTGACGTTTCACGGCGCCGAGAGTAGCGCTCCGGCGAGCGCCGAGCGGCATCCTCTAACCTCCGGACGGGAGGTCTGTCCGATTGTGCCCGATCAGTCGGAATCTGGTCCTGGTCGGACGGGTGGGTGCACAGCGCCTACGCTTGTCGTGTGGTCACAGCCGTCCCGTCTCCCTGGAACTCCGCGAACGCGGTCACTCTCGCCCGGATCGCCGTGGTCCCCTTCTTCGCGTGGGCGCTGCTCGCCGACGGCGGGCACACGGTCACCTGGCGCCTGGTCGCGACGGCGCTGTTCGTCCTCGCCGCTGCGACCGACCGGGTCGACGGTTACCTGGCCAGGAAGTACGACCTGGTCACGGACCTGGGCAAGCTCCTCGACCCGATCGCCGACAAGCTGCTGATCGGGGCAGCGCTGGTGCTGCTCTCGGCCCTCGGCGACCTGCCCTGGTGGGTCACGATCGTCATCCTCGCTCGCGAGCTGGGGATTACGCTCATGCGGTTCGCGGTCCTGAAGTACACCGTGATGCCGGCCTCGCGGGGCGGCAAGCTCAAGACCGTCCTGCAGTCCGTTGCGATCTCGATCTTCCTGCTCCCGCTCGACCAGATGCCCGGCTGGATCTCGGTGGTCGGCTGGGTCGTGCTCAGCGCGGCGCTGGTCGTCACGGTGGTGACGGGCGTCGAGTACGCGTATCAGGGGTGGCGCCTGCGTCGCGACGCGCTGCGTGCGGCGAAGACGGCCGGCCAGGACTGAGCCGGTATCCGTGGCGAGCGTGGACCTGACGCCTGCGGCCGACGCTGCGGACCTCCTGGACTCGCTCGCGTCGCGGGGCTGGACGCTCGCGGTCGCCGAGTCGCTGACCGGCGGGCTCGTCACGGCCTGCCTGGTGGCCGTCCCGGGGGCTTCCGCCGTGCTGCGGGGCGGCGTCACGGCGTACGCGACCGACCTCAAGAGGAGCGTCCTGGGGGTGGACGCTGACCTGCTCGCCGAACGGGGCGCCGTCGACCCGGAGGTCGCTCGGCAGATGGCGCAGGGGGCGCGGCACCTCCTGGGTGCGGACGTCGGGGTCGCGACGACCGGGGTGGCCGGACCGGACCCGCAGGACGGCAAGGCCCCCGGGCTCGTCTACGTGGCCGTGTCGTCGCCCGAGCGGACCGAGGTGAGAGAGCTGCACCTCGCGGGGGACAGGTCCGCGGTCCGCGAGGCCGCGGTCGCGCAGGTGATCGGGCTCGCGCGACGCGTCGTCGCCGGGTGATCTCTGCGAGGTGCTGCGGCCGTCCGGACTTGCCCCGGGCTGGTCCGGACGAGGGCAAGCGCTGGTGAGTACGTGGAGAGTTCGTGAACTCCCGGCAAGGCCGTGGACGTCTCACCGGTGCGGGAACAACGCTGGGAGGAAGCGCGTTGAACAGCACGTGATCGCCAAGAGGCCATTCAACAGATCAGCGCATGAGACAACCCCGGGTGCGGGGTACGGTAGGACGATCCCCGCGCGAGGGGCGCGGGGAACGACAGGTCAGCGAACCACCACCGGAGCCAGGCAGGCTCCGACGGTCGCACGGGACACGGAAGGGGGCCGCCAGATGATTGTTCTTCGACGAGAGATCGGGGACGTGCTGCGAGACGCTCGCCAGCGACAGGGCCGCACCCTGCGAGAGGTGTCCTCGGCTGCACGCGTCTCCCTGGGATACCTCAGCGAGGTCGAGCGCGGCCAGAAGGAAGCGTCGTCCGAGCTCCTGGGCTCGATCTGCGAGGCGCTCGACATCCCCATGTCGATCGTGCTCCGTGAGGTCAGCGACCGGGTCGCCGTGGCCGAGGGTCTCATGATCCCGGACACGATCCCCGCGGACTTCGCCACGAGCCTCATGGGCCGCGGTGCTGCGGCAGAGAGCGCGCGACGCATGCGGGAGGACCTCCAGCCGGTCGGCTGACCGGGGTCTCAGGGCTTCTGACAGGTCGGACACCAGAAGATCGGTCGCTCGAACGGCGCCTCGTTCGCCCGAGCGACAGCGACGGGCGTGCCACATCGGTGGCACGCCCGTCGTGCTCTGCCGTGGACGTGGCGCCGCACGGTGCCCACGCCCTCCGCGACGCTGCGGAGCATGAGCCCTCGGGTCGTGCGCAGCAGGGCCTCCAGGTCGTGGTCGGAGACGTCGTCGACCGGGGTCCAGGGCCACATCCCCTGCGCGAACAGCCCCTCGGCCGTGTAGATGGTGCCGAGGCCCGAGACCCCCCGCTGGTCCAGCAGGGCGTCGGCGATCGGCAGCGACCGGGCAGCAGCGACCCGCGCCCTGCCGCCGCCCACCGTGACCTGCGCGGGGAACCCGCCCTCGGCCGCCGCCGCACGGAGGCGGTCCAGTGCGAGCTGCACGCCCGTCGAGGGGGCCGTGAGGAAGTCCTCCGCGAGGATGTCGGGGCCCAGGTGTCCCAGGAGCAGGTGCTCGTCGCGCGTGCGCACGACGTCGAGCATCCCGAGGCGCTCGCCCACGCACGTCCAGATCTCGTTCCCGAGGACGGCCCGCACGTCGCTTCCCCGAGCGGCCGCAGCGGCCGACCCGGTGCGGGCGATGCGCCACTGCCCTTCCATCCGCAGGTGCGTGTGCAGGGTCGTGCCGTCGTCGAGGCGCGTGAGGAGGTGCTTGGCATAGGCCAGCACCTCGGTCACCGTCCTGCCCGTCAGGTCGGTCCCGCCCGCCTCGGCCCAGCGCAGCTCGGCGCGGTCCAGCACCCGCCCGCTCAGCGCCGCGTCGAGGCGCTGAGCCGTGACCCGGACGACGTCGCCCTCAGGCACGGAGACCTCCCGTCCCGCGCGGGCGCGCGCCAACCACGGACCTCATGCGCGCAGCCCCCGCGGCGTGGGCCGGAACCCGGCCTCCAGGAGCGCGGCGGTGACCCCGAACGCTCGCGACGCGGTGCTGCCCGCTCCCGCCAGGGCGTCGATCCCGTCGATCCGCCCGATCACCGTCTTCCCGAGCAACCCGGCCCGCGAGGCGCGGGCGAGCTCTGCGCACGCCAGCGTGAGCCGACGGGCCGAGGACTCCGAGTCGTCGCCGAACGAGATGAGCGACCGTCCGCCGCGCTCGACGTACAGCACCAGGTCCCCGCCCACGAGCACGACGACGGAGCCCACCTTGCGTCCCGGGCGGTGCGTCGCCCGCGGGGCGGCTCGGGCCGTGCCCGCGGCGGGGGCGGACAGGACGGCCGTCGCGGTCGTCGCGCTCGCCGGCGCGGCGGTGGTCAGCGCAGGCGCCCTGCTCGCGGCCCCGGGCGAGCCCGGCACCCCGACACCGATCGGTGGCCCGCCCCCGGGTTCGTGCGGTACGCGGGGCTCTGGCCACGCCAGGGCTGCGCCGTACGGGTTGGCGGGGTCGGTCGCAGCGAGCAGCAGCGCGGCGAGCTCGCGGCGCCCGGGCGACTCCTCGGCGTGCTCGCGGTCCTGTGCGTCGGTGCGGAGCTGGTCGACCGCACCCGGCAGCGCGAACTGCGACCCGCCGAGGTGCTCGACGAAGTACCCGCGCCGGACCGTGCCCGTGGCCTCGAGCTCCGAGAGCACGCGGTAGACGCCGCGGAAGTAGTTGGTGACGCCCTCCGAGGGGGCCGCGCCCCGGGTCAGGACGCCGTGGCGGTCGAGCAGCACCCGGGTCAGGGCGTGCGTGCGGCGCGTGGGGTCCGGCTCGCGGGCCGGCAGGGCGGACCAGCGCCCCGAGCCGCCGCGCAGGTCGCTCTCGCCACGGGCCGCCCCGTTCGTCCCCGCCCCGAGCGAGGCGAACCGTCCCCTGGCCAACGGGCGGGCGCGGACGGGCGCACGGGGTGCGCGGTGCGCGCCACCCCCGGGGCCGAGGCGGCTGCGCAAGGCACCGAGACCGTCGTTGGTGACCCACCCCGCCCACACGAGGTCCCACAGGGCCTCGAGCGTCGCCGCCTGAGATGCCCCTGCCAGCTCGGCGATGCGCGGCAGGAAGAACCCTCCCGAGCCGGTCAGCAGGTCGACGACGGCCCGGTGCAGGTCGCTGTCGAGCGGGCCGTCCTCCTCGAGCGGTGACGCGTCGGGGAGGGTGAGGGGCGCGGCGTCCGCGAGGTGCAGGCTCACGAGCCCGTCCTTGCCGCCGGGCAGCGACGAGTGCCCGCACCACAGGACCTCGCCCGTGGTGGTCAGCTCGTCGAGCAGCGCGGGCGAGTAGTCCGTGACGCGCGAGGGCAGGACGAGCGTCTCGAGGGCCGAGGCGGGGACCGCCGCCCCGGAGAGCTGCTCGACGACACGCAGCAGCCCGTCGGTGCCCCGCAACGTGCCGATCCCGTGCCAGCGCGGCAGGAACACGCCCAGCGCCTCGGGAGCGACGGGCTCGACCTCGGCCCGCAGCGCTGCGAGCGACCGACGCCGCAGGGTCCGCAGCACCTCGGCGTCGCACCACTCCTCTCCCGTGCCGCCCAGCGACTCGGGGCGCAGCCGACCGCACACGAGCACGCGCGCGGCCTCGAGGCGGCGCAGCACCCCGGTGGCCACGGCCACCCCGATCCCGAACCGGGCTGCGACCTCGTGCGCCGAGAACGGGCCGTGCGTGCGGGCGTGGCGCCGCACCAGGTCGCCCAGCGGGTCGGGGACGGGCTCGGTGAACACCTCGGGGATCCCCGTGGGCAGGGCGACGCCCAGCGCGTCCCGCAGCCGCCCGGCATCCTCGACCACGGCCCACTGCTGCGCGGCGTCGTCGGGCACGCCGGCCAGACGCACCCCGATCACCCGGCGCGCCCCTTCCAGGGCCGTGAGCCATCCGGGCACCTCGTCGCGCACCTCCTCGCGTGTGCGGCGCGAGACCTCCGCGGCGGGGAGCGGGCCGAGCCTGCGCAGCAGGTCCCAGACGTCCTCCGCGTGCCGCGCCTGGCGGCCCGGCACCAGGGCGCCGAGCTCGGCCTCGGTCCGCTCGACCGACTCCGGGTCCAGCAGGTCCGCGAGCTGCGAGGCCCCGCCCTCGGTGCCGAGCAGCTCGGCGAGCAGCGTCGGGTCGAGGGACAGCGCGGCCGCGCGGCGCTCGGCGAGGGGAGCGTCGCCGTCGTACAGGAACTGGGCCGTGTACCCGAACAGCAGGGACTGCGCGAAGGGGGACGGGGTGGGGGTCGTGACGTCGACCAGCCGGACCCGGCCCGCGGCCAGGTCCCGCATGAGGTCGGTCAGCGCGGCGACGTCGAAGTCGTCCTGGAGGCACTCGCGCGCGGCTTCCAGGACGATCGGGAACTCGGGGTACTCGCTCGCGACCGAGAGCAGCTGCGCCGAGCGCTGACGCTGCTGCCACAGGGGCTGGCGCTTGTCGGGGCGTCGCCGGGGGAGCAGCAGGGCTCGCGCTGCGGCCTCGCGGAAGCGCGCCGCGAACATGATCGACCCCCCGAGCTCCGCGCGGACCTCGTCGAGGACCTCCTCCGGGGCGAGCAGCAGGTCCTCCGCCGTGACGACGGGCGACCCGGCGCCACCCGGCCCGGCAGCGCCGCCGGGGTCGTCGCCCCAGCCGCCGTCGCCCACGTCCGGCAGCCGGAGCACGATCCCGTCGTCGGAGTGCATCGCAGCGGCGTCCAGGCCGTAGCGGTCGCGCAGTCGCGCGCCCAGGACCAACGCCCACGGCGCATGGACCTTGGCGCCGTAGGGCGAGTGGATGACGACGCGCCAGTCGCCCAGCTCGTCGCGGAAGCGCTCGACGACGACCGTCCGGTCGTCGGGCACGCGCCCCGTGGCCTCGCGCTGGCCGGCGAGGTAGGCCATGAGGTTGTCGGTGGCCCAGGCGTCGAGTCCTGCGTCGCGCAGGCGCTCCGCGAGGGGTCCGTCGGTCGCGGCCAGCGTCTCGAGCTCGCGCACCCAGGCACCGACCGCCCGGCCGAGCTCGGCCGGGCGGCCGGGTGAGTCGCCCTTCCAGAAGGGCAGGCGTCCGGGGGCGCCCGGGGCGGGGGTCACGAGCACACGGTCCGGGGTGATGTCCTCGATGCGCCACGTGCTCGACCCGAGCGTGAACGTGTCGCCCACGCGCGACTCGTAGACCATCTCCTCGTCGAGCTCGCCCACGCGCCGCCCACCCCGCGCCCGGGAGCCCGTCGCGGCGCCCCCGGGCGGGTCGCCGACCACGCCGGCCGCGTCCTCGGGGCCTGCCGTGGCCGAGGAGTCCGTCGCGAGGAACACCCCGTACAGGCCGCGGTCCGGGATGGTCCCGCCGCTCGTGACCGCGAGCCGCAGCGCACCGGGCCGTCCGCTGAGGACCCCCGACGTGCGGTCCCACACGATCCGTGCCCGGAGCTCGCCGAAGTCCTCGCTGGGGTAACGGCCCGCGAGCATGTCCAGCACGGCGTGCAGCGTCGCGTCGCCCAGGGCGCCGTACGGCGCGCTGCGCCGCACGAGCGCCGCGAGGTCCGCGACGGTCCAGTCGTCGAGCGCGACCATGGCCACGACCTGCTGCGCGAGCACGTCGAGCGGGTTGGACAGCACGTGCAGGTGCTCGATCTGTCCGGTGCGCATCCTGTCCGCGATCACCGCGGAGGGCACCAGGTCGCCCCGGAACGTCGGGAACACCACGCCGTGGGACACCGCGCCCACCTGGTGCCCCGCGCGCCCGATGCGCTGGAGCCCGCTCGCGACCGACGGCGGCGCCCCGACCTGGACCACGAGGTCCACGGCGCCCATGTCGATGCCCAGCTCCAAGGACGACGTCGCGACCACCGCGGGCAGACGCCCGTCCTTGAGCTCGGTCTCGGTGCGGGTGCGCTCCGCCCGGCTCATGGAGCCGTGGTGGGCCCGGGCGATCACGGGCTCGGTGCCCGCGCTCGCACCGGACTGGGCCAGGACCTGCGCGGGCTGGAGCGTCCCGACGTCGGGCACGTCCTCGCCCTGCCGCTCGGCCCAGACCTCGTTCATGCGGGCCGTGAGCCGCTCGGCGCCTCGCCGCGAGTTGGTGAAGACCAGCGTCGAGCGGTGCTCCGCCACGAGGTCCACGACGCGCTCCTCGACGTGCGGCCACACCGAGGGGCGCGGCGGACGGGCCGTGGCCGGACCCGCGAGGTCGGGCTCGCCGTCGGGCAGGGGCGCGAGGTCCTCGGGGCCCGCTGCCCTGCCCGGCACCGGGGCGCTGCGCAGGTCGGCCAGGTCCGGGACGGGCACGACGATGTCGACCTCGATCCTCTTCTCCGAGGGCGGCTGCACGACCACGACCTCCCGCCCCTGGTCCTCCGGGCGGCGGTGCCCCGCGAGGAACGTCGCGACGGCCTCGACCGGCCGGACCGTCGCGGACAGGCCCACGCGCTGCGCGGGCACGGGGAGCAGGGCGTCGAGGCGTTCGAGCGAGACCGCCAGGTGCGCCCCGCGCTTGGTCCCGGCCACGGCGTGGATCTCGTCGACGATGACGGTCTGCACGCCCGCCAGGCCTGCGCGCGCCTGGGACGTCAGGACCAGGAACAGCGACTCGGGCGTCGTGATGAGGATGTCCGGGGGAGCGACCCCGAAGCGGCGCCGCTCGCTCGCAGGCGTGTCGCCCGTGCGGGTGCCGACCACGACGTCCGGGACCGTGGTCCCGAGCCGCACGGCGGCCTGCCGGATGCCTGCGAGCGGCGAGCGCAGGTTGCGCTCGACGTCCGCGGCCAGCGCCTTGAGGGGCGAGACGTAGAGGATCTTGCAGCGGTGCGCGGGGTCCGCGGGCGCCTCGTCCGCGGGAGGGGAGAGCAGCCTGTCGAGCGACCACAGGAAGGCCGCGAGGGTCTTGCCCGATCCCGTCGGGGCCACGACGAGCGCGTGCCGGTCGCTCCCGATCGCCTCCCACGCGCCGGCCTGCGCGGCTGTCGGACGCTCGAACGCGCCCTCGAACCAGGCGCGGGTCGGAGCGCTGAAACCGGCGAGAGGGTCGGGGGTCGTCACCCCGCCATTGTGGGCGCTGCCACCCACAACCGCTCCCTGCCCGGCACGCACGCGGCGCGGACCCCGGGTCGGCCGGGCACGGAGGCCTCGTCGACCGGTCGACCTCGGGGTCGACGGCGGCCGGCGAGGCTCCGTGATGACGGGCGAGGTCCCGGGACGTGGCAGGCTGTCCCCGTGCGGTATCGAGAGTTCTGGCAGCTGGTGGACGAGGTCTTCGGATCGGCCTACGGTCGCGCCCTGACCCGGGACCAGGTGCTCAACGCCCTGGACGACAGGACGGCGGTCCAGGCCCTCGAGGACGGCGTCGAGCCGCGCTACGTGTGGCACGCGCTGTGCGACGCGTTGGAGGTGCCGGACTCGCAGCGGTGGGGTACCGACAAGAACCGGCAGGCGCCGCCCGCGCGGTAGGTGCGTCGGGCCGTGGTCGGGAGGTGTGCTGCCAGGAACCGGCAGGCGCCGCCCGCGCGGTAGGTGCGTCAGCGCGGCATCATGGCCGCATGAGGCACCGTCTCCCGTTCTCCGTGCACGACCTGACGGGGGCTCTCTGGTCGCTCGTGTCGACGACGGCGGGCCTGGCGCTCGCGATCTGGATCGTCCCCGGGGTGCGGATCACGTCGTGGTGGTCGGTGTTCCTCGCGGCGTTCGTGGTCGGTGTCGGCGACGTGCTCCTGCGACCGCTGTGGCGTGTCGTCGCGGGTCGTGCCGGCGTCCTGGGGGCGCTGGTGTCGGGGCTGGCCGGTCAGGTGCTCGTGGCGTGGCTCGCCCTGACGTATCTTCCTGGCTTCGAGACCGACGACTGGGGCGCTGTGGTGGCGGTGCTGGTCCTGGCGGCGTTCTTCATGGCTGTCGGCCGGTGGGCGATCGGCGCGAGCGACAACGAGTACGTGATCGACCACCTGCTCCGGCGCGCGCGCCGTGCACAGCGTGCCGCGGCGCGTCGAGCGCGTCCTGGTGCCGGCGCGACGACCGACGGGCGTGCGTCCGGGCCCACCGACGGCCTGGCGGGCGGGCCGGGTGCACCGCGCGCGGGACTCCTGGTCGTCCAGCTCGACGGCGTCGCGCGCGAGACGTTCGACCACGCGGTCCAGGCGGGGCTGGCGCCGAACCTCGCACGCTGGCTCGGTTCCGGCTCCCACGTGCTCGAGTCGTGGTGGGCGCGCGTCCCGTCGACGACCCCGGCGAGCCAGGCAGGCCTGCTGCACGGGACGAGCGAGCACGTGCCGGCGTTCCGCTGGTGGGACCGCGCGCAGGGGCGTCTGGTCGTGACGAACCGGCCGGCGGACGCGGCCCAGGTCGAGGCGCTCATGAGCGACGGGCGGGGGCTGCTCGCGGACGGCGGGGTCGCGGTCTCGACCATGTTCTCGGGTGACGCCTCGACGAACCTGCTCGTCATGAGCCGGGCGGGTGCGGGCCTGGGGCCGGGGCAGCTCTTCGTGCACTTCTTCTCGAGCCCGTTCGTCCTGGTCCGGGCCCTCGTGGCGACGGTGGGGGAGTTCTTCAAGGAGCTCTACCAGGGGTGGCAGCAGGCCGTGCGCGACGTCGTGCCGCGCGTCTCGCGCCTGGGGGCCTACCCGGTCCTGCGTGCGGTCTCGAACGTCGTCCTGCGTGACCTCAACACCTCGCTCGTCGCCGAGCAGCTCGTGCGCGGGGCGCCCGTGGTGTTCGTCGACCTCGTCGACTACGACGAGATCGCGCACCACGCGGGGCCGCTTCGCCCCGAGGCGATGCGGGCGCTCGAGGGGCTCGACCGGGTCGTGGGCCTGTGGGAGCAGGTCGCGCAGGTCGCTGCGCGCCGCTACGAGATCGTCGTGCTGTCCGACCACGGCCAGTCGCTCGGCGCGACGTTCGAGCAGGTCGTGGGGCGTTCGTTCCTCGACGAGGTGCGCCGCCTCATGGCGGTCGTCCCCGCTGCGGGCGGGCGGCGCCGTCGGGCGGCCGGGGTGCGGTCGCCCGCCTCGGCGGACTCCGAGGCCTGGGGAGCGGTCAACACCGCGCTCAACGCGCTCGGGCGGGGTGGCGCCGAGGACGCGAGGGGCGGTCGCGTCGTGGTCGGCCCCGACCGCGAGCCCGAGCCTGCGGGGCAGGGCGACCTGCCCGAGGTCGCGGTCGTCGGCTCGGGGAACCTCGGCCTCGTGTGGTTCCCGCGTTCGCCGGCGCGGCTCGTGGGCGACGAGATCCGGGCGCGCTGGCCCGCGCTCGTGCCGGGTCTGGTCGCGAACCCGGCCGTGGGGGTCGTCGTCGTGCAGGAGAGCGGCCCCGTGCAGGGCGAGGTGCCCGACGTCGTCGCGTACGGCCCGGCGGGCAGCCACCACCTGGTCACGGGTGAGGTCCTCGGGCAGGACCCGCTCGCCCGGTACGGGCCGCGGGCCGCGCCCGACCTGCTGCGGGCGGCCTCGCTCGAGCACGCGGGGGACCTGCTGCTGGTCTCGAGCGTCGACGACGCGGGGCTGGTCCATGCGTTCGAGGGCCTCGTCGGGTCGCACGGCGGCCTGGGTGGTGCCCAGAACGAGGCCATGCTGCTGTACCCCGCGAGCCTGCGCGTCGCGGACGGTGCGCGGGAGGACGTGGGCGGGACCCGCATGCTCGTGGGTGCCGAGGCCGTGCACGGCGCGCTCGTCGGGTGGCTGCGGGAGCTGGGGGTCAGGACGTGACGGGGGTCGCGCCCGGGCTGCGGGTCACGTGGCTGGGGCACTCGAGCGTCGTGCTCGACGTCGCGACGCCCGACGGGGACGTGCGCATCGTGACCGACCCCCTGCTCCGGCGCCACGCCGGGCTGCTGCGTCGGCGCGGCGTACGACCCGCCGAGGTGTGGCGCGGCGCCGACGCGGTGCTCCTCTCGCACCTGCACCACGACCACGCGGAGCTCGGCTCCCTGCGCCTCCTGGGCGACGCCCCGATCCTGACGGCGCCCGCGAACGCGCGCTGGCTGCGTGCGAAGGGGCTCCCCGGCGTGGGCCTCAGCGCGGGTCCAGAGCACGACGACCGGCCCCTCGTGGGTCCCGTGCCGGGCCGCCCGCGCGGCCCCCTGTCGGTCGCCGCGGGCGGGGAGCACGGCACGTGGCACGACGTCGGGGCGCACGTCCGCGTCCACCTCACGCCTGCGGTGCACGGGCACCGGCCCATGCCGCACCGGCCCAACGCCGCGGTGGGGCACCTGGTGCAGACGGACCGCTGGACCCTGTGGGCCGTGGGCGACACCGAGGCCTACCCGGGCATGGCGCACCTGCCGGCGCTCGCGGGCGGGCAGGTCGACGTCGCGCTCGTGCCCGTGGCGGGCTGGGGGCCGCGGCTGTCGGGCGGGCACCTGGGGCCGGCCGAGGCCGCGCGCGTGTGCGCGGCCGTCGGGGTACGTGTCGCGATCCCCGTGCACTGGGGCACCCTGCACGCGCCGGGTGGCCAGAACCTGCCGCGCGGGTGGATGGACCACGCGGGGGCGGCGTTCGCCGCGGCGGTGCACCGGTGGGCTCCTGGGACGCGGGCGGTCGTGCTGCGGCCGGGGGAGTCGTGGGAGGGATCGTGGGAGGGATCGTGGGAGGGATAGGCGCGGGTCGCGGGGTGGGCGCCCGGGCCTGGACGTCGGGACGGCGAGGAGGGCGAGGGCAGCGAGGGCAGCGAGAGCGCGGCACGGGCGTCGGCGACACGCCGCACCGCGAGGGTTCTCTCGAACAGGTGTTCGGGTAGAGTTGTGCACAGCACGAGCTGACCGTCCGTCGTCCACAGGGGGGACCAGGGGGACGGTGGGTGTCAGTGGCGGCACGTACCGTCGGGACACGACACAGGCTTCCTGAACACACTCTCGGCACGGTTCCGTGCCCCGCACGCAAAGGTGAGCGACATGCCCGCACCCGCAGACCGCGAGAAGGCGCTCGAAGCCGCCCTCGCCCAGATCGACCGCAACTTCGGCAAGGGCTCGGTGATGCGCCTCGGCGAGGAGGGGCGTGCGCCCGTCGAGGTGATCCCCACCGGGTCGATCGCCCTGGACATCGCGCTCGGCATCGGCGGACTCCCGCGCGGTCGCGTCGTGGAGATCTACGGCCCCGAGTCCAGCGGCAAGACGACCGTCGCCCTGCACGCCGTCGCGAGCGCGCAGCGAGCCGGCGGTATCGCGGCGTTCATCGACGCCGAGCACGCGCTCGACCCCGAGTACGCGAAGAAGCTGGGCGTCGACACCGACGCGCTGCTCGTCTCGCAGCCGGACACGGGTGAGCAGGCCCTCGAGATCACGGACATGCTGATCCGCTCGGGCGCCATCGACATCATCGTCATCGACTCGGTCGCGGCCCTCGTTCCCAAGGCCGAGATCGAGGGTGAGATGGGTGACAGCCACGTCGGGCTCCAGGCGCGCCTCATGTCGCAGGCGCTGCGCAAGCTCACCGGAGCCCTGAGCCAGTCCGGCACCACCGCGATCTTCATCAACCAGCTCCGCGAGAAGATCGGCGTGTTCTTCGGCACGCCCGAGACGACGACCGGTGGCAAGGCGCTCAAGTTCTACGCGTCGATCCGCCTCGACATCCGCCGCATCGAGACGCTCAAGGAAGGTACCGACGCCGTCGGCAACCGCACGCGCGTCAAGGTCGTCAAGAACAAGATGGCCCCGCCCTTCAAGCAGGCCGAGTTCGACATCCTGTACGGCGTCGGCATCTCCCGCGAGGGTGGTCTGATCGACATGGGCGTCGAGCACGGTTTCGTGCGCAAGTCCGGGTCCTGGTTCACCTACGGCGGCGACCAGCTCGGCCAGGGCAAGGAGAACGCGCGCTCGTTCCTGCGCGACAACCCGGACCTCGCCAACGAGCTCGAGAAGCGCATCAAGGAGAAGCTCGGCGTGGGGGCCAAGGTCGACGCGCCTGCGGACCCCGCAGCCGCAGACGCACCGGCAGTGCCCGCAGCCCCGGCGGCGGCTCCGGCCGGTAAGGGCAAGAAGGCCGTCCTCTGATCGTCGACGACCCGCTGGACCGCATGCCCGAGTGGGCGCGTCCCCTTCCCGGAGAGGAGGGGGACGCGCCCGTCGGTGCTTCCGGTGCAGGGGCTGGGGGACGTGGTGCGGAGGGGAGCCCGTCGCCTGCGCGCGGTGCACGATCGCGCCGAACGGACGGCGGCCGTCCCGTCGGCGACGGGGGCGCGTCGGCTGCGTCCGGGTCCGGGGCGAGCCGGCTCGGCGCGGGCGGCTCCTCGCGGTCGCGGGACGAGAACGGCGGGTCGTCGGGGCGTGGTGGGTTCGGGCAGCGCAGCTCGTCCGGCTTCGGCAGCAGCGGGCTGAGCGGCGGGTTCGGCTCGACGTCCTCGAGACGGAGCACGGGCGGGGGGCGCCGCAAGGAGTACTCGGGGGAGCGCAAGGAGCGCAAGCCGCGGCCCACGGTCGCAGACCGCATCGAGTCGGGGGCGCTCGCCGGGGCCGAGCTCACCGAGCACGCGCGCGAGGCGATCCTGCGGACGCTGACGGCAGCCCCCAAGAGCAGGCGCCAGCTCATGGACGCCATGACCCGCAAGGGCTACCCGCCCGAGGTCCTCGAACCGATCCTCGAACGCTTCGAGGAGGTCGGCCTCGTCGACGACGCCGAGTACGCCGGGATGATCGTCCGTACGCGGCACAACGAGCGTGGGCTCTCACGCCGCGCCATCGCCCAGGAGCTGCGGCGCAAGGGCATCGACGACGACACCGCGACCGGCGCCCTCGACCAGGTCGACGAGGACGACGAGGCCGACGCCGCCCGCGACCTGGTGCGCCGGCGTCTCGCTCGCACGACCGGGCTCGACCGCGACGTCCGCACCCGACGTATCGTCGGGATGCTCGCCCGGAAGGGGTACAGCCCTTCGCTCGCGCTCGGTCTGATCCGTGAGGAGCTGGCCCGCGAGGGAGAGTCGTCGGGCGAGGACGAGCCCTTCGGCGGGTTCGACGACCTCTGAGGGTGAGCGCCGTCGTCGGGCCGCTTCCCTGAGCGCTGGGACCGAGCACACGCCCTGACGCGAGCCAGCCGTCCCGGCCGTGGTGGGCCGCGACGGCTGGCGCGCGTTCGCGCCGTGGCGGGAGCCTACTTCGGTGCAGACGGGACGACGGGAGCCGTGCCCACCGGGGCCGCACCGCGCGCCCCGACCGCGAGGCCAGGGGTCGCCGCCCGGACGGGCCCTGCGGTACGCCCCTTGAGGCGACGCGCGAGGATCTCGGCGACCTTCGACAGGACGTAGTTGATCGTGATGAACAGGATCGCCGCGACGAGCAGAGACTGCAGGATGTTGCCGTACGCCGACCCCAGCCGGCGCGACTCCTGGAGCAGCTCGGTGTACGTGATGATGTAGCCCAGCGCGGTGTCCTTGAGGACCACGACGAGCTGGGAGACGAGCGCCGGGAGCATCGCGATCAGCGCCTGCGGCACCTCGACCGACCGGAGCGACTGGCCCCGCGTGAGGCCGACCGCGAGAGCCGCCTCGCGCTGGCCCGTGGGCAGCCCGTACACGCCCGAGCGGACCAGCTCCGCGACCACCGAGCCGTTGTAGAGGATCAGGGCGATCACGACGGCCCAGAAGGGGGCGTCGGGCACCGTGAGCTGGGCCAGGAACAGCCAGAAGAAGATCATCATGAGCAGCACCGGGACGGCGCGGAAGAACTCGACGACCAGCCCCGCGAGCCATCGGACGAGCCGGACCGACGAGAGCCGCCCGATGCCGAACAGCAGGCCGAAGACGATCGCCCCCACGATCGCCACGCCCGCGGCGCGCAGGGTGTCGACGAGGCCCGGGAGATAGAAGTTCTCCCACGCGTCGGCCGTGAAGATCGGCTGCCACTTCTCGGCGGTCAGCTGTCCCTCACGACCCAGCAGGACCAGGGCGTAGGCCGCGATCCCCGCGACCACGACCGCGCCGACCACGTTGCCGACCACGATGGTCCGGCGCCCCCGGGGGCCCGGGGCGTCGAACAGGACCGTCTGCTGCTGCGCGCTCATCGCTTCACCGCCAGGCGGCGGGACAGTGCCGTCGTCGCGAGGCCCACCGGGATCACGAGGATCACGTAGCCGATCGCGAACGTCAGGAAGATCGCGATGATGACGTCGGAGTCGAACTCGATCATGGTCTTCATGAGGCTGGAGGTCTCCGTCGCGACACCGGCCGCGGCGGCCACGGTCGAGTTCTTGATGAGGGCGATGAGCACGTTGCCGAGCGGGGCGACCGACCCGCGGAACGCCTGCGGCAGGATGACGATCCTCGCGGCGGGCAGGAACGACAGGCCGATCGCGCGCGCCGCCTCGGCCTGACCGATCGGCACGGTGTTCACGCCCGAGCGGATCGCCTCGCACACGAACGCCGCGTGGTAGACCGCCAGGCCGAGCACGGCGAAGCGGAAGAAGTTCGACGGGAAGTCGTCGGCGAGCTGGATCTTGAGCTGCCCCCAGACCCCGAGGGTCAGGAAGACCATGATGATCGTCAGCGGGGTGTTGCGGAACAGCGTGACGTACGTGGCGCCCGCCCACTGCAGGCTCGGGATCGGGGAGATCCGCATGAGGGCGAGCACCGTGCCGATGACGAGCGCGAGGATCGCGGCCCAGAACGTGAGCTGGATGTTGACCCAGAACGCGCCCAGCACGTCGTAGGACTCGAAGAGTCGCAGGAACTGAGAGAGGTAGTCACCCACTACGGGTCACCCTTCGCGAGGTGCGGCGAGTGCGCCGCACAGGACCGGACAGGGACGGGTGCCGGGCCGGGCCCGCGCCTTGACGCGGACCCGGCCCGGCAGCGGACCTGTCAGGCGCAGGCGTCCGGCGTCGGCGGGTTCTCCGAGGCGTTCGGGGTGTACCCGGTGCCCTCGGTGTTGGCCGTGATGGCCTCCTCCCACGACCCGTCCTCGATCATCTCGGTGATCGCGGCGTTGATGTCCTCGCACTTGTCGCTGCTCTGCGGGATCCCGACGCCGTACCGCTCGGTCGAGAACGGCGCCCCGACGACCTTGACCTTGCCCTTGTTCGCGGGCTGCGCCGCGAGACCGGCCAGGATGATGTCGTCCGTGGTGACCGCGTCGACCTGGCCCGAGAGCAGGGCCGTGACGCACTCGGCGTAGCCCGGCTGCTCGAGGAGCTGGACTCCCGCGGCGTACTCGTCCTTGATCCGCTGGGCCGACGTCGAGCCCGTGACCGAGCAGAGGTTCTTGCCCTCGAGGTCCTCGGGTCCCTTGATGTCGGTGTTGTCCTCGGCGACGAGCAGGTCCTGCCCGGCGACGAAGTACGGGCCGGCGAACGCGACCGTCTCCTTGCGCTTGTCGGTGATCGAGTAGGTCGCGAAGATCATGTCGACCTGGTCGGTGCTCAGCAGCGTCTCGCGCTGGGCCGACGGTGCTTCCTTCCACTCGATCTGGTCCTCGGAGTAGCCGAGCTTCTCGGCGACGTAGCGAGCGACGTCGGTGTCGAACCCTGTGTAGGTGTCGCCCTCCTTGAAGCCGAGGCCGGGCTGGTCGAACTTGATGCCGATCGTGATCTTCTCTCCGCCGGCGCTGGCGGACGAGCCCTCGGTCGAGCCGCCGCCGTCGTCGCTGCCCCCGCACGCGCTCAGGGCGAGTGCGGCGGTCGCGGCGAGTGCGACGAGTCCTCCGGTACGGGTGCGTGTGCGCATGGTGTCTTCCCCTTCGTCGGTGCCGGGCCGTCACGGGAGTCCTGGTGGTCACCCGCTGCGGCCGGCGGTCGGTGCCGGTCGAGCTGTTCGGTTGCTGCAGGTGGGCCGGGCTCGTCGGTGAGCCCGGGGACCGTGGGGCGTGCGTGCTGCTGGGGACTGCTGGTCGAGAGACCGGGTAGTGGGGGCTGGTCGGGCGGACGCGTCGGTGCGTCCGCGGTGCGAGGGTGTCAGTGGGTCAGGATCTTGGACAGGAAGTCCTGGGCGCGGTGGCTCTTCGGGTTCGTGAAGAACTCCTCGGGCGGTGCCTCCTCGACGATCTGGCCGTCCGCCATGAACACCACGCGGTGGGCGGCCTTGCGGGCGAAGCCCATCTCGTGGGTCACGACGATCATGGTCATGCCCTCCTTGGCGAGGGCGACCATGACGTCCAGGACCTCGTTGATCATCTCGGGGTCCAGCGCCGAGGTCGGCTCGTCGAAGAGCATGACCTTGGGGTGCATGGCCAAGGCCCGCGCGATGGCCACGCGCTGCTGCTGCCCACCCGAGAGCTGGGCCGGCATCTTGTCGGCCTGGTTGCCGATCCCGACGCGGTCGAGCAGCGCCAGGGCCTCCTTCTTGGCCTCCGCGGGCTTGGTCCGACGGACCTTCACCGGCCCCAGCGTCACGTTGTCGAGGATGGTCTTGTGGGCGAAGAGGTTGAACGACTGGAACACCATGCCGACGTCGGCTCGGAGCCTGGCGAGGTCCTTGCCCTCCTCCGGCAGCGGCTGTCCGTCGATCGCGATCGTGCCGGTGTCGATGGTCTCGAGCCGGTTGATGGCGCGGCACAGCGTGGACTTTCCCGAGCCCGAGGGGCCGATCACGACGAGCACCTCGCCGCGCCGGACCGTGAGGTCGATGTCCTGCAGGACGTGGAGGTCCCCGAAGTGCTTGTTGACCCCGTGGAGCTCGACGAGCGGAGCTCCGAGCTCGTCGTCACGCGAGGGCGCGTCGGGTGGTGGCGAAGGTGCGGTGGGCGACGCGTCGGGAGCGTCGCTCGGGGTGGTCGGTTGCGCGTCCATTTCATGAACCTAGGGGGCTTTTGTTGCGCACGCCACTGTTTCCGGCAACAGTTCGGCAACGGACGGGCAACAGATGCCCGGCTGGCGGCGAAAGAGAGTTTCGGTCCGGTGCCCGGCGCGCCGTACCCTTGACGGTGATGTTCTCCACCGCCCTGCGCCCCGAAGACAGCCCCGCAGCGGGTCCCGCCGACGTGCTCGCGGTCGACCCGCCGGGGGTCGTCGAGCCCGCAGCCGCGGATCCCGGCGGAGAGGTGCCCGCTGCGGCGCAGCGGACCTACATGGTCCGCACGCTCGGCTGCCAGATGAACGTCCACGACTCCGAGCACATGGCGGGCATGCTCGAGCAGGCCGGGTACACGCGGGCCGAGGCTGCCGACGAGGCCGCGCACCGCGCCGACGTCGTCGTCATCAACACGTGCGCGGTCCGGGAGAACGCGGCCACGCGCCTGTACGGCAACCTGGGGCAGCTCGCGTCGATCAAGGCCAAGCGGCCGGGCATGCAGATCGCGGTCGGTGGCTGCCTCGCGCAGAAGGACCGGTCGGGGATCGTCGAGAAGGCGCCGTGGGTCGACGTCGTGTTCGGCACGCACAACCTCGACGCGCTGCCCGTGCTCCTGGAGCGCGCCCGGCACAACGAGGCCGCGCAGGTCGAGATCGCCGAGTCGCTCCAGGTCTTCCCCTCGACCCTGCCGACCAAGCGCGAGTCCGTGTACGCGGGCTGGGTGTCGATCAGCGTCGGCTGCAACAACACGTGCACGTTCTGCATCGTGCCGCACCTGCGCGGCAAGGAGCGCGACCGGCGACCGGGCCAGGTCCTGGCCGAGGTCCAGGCGCTCGTCGACCAGGGCGCGATCGAGGTGACCCTGCTCGGGCAGAACGTCAACAGCTACGGCGTCGAGTTCGGCGACCGCGGCGCGTTCGCCAAGCTCCTGCGTGCGTGCGGCGAGATCGAGGGGCTCGAGCGCGTGCGCTTCACGTCCCCGCACCCGGCCGCCTTCACGGACGACGTCATCGCGGCCATGGCCGAGACCCCCAACGTCATGCCCCAGCTCCACATGCCGCTCCAGGCCGGGTCCGACCGCGTCCTGCGGGCCATGCGCCGCTCCTACCGGTCGGAGAAGTTCCTCGGGATCCTCGACCGGGTGCGGGCTGCCATGCCCGATGCGTCGATCACCACGGACCTCATCGTGGGCTTCCCCGGGGAGACCGAGGAGGACTTCGCCGAGACCCTGCGGGTCGTCGAGGCCTCACGCTTCTCCTCGGCCTTCACGTTCCAGTACTCGCAGCGCCCGGGGACCCCCGCGGCCACGCTCCCGGACCAGCTGCCCAAGGAGGTCGTGCAGGAGCGCTACGAGCGTCTCCAGGCGCTCCAGGACCGGGTCAGCGCCGAGGAGTCGGCCCGGCAGGTCGGTCGCACGGTCGAGGTCCTCGTGGCCGAGGGCTCGGGGCGCAAGGACGGTGCGACGCACCGTCTGACGGGTCGTGCCGCGGACAACCGTCTGGTCCATCTCGCCGTCCCGGACGAGGTCGTCGCGCTCATGGCCGGACGCTCCGACGCCGACGTCACGGCCGACGACCCGCGCCTCGCCGACGACCTGGACCCTCGGCTGCCCCGCCCCGGCGACATGGTCACGGTCGAGGTCACACGCTCCGCGCCGTACCACCTCGTCGCGGACTCGGTGCTCGACGGCAGCGTCTACGCGGTGCGCCGCACGCGCTCGGGCGACGCCTGGGTCGCGCGCGAGAAGACGCGCCTCGGTGGCGGCGACGACCACGGTCACTCGCACGGAGCGCCTGCGGCGGGCGGGCCCGTGAGCCTCGGGCTGCCGAGCCTGCGCCGCCCCTGAGCCGCCCCCCAGAGCTCGCGGGGACCCGGCAGCGGCGCACCCGGGCTCAGGTGGGCGGGAGCTGGCCGCCGATCGTCCCGAAGAGCTGTACCGCGGTGCCCAGCCCGCACGACACGATCTGGCCGAGCTGGTCGTCGGTCGCGCCCTGCTCGAGGTCGACCGACACCTCGGCGTAGACCGCGAGGCCCTGGCTCTCCTCACGGACGTAGACCTTGGGCCAGATGCGCTCGCGGTTCCAGTCGTTGACGGACTGCAGGAGAGCGAGCCGGGCCGTCACGGGCACGGTCGTCGACCAGCGTCCGCGGACCTGGAGGATCTCCTGGTGGTCGCCCAGGAGCAGGAACCAGAACCGGTTCCCGTCCCACGTGCCCGTGACGTCGCCGTCGTCGTCGATGCGGAAGTGGTAGCCGCGCCGCGACAGGTAGTCGCCGATGCGGCGGGTGGACAGCGGTGAGGGCACCTCGGCGTCGACGGGCACGTCCTCGACGGGCTTGGGCCGGTGGTTGCCGAACAGGCGCGCGAGCCAGCTCGTCCGGGGGGCGGGGCTCACGGTGCCGACCTCGCGGGGTCGGGGTAGAACTCGTCGAGGGCGTCGAAGAACATCGACCCCGTCGACAGGCCGCACTGCAGGAGCTGGTCGAGCTGGTCGTCGTTCACGCCGTGCTCGAGGTCGACCGTGACCTCGGTGAACACGTGCACCATGCCGTTGTCCCGCACGCGCGTGTATGCCTTGGGCCAGATGCGGTCCGCGTTCCACTCGTTGCAGAACTCGAGGATCTCCTCGAGGCGCTCGATCGTGATGTCCCGGTTCCACTGGCCGCGGACCTGGAGGATCTCGTGGTGGGAGCCGAACAGCAGGAAGTAGAACAGCCGCCCGTGCCACAGCCCGCCCACGTCGCCCTCGGCGTCGATGAAGTAGCTGTACCCGGCGTCGGCGATCCACTCGAGGACGCGGGCGCGGTGCAGGGGGGTGGGGATCTTGTCGTGCTCGATGTCGGCGATCATGGTGCCGCCGAGCTCGCGGAGCAGGAGGCTCTCGACCGAGGCGTGCAGCGCGGCGTCGTCGAGCGGGGTGCCGGACGTCCCGCCGGCCTCGTCCCAGGCGTGCTCGTCGGGAGCGTCCTTCCTGCCCTGGTCGCCCGAGTCGTCTCGTCCTGCCTGGTGTCCCCGTCTGCCGCCGAAGAACCTCATGGGCCCACCCTACCCGCGCCCGCTGGGGATCGTCCTGCTCGCGGGGTAGCGTGGCGCGCGTGATCGTTCGCGCCGTCGCCCTGCCCGGTACCCCGTTGCTCGTCCCGGGCGTCGCGGGCGCCGCCGAGGTCCTCGCCGAGTCCCGCGCCCAGGCGCTCGACGCGCTCCGCGAGGTCGTGCAGGGCGCGCGGCGCGTCGTCGTCCTGGACTGCGGGGCTCGCCGGGCGGGGGACCGGCGAGGCGAGATGCGCCCAGGTCTGGAGGCGGCCGGGGTCGACCCGCGCTGGTGGGGCTGGGCCCCGCGAGCATCGGCCGCCGCGCTGCCCGCCGCGGGAGTCCCTGCCTCGGTCGCTCTGCTGGCCCTCGCCGCGGCGGGCTGGGAGGGCCCGGTCGAGGTCGTCGAGCTCGGCGCCGCGCCCGCCGCGGCCGCCGTCGGGCTCGTGCGCGACGTCCTGGCGGAGCCGGGCACCGGACTGGTCGTCGTCACCGGTGCGCGGCCCTCGCTGCCCGACGGCGCCGCGTACCCTGCGAGCGCCGGTGCGGCAGGCGGTTCCGCCGGGGGCGCGAGCGTGGCGGACGGCACGGCAGAGGACGCGGTGCTCCGGGCGCTCGGCGAGGCCTGGGACCGCGAGGTCCGGCATGCGACGGGGGAGTACGAGGGACGCCTCTACGAGGTCGTCGGATTCCGGGTCCCCGCGGACGAGCAGGTCGCTACCGTGCCCCGGTGACCACACCGCGGCCCGTCGTCCAGGGCGCAGCGGCGCGCCGCGCAGGCGTCCGGCCGACGTGAACGCGCCCCCGGAGGTGCACCCGTGCGACGTTCAGGTGCACCCGTGGAACGTACGGGTGTGCCGACCCGTCCGGGACGACCGGACCGGTCGGCACACCGGGGTCAGCGGCGGCTGACCGCGTCCGCCACCTGGCCTGCCTCGTCGTCACGACCCAGGCGGCGCAGGGCACCGACGAGCTCGTTGCCCACGAGCGCGCGAGAGGCCTGGTCGTGCGCGAGCCGGAAGCCGTCGAGAGCCGACTCGAGCGCGAGGACCGCGCTCTCGAGGTCGCCCGCGTCGGCACGTGTGGTCCCGGCCAGCCAGAACGCGTGCGCCGCGCCACCCAGGTCGCCCGCGCGGGCGTACTCCTCGGCGACGGCCTCGGCGGCCGAGGACGCACGGTCGTGCTCGCCGAGCGTGGCCAGGAGCCGGGCTCGCGTGTCGAGGAGCTCGCGGCGCTCGCGGGCGGCCCGCTCCTCCTCCGCCGCGGCGACCGCTCCGTCCGCAGGGCCGGTCCCGACGCCGGCGAGCGCGGTGCCCGCGACGCCCGCAGTGCCCGCAGTGCCCGCGACGCCTGCGACGCCTGAGCCCCCCGAGGTCCCGTCGACGACCGCGTCACCGGCCTCCGCAAGAGCCCTGTCGACGGCCGCGAGGCCCGCGGCCGCGGCACCCGCCCGTGCGGTGAGCCGGGCGTAGGCCCGTACGACCGGCCCCCGGTACGTGGGCCCGACGCCACCCGCACGCAGGAGCGCCACGGCGCGAGGGAAGGCCGCGAGGGCGCCCTCGACGTCCTGCTCGTCCGCCGCGAGCTGCGCGGCCTCGGCCAGCGCGAAGCCCGCCTCGTCGAGCGCGCCCTCGGCCTCGAGCAGTGCGGCGGCCTCCTGGTACAGGCCGGCGGCCCCCGCTGGGTCCTCGGACCTGACGTCCTCGGCCTGGGCCACGAGCGCCTGCGCGTCACCTGCCCGCGCGTCGTCGTCCTCGGAGGTGATCGCGGTGCTCGCGGTGAAGGCCGAGATGTCGGCGGGGCCGCCCGTCGCGGGGGCGGGCTCGGTGCTCCTCACCGGGGCCGCGGAGGTCCGGCTCGTCGCCGGGACGGGCGCGTCGGCCTGCGTGGTGCCGAGCACGCTCAGGCTCACGGGCAGGAGCGTGGGGGCGCTCGCCCACACCTCCTCGGTGCGTCGCGTCGTCGCGTCGGTGCCGTTGCGGGCGTCGAACGCGGCGGCGATCTCGCGGGCCTCCGTGCGCACCCAGGCGTCGAGCCCGGCGACCGTGGTCACCGGGACCTCGCGCAGGGCCACCCGGCGCTCGCCGTGCTCCGCCACGAGGATCGACGTCGCGGTCCCGACGCTGAGGAGGAACGACCAGCGGCCCCGCGGGGAGTCCGCCGTCACGAGGTGCTCCTGCTGCTCCACGATCCGGGTCAGGGCGCGCTCGACGTTGCCCGTCCGTGCGAGGAACTCGATGTGACGGCCCTGCGGCCCCTCCATCGAGACCCCGTTGTCGAGGTGCCGCAGGCCCCTGCGGTGGGTCGCGGCCGCCTTGTCGGCGTCACCCGTCTCGAGGTAGGCGAGCTGGAGCCGGGAGAGCATGTCCCCCGGCTCGGTCGCGCACTCGGGCGAGCCCGCGAGGACGTGCTCCAGGAGACGGATGCCCTCGTCCAGGCGCCCGGCGTCGAACAGGTAGGCGGCGCGGTCGCCCGGTTCGCACGCCTCGCACTGCGAGAAGTCGTCCCGGGGGGTCGCGACCCACGCCTCGTACGCCGTCGCGGTGTCCTGCGTCCCGCGGGCACGAGCCCACTGGAAGCGAGACATCGTCACGGCGTTCATGCCGTTGCCCGCCACCGCGTACCGGCGCTCCATGTCGTCGAGCGTCCGCTCGATCTGCGCGGCCGGGACGGCGGGGAAGTCCATGAGGTTGCCGACCATCCACTTGAACGACCAGAACAGCGAGTGCGTGTCCTGCTCGTCGAAGTGCTCGGGGTGCTCGTCCCACCACCGCAGGAGCTGGGTGAAGGGCAGGTACGCCTTGGTGACCTCGTTGCCCCACACGTAGGACTCGACCAGCACGAACAGTGCGTACGCGCGGGCCTCGGCGGGGCCCTCGGCCGTGATCCGTTCGAGCTCTGCGGCGGCGGTGGTGCTCCGGGCGATGCCGTAGGGCATCTCGCGGACGTGGAACAGCGCTTCGTTGGCCTCGTGGACCGAGCGGGTCATCGGTTCTCCTCCAGGTGGGTCGTGCCGGGGCGCAGCGCACGGTCGAGCAGGACGCCGAGCGAGCCGTTCATGAGGGTGGCCTCGGAGGCCCGCAGGGGCCTGCCGGACAGCAGCAGGGCGGTGACGTACAGGGACTGGGCGCCGGCCTCGAGGACCTGCGGGTCCGTCGTCGCGAGCAGCGACCTGACGGTCTCGTTGGTGTCGTTGAGCACGAGCCGCCGGGAACGGGCCGGACCCGTGAGCCCGGCGAGGACCTGGCCCCAGACGTCGTCCGCCGCGTCCGCGGTGGCCTGCGCCTCGCGCTCGTGGTCGCCGTCCCGGTCGTGCAGGAGCATCGCGGGCAGGGCCGAGGGCTCGAACGCGCGCACGATCGCCTCGCAGTCGTGCGGTGCGAGCGCACCGTCGACGGCCCGGACGGCGTCGGCGACCTCCAGCTCGCGCAGCGGGTCGACCTCCAGGAGCGCCTGGGAGACGTCGGTCGAGGTCACGGGGGCGAGGCGCCACTGCGGGAAGCGCCGCGAGATGCGTTCGAGCAGGTCCGCGTCGTAGACGTACCCGCCGTTGACGAGCCCGAGCCCCTGGGCCGCCGCGACCGGCGCGACGCGCCGGAACTCCTCGACGCTCGGGGTCCATAGGAGGCGGGCCCCCTCGGGCAGGGTGGCGGCCAGGTCCGTGAGCGTGCCCGTCCCTTCGGTGGTCTCGAAGGGAAGGACCCGGGCCGCGAGGTCGAGCATGTCGTCGTCCTGGAGGGCGAGCGCCCGGACGGCGAGGTGGTGCACACGCAGGAACGCACGGCTCGTGGGGGAGTGCTCGGCCAGCGTGGCGAGCGCCCACGCCCGGACCTGGGCGCCGAGGGCCTCGCGCGTCGCGAGCAGCACCTCGTCCTCGTAGAGCCCCTCGCGCGACGCGGTGGGGCGCAGCGCGGAGGCGTCCAGGACACAGCGGACGAAGAAGGCCCACGGGGGCAGGAGGTCGTCGACCCGCGTCCCCAGGAGCATGCGCTTGAGGTACACGCGGTGGCTCGACGGGGTCGTGGGCGAGACCGCGGCGGGCAGGACGTACGCGACGCCGGTCAGGCCTGCGAGGGGCAGGTCGAGGTCGATGCGCGCGAGCGGCGTGAAGCCGAGCGTCTGCTCGGCGTACCGGGTCAGGGCCGCCTCGCGCTCGGCGGGCGTCCCGTGCTGTTCCTTCCACGGGAGGTCCTTGCCGCTGAGCCGGCGCCAGACCGTGGGGGAGTCGACACCCGTCGCAGGGGTGGCCTCCGCGGCGACCGGGTCGACCCCGGACCCGGGGGACCCGTCCGTACCGTCGGTCGGGTCCAGGTCGAGACGGACCTCGACCTGGAGGTCGACCGGGAGCAGTGACCCGAAGTCCTGTGCGAGCGCCGTGACGGTCTCCGGGGCGAGCCAGTGCTCCATGTCGCGGCGCGGACGCAGGCGGACGATGCTGCCCGGCCCTTCCGGGACCGCTGAGTCCTCGCCCAGCACCTCGGCCAGCTCGTAGCTGCCGTCGGCGAACCCGCGCCAGCGCACCGGGGCGGGGGCTGCGCCGTCGGGCAGGGGGCGCGCCGAGCGGGACGTGAGCTCGATCTCGTCGGCGACCATGAACGCGGACAGCAGTCCGATGCCGAACTGGCCCAGGAACTCCTCGCGGCCCGTGCCGAGCTCGACGTCGCGCTTGGAGCTGCGACCGATCGTGGCCAGCAGCTCGCCGGCCTCGGCGAGCGTCAGTCCCACCCCGGAGTCCGCGACCTCGAGCCCGCCGTCGGGCAGCGGCCGCAGCCGGATCGTCGCCGGGGCGTCCTCGCCGGCGAGCCCGCGGCGCGCGGTGATCGCGTCCACCCCGTTCTGCAGGAGCTCGCGCAGGTAGACGCGCGGGCTCGAGTACAGGTGGCGTGCCAGCAGGTCGACGACCCCGTGCAGGTCGACCTGGAACGTGCTCGTCACAGCGGCAGGTCCTCGACGAAGACGTTCGCGTCGGCCGCGTCCGGGTTGGGGAAGCGCTCGTCGAGCTGCTCGAAGAACTGCAGCCCCGAGTACAGCCCGCACTCGACGAGCTGGCCGAGCTGGTCGTCCGCCGCGCCGTGCTCCAGGTCCGTCGACACCTCGGTGTAGACCGCCACGTGCTCGCCCTCGACGCGCGTGTACACCTTGGGCCAGATCCTGCTCTGGTTGAACTCGTTGGCGACCGAGGTCACCCGGGCCTCGTCGGCGACCGGGAGCGTGCGGTTCCACCGTCCGCGGACCTGCAGGATCTCGTCCTTGCTCCCCATCACGAAGAAGTAGAAGACGTTGCCGTCCCAGCCGCCGCCGAGGTCGCCGTCGTCGTCGACCCCGTAGTTCCAGCCCTTGCCCGCCAGGAAGGCCTCGACCCGGTCGCGCGACAGCGGAGCGTTGGGGGTCTGGGTCGTGTCGCCGGGCTTGGTGAAGTAGCTCATGTCTCGTTCCTCGTCGTCGGTTGCCGCTGCGGTGCGGCGGCGAAGGCCGTGCGGGCGGGGTGCCTGCCCCTGTCCGCCCACCCTGAGGAGCCTACGCACGTCCACCCACACCGGGACAGGGTGGATTTGTCCGACCGGGCCGAGCACCCCGGCCGGTCGGGGGGCGGGCAGGATCGCCGGGTACGGTTCTCGGATGCTCATCGTCGCCGTCGTCGGCCCCACCGCGACCGGGAAGTCGGACCTCGCCCTCGACCTCGCGCAGGCCCTGGCCCCTGCCGAGATCGTCAACGCCGACGCCTACCAGCTCTACCGCGGCTTGGACGTCGGGACCGCGAAGGTGCCCGTCGACGAGCGGCGGGGGATCGTCCACCACCAGCTCGACGTGCTCGACCCCACGAAGGACGCGTCGGTCGCCGACTACCAGGCCGCGGCCCGCGCCGACCTCGACGCGATCGTCGCGCGCGACGCCCGCCCGGTCGTGGTGGGCGGGTCGGGGCTGTACGTGCGCGCACTCCTCGACGAGATGAACTTCCCCGGCACGGACCCGGACGTCCGCGTCCGGCTCGAGGAGCGCGCCGAGCGGGAGGGGACCAGGGCCCTGCACGCCGAGCTCGCCCGGCTGGACCCCGCGGCCGCGACGTCGATCGGCCCGTCGAACACCCGGCGCATCGTGCGGGCGCTCGAGGTCATCACGATCACGGGCGAGCCCTTCACGGCGAACCTGCCGCGCCAGGAGTACGTCCGCCCGGCCGTGCAGATCGGGCTCGACTGCGACCGCGAGACGCTCGACGCACGCGTCGCGGGGCGCGTCGAGCGCATGTGGGAGCAGGGGCTCCTCGAGGAGGTCCGGGGGCTCGCGCCACGGCTCGGCCGCACCGCGGCCCGCGCGGTCGGTTACGCGGAGGTGCTCGCGCACCTGCGCGGGGAGATCTCGGCCGACGAGGCGCGCGAGCAGATCACCGCGAACACGCGCCGGCTGGCGCGCAAGCAGATGGGGTGGTTCGGCCGCGACCCGCGCGTGCACTGGCTCGACGCGCAGTCGCCCACGCTGCTCGCCGACGCGCTCGAGATCGTCCGGGCCGCCGACGACGGCACCCTGGACGCGCGCACGGACGACCGGCCGACGCGCCGTAGTCTGGGCTCATGAGCCCCACGCCGCCCCGTGACAAGACCCGTTTCGCCAAGGGCCACGGGACCCGCAACGACTTCGTCCTGATCGCCGACCTCGAGGGCAGCCGCGACCTCGACGCCGACCAGGTCCGGGCGCTCGCGGACCGCCGGTCCGGGATCGGCGGCGACGGAGTGATCCGCCTCGTCCCCACGGCCTACGTGCCCGAGTCCGCGCAGGTCCTCGCGGAGGACCCCGACGCGATCTGGTTCATGGACTACCGCAACGCCGACGGCTCGATCGCCGAGATGTGCGGCAACGGGGTGCGGGTCTTCGCGGCCTTCGCCGAGCGGCTCGGGCTCGTGGACCTCGCCGCCGAGGCCCGGCCCGGGGCCGACGACGCCCAGGAGGCGCTCTCCGCTTCCCGCGTCCTCGCGGTCGGCACCCGCGCGGGCGTCAAGTACGTGCGCAAGGAGGCGAACGGCTGGTACGCCGTGGACATGGGTCCGTGGTTCCTGCCGGGCGGACGCACGGCGCTCGACGAGGGCTTCGACGCCGCGGTCGCGATCTCGGGCTGGGAGGTCCCGCGCCCCGCGCTGAGCGTCGACCTGGGCAACCCGCACACGGTCCTCGCGCTGCCGCAGGAGGACGAGCTCGAGGCCGCCGACCTCACGCAGGCACCGACCGTCTCGCCCGAGCCCCCGCACGGCACCAACGTCGAGCTCGTCGTCCCGCTCGGCGAGGAGGTCTCGGTCGACGGGACGGTCGTCGGTCGGCTGCGCATGCGTGTGCACGAGCGCGGCGTGGGCGAGACCGAGTCCTGCGGGACGGGTGCGTGCGCCGCGGCGCTCGCGGTCCGCGCGTGGGGTGGGCCGTCCTCGCCCGACGTGTGGCTCGTGGACGTGGCGGGCGGCACGGTGCGCGTGACCGCGCTCGAGGGTGGCCGCGTCGAGCTCGCGGGCCCGGCCGAGATCGTGTTCGGGGCGGAGATCGACCTGGCGGCCTTCTCCCGCTGACCGCGGCGCTGGCCACGGCACCTCCGAGCACCGTGACGGGGCCCGACGGCGTCGCGCACCGGTGCGCTCGGCGCTCAGCCGGCGCGCGCGACCTCGAGGACGCGGAACCCCTTGGCGCTCGCGAGCTTGCTCACCGACAGCTCGTCCTCGAGGTGCTCGTCGAGCCAGGCCATGAGCGAGTCCGCGCCGAGGTTGCGCTGCACCACGAGGTAGGCCTCGGCGCCGGGCTCGAGGCGCGGCAGCCAGTGCAGCAGCATGTCGTGCAGCACGTCCTTGCCGACCCGGATGGGCGGGTTGGACCAGATCGCGGCAAACCGGACGTCCTCGGGGACGTCCTCGGGGCGGACCGCTCGCACGTTCTCCAGGCCGAGGCGGGCGGCGTTGCGTCGCACCAGGTCGAGCGCGCGCTCGTTGACGTCGACGGCCCAGACGGTCGCGCCGGGCGCCTCGAGCGCCATGGTCAGTGCGACCGGGCCCCAGCCGCAGCCGAGGTCCAGGAGGTGAGCGGCGCCGTCGGGCCCGGGCGTCACGGGCGGCAGGTCCGGGACCGAGCGCAGGAGGACCTGCGTGCCGAGGTCGAGCCGCCCGGGCGAGAAGATGCCGGACGCGACCTCGACCGTGACCTCGCGACCCGCGAGCCGGACCGTGAGCTCGCGGCGCTCCTCGGCGGACGCGGGCTGCGCCGTGAAGTAGTGGTCGGGGGAGGGCTCGGGCGTCGTGCCGGGCGTCGCGTCGGCAGGCAGATCGGGTGGCGTCACGAGGACAGATCCTATCGGCCGGTCCCCGGCCGCCGTGGTGGCCCGTCCTCCCGGGCGGCCGGTCGGCGCTGCGCCGTGAGACGAAACGCGGCCACGCAGGGCGAATTGGTTCGCGTCGGGACGATCCGGCGTGCCACGCTTGTTGTACGACATGCCGACCGGAGCGACTCCGGTCGGACCGACCGGCCCAGGTCGCACGGACCCGGTGCCCGGACCCTCAGCTGAAAGGCGGCCCATGACCCAGACCCCCGCGAACCCCACCCCTGAGACCGAACCGGAGACCGCGCGCCCCGAGCGCGACATCGCCGGGGACGTCGTGGCACGGGTGCTCGCACGGGCGGGTACCGCGCGCGCCGAGGGAGGCACCCAGCACTCCGTCTACGACGGGGAGCAGCTCGAGCTCGCCGAGCGCACCGCGCTGCGACGGGTCGCCAACCTGTCGACCGAGCTCGAGGACGTCACCGAGGTCGAGTACCGGCAGCTGCGGCTCGAGAAGGTCGTGCTCGTGGGCCTGTACAGCGGCAGCGGCGAGGCCGCGGCGACCGAGGCCGAGGTCTCGCTGCGCGAGCTCGCGGCTCTCGCGGAGACGGCGGGCTCCCAGGTCCTCGACGGCGTGCTCCAGCGCCGGCAGAAGCCGGACCCCGGCACCTACCTCGGCTCGGGCAAGGCCGAGGAGCTCGCGTCCGTCGTGGCGGTGAGCGGCGCGGACACCGTCGTGATCGACGGCGAGCTCGCCCCCTCGCAGCGCCGTGCGCTCGAGGACATCGTCAAGGTCAAGGTCGTCGACCGGACCGCGCTGATCCTGGACATCTTCGCCCAGCACGCGAAGTCCCGGGAGGGCAAGGCGCAGGTCGAGCTCGCGCAGCTCGAGTACCTCCTCCCGCGTCTGCGTGGATGGGGTGAGTCGATGTCCCGGCAGGCCGGTGGCCAGGTGGGCGGGGCGGGCGCAGGCATGGGCTCGCGCGGCCCCGGTGAGACCAAGATCGAGCTCGACCGGCGCCGCATCCGCGACCGCATGACCAAGCTGCGCCGCGAGATCGCCGCGATGGCGCCGGGCCGCGAGACCAAGCGGTCCTCGCGCAAGCGCCACGCCATCCCGTCGGTCGCGATCGCGGGCTACACCAACGCCGGCAAGTCGAGCCTCCTCAACGCCCTCACGGGCGCGGGCGTGCTCGTCGAGAACGCCCTGTTCGCGACCCTCGACCCCACGGTCCGCCGCGCGCAGACCGAGGACGGGCGCGTGTACACGCTCGCCGACACGGTCGGGTTCGTGCGGTCCCTGCCGCACCAGCTCGTCGAGGCGTTCCGCTCGACGCTCGAGGAGGTCGGCCAGGCCGACCTGCTGCTCCACGTCGTCGACGCGTCGCACCCCGACCCCGAGGGGCAGATCGCGGCCGTCCGCCACGTGCTGGCCGACATCCCCGGCATCGACCAGGTGCTCGAGGTCGTCGTGCTGAACAAGGTCGACGTCGCGGACCCTGACGTCGTCGCACGCATCCGGGGGCGCGAGCGCCGCACGATCCTCGTCTCGGCGCACACCGGGCAGGGGATCGAGGACCTGCTCCAGCTCATCTCCGACGAGCTGCCGCGCCCCGACGTCTCGATCGACGTCGTGGTGCCCTACCACCGCGGCGACCTGGTCAACCGCGTGCACCTCACGGGCGAGATCGACCTCGAGGAGCACGTCGAGACCGGGACGCGCCTGCTGGGCCGGGTCGACGAAGGGCTCGCGCTCGAGCTCAACGCGGTCGCGGTCCGGGCCTGAGGTCGCGTCCGCCGGACCGGGCACGCGCCTGGCCCGGCGGAACCACGGGGGCGCGCCCGGCCGTGTCGGTGGCCCCACGTAGACTTCCGGGGTGCCCGAGGAGACCACCACCACCCTGACCACGGGCCCCGCGACCCCCGACGTCGAGGAGCTGCTCGACCTCGCCGTCGGCGCGCTGGGCGGCGGCCGCCGCGCAGGCCAGCACCAGATGGCCGTGAACGTCGCGCGGACGATCGACGGCTCGGGCGGCCCCGACCACCTGCTGGTCCAGGCCGGGACGGGCACCGGCAAGTCGCTCGGTTACCTCGTGCCCGCCGTCCGCCACGCAGTGTGCGAGGACGAGCGCGTCATCGTCTCGACCGCGACCCTCGCCCTCCAGCGTCAGATCATCACGCGCGACCTGCCACTCGTGGCCCAGGCGGTCGCGGACCGGTTGCCGCGTCCACCACGCATTGCGCTCCTCAAGGGCTGGCACAACTACCTGTGCCAGCACAAGATCGAAGGCGGCTACCCGGCCGACGAGCCCACGTTGTTCGACCTGCCCACGGGCGGCGAGCGGGCGGGCGTCGCCGAGCACCCTGCACCTGGAGCGGCGTCGGGGGCCGCGGCTCTGGGAGAGCAGGTCGTGCGGCTGCGCGAGTGGGCGCAGGAGACCACGACCGGGGACCGGGACGACCTCGTCCCGGGCGTCTCCGACAAGGCCTGGCGGCAGGTCTCGGTCACGGCGCTCGAGTGCCTGGGCGCCAAGTGCCCCCTCATCGACGACTGCTTCCCCGACCAGGCGCGCACGAGCGCGCGTGAGGCCGACGTCGTCGTGACCAACCACGCGATGCTGGGCATCGCCGCGTCGGGATCGCCCGGTGTGCTGCCCGAGCACGGCGTCGTCGTCGTCGACGAGGCCCACGAGCTCAGCGACCGCGTCACGGCCGCCGCGACCGCGGACCTGTCGGTGCCCATCATCGAGCACGCCGCTCGCCTCGCCCGCCGCCACGGAGGGGTCCAGACCACCGACCTCGACCTCGCGACCGGGGCGTTCGGGACCGTCGTGACCTCGCTCCCCGCGGAGCGCTTCCCCGACGGCCTGCCCGACGACGCGCGCTCGGCCGTCGCGGCCGTCCGTGACGCGGCCCGCACCGTGCTGAGCGCGCTCAAGCCCGACACCTCGGGGGGCCCGGGGGCCCAGCCGGACACCGGGATGAAGATGGCCCAGGCGACCATGCTCCAGGTCTTCGAGATCGCCGAGCGCATGGCCCAGGACCCCACGGGGCACGACGTCCTGTGGTGCTCGCGCGCGGGCGACGACGGACGGTGGAGCGGGGACGGCGTGAGCAAGCTGCACGCCGCGCCCCTCGCGGTCGCAGGCCTCATCCGCACGCACCTCCTGACCGAGCGCACGGGCGTCTTCACGTCGGCGACGCTCGCACTCGGCGGCACGTTCGACCCCGTGGCCCGCTCGCTGGGCCTCGACGACGACGGCGCCACCTGGACCGGCGTGGACGTCGGCAGCCCGTTCGACTACCCCCAGCAGGGCATCCTCTACATCGCCAAGCACCTGCCGCAGCCCGGCCGGGAGGCCGCCACGGACGGACAGCTCGACGAGATCGCCGACCTCATCACCGCCGCAGGCGGCCGCACCCTCGGGCTCTTCTCGTCGCGGCGAGCGGCGCTCGCGGTCGCGGAGGCCATGCGCGAGCGCCTCGACGTCCCGATCCTGTGCCAGGGCGACGACCAGCTCCCGACGCTCGTCAAGGAGTTCGCCGCGGACCCCGCGACGTGCCTGTTCGGCACGCTCTCGTTGTGGCAGGGCGTGGACGTCCCCGGGCCGAGCTGCCAGCTCGTCCTGATCGACCGGATCCCCTTCCCGCGGCCCGACGACCCGGTGAAGTCGGCCCGCGCGAGAGCGGTCGAGGCCGCGGGCGGCAACGGCTTCATGCAGGTCTCGGCCAACCACGCCGCGCTGCTGCTCGCGCAGGGCGCCGGACGGCTCATCCGGTCGACGGCCGATCGAGGCGTCGTCGCTGTCCTCGACCCGCGTCTGGCGACCGCTCGCTACGGCTCGTACCTCACGAAGTCGATGCCGGACTTCTGGACCACGACGGACCGACGTGTCGTCCTCTCTGCGCTCGAGCGCCTGTCCGCCCTAGGCTGAGACCTGGTAGTCCACGCGACGGACGTCGTGACGCTCGTGCAGCGACCGACGTCCGGTGCTCAACGTCCAGGAGGCACAGTGCCCGCCCGTACCACCAAGCTCGCGATCGTCGGCGCAGGTTCCGTCGGATCGACCCTCGCCTACGCGGCGCTCATGCGTGGAGCCGCTCACACCGTGAGCCTGCTCGACATCAACCGGACCAAGGTCGAGGCCGAGGTCCTCGACCTCCAGCACGGCATCCAGTTCATGCCCATGGCCAAGGTCGAGGGCTCCGACGACGTGGCGGTGTGCGCCGACGCGGACGTCGTGGTCTTCACCGCCGGGGCCAAGCAGAAGCCCGGGCAGACACGGCTGGACCTCGCCGAGGCGACGATCTCCCTCGTGCGCAAGATCCTGCCCGGCCTCGTCGAGGTGGCGCCCAACGCCGTCTACATCATGGTGACCAACCCGGTCGACGTGGTCACGTACGCGGCCCTCAAGTACTCGGGACTGCCGCCGAACCAGCTCTTCGGGAGCGGCACGGTCCTGGACTCCTCGAGGCTGCGGTTCCTCGTCGCGCAGCACTGCGGCGTCGCGGTCCAGAACGTGCACGCGTACATCGCCGGAGAGCACGGGGACAGCGAGATCCCGCTCTGGAGCTCGGCGACGATCAGCGGGGTGCCGCTGCTCGAGTGGCAGGGGCTCAAGGGTCGGGGACCGCTCACGGCCGAGGTGCGCGAGGACATCGCGCACGAGGTCGTGCAGTCGGCCTACCGCATCATCGAGGGCAAGGGCGCCACGAACTACGCCGTCGCGCTCGCCGCGACCCGCATCATCGAGGCCGTCCTCGACGACGAGCACCGGGTCCTGCCGGTGTCCTCGCTCCTCGAGGACTTCCACGGGATCAGCGACGTCTGCCTCTCCGTCCCCTCGCTGCTCGAGCGGCGTGGCTGCGGTGAGCGGATCGAGGTCCCGCTGTCGGACCACGAGCTCGCGGGCCTCCGGGCGTCCGCGGACTCGGTGCGCGCCGTCGCCAAGAGCTTCGGACTGTAGTCGTCCCCCCGGTGCCCGTGACGGGCGCCGGGCACGACGAAGGGGACGGCCCACCGGGCCGTCCCCTTCGTCGTGCTGAGCGCCGGTCCCTGGGGGCCGGCGGGACGCTGTGCTCAGAGGCTCCGCAGGACCGAGACGACCCGGCCGAGGATCTGGGCGTCGTCCCCCGAGATGGGCCGGTACGCCGCGTTGTGCGGCATGAGCCACACGTGCTTGTCGATGCGCTTTAACGTCTTGACGGTCGCCTCGCCGTCGATCATCGCGGCGACGATCTCGCCGTTCTCGGCGACGGGCTGGCGACGGACCACGACCCAGTCGCCGTCGCAGATCGCGGCGTCGATCATCGAGTCACCGGCCACGCGCAGCAGGAAGAGCTCGCCGTCGCCGACGAGCTGGCGGGGGAGGGGGAACACGTCCTCGACGACCTGCTCGGCCAGGATGGGACCACCGGCGGCGATGCGTCCCACGACGGGGACGTACGACGGCGTGGGGCGCTCGGGTGAGTCCTCGGTCGTGTCGATGCCCTCGACGCGCGGGAACGCGCTGCCGGGAAGCGCTGCGATGGACCGCGCGTCGTCGTGCTGGACGACCTCGATCGCGCGGGGGCGGTTGGGGTCGCGACGCAGGTAGCCCTTGCGCTCGAGCGTCGTGAGCTGGTGCTTGACGCTCGACGGGCTCGTCAGGCCGACGGCCTCGCCGATCTCGCGCATGCTCGGCGGGTAGCCCCGCTGGTCGACCGACGCGCGGATCGTCTCGAGCACGAGCCGCTGGCGCGGTGTGAGACCGTCCCCGCCCGTCGTGCCGTCGGGCAGCTCGTGCACCTTCGCGAGCCTGCCCGTGGTGTCGGCCACCCGTCCCGCCATCGTCGTCTCCGCCCTGCTCGGCCGTCTCGGTCCCTGTCCTGCGGAGGGGCGCCGCGAGCGGCACCGGCTCCTGAGCGTGGCCGCGGCGATCTCGTCAGCCCGGGGGCGAGACGTCCCACCCCCAGGCGTCCGACATATCGGACGACCAGTACTCGAACAGCGTAGGTCACGCGGCGACACGAATCAAACACATGTTCGAGCATGTCTCGACACCGGCGCCCGACGGTGATAGAAATCGTACAGATGTTCGACGAACAGGTGTTCGAAGCGACCGGGGAAGGCGGTTCGGGCGCCACGGACGAAGGAGTGGCTATGAGTGCGATCACCGCGATGGGCGCGACGGACGGGTGGCGTGTCGAGCGTCGTCCTCAGGGTCAGGCCGAGGCTCCGCTGCGGCTGACCACGCGAGGCCGTGTCGTCCTGGTACTGCTCGTCGCGACGGCCCTCGCACTCGGGGCCCTGTGGGGCGCCCGTGCGGTGGCGTCCGGCCCCGGCGAGCCGGTCGAGGTCCGGATCCACGTCGTCGAGGCGGGGGAGACCTTGTGGCAGCACGCGTCCGCCCTGGCATCGGGCGGCCGGGACGTGCGAGACGTGATGGCGGAGCTCGCCGAGCTCAACAACCTCTCGTCGACCGGGCTCCAGGTCGGGCAGCAGCTCCTGCTGCCGGTCGACCCCGACTTCGCGCGCTGACCGGTCGAGGGTTCCGTGCCGCTCAGGCGTCGGCAGCCCTTCGGCCCGGGGTGATGCTGCCCTCGCTGTGAGGGCCCGTGCCCGGAGGGCTTGCGCAATCGCATTAGGTTCCCCTAAGTTAGTGCTGCCTCACCAACCCGGCTGGGGGGTCGGTCGGTGAGGAGGGGGCGCGCCAGCGCGTCTCCGCAGTTGCGTCGACGTTCGCGAGGCGAGTCGCGGACGTGAGATGGGGACGGGGGCGTCCCGACGGAGGTGGCCGATCATCGGCCACCTCCGTTCTCATGTGTGTGCTGACCGGCGTGTGGAACGCGTCGTGCTGTCTCGTCGTGGCGGGGCGCCTTGCGCCTCGTCAGGGTCGAGACATAGGTTCGGGACGCACCGTCCGTGGCGACCGCCACGGAGCACTCGCGCAGACCCACAGGAGTACCGCCTCATGCACTGTCCGTTCTGTCGGCACGCGGACTCCCGGGTCGTCGACTCGCGGACCTCCGACGACGGTGCCTCGATCCGTCGTCGCAGACAGTGCCCTGCCTGCAACCGCCGCTTCACGACGATCGAGACGGCGAGCCTGTCGGTCGTCAAGCGCTCTGGAGTGACCGAGCCGTTCAGCCGGGAGAAGATCGTGACCGGCGTGCGCAAGGCCTGCCAAGGGCGCCCGGTCAACGAGGACGACCTGGCGGTCCTCGCGCAGAAGGTCGAGGAGTCGCTCCGGGCCGGTGGTAGCGCGGAGCTGGACGCGTACGAGATCGGGCTGGCCATCCTCGGTCCCCTGCGGGAGCTCGACGAGGTCGCCTACCTGCGGTTCGCGAGCGTCTACCAGGCGTTCGACTCGCTCGAGGACTTCGAGTCGGCGATCAACTCCCTCCGGGCCGAGCGTGAGGAGCGCGAGGCGGCGTTCGGCGGTGCCGGGTCCGAGGCCGGCGCGACGGACGACGAGCCTGCGGCCGACGTGGTCCCGGATCGCGCCTGATCCCTCGCTCGGGACCAGCAGGCGGTCGCGAGGGCCCTGCTAGAGGTCGCTCGAGCGCGCCGCCCAGATGTTGATGCCGGTGTCCAGAGGTCGACGGCTCCCGTCGGGCGTGAGCTCGGTCGTCACGGCGTCGATCGCCGTGAGCTCGTCGGTCGTGAACGGCGGCGCGTCGAGGGCCGAGAGGTTGTCGTCGACCTGCGCCGTGGTCCGGGCCCCGACGAGGACCGACGTGACACGCGGGTCGCGCAGCGTCCAGGCGACCGCCGTCCGGGCGAGCGGCTCGCCGCGGCCGGCCGCGACGTCGCGCAGCGCGCGGATCCGGGCCAGGTTCTCCGGGGCGAGGTGCTCGGGCCGCAGCGACACCGAGCGAGCCGCGCGCGAGTCGGACGGTACGCCGTCGAGGTACCGGTCCGAGAGCATGCCCTGGGCCAGCGGCGAGAAGGCGATCAGTCCGGTGCCCGAGTCGCCGGCGACGTCGAGCAGGCTGCGTCCGCTCGCGTCGGGCACCTCGATCCACCGGTTCAGCATCGAGTACGACGGCTGGTGCAGCACCAGGGGCAGGCCGAGGTCGTCGGCGACCGCGAGGGCCTCGGTCGTACGCCTCGCCGAGTACGAGGAGACGGCCGCGTACGTGGCCCGGCCCGAGGACACCGCCGTGGCGAGTGCACCGATCGTCTCCTCGAGCGGCGTGGTGGGATCGAACCGGTGGGAGTAGAAGACGTCCACGTGGTCGGTGCCGAGTCGGCGCAGCGACGCGTCGAGCGACGACAGCAGGTACTTGCGCGAACCGCCCTCGCCGTAGGGCCCTGGGCCCATGCGGTAGCCCGCCTTGGTCGAGATCAGGAGCTCGTCGCGATGCCCTCGGAGATCCGAGGCCAGCAGGCGCCCGAAGGCAGCCTCTGCGGACCCGGGCGGCGGCCCGTAGTTGTTCGCGAGGTCGAAGTGCACGACCCCCCGCTCGTAGGCGTGCAGGACCAGCTCGCGCTGCGCGGAGAAGGGCGTCGACTCCCCGAAGTTCTGCCAGAGGCCGAGGGAGAGGCGGGGCAGGACGAGGCCGGAGCGTCCGGCACGGGCGAAGGGCATCCCGGAGCCCGGCTCCGGCGCTTTGTGCGACATGTCTCGACCGTACCCGGTGGTATTCGCTGGCGTTACCTCGCCGGGTGCGACAGGCTGGGGCACGGGAGCGCCCGACGGCGCGCCTGATCCACCGAGAGAAGGAGGCCCGCCGATGACGACGTCCAAGGACGAGACACCCGCGACCACGCCCAGCGAGGACGCCAAGGCGAAGTTCCGCGAGGCGCTCGACCGCAAGAACGCCGCGAGCCACCGCACTGCGGACGGCGGCTCGAACACGGGCTCCGTCCACGGGTCGGAGACCGTCGGACCTGTGCAGCGCACGTTCCGCCGCAAGTCCGGCTGAGTGGCGGCCGGGAACCCGCAAGGTTCCCCCGCACCTGCACGACATGAGGAAGGGGACCAGCCCGGCGGGCTGGTCCCCTTCCTCATGTCCCGCGGGCTGCGGTCAGGACAGCACGCGCAGCTTGACGGTCGCGTCCATGGCCTGCAGCTCCTCGATGGCCGCGGGCAGCAGTTCCGCGCCGACGTCGGTCACCACGTAGCCGAGCTCGCCACGCGTCGCGAGCATCTGGCCCTCGATGTTCGTGCCGTGCTCGGCGAGGACCGCGTTCACGGCCGCGAGCACGCCCGGGGTGTTGCGGTGCAGGTGGGCGATCCGGCTGACGCCCGTGCTCTGCTCGAGCGCGAGGTTCGGCATGTTGACGCTGAGGGTCGTCGACCCGGTCGCGAGGTAATCGCGGAGCTTCCCGGCGACGAACTGGCCGATGGACTCCTGCGCCTCCTCGGTCGAGCCGCCGATGTGCGGGGTGAGGATGACGTTCGGCAGGCCGCGCAGCTCCGAGTCGAAGTGGTCGCCGCGCTTCTTGGGCTCCTCGGGGAACACGTCGATGGCTGCGCCCGACAGGTGCCCGGAGAGGATCGCCTCGCGCAGCGCGACGGTGTCGACGACGAAGCCGCGCGAGAGGTTGAGCAGGATCGAGCCCTGGCGCATGCGCGAGAGCTGCTTCTCGCCGAACAGGCCGGCGTTGCCACCGCGCCCGTCGACGTGGAGCGTGACGACGTCGGCCGTCTCGAGGAGCTCGTCGAGGCTGTCCATGCGGCGCGCGTTGCCCAGGGCGAGCTTCTCGGCCGTGTCGTAGAAGACGACCGACATGCCCAGCGCCTCGGCGACCACCGAGAGCTGCGTGCCGATGTTGCCGTACCCGATGATGCCCAGGGTGCGGCCGCGGACCTCGTGGGCGCCCTCGGCGGACTTGTCCCAGATGCCCTCGTGCAGCGCGCGGTCGCGCTCGGTCAGGCGGCGGGTCAGCGCGATGATCTCGGCGAGCGCGATCTCGACGACCGAGCGTGTGTTCGAGAACGGCGCGTTGAAGGTCGCGACGCCGTGCGACGCCGCGGCCTTGAGGTCGATCTGGTTGGTCCCGATGCAGAACGCGCCGATCGCGATCAGGTCCGGGGAGGACTCGATCACGCGGGCCGTGACGTTGGTCTTGGACCGGATACCGAGGATGTTCACACCCTCGAGGGCCTCGATCAGCTCGGACTCGTCCATGGCCCCGGTGCGCACGGTCACGTCGATACCGGCGGACTCGAGGATCGAGGTGGCGAGGGGGTGCAGGTTTTCAAGGAGGAGGGCGCGTAGCACGTGTCTATGGTGCGCCGAGTTGGTGCGAGCACCAAACGAGTCTTGTCCCTCGGACGACGCGATCTCCTCCGGTCAGTCGGCGAAGCCCTGGGGGAGGGGGCGTGAGTGCACCACCACGAGCCGCTGCGTCGGGCGGGTCATCGCGACGTAGAGCTCGGACGCCCCGGAGGTCGCCGCGAGGACGTCGGCGGGCTCCAGCAGGACGACCGCATCGAACTCGAGCCCCTTGGCCTGGGTCGGGCTCAGGACCGTGAGCGCGGCTCCCAGGGCGCCCTCGACCTCGGCCGCGGAGCCGGTGAGCAACGGGTCGGTCAGGTGGACGCGGGTCAGGTGCTCGCGCACGTCCGTCAGCCGGTCCGCCGGCGCGACGACCGCGACCCGGCCTGCGCCGTCGGGCCCGACGAACTCCGCCAGGGCCGACCGGACCCGGGCGGCCACCTCGGCCAGCGGGTCCTCCCCGCCCGCGACGGGGGCCAGGACGATCGCTCCCGGGACGTCTCGTGCCGAGGTGAGCGAGGACGTCGGGAGACGGTGGGCCGCGGCGAACCGCTGTGCGGTGTCGGCGATCTGCGTGGGTGTGCGGTAGTTGACCGTGAGCGTCGCGAGGCGCCACGAGCTGCGCAGCAACGGGTCGAGCATGCTCGCCCACGACCGTGCTCCCGCGAGCGAGGACGTCTGGGCGACGTCGCCGACGATGGTCATCGACCGGGTGGGGCAGCGCCGCACCAGGGCCCGCCACGCCATCGCGGACAGCTCCTGCGCCTCGTCGACCACGACGTGCGCGTAGGTCCACGTGCGGTCCTGGGCCGCGCGCTCGGCCGTGGTCAGGCGAGAACCGCCCCCCGCGAACCGGTCGGCGAGGATCTCCGCACCGACGATCCCGCCGCCGGCACCGGACGACTCGAGGACCTGCCGTGCGTAGTCGAGGCTGGCCGCCCGTTCGGCAGCCTCGGCCTTGGCCTGGGCGCGTGCGGCCTGGTCGTCCTCGCCCAGGAGCTCCGCGGCCTCGTCGAGGAGCGGCACGTCCGCCGGGGTCCACGGGGAGCCCTTGGGGCGCACGAGCGCCGCACGGTCCGCGCGCGACATGTCGGGCGCGGCCTCGGCGAGGCGGTGCGGCTTGACGAACAGGTCCTCGATCAGGCGTTCGGGCGTCAGGGGCATCCAGGCGAGGTTGAGCGCGATCCGGATCTCTCGCTGGCGCCGCAGGTCGTCGATCACCTCGGCCCGCTCCTCGGGCGCGACCGGCCCGCCGAGCTCTGCGAGGTACTGGTCCGCGAGCCGACCCAGCATCTCGCGCACGAACGGGACGCGCGCGAGGTTGTGCGGCTTGTGCGTGCGGTGGGCCTTCGCGATCGCGTCGCGCACGTCGGAGCGGCGGATCACGAGATCGTGGCCGTCGATCCGCAGGTGCTGGTCCGCGGCGGGCACGCGCTGGCGTGCGCGGACCGCGCGCTGCACGACCTTGGCCCACGACGCGCGCCCCTTGATCCGGGCGACCTCGGGCGACTCCTCCCCGTCCGCGACGAGCCCCGGCAGGAGCTCGGAGATGGTCGTGCTCACGACGCCCGTCTCACCGAGCGAGGGCAGGACCTGGTCGATGTAGTGCAGGAAGGACAGGCTCGGCCCGACGAGGAGCACGCCCGAGCGTTCGAGCAGGCGGCGGTGGGCGTACAGCAGGTAGGCCGCCCGGTGCAGCGCCACGGCCGTCTTGCCCGTCCCGGGGCCGCCCTGGACCACGAGCGCCCCGGCGAGCTCCGAGCGGATGATCGCGTCCTGCTCGGCCTGGATCGTGGCGACGATGTCGCCCATGCGGCTCGTGCGCCCGGCCGCCATGGCCGCGAGCAGCGCGCCCTCGCCCGAGAGGTTCGAGTCGGCCGCGGCGCCCGAGGAGAGGTCGAGGACCTCGTCCTCGACGCCCGTGACCGAGCGCCCCTTGGTCACGAGGTGGCGGCGGCGACGAACGCCGTCCGGGTGGGCCGCCGTCGCGCGGTAGAACGACTGCGCGGCAGGTGCGCGCCAGTCCGTGAGGATCGACGCGTGGTCCTCGTCGGACAGGCCGATGCGCCCGACGTACCGGGTCGCGCCGTCGTCCAGGTCGAGACGACCGAACGCGAGCCGGTCCTCGACCGCCTCGAGCTGGGCGAGCCGGTCCTCGTAGAGGGTCGCGAAGGCGTCGCGCTCGCTGCGGTTCTGCGGAGAACCCGAGGGGCCCGACCGGCGCACGCCGGCGAGCCGTGAGCGGGTCGAGGCACGCAACTCGTCGAGTCGGGCGTAGAGCGTGTCGACGACGACCTGCTCCCTGCTGATCTCGTGCCGACGGTCCGGCGTCGGGGCGTCCCGCTCCGGCCGGACCTGCTCGTCGGTGGTCGGCGCCCCGCTCGTCCGGTCGCTCGTCTCGCGCACGCTGTTCCGTCCTGTCGTCTCGTCCCTCGCGGTCCGCTCGCGCACCCCGCGACGCAGCCGTCCATTATTGCCGATCCAGGGCGCCCCGGTCGCCATCGACGTCGTGCGTGGACACGCTCTCCCGCCACGCCCGGGACCGTGCGGCGGGGACCCCGCCTCCCAGCACGAGACGCCCGCGTCCTCTACGATCGGGAACCATGGCGACTGTCGGAGGCGCGCGTCGTGGTGACTGAGCCCTTGTCGCCCCGTCCGGAGGGAGGGGCTCCGGGGGTCCTGTCCCCGGAGGACCTCCTGCGCGTCCTGCTGGTCGAGGACGACGACGGGGACGCGATCCTCGTCGAAGAGCTCCTCGACGACGCCCGGGTCAAGGTCGAGCTGCACCGCGCACGGAGCCTCGACGTGGCCCTCGAGATGCTGCGCCTGCACGACGTGCACTGCGTCCTGCTCGACCTCGGTCTCCCGGACGCCGTCGGGCTCTCCGCCGTCGAGCGGCTCCAGTCCCGCCAGGACCCGCCCGCGCTGGTCGTGCTCACCGGGCACACCGGGATCGACCTCGGGGTCCAGGCCGTCGCGGCGGGCGCGGACGACTACCTGGTCAAGGGAGAGGTGGACGGCGACCTCCTGGGGCGCTCGGTCCGCTACGCCGTCCAGCGCCGTCGCTCCAAGGAGCAGCAGCGCGCGCTCTACCGCAGCGAGGTGCGCGCGGCCGAGACCGCCCGGCTCGAGCACGCCCTGCTGCCCAAGCCGCTCGTGACCGACGAGTCGATCGCCGTGATGGTGGGCTACATCCCCGGCGGCAACGGCCTGCTGGGCGGAGACTTCTACGACGCCGTGGAGCGCCCCGACGGACGGGTCCTGTGCCTGATCGGGGACGTCGCGGGGCACGGCCCGGACGAGGCGGCGCTCGGCGCGACCCTGCGCACCGCGTGGCGCACCCTCGTCCTGTCGGACGTCGACCCTGCCGAGATCCTTCCCCTCGTCGAACGGGTCCTGATCCCGGAGCGAGCCAGGCCCGAGGTCTTCGTGACCCTCTGCCAGGTCGTCATCTCGCCGGACCGCACCGGCGTGGACCTCTTCCTCGCGGGACACATGTCCCCGCTGCTCCTGCAGGACTCCTGCACGGAGCTTCCGACGACCTCGCGCGGCCGGGCGCTCGGCATCCCCGTCACGGGCGGGTGGCGCGCCGAGCGCGTCCCGCTCGAGGCTCCCTGGGCGCTCATGCTCTACACCGACGGCCTGATCGAGGCGACCCTCGCCGAGGACGCACAGGCCACCACGGGCGCAGGGACCGACGTGCCCCCCGTCGGGGGCACGCCCGGGCGACGGGAACGCCTCGGCGTCCACGGTCTCGTCGCGGCCGTCGACACCGAGCTCGCGCACGGTGGGGAGGGACTCGTCGAGAGGCTCTTCCGACGGGTGCGAACCCTGCACGGCGGGCCCCTCGCGGACGATGCCGCGGTGCTCGTGATCGGATGGGGCGGCCCGGACCAGGACACGCGGGGCGAGCGGACCGCGACGCTCGCCGACTCCGACGAGTGGTCGCAGTGAGCGGACCGACCTCGACCGGACCGGTCGACGCGCCCGGGACCGCGCCCCTCGACGATCCGGCACCGGAGGGGCCCGCGCCCGACGCGCCGCCGCCTGGAGCGGCGCCTGAGGCACCCGAGGCGCTGGACGAGGCGACCACCACCGAACCTCCCTCGGGTCCGTCGCTGCGGCGCCGGCTCGGCCGGCTCCTGGCGCTCGCCGCAGCGATCCTCCTCGCGGTGGTCTGCCTCTCGGTCGTCGCCCTGGTCAACGTCGTGCGCTACCAGGACGAGGTCACGAACCCGTACTTCACCGCCGTCACGCAGGCCGACAGCGCGTACGTGACCCTGATCGACGCCGAGTCCTCGGTCCGGGGCTACCTGGCCACGGGTACAGCCCTGAGCCTCGAGGCCTTCGAACGCTCGCTCGAGAACGAAGGAGCCGGCGCGATCCACGACGACCTCACGGCCGAGCGCGTCACGAGGTTGCCGCAGGTCGCGACGGCGCTCGACCACGCGACCCGAGCCGTCCAGGACTGGTCGTCCGGGTACGCGGTACCGATGGTCGAGAAGGTGCGGCAGGACGGCCCGGACGCGGTCACGACCGACGAACGGCTCGAGGGTGCCCGACTCTTCGAGCAGGCCCGCACCGCGACGCGGGAGTACATCTCGGTGCTGCGCGAGGTCCGGGAGGAGAAGGTCCGATCCCTCGAGATCTGGACGCAGGTGCTGTTCGGCTCGGTCGTCGTGCTCGTCGTCGCCGCGATCCTCGTCGGGGGGTTCCTCTGGAGCGTGCTCAAGCGCTGGATCACCGACCCCGTCACGACGCTCGCCCACCAGGTCCGCGTCGTGAGCGACGGGAACCTGCGCCAACCCGTCGCCGTCCAGGCACCGGGAGAGATCGGGGCGCTCGCGGTCGACGTCGAGCACATGCGCCGAGAGCTCGTGAGCCAGGTCGCGGAGATCCGCTCGTCGCACGAGGAGGTCGAGCACTCGCACGAGATGCTCGCGGCGCAGGCGCAGGAGCTGGCGCGCTCCAACCGCGACCTGGAGCAGTTCGCGTACGTGGCCTCGCACGACCTGCAGGAGCCGTTGCGCAAGGTCGCGTCGTTCACCCAGCTCCTGCAGAAGCGGTACGGGGGGCAGCTCGACGACCGCGCCGACCAGTACATCGAGTTCGCGGTCGACGGCGCGAAGCGCATGCAGCGTCTCATCCAGGACCTGCTGGGTTTCTCGCGCGTCGGGCGCACGGGGACCGAGAGGGGGCCCGTGGACCTCGAGAAGTCCTTCGCCGTGGCGCTCTCCGACCTCGAGGAGAAGATCGCGACGACCGGCACGAGCGTGACCCACGACCCCCTGCCCACGGTGCGCGGGGAGCGGGCGCTGCTCGAACAGCTCTTCGTCAACCTCGTCGGCAACGCGATCAAGTTCCGTGACCCCGAGCGTCCCCCCGTGGTGCACGTCGCGGTCCGCTCGCTCGACACCGCCTGGGAGTTCGCGGTGTCCGACAACGGGATCGGCATCGACGCGCAGTACGCGGAACGGGTCTTCGTGATCTTCCAGCGCCTGCACCCCAAGGACGTCTACGAGGGGACCGGGATCGGTCTGGCGCTGTGCAAGCGGATCGTCGAGTACCACGGGGGCAGGATCTGGATCGAGCAGACCCCGGGAGGTGGCACGACGGTCCGGTTCACGATCGCGCACCAGTACGACCCGGTCGGGGCCGCCCCGTCCGCGTCGTCGGCGGGGTGAGGACCGACCGCGTCGCTCGCCCGTCGGCGCGCGCAGCCGCGCCCGGACGTCTCGCGTCGACTAGGCTCACGGCGTGGCTCCGGAGGACCGGGGCCCGACGACGAGGAACGGCGCGGTGGACGACATGAGCAACGGGCACAAGGTGATCGACGTCCTGCTGGTCGAGGACGACCCCGGTGACGTGCTCATGACGCGTGAGGCCTTCGAGGACCACAAGGTCACCAACCGTCTCTCGGTCGTCAGCGACGGCGTGAGCGCGATGGCGTTCCTGCGCAAGGAGGGGGAGTACGCCGACGCCCCGACGCCCGACCTGATCCTGCTCGACCTGAACCTGCCGCGCATGGACGGTCGCGAGGTGCTCGGCGAGCTCAAGTCCGACCCTGCGCTGCGTCAGATCCCGGTGGTCGTGCTGACGACGTCGGAGGCCGAGGAGGACGTCGTGCGGTCGTACTCGCTGCACGCCAACGCCTACGTGACCAAGCCGGTCGACTTCGACCGGTTCATCGACGTCGTGCGTCAGATCGACGACTTCTTCGTCACGGTCGTCCGGCTGCCCGCTCGCTGAGCGCGCCCCGCGGTCGCGCGCCGGGGTGCCCGGCCCGTACGCGAGAGCCCCCAGGCCAGCGTGCCGGGAAGCATCGGGCGGCCCCCGGTGTTGTCGTGATCGAACCGCCCGAGAACCGTGCCGGCACCGCCCGGCCGACGACCTGGGCGGGCGAGGACGACGACGGAGGAGCATCTGGTGTTGGACCCACGAGAGATCTACGAGGTGGACGAGGCCGCTGTGGCGCGCGTCCTGCCGGCGGCGACGGGGGCGCAGGGAGAGGTTGCCGTCCGTGCGACGGGCCCGGTCATGCTGCACTCGGTCCGCGGGTTCGTGGACGCGGGGACGGCCGGCGAGCTCGCGGTCGAGCACCTGCTCGAGGAGTTCGAGGTCACGCGGTTGGTCACGTTCGACGTGGACCAGCTCCTGGACTACCGCTCGAAGCGCGTGACGATGGTGTTCGACGCTGACCGGTGGGCGTCGTACGACGAGCCGTTCCTCGCGATCGACCACCTGCGGGACGCCGAGGGCACGGGCTTCCTGCTCCTGCACGGCATGGAGCCGGACCTGCAGTGGGAGCGCGTGGTCGCCGCGCTGCGCGAGCTGGTGAACCGGTTCGACGTGTCGCTCGTCGTGGGCTTCCACGGCATCCCCATGGGCATCCCGCACACGCGTCCGCTGTCGGTGACGGCGCACGCGACGCGCCGCGAGCTCATCGAGGACCACACGTCGTGGTTCGGCACGGTCAAGGTCCCGGGCTCGCTGGCTTCGCTGCTCGAGCTGCGCCTGGGCGAGTCGGGTCACGACGCGATGGGGTTCACGGTGCACGTGCCGCACTATCTCGCCCAGTCGCCGTTCTCGCCCGCGGCCGTGGTGGCGCTCGAGAACGTCCAGCGGTCGACCGGCCTGGACCTGCGGGTCGCGGCGCTCACGGCGGGCGCCCAGGAGGCGGTGGCTGAGGTCGAGCGGCAGATGGCCGAGTCGGAGGAGGTCACGGCGGTCGTGCGCGCGCTCGAGGAGCAGTACGACGCGTTCGCGCGCTCGGTGGGCCGCACGAGCCTGCTCGCAGAGTCGGCTCCCATTCCGACTGCTGACGAGCTCGGGGCCGAGTTCGAACGTTTCCTTGCCCAGCAGACGGGGGAGTGACGGCCGCTCGCGGAGGTTCTGCGGAGGTTGTGCGGACGAATCACGGTATTTCGTCGGCGCTTGACGTGGCGAACTTCACCTTCACCGTGCAAAACTAAGTCTCGTTGCAGTGACGTGCTCGAGACATGCCTTCGCGTGAACCGGTATCGGCGCAGCAGGATCCCGGTCCGCCGAGGTCGTGCCAGTCCAACCGGCGGTCGCCACGACCGGACCTCGCGGAGCGCGTCGCGGGTCCGCGTGGCTGCGGCTCGATGAACGGACGAAGGGTTCGTTCGCGGATGTCCCCGCATGGACAGAAGGTACGAGGAACAGCATGGCGCAGGGTTCTGTGAAGTGGTTCAACGCTGAGAAGGGCTACGGGTTCATCGCCCAGGACGGCGGCGGCGCCGACGTCTTCGTCCACTACTCCGCGATCGAGGCCCAGGGCTACCGGTCGCTCGAAGAGGCTCAGCGGGTCGAGTTCGAGATCACCCAGGGTCCCAAGGGCCCGCAGGCGGAGAACGTCCGCCCGCTCTGATCTCCCTGATCGTGTGCCGACTCTCGCGGGTCGGTGTCGGAGGCCGTACCCCCGCCAGGGGGTGCGGCCTCCGTGCTGCGTCAGCCCTTCCCGTGCCCGACGACGTCGCGTCCGTCCGCGTTCGCCGCACCCGCGGGCGTGGCGTCGGCGGGCGGGAGCGACGGCTCCGGGTCCGTGGGCGGGCCGGGCACCGGTGGGTCCTCGAGCGGTGCCGCCGTGCCGGCGAACCGGCGTGCTTCCTCGCCCGTGAGCAGCGTGGCCGGGACCGGCAGGCTGCGCAGCGTGCGTGCGAGCCCAGCGTCGCGCAGGTCGAGCCCTGCCGGGGCCGAGGTGTCGGACGGGCCGGCCACGGTGGGGGCCGCGCCGCGGACGGCGACCAGGACGAGGTTCCCGTAGCGGCGCCCCTTGAGCTGTCCCGGTTCGGCGATCAGACCCACCTCGTCCCAGACGTCCCGGTCGGTCGAGCCGCTCGCGGCGAGGGCGGAGACGGACGTGGCGAGCTCGGCCCGCGCGAGGGCGAGCGGCGGGCGGTCGGCGCAGTTCGCGAGGTAGAGGCCGCCGGGGCGCAGCACGCGCAGGACGTCGCGCACGAAGGCCGTCGTCGTGACGTGCTCGGGGGTGGTGTCCCCCGCGAAGACGTCGCGCACGACGACGTCCGCGCTCGCGTCCGCCAGCGTCGCGAGCTCCGCGCGAGCGTCGCCGGCGCGCAACCGCAGGCGGGGCGCACGGGGGAGCGCGAACCACTCGCGCACGCGCGTGACGAGGTCGGCGTCCAGGTCGACCGCGACCTGGCGGGAGTCGGGGCGCTCGTGCTCGACGTACCGGGCGAACGTGCACCCGGCGGCTCCCAGGTGGACGACCCGCAGGGGGCCGGGCGGGAGCGCGGCGAGGACCGCCGCCATCTGCTGCATGTACTCGAACGTGAGAAGACCCGGGTCGGCGAGGTCCAGGTGCGAGCTCGGCACCCCGTTGACCAGGAGGGTGACGCCCGTGCTGCCGTCCGGGTCCGGCACCAGCCGGGCGGTGCCCGTCGAGGTGCGGAGCTCCTCGGTGGGCAGGTCGCGGGTGGTCTCTGCGCCCTGCTGCCGCGCGCCTGCGCGGCCGCGGCGCGACGGCGGGACGGTCTCTGTGGGTGGGGAGGTGGATGCTGAGGAACGACGGGACGAGCGCCCGGTGGTCTTGCGGCCCATGAGGTCAACCGTAGGGGGTGCGGGACCGCGGGTGCGTCGTCGTCGCCGGACCGCCGGGTCAACCGACCTGACCGAGCGGATTGACAGATTCGAACAGGTGTTCGATAGTTGGCATGGAGGTGTTCCGATGACCACACAGCACAGGGCGCTCCCGGGAGCGGGGGCCGTCGCTCCCGAGGTCGCGCGCCTCCTGGCTCGTGCCGACGCCGAGCTGGTCGCTGCCGGGCTCACGGCCGACCCTGCGGAGCGCTTCGTCCACTCGCACCTCGGGGCGCTGCGGTCCGCGGCCGCCGTGGTCGCGCTCCGTGGCAGGCCGTCCTCGCGGTCTCGCGCGCGGTCCGTCTGGGACATGCTCGCGCTCGTCGAGCCGGGCCTGTCAGGGTGGTCGGTCTACTTCGCGGGCGGGGCGCGGATCAGGGCCGCAGTCGACGCGGGGCGCTTCGACGCGGTCGAGGCGCACCAGGCCGACGAGATCATGGCCTGCGCCGAGGACTTCCGCGACGAGGTCGCCATGCTCGTCGACCCCGACGTCGGGTTCGTCCGCCATCCCTCCCTGCGGGTCGTGGCCTCGTGAGGCCCCTCGTGGCGGGCAGGCGATGAGCCGCGGCCCACGAGCCACGCAGGCTCGACGCGACTGGGGGGACGACGAGACGGGCTGCTCCATCCTGCACGTCGACATGGACGCCTTCTTCGCCTCGGTCGAGCTGACGCGCCGCCCGGAGCTGGTGGGGAGGCCCGTGATCGTCGGCGGGGCCGAGCGCAGCGTCGTCCTGGCGGCCACGTACGAGGCGCGCGAGTTCGGCGTCCACTCGGCCATGCCCATGGCGCTCGCCCGTCGGCTGTGCCCGCAAGCCGTCATCGTGCCTCCTGACCACCGGGCGTACCAGGACGCTTCGCGCGCGGTCATGGAGATCGTCCACGAGATCACGGCGCTCGTCGAGCAGATCAGCATCGACGAGGCGTTCCTCGACGTGAGCGGCGCCCGTCGCAGGCTGGGCGCGCCGACGTCCATCGCCCAGGGTCTGCGGGAGCGGGTCCGGCAGGAGGTCGGCATCACCTGCTCCGTCGGGATAGCCACGACCAAGTTCGTCGCCAAGCTCGCGTCCACGCACGCCAAGCCGGACGGCCTGATGCTGGTCCCGGCAACCTCGACCGTGCCCTTCCTGCGCACGCTGCCCGCAGGGGCTCTGTGGGGGGTCGGGGAGCGGACCGAGAAGACGCTCGCGGGATGGGGCATCACGACCGTCGCGGAGCTCGCCGACACCGACGTCGCGACGTTGCAGGCCGCGGTCGGGAAGGCGGCCGGTGCCCACCTGCACGACCTCGCCTGGGGTCGGGACCCCCGTCCCGTCGACCCCGGTCGTGCCGAGCAGAGCATCGGCGCCGAGACGACGTTCGCGCAGGACCTCTACGACTTCGCGGTCATCGGATCGGCCTTGCTGGGCCTCGCGGACCGGTGTGCGTCCCGCCTGCGCAGCCAGGGGTTCGTGGCGCGGACGGTGTCGGTGAAGGTCCGGACGGCAGACTTCCGCACGCTCACGCGTTCCCGAACGCTCGCTTCGCCCACCGACGTGGCGCAGGAGATCCACGCCGTGGCGCTCGAGCTCGCACGGGGCGTGGACCGACGTGGCCTGCCCGTGCGTCTCGTGGGTGTGCGTGCGGAGAACCTGGAACGTCGAGGCGCCTCGGTCGAACAGCCGACGCTCGAGGAGTCGGTGCAGGAGGCGTCCGGTGCGCAGCGCGAGGCCGAGCGGGCGCTCGACCTGATCCGCGACCGTTTTGGGGTGAATTCGATCGGCCCGGCGTCCACGCGACGGCGCTCGACTACCACCCGGGCAGATGTAGAACTATCCTGAGGGGGACACATATCAACCGCTGAGAACCGGGGGTGCCCATGCCTCTGTCAGAGTACGAGCAGCGCGTACTGGAACAGATGGAAAGAGCGCTGACCTCGGATGATCCGCGGTTGGCGACGACGCTTCAGTCGAGCCCCCGGAAGTCGGGTCTGCGCTACGTCGCCGCAGGTGTCGGCGTGGTCGGAGGACTGCTTCTCCTCGTGTTCGGTGCGGCGTCGGCTTCGCCGGTGCTGGGAGTCGTCGGGTTCGTCGTGATGTTCGCGGGCGTCGCGTTCGCGTTCTCCGCGCCCCGCAAGTCGACGACCGGTCCGGTCGGGGTCGTGGACGAGCACGGCAAGGTCACGCCCCCGAAGGCCTCGGCCAAGGGAGGCGCGTCCCGTCAGGGATTCCTCACCCGACTGGAAGAGCGTTGGGACCGTCGACGCGAGCAGGGCGGTCGTTGAGCTCTTCACGAACCCCCGCCACCACCTGGTCACGCAACGCGGCCAGGTCGTTCGGCGGCGGAGGAGACCAGGTGCGCGCGTAGCGCTCCGACTCCACCTCTGCGGCCAGTGCGACGAGGGCGTCGACCGTCGTGTCCGGGAGGTGGCGGCCCGTCCTCTGCGCGACCTGGCTCGCCACGACGGCCGGCACCTGGCGGAGCGTGACGGACGCCTGCCAGCGAACGCCCAGGTCGTCGAGCTGCCGGACGAGATCCGCCCACGTCGACTCGACGTCGAGCTCGGGGGTCGAGCCTCCTCGGCGTCGCACCGCCACCCACCCCACGACCGACAGGACGAGGACGACCACCAGGGTGATGATGCCCGCGCCCCAGCCGCCCCCTGAGGTCGCCTGGCCGTCTTCCTGCCCGAAACCTGCCCCTGGCGCCGGAGCCGTGGTCTGACCGGTTCCGGCCGTGGCGTCCGGGCCGACCTGGCTCGTCGGCACGTCGTCGGGCACGGACGTCGAGTCGTCACCCGAGGGGCCGAGCAACGGGTCGGCCCAGGAGGGGACAGGGCCGGCCTGCACCGCGGGCGTCGGCTCGAACCTGACCCATCCCTGACCCGGGAAGTACAGCTCCGGCCAGGCGTGCGAGTCCTTGCCGGTGACCTGGTAGACGTTGTCGCTCGTGCGCTCGCCCGGCAGGAAGCCCACGGCCAGGCGCGCCGGGATCCCGACGGAGCGGGCCATCATCGTCATCGAGGTCGCGAACTGGACGCAGTACCCTTCGCGGTCCTGGAGGAAGTTCCACACCGTGTCGTCGGTCGCGCCGTCGGGGACCTGCGTGGAGTAGGTGAAGTTGGCTCCGTCGCGGAAGTAGGACTGCAGGGCGACCGCGGCGTCGTAGCGCGTCGTGGTGCCCGCGACGATCTCTTCGGCAAGGGTGCGGATCTCGTCCCGGTGCGCGCTGTCGGGGACCTCGACCACGTTGGGGTCTTCCATGTCGTCCCCCGAGCTGGTCCGCAGCGCGTCGGCGGTCAGCTGGCGCGCGAAGACCTCGAACGAGTAGGTCATGCCTGGCGTGGTCGCAGAGCTCCCCGACACCTCGTCCCGGGAGTCGTCGTAGAACCACTCGCCCTCGACGTCGAGCGACCTGGGCTCGGTCGGCAGGACCAGCTTCTCGTCGCGCAGCGTCCGGAGCGTGACGTCGACCGTCCGGGGGTCGCCCGACCCGATCTCGGCGCCGGTGGGCCACAGCACCTGCCCGGCGTCGACCGGGGGGCCTTGCCTCGAGTCGCCGCGGCGCCAGCTCTTCCCGTCGAAACCGGTCAGCGTGAACATGCGCAGGGGGCCGATGCTGGTGCTGGTTCCTCCCTGCGCCGCCTCCTGCGGAAACTCGTAGGTCAGCGCGACCTCCTGGGAGCGGGCGCCGAGGTCGTCCTCCATGTCCAGGTCGCTGGCCAGGCGTTCGGTCGGGCCGGCGGTCGTGAAGAACGCCGACCACGGCGAGCTCAGGATCTGGGGGATCGCGCCGGCGGCACTGCCCGCGACGAGCGCCACCACGGCGATCGCCGCGGTGGCTCCCAGGATTCCTCCGGCACGCAGGACCCGTGCGGCGGGGCCGACGGGGGCGGCCGCTGCGCCCCGGCGACGGCTCGCGAGGTGCGGGTTGTCGACCGCCACGAGAAGAAGGAGCGCGACGACCGTGACGACGAACACTGGCGGCGGGATGGCGCCTTCGATGACCAGGGGCGGGATCCACAGGGCGAGGAGCGGGAGCGCGGCTGCCGCGGGGAACCGCAGGCCGCCCACGACGAGGTCGGTGGCGAGGAAGACGAGGGCGGCACCGGCCACGGCGATGAGGGCGAGGGGGAACGAGGGGTCGATCGGGGCGACCTCGGCGGCGATCAGTGCCCGCCCCGCCGCGAGGCGGGCCAGGAGGCGATCGATGCTCGCACCGCTGATCGCGAGGTCGATGCCGCGTGAGGTCGGCCCGCCGAACAGGGCCAGGAGTCCCCAGGCCCCGACCACCAGTCCCGCCAGCGTGGGGACGATCCCCCTGAGCCCGACGTCGTGGCGTCGGGAGCGAGCATCAGGACCGCGCTCGAGCAGGAGTCGGGTGCCCCCGGTCACGAGAGCGAGCACCAGGACGAGCGCCGTCCCGGTGCTGGTCCACTGCCCTGGTCCGATGAGCACCGTGAGGGCTCGGAACGACGCGAGGGTCGCGACGACGACGAGGGCGGTGGTGGCGACGACCCGCAGGACGGTCGCGCGCGAGGCGCGGCGGGTTGGCTGGGGGGACGTGCTCGTCACCGGTGCTCCTCCATGAGTCGGTTCCATGCGTCGGTGATCGTGGTGGAGCGCGGGTCGACCGCGACGGCGTGCCACCCGATCGTGCGGAGCCTGGTCAAGGTGTCCTGGACGGCGGGTTCCCGGTCGTCGTGCCCGGGGGCGACGACGAAGGCCCAGTGGTTGCCGTCTCCCGCCAGCGGGACGAGCGACGGCCCGGAGAGAGGGCCGAGAGGGCCGATCACCGCGAACGTCAGCTCGCCGGGACGTCGAGAGGCTCGCAGCGCGTCCGCGGTCGCCGCGAGAGCGCGCTCCGCGTCACGCGGGCTGGCGTGGCCCTCGAGGTCGATCGTGTCGTCGAGGATCTGCGCGGCACCGTCGCTCCCGCGCCCGGTCGAGTAGGGGTACGCCTCGAGGGCCGGCGCCGCGGTCGCCGCGACGAGCCGGGCCGGGTGGCCGGCACCCAGGAGCGTGACGGCGACCGAGGCCGCCGCCTCGACCGCCCATTCCCCGTCCTGCGCCGCCCGCGACGACCTGTCGGTGCCCGGAGGGGGGAGGACTCCTCGGTCGAGGAGCACGGTGACGGGCGGCACGCCGGCGTTCTCGTCGGTGCGCACCATGAGCTGTCCTCGGCGGGCGGCCGTGGCCCAGTGCACGCGGCGGGGGTCGTCGCCCGAGACGTACTCCCTCAGGATGCTGTCGTCGCTCGACGAGGTGCGCGCACCGTTCGCGGACCGGGCGAGGTCGCCGAAGGCGCGCGACCCGCGTGTCGCCAGCTCGGTCGTGCGCGGGCGGACGGAGACCATGCTCCGTTCCCCGAGCGGCTGCGCGGCCCGGACGAGGCCGAAGACGTCCACCCTGCTGGTGAGGACGGGGCCGAGCGGCCAGCGACCGCGATGCTCGGGGCGCAGCCGGTACCGGACGGCGATCCGGTCGGGGTGCGAGACGACCTGCGCGCGCAGCGCGTCGTGCTCGCACAGCTCGGCCGCTGCCTGCTCGCTGATCTGCAACCGGGCCAGTCGTCCGAGCGCCGTCGCGGTCGGGGAGACGGGGGAGACGAGGAGCCGGGTGGTGACCTGATGACCGCGGACCGCGGGATCCGGCTCGACACGGCGCGAGACGCGCAGGGCGCCCCGGCCCCGGTCGATCCTGCGCAGCACCATCCAGGCCCAGGCGCCGCCGACGACGAGCAGCCCGGCTGCGCCGAGCGCGACGAGGTCCGCGAGCCCGAGGGCGGTGCCGGCTGCGACGAGGGCGATGCTCGCTGCGAGGACTGCGGTACCTCGGGTGGTGGGACGGACTCGCGCGAGCCTGCTCGGGCCCCGCGGTGCGCGACGCGGACCAGGCACCTCAGTGACGTTCCGTCGCCGTGTGGGCCGGGATCGGGGTCGCCTCGACGAGGGAGCGCACGACCTGCTCGGTCGTACGGCCCGCGAGCCGGGACTCGGTCGAGAGGATCAGCCGGTGCGCCAGGACGGGCTGCGCCAGGAGCTGGACGTCGTCGGGCAGGACGTGGTCGCGGCCCGCCATCGCGGCGACCGCCTTGGCGGCGCGCAGCAGCTGGAGCGAGGTACGGGGGGAGGCGCCGAGCTTCAGGCCGGGGTGCTCCCTGGTCTGGGTGACGAGAGCGAGCACGTAGCGCTTGACGGCGGGCGAGGCGTAGACGGACCGGGCGACCTGGGCGAACCTCAGGATCGTCGGGCCGTCGACGACCGGTTCGATGTGCTCGAGCGGGGTGTCCGACTCCTGGCGCTCGAGCATCTCGAGCTCGGCGTCGAGGTCCGGGTAGCCGACCGTGAGCCGGGCCATGAAGCGGTCCCGCTGCGCCTCGGGGAGGGGGTACGTGCCCTCCATCTCGACAGGGTTCTGGGTGGCGACGACGAGGAACGGGCGAGGGAGCCGGTGCGTGGTCCCGTCGACCGTCGTCTGCCCTTCCTCCATGCACTCGAGCAGGGCGGACTGGGTCTTGGGCGACGCTCGGTTGATCTCGTCGCCGATGACGATGTTGGAGAACACGGGTCCCGGACGGAACTCGAAGTCGTGGGTCTCCGTGCGGAAGATGTTGACCCCGGTGAGGTCGCTGGGCAGCAGGTCCGGTGTGAACTGGATGCGCCCGACGTGGCAGTCGATCGTCCGGGCGAGCGCCTTGGCGAGCGTCGTCTTGCCGACGCCGGGGACGTCCTCGAGGAGGAGGTGTCCCTCTGCGAGGAGGACGGCGACCGTCAGGTGGACGAGCTCCGGCCGTCCGGAGATCACCGACTCGATCCGGGTCCGGATCCGTCCGGTCGCCTCGACGAGCTCGCCGAGAGGATCGATCCCGTCGCGCCGTGGCGCGGTGGAGTAGTCGGTGAGCACGAGAACCTCCGTTGGTCACGCCTTGCATCTGGAAGGTCGAGCCTAGTAGACCATCCTCCCCACTTCCCTCCACGTCCGGATCACGGGATCGTCCGCCGGGCGCGCGGACCGGGGACGAGTCGGGCGTACTCCGCGAAGGCCCCGCAGCGGCGACGCAACGCGCGCGGCGCGCTCCACTGCTGCCCATGCCTTCTGACCTGCGGAGATTCTGCGAAGAGGGGTGAAATGAATCCGATATCCCAGGCCCGGTGGAGGCATGTGGAGTACTGTGGAGGACGAGGGAGCGGGAGGGGAGGTGCAGGCTGATGAACGAGTCGTTCAGCGGTTCTCCGAGCCTGCTCCTCGGGACGTACACCCCTCGGCTCGACGACAAGGGACGGCTCATCCTGCCTGCGAAGTTCCGTGGACAGCTCGCCTCGGGGCTGGTCATGACCAGGGGGCAGGAGAGGTGCTTGTTCCTCCTGCCGATGGACGAGTTCCGCCGGATGTACGACCAGATCCGCCAGGCCCCCGTCACGAGCAAGCAGGCGAGGGACTACCTCCGCGTCTTCCTCTCGGGAGCCAGCGACGAGATCCCGGACAAGCAGGGCAGGATCTCGATCCCGGCCCCGCTGCGGACGTACGCGGGGCTCGACCGGGACGTCGCCGTGATCGGTGCCGGCACCCGTGTCGAGATCTGGGACGCCGCCGCGTGGGAGACGTACCTCGCCGACCAGGAGGCCGAGTACGCCGCCACGGCCGAGGAGGTGCTCCCGGCGTTGCGCTTCTGACCGCACGGACCTCCGGCTCCGACCCGCACGACAGACCAGCACGAGCAGCACGAGAAGCAGGTGGCAGGCTCCGCACGATGAGGCCTCCTCCCGCCCGGTCTGGCGCACTTCCCCGGCGCCAGAAAGGACGCGGAGGGAGACCTGATCGGGCGGGGCGGCCCGCAGGACGAACGACGAACAGCCCGCACGCAATGCACCACCCCTCTTCAGCCCGACGAGGACCGACCAGGAAGGAGGCGTCATGACCACACCTCGCAGCACGTCAGGATCAGGAGCGGAGGACCGTCACGTGCCGGTCCTCCTCCAACGGTGCGTGGACCTCCTCGCCCCTGCCCTCGCCGAACCCGGTTCCGTGCTGGTCGACTGCACGCTCGGGATGGGTGGCCACACGGAGGCGGTGCTCGAGCAGGTCCCCACCGCGCGTGTCGTGGGGATCGACCGCGACCCGCAGGCCATCGCGCTCGCCTCGGAGCGGCTCGCACGCTTCGGTGAGCGGTTCCAGGCCGTGCACGCGGTCTACGACGAGATCGGCGAGGTCGTCGCGGACCTGGGGCTGTCTGCCGTCCAGGGCGTCCTGATGGACCTCGGCGTCTCGTCGCTGCAGATCGACGAGTCGGAGCGCGGCTTCTCGTACGCCCAGGACGCACCGCTCGACATGCGCATGGACACGACGGCGGGCCTCACGGCGGCCGACGTCCTCAACACCTACGACGAGCGAGAGCTGACGAGGATCCTGCGGGAGTACGGCGAGGAGCGCTTCGCGCAGCGGATCGCGCGAGCGGTCGTCCGTCGTCGTGAGGTCGAGCCCTGGACCCGCAGCGCCGCTCTGGTGGACCTCGTGCGGGCGAACATCCCGGCTGCCACGCGCAAGACCGGTGGCAACCCGGCCAAGCGCACCTTCCAGGCGTTGCGGATCGAGGTCAACGGCGAGCTCGAGGTGCTCGAGCGCGCCGTACCGGCCGCTGTCGACGTCCTTGCCGTGGGAGGCCGGATCGTCGTCGAGTCCTACCAGTCGCTCGAGGACCGCATCGTCAAGCGCGAGCTCGCCCGCGGCGCGACGTCGAGCGCGCCGGCCGGGCTGCCCGTCGAGCCCGAGACCCACAAGCCCTATCTCAAGCTGCTCGTCCGCGGGGCCGAGGAGGCTCCTGCCGACGAGCTCGAGCGCAACCCGCGCTCGGCCTCGGTCCGGCTGCGGGCCGCCGAGAGGCTGCGACCCACACCTGACCACCTACGCCACCGCCCACGAGGGGAGAACAAGCCATGAGCGCACGACAGGCCGCTGCCCGGCCTCTGACGTCGACCAGCCCGGCGCCCGCCCGCAGGCCGTCGCTCACCGCCCTGCCGGGAGGTGCAGCGGGGAGGTCGCAGCGCCCGCGGCTCGAGGCGGTGCGAGCCCCGCTGCAGGTGCGGTCCCGCGTGCCCTTCCTGGTCCTGTGCATGTCGATCCTCGGGGCCGCGCTGCTGGGTGCGCTCCTGCTGAACACGACCATGGCCAAGGGGTCGTACCAGATCTCGGACCTGCGGACCAAGGCGGGGGTGCTCGAGCAGGACACGCAGTCCCTGCACTCGCAGCTGCAGGCCGCGGCGACGTCGCTCCACAGCCGCGCGACAGCGCTGGGCATGGTCGAGTCCGACGCGCCGACGATGCTGCGCCTGTCGGACGGTGCGATCGTGGGAGCGCCGGAGGCCGGGAGCGTCCCGTGACCCGTGGGGCGGACCGGCAGGGTCGTGGCGCTCAGCCACGCCGTGCCGGGGCGTCCCGTGGGAGCGCCTCGGCGCCCCGCAAGGCCGGCGACCGCTCTGCGAGCGAGGCGTCGGCCGTGCGCGGCGCGAGCAGCGCTCAGCGGTCGCCCGCGCAGGGTTCGACCGTGGCCCGCAGTGGTGGAGCAGGGCGGGGCACGGGGCTCGGCCGACCCGCCGCGGCCGCCCTGCCCGCCCCCGGGCGTCCGGAACGTCGTCAGCGCTGGATCATGGGGATCGCACTGGCGGTCCTGCTGGTCTTCGCGGTCCGGCTCGTCTACGTCCAGGTCGTGATCGGCCCGAGCCTCGCTCAGGCGGCCGAGAACCAGCGCACGCAGTCGCACGTGACGATGGCGCACCGGGGGGACATCACGGACGCCGACGGCGTGGTGCTGGCCACGTCGATCGACCGCTACACGGTCTCGGCGGACCAGAAGACGATCCCGGACTTCGTGCCGTCGGCCCGGCACACGGTCGACGGGAAGAAGGTCGAGGGCACGGGGGCGGTCGCGCTCGCACGCCTGCTCGCCCCCATCCTCGACCGCTCGGCGCCCGAGCTCGCGGCCCAGCTCAGCGGGACGAACGGGCGGGTCAACCGCAACGTGATCCTCAAGAAGGACGTCGTCCCGGAGGTGCAGCGCCAGATCGTCGAGCTCGGTGTCTCGGCGTACATCAGCACGAAGCTGACCACCGAGCGCACCTACCCGGCGGGCACCACGGCCGGGAACATCGTCGGCTACGTCGGCGCTCAGCCGTCCGAGGACGGCACGACCGAGCAGGTCGTGGGTCTCGGAGGGATCGAGGCGACCTACGACGACCTCCTCACCGGGACCCCGGGGAGCGAGAGCTTCCAGCGTGCCGGAGGTGCGGGCGGGGTGAGGATCCCCGGGAGCACGCGCGAGAACGTCGAGGCCGTGCCCGGCAGCTCGGTGGCGCTGAGCCTCGTGCGCGACATCGGCTGGAAGGCCCAGGACTCGATCGACAAGGCGGTGGCGGAGACGGGGGCGGACTACGGGATCGCGGTGGTCCAGGACGTCAGGACCCAGGAGGTCCTGGCGCTCGCCGACTCGGGCGCGATCGACCCGAACGACCGCAGCGACGCGCGGGTCGCGGACGGCAGCCGAGCCGTCAAGGACGTCTTCGCGCCGGGCTCGACGGGCAAGGTCGTGACGATGGCCGCCGTGATCGAGGAGGGGCTCGCGACGCCCGCGAGCCAGTACGAGGTCGACTACACGTACACGACCGCGAACGGTGAGACCTTCAGGGACTCGCACGTCCACGGGCTGGAGAAGCTGACCCTCGCGGGCATCCTCGCGGAGTCCTCGAACACCGGCACGGTCATGGTCGGCCAGGACCTGCCCAAGCAGACCCGTGAGGACTACCTGCGGGCCTTCGGGTTCGGGGCGAAGACCGGGCTCGGGCTGCCCGGCGAGTCCGCGGGCCTCCTCGCCCCGGCCGACAAGTGGGACGGGCGGACCGAGTACGCGGTCCTGTTCGGCCAGGGGCTGGCGGTCAACGCGGTCCAGGCCACGAGCGTCTTCTCGACGATCGCCAACGGTGGCAAGCGCGTCGCCCCGACGCTCCTCAAGGGCACGACGGGCCCCGACGGCGTCTTCACCCCCGCCCCGGCGCGCGAGACGACCCAGGTGGTGTCGGAGTCGACGGCTGACCAGGTCCTGCACATGATGGAGGCCGTGGTCGAGGAGGGGTCCGGCGCAGCGGCGGCGATCGACGGCTACCGCGTGGCCGGCAAGACGGGCACGGCGGAGGAGGTCGGTGCGGACGGGCGGCTGACGGACATCATGGCCTCGTTCATCGGGGTGGCCCCCGCCGACGACCCGCGGTACACCGTGTCGGTGTTCCTCAAGAACCCTCGGACGAACATCTTCGGCGGGCTCGTCGCAGCACCTGTGTTCAAGGACGTGATGGGCTTCACGCTGCAGCACATGAACGTGCCGCCGAGCTCGAAGGTCGAGGAGCCCTACGCGACCGAGTGGTGACCGTGTCGGCGTGTGGCCGGGGTGCGCCCGTCGGGCAGCCTCCCGGGCAGGCGCGGGGCGCGTGCCGAGGTGCCGCTCCGGGGGCCCGTGGCGACGGCGCCCTGCGGACGGCCCTGTGGGGGTTCCCACACGGGCCGGCGCGGCGTGCGCCGAGCACGGCGGACGTGCGTGAAGGTCCCGTGAAGTACCCGGTCGGGGCGTCCTCGCCGACGGGGCGAGACCCTGACGCACGGTAGGTTCTACTCGTGACATCCCCGATCGACCGCCTTCGTCCCGCCACGTCCGTGCACCGCACAGCCCGGGAGCTCGCGACCGCCTTCGACCTCGTCACCGACGCCGGGGGGACGGCGTCGGGCCAGGGGGACGACGCCCTCGGAGCGACCGAGATCTGGTCCGTGGCCTCGGACAACCGCGTCGTCGCCGACGGCGACCTCTTCGTCGCCCTGCCCGGCGCGGGCACGCATGGAGCACGGTTCGCGAGCGACGCGATCTCGCGCGGCGCGCGTGCCGTGCTGACGGACCCGCAGGGCGCGCGGCTGCTCGCCGACGCCCAGGAGACCCGCGTGCCGGTGCTCGTGACGCAGGACCCGCGCACCGTCCTGGGGCACGTCGCGGCCTGGGTCTACGGACAGCCCGCAGCGCAGCTGACCACGTTCGCCGTGACGGGCACCAACGGCAAGACGACCACGACGTACCTGCTGGACCACGTGCTGCGCACCCTCGGATGGAAGGGCGGACTGATCGGCACGGTCGAGATGCGCTCGGGCGACCGGGTCCTGCCGAGCCGTCTGACGACTCCCGAGGCCGCGGACCTGCAGGCCCTGCTGGCCACGATGCGCGAGGACGGAGTCGGGACGCTCGCGATGGAGGTGTCCTCGCACGCGCTGTCGCTGCACCGCGTGGACGGCATCGTGTTCGACGTGGCGGGGTTCACCAACCTGAGCCAGGACCACCTCGACTTCCACGGGGACCTCCAGGAGTACTTCGAGGCCAAGGCTGCGCTCTTCACGCCGCAGCACGCGCGCCGGGGGGTGGTCGTGGTGGACGACCCCTGGGGCCGGCGGCTGGCCGAGGTCGCGACGATCCCGGTGGCGACGCTCGCCGTCGCCGGCGGCGACGACAGGACCAACGCCACGGACGCGGACTGGACCGTGACCGACGTGCGCGCCGTCTACCCGGCCACCGGCACGGGAAGCTCGTTCGTCCTGCGTCACCGCGACGGCCGCGAGCTGCGGACCTCGACCGCTCTCCCCGGTGGGTTCAACGTGGCCAACGCGGCGCTCGCGCTGGCGATGGTCCTGGAGGCGGGCGCCGACCCGCGCGACGTCGCCACGGCGCTCGAGGCGGCCGGCGGCGTGAGCGCCCAGGTTCCCGGGCGCATGGAGGTCGTGGGCACCGCTCCACGCGTCGTGGTCGACTTCGCGCACAACACGGACGCGCTCTCGCTCGCCCTGGCCGCCCTGCGCCCGACGACGACGGGGCGCCTCGTGGTGGTGTTCGGCGCGACCGGGGACCGGGACAAGGGCAAGCGACCCAGCATGGGGGCGGTCGCGGTCGAGGGCGCCGACGTGGTCGTCGTCACGGACGACGACCCGCACGGGGAGGACCCGGCCGCGATCCGCGCGGAGGTGCTCGCCGGGGCGAGGGCGGCACAGCAGGCCGCAGAGGCGGGCGAGGGCGCAGGCGTGCGCGACGGCGTCGGGCACGGGGGAGCGGCACGCGCGCGAACCGTGGTCGAGGTCGCACCGCGAGCCACCGCGATCCATGACACGATCCGGGAGGCCGACGCGCAGGACACCGTCCTGATCGCGGGCCGTGGCCACGAGGTCTGGCAGGAGATCGCCGGGGTGGACCATGCCCTGGACGACAGGGTGGAGGCGCGCGCCGCACTGGCCGCGCGCCACGAGACGACGAAGGAGCACGGAGAATGATCGAGCTGACTGCGGCGGAGGTCGCCGCAGCGACCGGTGGGCGGCTGGCCGCCGACCCGGACGTGAGGGTGACCGGCTCGGTCGTCATCGACTCCCGACGGGTGCAGGAGGGCTCGCTCTTCGTGGCGCTCCCCGGGGAGCACGTCGACGGGCACGACTTCGTGCCGGTCGCGGTCGGCAACGGCGCGGCGCTCGTCCTGGCGGCGCGCGACGTCGACGCGCCGGCGGTCGTCGTGGCGGACGTGCAGGCCGCGCTCGGCGACCTGGCCCGCGAGGTCCTGCGTCGCCTGCGCGCGACGGGCGACCTCCAGGTCGTCGGGATCACCGGGTCGGTCGGCAAGACCACCACGAAGGACCTCCTGGGGCAGCTGCTCGCTCCCCACGGCCGGACCGTCGTGCCGCGGGGCTCGTTCAACAACGAGATCGGCCTGCCCCTGACCGTGCTCGAGGCCGACGCCTCGACCCGCTTCCTCGTCCTCGAGATGGGGGCCAGCGGCATCGGCCACCTGACCTACCTGACGCAGATCGCGCCCCCCGACGTCTCCGTCGTCCTGGCCGTGGGCAGCGCCCACCTGGGGGAGTTCGGCGGGATCGAGGCAGTGGCCACGGCCAAGTCCGAGATCGTCACGGGCCTCGCGCCGGGGGGCACGGCCGTCCTCAACGCGGACGACCTGCGGGTGGTCGCGATGGCCGCCGTCGCGCCGGGTCCCGTGCGGACGTTCGGCACCATCCCGGCTGCCGACGTGCGCGCCGAGAACATCGGGATGGACCGCAGCGGGTGCGCGTCGTTCGACCTGCGCGTGCGCGGGTCCGAGGTCGAGAACCTCCCGGTCCAGCTCCGGCTGGTGGGCGAGCACCACGTCACCAACGCGCTCGCGGCGGCGGCGGCGGCGATCCGGCTGGGGCTCGACCCGCGCTCCGTCGCGGCCGGTCTGAACGAGGCGACCGCGATCAGCCCGCACCGCATGGCGGTCACGGAGCGTCCCGACGGCATCACGGTGATCGACGACTCCTACAACGCGAACCCCGACTCGATGCGCGCCGCGCTCAAGGCCCTCGCGGTCATGGCGGGGCGCGAGCGCAGGTCGGTCGCGGTCCTGGGCGAGATGCGAGAACTCGGGCCCGACTCGCGCGCCGCTCACGACGAGATCGGCCGTCTCGTGGTGCGATTGAACATCAAGCTGCTCGTGGTGGTCGGTGACGGTGCCGGCGGCATCCACGACGGCGCCACCCAAGAGGGGTCCTGGGGCGATGAGACTCGTTTCGTGCCTGACGTCGAGGCGGCCTCCGCGCTGCTGCGCGACGAGCTCCTGCCGGGCGACGTGGTCCTGGTGAAGTCGTCGAACGGCTCGGGCCTGTGGCGCCTGGGCGACGAGCTCGCGGGTGAGGTGCGCCCGTGATCGCGATCCTCGTCTCCGCGTGCGTCGCGCTGCTCGTGGCCCTGCTGGGGACCCCGCTGTTCATCAAGTTCCTGGTCCACCGCAACTACGGCCAGTTCGTCCGTCAGGACGGCCCGACGGCGCACTTCACCAAGCGCGGCACCCCCACCATGGGTGGGGTCGTCATCATCGGGGCGACCCTGATCGGCTGGGCGATGTCCTACGTCGTGGCGTCGATCGTCTCGGACACGCCGAGGACGCCGAGCGTGTCCTCGCTCCTCGTGCTGTTCCTCATGACGGGCCTCGGCCTGGTCGGCTTCTTCGACGACTTCACGAAGATCCGCAAGCAGCGCAGCCTGGGCCTGTCCCCCCGGGCCAAGATCGTCGGCCAGGGGGTCGTGGGCGTCACGTTCGCGGTCCTCGCGCTCCAGTTCCCCAACGAGAACTTCCGCACGCCGGCCTCGACGCACATCTCGTTCCTGCGGGACACGAACCTCGATCTCGCGTTCGCGGGGGCGACGGTCGGCCTGATCCTCTTCGTCCTGTGGGCGAACTTCCTCATCACGGCGTGGTCGAACGCGGTGAACCTGACGGACGGCCTCGACGGGCTGGCCACGGGCGTGTCCGTGATCGTCTTCGGCAGCTACATCCTCGTGAGCATCTGGCAGCTCAACCAGAGCTGCCAGATCCTCGACGCCGCCGGGCCGCGCTGCTACGAGGTCCGCGACCCGCAGGACCTGGCGATCGTCGCCGCGGCCATCATGGGCGCGTGCGTCGGCTTCCTGTGGTGGAACGCGAGCCCCGCGAAGATCTTCATGGGCGACACGGGTTCGCTCGCCCTGGGCGGCGCGCTGGCCGGCCTCACTATCCTGTCGCGCACCGAGGTCCTCGCGGTCATCATCGGTGGCCTGTTCGTCATCATCGTGCTCTCGGACGTCATCCAGATCGGGTACTTCAAGATGACGGGCAAGCGGGTCTTCAAGATGGCGCCCCTGCACCACCACTTCGAGCTGTCCGGGTGGGGAGAGGTGACGATCGTCATCCGGTTCTGGTTGATCGCCGGCCTGTTCGCGGGTCTCGGGCTGGGGATCTTCTACGCGGAGTGGGTGGTCAGCTAGTGTCCGACGTGACCGACCACGCGCTGCGTGTCCCGTGGGACCGGGCACGCGTCCTGGTCGCCGGGCTCGGGGTCTCCGGTCGCGCCGCGGTCTCCGCGCTGACACCCCGGGTGGCCTCGGTCGTCACGGTGGACCGTGCGGCCCCCGACGCCGACACGGCGGACGCCGCGCAGGTCGACCTGTCCACGGTCGACCTCGTGGTCGCCTCGCCCGGGTGGGCGCCGTCGTCGGACCTGCTGGTGGCCGCCCGGGAGGCGGGCGTCCCCGTCTGGAGCGAGGTCGAGCTCGCCTGGCAGCTGCGCACGGCGCGTGCCGACGCGTCCTACGCCCCGTGGCTGGCGGTCACGGGGACGAACGGCAAGACGACCACGGTCGAGATGCTCACCTCGATCCTGACCGCCGCCGGGCTGCGCGCCGCGGCCGTGGGCAACGTGGGCACGCCCGTCGTGACCGCTGCGCTCGACCCCTCCCTGGACGTGCTCGCGGTCGAGCTCTCGAGCTTTCAGCTCCACTTCACGCACAGCATGTCGGCCCAGGCCGCGGCGGTGCTCAACGTCGCGCCCGACCACCTCGACTGGCACGGCTCGCTCGACGCCTACGCCGGCGACAAGGGACGCGTCTACGAGCGTGCCCAGGTGGCCTGCGTGTACAACGTGGCGGACGCCCGGACGGAGCACCTCGTCCGGGAGGCCGACGTCGAGGAGGGGGCCCGGGCGATCGGCTTCACCGTCGGGGCACCCGCGCGGGCGCAGCTCGGCGTGATCGAGGACGTCCTGGTGGACCGTGCGTTCCACACGGCCCCCGACGACCCCGCGCGGCCCCGCAGCGCCCAGGAGCTCGCGACGTTCGCGGACCTCGCGCACCTCGCGGGTCCTGACGGCGTGGTGCCCGTCCACGTGGTCGCCAACGCCCTCGCGGCCGCGGCGCTCGCCCGGGCGCACGGGGTGGACGCGCGCGCCGTCCGGGAGGGGCTGCGTTCCTTCAGCCCCGGCGCTCACCGGATCGCGCACGTGGCGACGGTCGACGGCGTCGCGTACGTCGACGACTCGAAGGCGACGAACGCGCACGCGGCGGCCGCGTCGCTCGGCGCCTTCGCGCCCAGGTCGGTCGTGTGGGTCGCGGGCGGACTGGCCAAGGGAGCGACGTTCGACGACCTGGTGCGCTCCCGCGTGTCGAGGCTGCGCGCCGTGGTGCTGATCGGGGCGGACCCCGAGCCTCTCGAGGGCGCACTGGCCCGACACGCACCCGATGTCCCCGTGGTCCGAGTCGATCCCGGCGACACTGGGACGGTGATGCAGCGCGCGGTCTCGAGCGCCCGTGGACTGGCGGTCCCCGGGGACACGGTGCTGCTCGCCCCCGCGTGCGCGTCGATGGACCAGTTCGCGTCCTACGCGACCCGCGGCGACGCGTTCGTGCGCGCGGTCCACGAGCTGCCGGGTTCCGAGACCGAGCTGGAGGGGTAGCCCAGTGGCCCAGACGACGAGTGGGCGCGGGCCTGCGTCCCGCTCGGCCGCGGGCCGCACCACGCCGAAGCCTCCGGCCCCGGGCGACGCCCGGCCCACGACCGCTCGCCAGGCCGGGAGGGCGGCGCCGTCGAACCCCGTCCGGACGAAGGGGAGCGAGGCCGGGGGAGCCGCTCGACCCCGCACGCAGGCGGGCGCCGACGGCCCCCGTGCTCCTCGGGCCACCGGCACCGGGAAGCAGACGGGCGCCACTAAGGCCCCGGGCAGGGCAAGGCCGGCGGCGCGCGCGACCAGCACGGCCGCCTCGGGACTGCTCGGTCGGCGCAAGGACGGCGCGACGGCGACGGCGGGCACCCCCCGCAGGCGACCGCGCGCGACCAGGCGCCCGGCCGTCGACGAGCGCGCCTGGCTGGGTCAGTGGGACAGCGCGGTGACGAGCTACTACCTGCTGGTCGGTGCGACGACCCTGCTCGCGATCATCGGGCTGGTCATGGTGCTGTCGAGCTCGGCGGTCACGGAGATCGCCGCAGGTCGCTCGCCGTACGAGGCGTTCTTCACCCAGGCACGGTTCGCCCTCATGGGCCTGCCCGTGCTGCTGGTCGCGACGCGGCTGCCCACGAGCTTCTACCGGCACGCGGCGTGGCCGCTCCTGGGCGTCAGCCTGCTGCTCCAGCTCCTGATCTTCAGCCCGCTCGGCAAGGAGGTCAACGGCAACCTCAACTGGCTGAACTTCGGCTCGTTCTACGTCCAGCCCTCGGAGCCGGCCAAGCTCGCGCTCGCGGTCTGGCTCGGAGTGGTCCTCGGCCGCAAGCAGCGGCTGCTGGGGTCGTGGAAGCACGCGATCGTCCCGGCGGTCCCCGGCGCGCTCCTGGTCATGGGGCTCGTCCTGGCGGGCCACGACCTGGGCACCATGCTCGTGATCCTCCTGCTCGTGGCGGGGGCCTTCTTCGTCGCCGGTGTCGACTGGAAGCTCCTCGCGACGGCGGGCGGCATCTCCGCGGTCGTGGTCGGCGTCGGGTTCGTGGCCATGCAGGAGAGCTCGAACCGCATGAGCCGGTTCCTCGCGACCTACGCCGGCGTCTGCGACACGACCGACGCGAACGTCGGCACGGGGTGCTACCAGTCCGTCCACGGCCTGTGGGCCCTCGGGACGGGCGGGCTCGGCGGCGTGGGCCTGGGGGCGAGCCGTGAGAAGTGGAGCTACCTGCCCGAGGCGCACAACGACTTCATCTTCGGCGTGATCGGCGAGGAGCTGGGCCTGCTCGGCACGCTCCTCGTCCTCGCGCTCTTCGCGGTGCTCGGCCTGGCGATGAGCCGCGTGATCCGTCGGCACCCGGACCCGTTCGTCAAGATCACGACCGCAGGCATCGCCTGCTGGATCGTCGGGCAGGCGTTCATCAACATCGGGGTGGTGATCGGCATCGTCCCCGTGATCGGCGTGCCCCTGCCCCTCGTCTCCTCGGGCGGGTCGGCGCTCATCACGACCATGGCCGCGCTCGGCGTCGTCATCTCGTTCGCGCGCGACGAGCCGGGGGCGCGCGAGGCGCTCAGCGCCCGGGGGAGCGTGGTGCGCAGGTCGCTCGCCGTCGTCGGGCACGCCGGGCGGCGGGCCGTCCCGCGCAGACGTCCCCAGAAGCGATGACGCCGGACGAGTGCACGGGGCGGCGATGCCGACCCGTGCCTCCCGGACGACGCGCACGGCTACTCTCAGGGTCCCGGACCGTTCCGGGACGGACAACCAGCGACAGCAAGGACAGGTGACAGGTACGTGGTGAGCTCTTCAGTCGGCTCGGTGGTGCTCGCAGGCGGCGGGACGGCGGGGCACGTCAACCCGCTGCTCGCGGTCGCGGACGAGCTGCGTGCGCGCAACCCCGAGGCGGTCGTCACGGTGCTCGGGACGGAGAGCGGTCTGGAGGCGGACCTGGTGCCCGCGCGGGGCTACCCGTTGCGTCTCGTGCCCAAGGTGCCGATGCCTCGCCGCCCGAGCGGCGAGTGGGTAGCTCTGCCGGGCCGGCTCAAGGCCGCGGTCGAGGCTGCCGGGGCCGTGATCGACGAGACGCGGGCCGAGGTCGTGGTGGGCTTCGGCGGCTACGTCTCGACCCCGGCCTACATCGCGGCGCACCGTCGCGGGGTGCCGATCGTGATCCACGAGCAGAACGCGCGTCCGGGCCTCGCGAACCGGGCAGGGGCCCGGTGGGCGACGTCGGTCGCGCTCACGTTCGAGGGGACGCCGCTCAAGGGCGGCGTGGTCACGGGGCTGCCCCTGCGCTGGGAGATCGCGGACCTGATCCGCGACCGCGGGGTCGACGCCCCGACGGTCCGGGCGAACGCGGCGGCGTCGCTGGGCCTGGACCCGGCGCGCCCCACGGTGGTCGTCACGGGCGGGTCGCTCGGCGCGCAGAGCCTCAACGAGGCCGTGTCGGGTGCGGCGCGCGAGGTCCTGGCGACCGGGGCGCAGGTCCTGCACCTGACCGGCCGGGGCAAGGCCGACGCGGTGCGCGCCGTCGTGGCGGGCCTGCCGGGCTACGACGTGCGGGAGTACCTGTCGGAGATGCACCTCGCGTACGCGGTCGCCGACCTCGTGGTGTGCCGGTCGGGCGCGGGCACGGTGAGCGAGCTCGCGGCGCTGGGCATCCCGGCGGTCTACGTGCCGCTGCCCATCGGGAACGGCGAGCAGCGGCTCAACGCCGCGCCGGTCGTGCGGGCCGGCGGCGGCATCCTCGTCGACGACGACGCGTTCACGGCCGCGTGGGTCGCCCAGAACGTGCCGGCGCTCGAGTCCGACGGCGACCGGTTGCGCACGATGGCCTCGCTCGCCTCGCGCGCGGGCATCCAGGACGCGGCGGCTCGGGTCGCCGACCTGGTCGTGCAGGCGGCCGGGGGCTCGCGGTGACGGGGACGACGGGCCGGGACGACGGCGGGGTGGCGGCGACGGCCCCGGCGCTCGCGGACCTCGGCACGGTCCACCTCGTCGGCATCGGCGGCGCGGGCATGTCCGTCGTGGCGCGTCTGCTCGCCGCGCGCGGGGTGCGCGTCCAGGGCTCGGACGCGAAGGACGGCGCCGTGGTCGGGGCCCTGCGTGCGGACGGGATCCGGGTGCTCGTGGGTCATGCGGCGAGCAACGTCGAGGGGGCCGACACGCTCGTGCTCTCGAGCGCGGTGCGCCCCGACAACCCCGAGCTGGTCGCCGCGCGGGCAGCAGGCCTGCGTGTGCTGCACCGCTCGGAGGCGCTCGCCGTCCTCATGGCCCAGGGGCGGTCGGTCGCCGTCGCGGGCGCGCACGGCAAGACGACGACGTCCGCCATGGTCGCGACGACCCTGCGCGCCGCGGGCCTCGACCCGTCGTTCGCGATCGGGGGCTCGGTCATCACGAGCGACGGCGCGCTCCCGGGGGGCCACCTGGGTTCCGGTGACGTCGTGGTCGCCGAGGCCGACGAGTCGGACGGCTCGTTCCTCAACTACGCACCGACGATCGCGGTCGTGCTGAACGTCGAGCCCGACCACCTGGACCACTACGGGTCGCGCGAGGCGTTCGAGCAGGCGTTCGTCGACTTCGCGCAGCGGGTCGTGCCCGGCGGGTTCCTCGTCGCGTGCGCCGACGACCCTGGGGCGCGCGCCCTGGCGGACGCGCACCGCGCGGCGGGCGGTCGGGTCGTCACGTACGGCACGTCGCCGGGCAGCGACGTGCTGCTGGCGGACGTCCGGCCCGACGGCGCCGCGGGGGTGGCCGCTCGGCTCACCGTCGTCGGTGGTGCGCAGGGTGGGGAGGCCCGACCTCTCGCCGGTGCGCTCGGTGCGAGCGAGAGCCTGGGCCTCGACGTGGGCCTCGACCTGCGCCTGCAGGTGCCCGGCGCGCACAACGCTCTCAACGCAGCGGCAGCGGTCGCGACCGCCGTCCTGCTGGGCGTGAGCGCCGAGCGGGCCGTGGCGGCGGTCGGTGAGTTCCTGGGCACGGGCCGACGCTTCGAGGCGCGGGGCGAGGCAGGCGGGGTCCGGGTGGTCGACGACTACGCGCACCACCCGACCGAGGTCGCGGCGCTCCTGACCGCGGCTCGCCCCGTGGCCGCGGGTGGGCGGGTGCTCGTGCTCTTCCAGCCGCACCTGTTCTCCCGCACGCGCACGTTCGCGCGCGAGTTCGCCGACGCCTTGTCCCTCGCCGACGAGGTCGTCGTCACGGGCGTCTACGCGGCGCGCGAGGACCCCGACCCGGCCACGGGCTCGTGGACCATCACCGACCTGATGCCGGGCGGTTCGGCACGAGGCGTCGAGGACCGCGTCGAGGCGGCTCGTGCGCTGGCCGCGTCGGCGCGGCCCGGAGACCTCCTGCTCACGGTGGGGGCCGGGGACGTCACTGAGCTCGGTGCCGTCGTCCTCGACGCGCTCTCCGGGTCCGAGCCCGCCGCCCCTGCGGGGGAGGTCGAGGACTGATGCGTCCGCCGTCCCGTCCGCGTCCCGCTGCTCCTCGCCCGACCCCGGCGCCGCCTCGCGAGGAGCAGCCTGCCCGCTCTCGTCCGGCGACGCCCGGGCGGGCCCGTCCCGCAGGGACGCGGGACGACGTCGGGACCCCGGGGCACCCGGACGACGACATCGCGACGCAGCCGCTCGTGCTGCGGGGGAGCGAGCTCGCTCGGACCGGCTCGGCGCCCGCGGCGGGGACCTCGACGCGCGAGCGGCCCACGACCGGACCGGTCCCCTTCGTCCGGGGGCCGGTGGGTGGTGGGGGTCGCCCCGTCGACCGCGTGGTCTCGACCGGGATGGCGGACCGGCTCGCCGAGAAGGCCGCGATGCGTCGGCACCGCCTCCGGAACCGGGTCCTCGGCTGGGCCGGTGGGGTGCTCGTGCTCGCGACCGCGGTCTGGGTCGCGCTCTTCTCGCCGCTGCTCGGGGCCGATCCCGCCAAGGTCGAGATCTCGGGGGAGGGGACCGTGATCGACATCGCCGAGGTCCAGCAGGTGATCGGGGGCGTGGCGGGGGTCCCGTTGCCCCGGGTCGACACCATCGGCCTGCGCGACGCGATCCTCGAGCTCAACGGTGTGCGCGACGTCCGGATCCTGCGGGAGTGGCCCGACGGGCTGAGCGTGACCCTGGAGTCGAGGGAGCCGGTGGCCGCGGTGCCCCACGAGGGGGCCTTCGCACTGCTGGATCGTGACGGGGTCCAGGTCGCGACGGTCGAGGCGGTGCCGGAGGGGCTGCCGGCCATCGGCGTGACGCTCGACGAGGAGGGAGCGCGCTCGCTGCGGGCCGCGCGCATCGTGCTCAACGCGCTGCCGCCCGAGCTGCAGGCCGAGGTCGCCGAGGTCACGGCACCGACGCAGGACGCGGTCACCATGACGCTGCGTGACGGCGCGGTCGTCGAGTGGGGGAACGACGAGGACGCGGCGCTCAAGGTCAGGGTGCTCCAGGCGCTCCGCGGGCTGCCGGAGAACCAGGGGGCCAAGCTCTACGACGTCTCGGCCCCGACGATGCCGATCACCCGGTGAGGGCCGGAGAGAGGTGTGACGTGAACCATGGCAGAGGTTTTCGCCGACACGCGCGGGCGGGTCGTTGATACGGCAGGGGCGGGCACCTACCGTCGACACAGCACAACCTGACATAACTATAACCCTCTAGTTGAGGGTGAAGGTTGAGGGCTACAGGATCGAGAGGCATTGACGTGGCAACTCCGCAGAACTACCTAGCAGTGATCAAGGTGGTCGGCATCGGCGGTGGTGGCGTGAACGCCGTCAACCGGATGATCGAGGTCGGTCTCAAGGGCGTCGAGTTCATCGCCATCAACACCGACGCGCAGGCGTTGCTGATGTCCGACGCGGACGTCAAGCTCGACGTCGGGCGCGAGCTCACGCGTGGCCTCGGAGCGGGTGCCGACCCCGAGGTGGGCAAGAAGGCGGCCGAGGACCACGCCGAGGAGATCGAGGACGTCCTGCGGGGCGCCGACATGGTCTTCGTCACGGCGGGCGAGGGCGGTGGCACCGGGACCGGTGGCGCCCCGGTGGTCGCGCGCATCGCGCGTTCGCTGGGCGCCCTGACCGTCGGTGTCGTCACGCGACCCTTCACGTTCGAGGGGCGCCGTCGTTCGGTCCAGGCCGACCAGGGGATCGAGGCCCTGCGCAACGAGGTCGACACCCTCATCGTCATCCCCAACGACCGGCTCCTGTCGATGTCGGACCGCAACGTCTCGGCGCTCGACGCGTTCCACTCGGCCGACCAGGTCCTGCTCTCGGGCGTCCAGGGGATCACGGACCTCATCACGACCCCGGGCCTGATCAACCTCGACTTCGCCGACGTGAAGTCCGTCATGCAGGGTGCGGGCAGCGCTCTCATGGGGATCGGCTCGGCACGGGGCGAGGACCGCGCGGTCCAGGCGGCCGAGCTCGCCATCTCCTCGCCCCTGCTGGAGGCGAGCATCGACGGTGCGCACGGCGTGCTGCTCTCGATCCAGGGCGGCTCGGACCTCGGTCTCTTCGAGATCAACGAGGCCGCGCGACTGGTCCACGAGGCCGCGCACACCGAGGCGAACATCATCTTCGGTGCCGTGATCGACGACGCCCTGGGTGACGAGGTCCGCGTGACGGTCATCGCGGCCGGGTTCGACGGTGGCACGCCCCAGATCCGCAAGGACGCCCGTGGGCTGGGTCAGGTCGCCGGCACGCCCGCGACGCCGCCCGCACCGGCGCCGGTCCCGGCGGCGGTGCCCACGGCCACGGGCAGCCACACGCTGCCGCGCCCGGTGGTCCCGATCACCTCGGAGCCCGACGACGTCCCCGTCACCTTCGGGGGAGGGGCGGCCACGGTCTCGGCCGGCTACGCGCCGATCCCGACGTTCAGCGTCGTCCCCACCGACGAGAACGTGAACGCCGAGCAGGCCGCGGCCGACCGTTCCGCCCAGGTCGAGGTTCCCCGCCTGTACGACGAGGAGCCCGTCCGGCGCAAGGTCGAGGACCTCGACGTCCCCGACTTCCTGAAGTAGCCCGTGCTCGATCCTGCACTCCCCGCACCCCCGGTTCTCGAGGTCGACCTCGGGCCGGGGGTGCGTGCTGCGTTCACCGGTCGTGCGGGAGGCACGTCGCCCGCGCCCTGGTCGGGGCTCAACCTCGGGCTGGGCGTGGGGGACGACGCCCAGCGCGTCCTCGGCCACCGGGCCGCGGTCGGCCGACTCCTCCGTGCGCCCCTCGTCTTCGGCACCCAGGTGCACGGTGCCGGGGTCCGTGTGCTCACGGCGGACGACAGGGCAGCGCGGGTCGAGCGTGACGCCGGGGCCGCGACGTGCGGCGAGCACGACGCCCTCGTCACGGCCCAGCCCGGCCTCGGGCTCGGCGTCCTCGTCGCCGACTGCGTCCCGGTCCTGCTCGCCGACCCCGAGGCCCGGGTCGTCGGCGTCGCCCACGCGGGCCGGCAGGGCCTGCTCGCAGGAGTCGTCGGTACGGCCCTCGACGCGCTGCTCGCCCAGGGGGCGCGAGCGGGCCGGGTGCGCGCCGTCGTCGGGCCCGCCGCGTGCGGGCGGTGCTACGAGGTCCCCGAGGAGATGCGCGACGAGGTGGCCGCCCTCCGTCCCGGCACCGGGTCGACCACGAGCTGGGGCACGCCCGCGCTCGACCTGCCGGCGGGGGTCGTCGCCGAGCTGCGTGCCGCCGGGGTGGCGGAGATCGCCGAGACCGGGATCTGCACCCTGGAGGACGAGCGCTTCTACTCGCACCGTCTCGCGACGCGCCGCGGCGCCACCACGGGGCGGTTCGCGGGAGTCGTCGCCCTGGGATGAGCCGGTGCCCGCCTCGCGCCGTGCGTGATTCTCACCCCACGGCCCGTTGTCGCTTCCTGGGCGTGTCGCATCACGCGCGTGTCCGGGGCTGGGTTAGCGTGCAAAGCACGGAACCAGCAGTCGACATGAGGACGGAGAGAGGGCGATGGCCGGAGCACTTCGCAAGACCATGCTTTACCTGGGCCTCGCTGATGATCGAGGCGAGGGCGACCAGGAAGAGTTCATCGACGAGTACGACGACTTGGGGGCCGACGTGCCGACCGACTACCAGGCTCAGGTGACCCCCCTGCACAGGACGGTCGCCCCACGAGAGGTACCCCAGACGAGCATGTCAGCAGCAGAGCTCCGCCGGATCACCACCGTGCACCCGCGTTCCTACAACGACGCCCGCGTCATCGGGGAGGCGTTCCGTGGTGGCACGCCGGTCATCATGAACCTCTCCGACATGGACGACGCGGACGCCAAGCGTCTCGTCGACTTCTCGGCGGGGCTCATCTTCGGTCTGCACGGGGCCATCGAGCGCGTGACCAACAAGGTCTTCCTGCTCTCGCCCGAGCACGTCGAGATCACGGGCGAGGAGCAGGCGCCCGAGCCTCCGGTGAGCCGCGCCGGCTTCTTCAACCAGAGCTGACCGCGGACTCTGGCACAGTTGACCCTGTGAATTTCGTCTTCGATCTGCTGGCATTCGTCCTCGGCCTCTACCTCGTGGTGCTCATCGGACGTGTGGTGTTCGACTGGGTGCAGGTCTTCGCGCGCGACTGGCGCCCCCGCGGTGTCATGCTCGTCCTGGCGGAGGCCATCTACTCCCTGACCGACCCGCCGCTGCGCGCACTGCGCAAGGTCATCCCGCCCCTGACCCTCGGTCAGGTGCGGATCGACCTCGGGTTCATCGTGCTCTTTCTCGCAGTGTCGTTCGCTGCACAGATCCTGAGGTCTCTGTAAACACGTAGAAATCTGACATCACGGCGTTCTTGCGACCGGTGGCCCCGACGGGGCCTCGGTCGGAGTCCGCCTCCGCTGACAATCTCCGCTACTTTGGACTGTGGCGATCTCGAGATCGCCCGGACTGACGGCGCAAACGCATTGAGGTGAGACGATGGCACTGCTGACAGCAGAGGACATCCTGAACAAGAAGTTCTCCGCGACGAAGTTCCGCGAGGGCTACGACGTCGAAGAGGTCGATGACTTCCTGGACGAGGTGGTGAGGACGCTCAACTCCGTGCAGGAGGAGAACGACGACCTCAAGACCAAGCTGGCCGCAGCGGAGCGACGCGTCGCCGAGCTCAGCCGCGCCGACGCCTCGGCGCCGTCCAAGCCGGCCGTGGTCGAGACCCCGTCCGCTCCGGAGCCCGCACCCGTCGTCGCGAGCTCGGCTCCCGTCCTGGGCAAGCCGGCCGCGGAGCCCGAGTCGGCCACGGGCATGCTCCAGCTCGCCCAGAAGCTGCACGACGACTACGTGCGCTCGGGTCAGCAGGAGGGGGACCGCCTCATCGCAGAAGCGAAGGAGGAGGGCACCCGGATCGTGCAGGAGGCCGAGGAGACCTCGCACCGCACGCTCTCGCAGCTCGAGCAGGAGCGCTCGCTCCTGGAGCGCAAGATCGACGAGCTCCGCCTCTTCGAGCGGGACTACCGCACGCGTCTCAAGAGCTACCTGCAGAACCTCATGGGGGACCTCGACAACCGCGGCAGCGCTCTCCCGCCGCGCAGCGGTTCCGGCGCGGGTCGCTCGAGCGACCTCAGCGCGGGCATCTAGCCCACCTGCCACCTGGCAGACGATCACACCAGGCGTGCGGACCACAGGGTTCGCCGTCGGTCGGTCCGTGACGACGCACCACACCGGTCCATCCGGCGTGGTGCGTTGTGCGTACCGGCAGGCGGCGTCTACTCTCACCGCAACTCGAACCGGAGGGGCGACATGACCAAGCTCAGCACCGCGACGCGCGCGGTCGTACGACAGCAGTTCCCGAACCTAGCTCGCGACGTCAAGTCCTTCCCCGTGCGTGACGGCGAGGAGCCGTGGACGGTGAAGGAGGCGGAGGAGCAGGCAGCGACCCTGCTGGAGGAGCGCGAGCGCCTCGAGCGAGAGCTCACCGAGGCCGACCAGGAGCTCTCGGAGCTCCTGCGCAACTCGGGGGACGGTGCGGGTGACGACCAGGCGGACTCCGGGTCCAGCGCGCTCGAACGTGAGCAGGAGCTCACCCTCGTCAACAACATGAGGGACCTGCTCGAGCAGACCAAGCACGCGCTCGACCGCATCGCGGCCGGGACCTACGCGACGTGCGAGGCGACCGGGCTCCCGATCGGCAAGGCGCGTCTGCAGGCCTACCCGCGGGCGAACCTGTCCGTCGAGGCGAAGCAGCGCGAGGAACGTCGCTGACGCGACCGTCCTGCGTGCGCGAGAAGGCCGCCGTCCCCACGGGGACGGCGGCCTTCGCCGTCCCGGATCGTGGACCAGCGGCCGGACATGGCAGACTTGCCGCCGATGCCATCGACTCCCTCTCCCCAGCAGCCCGCGCCCGCCGACCCGTCCGCGGGTGGCACAGGGGCCGCGTCCGCGGCCCCTGCCACGGACGTCCCCCCGCGCGTGACCGTCGCCCCGCGGCGCCTCGTCCTGTGGGTCGTGGTGCTCGCCGCCCTCGTGATCCTGGTCGACCAGGTCACCAAGATCTGGGCCGTCGCCGAGCTCGAGGGTCACGAGACCATCGAGCTCCTCGGCGAGTGGCTCCACCTGACGTTCATCCGTAACGAGGGGGCGGCGCTCGGGATCGGATCGGGCTACACCTGGATCCTGACGATCGTCGTCACGGTCGTGATCGTGTTCATCGTGCGCAGCATGCGCAAGATCGGGTCGCGCGGCTGGGCGGTCGCCCTCGGGCTGCTGCTCGGGGGAGCCCTGGGCAACCTCATCGACAGGGTCTTCCGCGAGCCGGGCTTCGCGCAGGGGCACGTGGTGGACTTCATCGGGTACGGCGACCTGTTCATCGGGAACGTCGCGGACATCGCGGTCGTGGCGGCCGCGGTGATGATCGCAATACTCTCGGTCCAGGGCATCGGCATCGACGGCCAGCGGCACGTGGAGGAGACGGCGGCGACCGCAGAGGCCGGGGACGACGCGTCCCCCGTCGTGGAGCACGGACCCGACGCCTCCGCGCCGGGTGCCGGGACGAGGACCGCGCCGGGCGCAGGTCCCCAGGCCTCCGGCACGACCGGGTCGACGACCGGGACGGAGTCCTGATGGGCCAGGTGCGCTCGCTCCCTGTGCCCGACGGGCTGGCCGGGGAGAGGGTCGACGCGGCCCTCGCACGCCTGCTGGGCCTGTCGCGCACGCGTGCGGCCGAGGTCGCCGCCGCGGGCGGGGTGCGCGTCGACGGTCGGGAGCTCGGCAAGTCCGACCGCCTGGTCGCCGGGGCCTGGCTCGAGGTCGAGATCCCCGACGAGCCGGAGGCGTCCACGCCGCAGGTCGTCGCCGAGCCCGTGCCGGGGATGAAGATCGTGTACGACGACGACGACGTGGTGGTCATCGACAAGCCCGTCGGCGTCGCGGCGCACCCCTCGCCCGGCTGGACGGGGCCGACGGTCGTCGGTGCCCTGGTCGCCGCGGGGTACCGCATCTCGACGTCGGGGGCCGCGGAGCGCCAGGGCATCGTGCACCGGCTCGACGTCGGCACCTCGGGTCTCATGGTGGTCGCCAAGAGCGAGCTCGCGTACTCGGTGCTCAAGCGCGCGTTCAAGGAGCGCACGGTCGAGAAGGTCTACCACGCGCTCGTCCAGGGACACCCCGAGCCGACGACGGGCACGATCGACGCGCCCATCGGGCGCCACCCGTCGGCCGACTACAAGTTCGCGGTGACGGCCGAGGGCAAGCCCTCGGTCACGCACTACGAGGTCCTCGAGATGCTCCCGGCGGCCTCGCTCGTCGAGGTGCACCTCGAGACCGGTCGCACGCACCAGATCCGCGTGCACTTCTCGGCGCTGCGCCACCCCTGCGTGGGTGACCTGACGTACGGGGCCGACCCGGTGCTGGCCAAGAAGGTCGGGCTCACGCGGCAGTGGCTGCACGCGGTGCAGCTCGGGTTCGAGCACCCGGGGACCGGGCGGTGGACGCAGGTCACGAGCGAGTACCCCGACGACCTGGCGCGTGCGCTCGAGGTCGTGCGCGGGGCGTACTCCTGACCCGGCTCGGCGGGCTCGCGGGTCCGCCGGCGGAAGGACGACGATGCTGACGACCGAACGGGTCCGGACGCCCGAACAGCTCACCGAGGCGCACGCGCTGCGGCTGGCGGTCTTCGTGGACGAGCAGCAGGTCCCGCTCGCCGAGGAGATCGACGACGCCGACTTCGCGCCGACCACCACCCATGTCGTGGTCCGGGACGCGACGGGGCTCGTCGTGGGGACCGGCCGCCTGCTCTCCGACCCTGCCCACCCGGGCGAGGTGCACGTCGGACGGGTCGCGGTGGCCCGCGCCGCCCGAGGCACGGGCGCGGGCGCGACGGTCATGCGCGCGCTCGAGGAGATCGCGCTCGCCGAGCACGCGGCGGACGGCAGGGTCCGGATCGAGCTCAGCGCGCAGACGCAGGCCACGGGCTTCTACGAACGCCTCGGGTACGAGGTGTACGGGCCCGTGTACCTCGACGCGGGGATCGACCACCGGGACGCCGCGAAGACCTTGCGTCTGCGCGGCTGACGCGCAGACGGGGGCTGTCACGGGCCGCGGACGACTCCAGCCGCCGTCCCTCGTGGGGCGACCCGTGTTCCGCGGCGCCGAGCCCGTGAGGCGCGTGGCGCCGTCGGGCGGGCATGAGAGAAGGCACACGCCGGTGTCGTCGGGCGACACGCCGGGAGGCGTCGGTGGCTCGATCTAGACTCGTCGCATGCCGTCTGCCGTCGCCCCCGGAAGCACCCAGAAGTCCGACGACTTCGTCCACCTGCACGTCCACACCGAGTACTCGATGCTGGACGGCGCCGCGCGGCTCGGAGACCTCTTCGAGGAGACCGCGCGCCTGGGGCAGAAGGCGATCGCGACCACGGACCACGGCTACATCTTCGGGGCGTTCGACTTCTGGTCCAAGGCGACCCAGGCGGGCATCAAGCCCATCATCGGCGTCGAGGCGTACGTCACGCCCGGCACGAGCCGCTTCGACCAGACGCGCGTGCGCTTCGGCGAGAAGGGCCAGGAGTCCGACGACGTCTCGGCCCGTGGCGCGTACACGCACCTGACGATGTGGGCCCGCAACAACGAGGGCTTGCACAACCTCTTCCGCGCGAGCTCGCTCGCCTCGCTCGACGGCCAGATGGGCAAGTGGCCCCGCATGGACCGCGACCTGCTCGAGCGCTACGGCAAGGGCATGATCGCGTCCTCGGGCTGCCCCTCGGGCGAGATCCAGACCAAGCTGCGGCTCGGCCAGTGGGACGCGGCCGTGCAGGCCGCCGGCGAGCTCCAGGACGTGTTCGGCAAGGAGAACTTCTACGTCGAGCTCATGGACCACGGGCTCGACATCGAACGACGCGTCATCAAGGACCTGCTGCGGCTCTCCGAGACGATCGGGGCACCGCTCGTCGCGACCAACGACCTGCACTACGTGAAGAAGGAGGACAGCCACTCCCAGGAGGCGCTGCTGTGCATCAACTCCGGCTCCACGCTCGCCGACCCGGACCGCTTCAAGTTCGACGGCGACGGGTACTACGTGAAGTCGGCAGCCGAGATGCGGCACATCTGGAAGGAGCTGCCCGAGGCCTGCGACAACACCCTGCTCATCGCCGAGCAGTGCGAGGTCAGCTTCGACACGTCCGCGAACTACATGCCCAACTACCCCTGCCCCCCGGGCGAGGACGAGACCTCCTGGTTCATCAAGGAGGTCGAGAAGGGCCTGCACTACCGCTACCCGGACGGCATCTCGGACGCCGTGCGCAAGCAGGCCGAGTACGAGACCCAGGTCATCGTGCAGATGGGCTTCCCGGGCTACTTCCTCGTCGTCGCCGACTTCATCAACTGGGCCAAGGACAACGGCATCCGCGTGGGGCCGGGGCGTGGCTCGGGTGCGGGCTCCATGGCCGCGTACGCGATGCGCATCACGGACCTCGACCCGCTCCAGCACGGCCTGATCTTCGAGCGGTTCCTCAACCCCGACCGTGTGTCCATGCCCGACTTCGACGTCGACTTCGACGAGCGTCGTCGTGGTGAGGTCATCCGCTACGTGACGGAGAAGTACGGCGAGGACCGCGTCGCCCAGATCGTCACGTACGGCACCATCAAGGCCAAGCAGGCCCTCAAGGACTCCTCGCGTCTCCTGGGCTTCCCCTTCGCGATGGGGGAGAAGCTCACCAAGGCCATGCCGCCCGCGATCATGGGCAAGGACATCTCGCTCACGGGGATCTTCAACCCCGACGACAAGCGCTACAACGAGGCCGACGAGTTCCGCCAGATCCACTCGGCGGACCCCGACGCGCAGCGCGTCGTCGAGCTCGCCAAGGGCATCGAGGGACTGAAGCGCCAGTGGGGCGTGCACGCGGCCGGCGTCATCATGTCGAGCGAGCCGCTCATCGACATCATCCCGATCATGCGCCGCCTGCAGGACGGCGCGGTCATCACGCAGTTCGACTACCCCACCTGTGAGGGCCTCGGCCTGATCAAGATGGACTTCCTGGGGCTGCGCAACCTCACGATCCTCGACGACGCGCTCGAGAACATCGTGATGAACGGCAAGGACCCGGTCGAGCTCGAGGCGCTCACGCTCGACGACCCCAAGACGTACGAGCTCCTGGGGCGCGGCGACACCCTGGGCGTGTTCCAGCTCGACGGCGGCGGCATGCGGACGCTGCTCAAGCTCATGCGCCCCGACAACTTCGAGGACATCTCGGCCGTGGGCGCGCTCTACCGCCCGGGCCCCATGGGAGCCAACTCCCACACCAACTACGCGCTGCGCAAGAACGGGATGCAGGAGGTCACTCCGATCCACCCCGAGCTCGAGGAAGCCCTCGAGGACATCCTGGGGACCACCTACGGCCTGATCGTGTACCAGGAGCAGGTCATGGCCATCGCGCAGAAGGTCGCCGGGTACTCGCTCGGCCAGGCCGACATCCTGCGCCGTGCCATGGGCAAGAAGAAGAAGTCCGAGCTGGACAAGCAGTTCGAGGGCTTCTCGAACGGCATGAAGGAGCGCGGCTTCTCCATGGCCGCGGTCAAGACGCTGTGGGACATCCTGCTGCCGTTCTCGGACTACGCGTTCAACAAGGCGCACTCCGCGGCGTACGGCGTCGTCTCCTACTGGACCGCCTACCTCAAGGCCAACTACCCGACCGAGTACATGGCCGCGCTGCTCACGAGCGTGCGCGACGACAAGGACAAGTCGGCCCTCTACCTCAACGAGTGCCGCCGCATGGGGATCACCGTCCTGCCGCCGGACGTGAACTCGTCGTCGGCCAACTTCACCGCCGTCGGCAAGGACATCCGCTTCGGCCTGACCGCGGTCCGCAACGTCGGTGCCAACGTGGTGGACGCGATCGTCGCGACCCGCGAGGAGAAGGGGACCTTCGGGTCCTTCACCGACTTCCTCGACAAGGTCCCCGCCGTCGTGTGCAACAAGCGGACCATCGAGTCGCTCATCAAGGCTGGGGCGTTCGACTCGCTCGACCACGCGCGGCGCGCGCTGCTCGTGGTGCACGAGCAGGCGGTGGACTCGGTCATCAGCGTCAAGCGCGAGGAGGCCAAGGGGCAGTTCGACCTCTTCGCCGACCTGGGCGCCGAGGACCCCGCCATGTCGTTCAGCGTCGACGTGCCCGACATCCCCGACTGGGACAAGAAGCAGCGCCTCGCGTTCGAGCGCGAGATGCTCGGCCTGTACGTGTCCGACCACCCGCTGTCGGGGCTCGAGCACGTCCTGACACGCGCGGCCGACACGTCGATCGCCGCGCTCATGGCCGACGAGGCACGCCCCGACGGCTCGACGGTCGTCATCGCCGGCCTCATCACCTCGCTCCAGCGCAAGATGAGCAAGAACGGCAACCCCTGGGCCGCGGTCACGATCGAGGACCTCGAGGGCGGGGTCGAGGTCATGTTCTTCGGCGAGACGTACCTCGCGTACTCGACGATCCTCGCCGAGGACCAGGTCGTGGTCCTGAGGGGGCGCGTGCGACGCCGTGACGAGACCATGCAGCTCCAGGCCATGGAGGTCTCGCTCCCGGACATCTCGACGGTCGCCGAGACGCCGGTGCTGGTGAGCCTGCCCGAGTCGCGCTGCACCCAGCCCGTGGTCGAGCGGCTGCGCGAGATCCTCTCGACGCACCCGGGGGTGACCGAGGTCCACCTCAAGCTCACGAGCCCTGGCCGGACCAAGGTCATGCGGCTCGAGGACACCCTGCGCGTCGAGAAGAGCCCCGCGCTGTACGGGGACCTCAAGGCGCTGCTCGGGCCGACGTGCCTCACGGTGTGACCGGGACCGGGATCGGAACCGAGGGCCCAGGGCCCGGGGGCGGGTACCTCCCGGCGCCGGACGGCTCCCCGGGGCGCTTCCAGGTGATCCCGGCGGCCTACGTGCTGCTGCGCCGCGGTGACGAGGTCCTGCTCCAGCTCCGGCAGAACACCGGGTACATGGACGGCCACTGGGCCGCGGCCGCGGCCGGGCACGTCGAGGAGGGCGAGAGCGTGCTGGCCGCCGCGCGGCGAGAGGCGCGCGAGGAGCTGGGGATCGACGTCGCGACGGCGGACCTCGAACCGCTCACGGTCATGCACCGCACGCGCCCGGGCGGTGGGGCGATCGAGCAACGGGTCGACTTCTTCTTCGCGAGCCGCACATGGTCCGGCGAGCCGGTCGTCGTCGAGCGGGACAAGGCCGCCGACCTGCGCTGGTTCGCGCTCTCCGCCCTGCCCACCACCGTCGTGCCGCACGAGGCCGCGGTGCTCACCGCGCTCGCACAGGGCGCCGTCCCGCTGGTCACGACCTACGGCTTCGGGCCCGGCCAGGACACGTAGACTCGCGGTCGTGATCCACCTGACCCCCGAGCAGCGCGTCTTCGTGACCGAGCGCCACCTGGCGACCCTGACCACCCTGCGGGAGGACGGCAGCCCGCACGTCGTGCCCGTGGGCTTCACCTGGGCCCCCGAGACCGGGGTCGTGCGGATCACCACGAACGACACGTCGGTCAAGGCGCTCAACGCCGAGCGCCTCACGCCCGAGGGGGCTCACCCCCGGGCGGCCGTCTGCCAGGTCGAGGGCGGGCGGTGGATCACCCTCGAGGGCACCATCTCGGTCTCGCGCGACCCCGACGAGGTCGCCGAGGCCGTGCGCCGGTACACGCGGCGCTACAAGGAGCCGCGCGTCAACCCGCGCCGCGTCGTCCTGCGGATCGTCGCGGACAAGGTCATGAGCTCGAGCTACATGGCCTTCTGAGGGGTACGGGGGGGCGGCTGCTGGGCAGCCGGGGCGCCCCAGTACCCCCCCGCGGCTAGCCGACGATCGCGCCGACCTGGCCGGTCGGCACGTCGACCGTGACGACGTCGCCCTTGCGGAGCTGGCGGCCGCGGCGCGTGTCGACCTCGCCGTTGACCTGAACCTCTCCCTCCGAGATGAGGTCGCGGGCGTGGGCACCGGAATCGACGAGGCTCGCGAGCTTGAGGAACTGGCCGAGGCGGATGACGTCGTCGGTGATCTCCACCGTGGGTGTCGTGGTCATGAGGACCATTCTCTCGCGTCCGGGACGTACCGGGGACCTGCCCATCTGCTGAATGGCCTGGAGGTCGGCTCACGGCCCGGCCTACGATGGGTCGGTGATCAATCGCATCGACCTGCGTGGTCGTTCCCTGTCTCCCCGTGAGCTCACGGAGATCCTGCCTCGTCCGGAGATCGGCGTCGAGGACGCGGCGGAGAAGGTCGCCCCGATCCTGCATGACGTCCGCCTGCACGGTGCCTCGGCGCTGCGGGACCTCTCGGAGCGGTTCGACGGCGTGCGACCGGTCCACCTGCGGGTCCCGGCGGAGCGCATGGCCCAGGCCCTCGAGACGCTCGACCCGCTCGTGCGCGACGGACTCGAGGAGGCGATCCGCCGCGTCCGCACGGTGCACGCCGCCCAGCGCCCCCAGCCGTTCTCGGTCGACCTGGCGCCGGGAGCCCAGGTCCGCCAGCGCTGGATCCCGGTGCGTCGCGTCGGGCTCTACGTGCCCGGTGGGATCGCGGTCTACCCGTCGTCGGTCATCATGAGCGTCGTCGCGGCGCAGGAGGCCGGCGTGCGCGAGCTCGCGGTGGCCTCTCCGCCGCAGCGCGAGAACGACGGCCTGCCGCACCCCACGATCCTCGCGGCGTGCGCGCTGCTGGGCGTCGAGGAGGTGTACGCCGTCGGCGGGGCCCAGGCGATCGGGATGTTCGCGTACGGCGCCGCGGGCGGCGAGCCGCAGGACGGCGACTACCTGTGCGAGCCCGTCGACGTCATCACGGGTCCGGGGAACATCTACGTCGCGGCCGCCAAGCGGCTCGTGCGCGGTGTCGTCGGGATCGACTCCGAGGCAGGTCCCACCGAGATCGCGATCCTCGCGGACGGCGGCGCGGACCCCACGCACGTCGCGCTCGACCTCATCAGCCAGGGCGAGCACACGCCTGACGCCGCGGCCGTGCTCGTGACACCGTCGGTCGAGCTGGCAGCGGCCGTCGATGCCCGCCTCGTGGACCTTGTCCCCGAGACCAAGCACGCGGCGCGCGTGGCGCAGGCGCTGTCCGGGCCGCAGTCCGCGATCATCGTGGTCGACGACCTGGAGCAGGGTCTCGACGTCGTCGACTCGTACGGTGCCGAGCACCTCGAGGTCCAGACGGCCGACGCCGCCGCCGTGGCCGAGCGGGTGCAGAGCGCGGGCGCGATCTTCGTGGGACCTTACTCGCCCGTCCCGCTGGGCGACTACATGGCGGGCTCCAACCACGTCCTGCCGACCGGTGGCTGCGCGCACTACTCGAGCGGGCTCGGGGTGCACAGCTTCCTGCGCGCGGTCCAGGTCGTCGAGTACTCGGCCGACGCGCTCCAGGAGCTGGCGGACCGCATCGTGGCCGTGGCCAACGACGAGGACCTGCCCGCGCACGGCGAGGCGATCAGGGCGCGCTTCCAGTAGGCGCGGCACGTCCCGAGCGGGGCGGGGACCGGAGAGCTGTTCTCCGGTCCCCGCCCCGCTCTCGTGCGTCACCGTCAGCACCGTCAGCACGTCAGCGTCGTCAGCGCCGTCCGAGCTGTCAGGGCCTATCGCACCCCGAGCACGAACGGGTAGACCGCCGCAGCGCCTGCCTGACGCAGCAGGCGGGCGGCGACCGTGAGGGTCCAGCCCGAGTCGGTGTAGTCGTCGACCAGGAGGATCCGGCGTCCCGCGAGACCGGCCAGCGCGGGCCCGGACAGCTCGAGCCGGAGGCGTTCGACGACCCCCGCCAGGCGCATGGCCGAGTTCACGTCGTGGCGCCCGGGCTGCTCGCGGCCCGGCACGGGACCGACAGACCCGACGAGCGGGCGGTCGAGGTAGCGCGCGAGCCCGCCCGCGAGGTGCTGGACGAGGTGAGGTCGCGTGGCCGACCGGACCGACACGACGCCGTCGAGCAGGAGCCGGCGCGCGGGAGCCGGCTCGTCGCCCGCCCCGTCCGCCGCCGACGCGGCGTCGGCCGCCCCGGCGGCATCGAGGCCGTCGCCGCTGGGTGCGGCGTAGAGCGCGTCCCACTCGTCGAGCACGCGTGCGGCCGCACGGCGCAGCGCGACGGGAGTCTCGCCGTCGGGTACGCCGGGCGCGAAGAGCTCACGCAGCGGACCCGACCAGCCCAGCCCGTCGAGGCGCGCGACGGCGCGTCCCGGGGACGCGAGCTCCTCGGGCGACAGCCGGCCCTTGAGGTCGAGCCCCAGCCGGTCGAGGCCTGTGGGCCACTGGCGGCGCGCGACGACCTCGACTCCCGGGCGGTCCATGTCTGCACGCGCGGCGGACACGGCCTCGGCGTCGGGGGCCGCGGGCAGGTCGACGCCGCCGCACCGGTCGCACCGTCCGCACCGCCAGCCGGGCTCGAGCTCGGGGTCGTCGAGCGTCGCGCGCAGGAAGGCCATGCGGCAGCCGGTCGTGGCCTCGTAGTCGATCATGGATCGCTGTTCGGCGAGCCGGGTCTGCTCGACGCGCGCGTACCGGTCGGCGTCGTAGACCCACGGCTGCCCGGTCGAGACCCAGCCGCCCTTGACCCGGCGCACCGCGCCGTCGACGTCGAGCACCTTGAGCATGGTCTCGAGGCGTGAGCGCTTGAGGTCGACCTGCGTCTCGAGGGCCGCGACCGACTGCGTGCCGCCCCCGGCCTCGAGGGCCGCGAGCGTCTCGCGGACCTGTCGCTCGGCGGGGAAGGCGAGCGAGCCGAAGTACTCCCAGATGCGCCGGTCCTCCTCGCCGGGCAGGAGCACGACGACCGCGCTGTCGACGCCACGCCCCGCACGACCGACCTGCTGGTAGTACGCGATGGGCGACGAGGGTGCCCCGAGGTGCACGACGAACGCGAGGTCCGGCTTGTCGAAGCCCATGCCGAGTGCCGAGGTCGCGACGAGCGCCTTGACCCGGTTCTCCTTGAGGTCGGCCTCGAGCTGCTCGCGCTCGGTCGTGTCCGTCTGGCCCGTGTACGCGGCCACGGCCAGCCCCGTCGCGCGGAGCTGGCTCGCGACCTGCTCGGCGGCCGAGACCGTCAGGCAGTAGACGATCCCCGAGCCGTCGACGTCCTGGAGCGTCTCGGCGAGCCACGCGATGCGGCTCGGCTGGTCGGGCAGGTTCAGCACGGCCAGGTGCAGCGACTCGCGGTCGAGGCCGCCGCGCAGCACGAGCACGTCCTCGCGCGGGGCTCCGGGCGCACCGGCGACGGCGCCCGGGGCTCCCGCCCCGACCGACGCCCCCGTGACCCCGAGCTGCTCCGCGACGTCGGCGGTCACGCGCTCGTTCGCGGTCGCGGTCGTCGCCAGCACGGGGATGCCCGGGGGCAGGTCCGCGAGCAGGGTGCGGATGCGGCGGTAGTCGGGCCGGAAGTCGTGGCCCCAGTCGGAGATGCAGTGCGCCTCGTCGATCACGACGAGGCCCGCGTCGGCCGCGAGCCGGGGGAGCACCTCGTCGCGGAAGCCGGGGTTGTTGAGCCGCTCGGGCGAGCAGAGCAGCACGTCGACCTCGCCCGCGGCGATCGCGGCGTGCACCTCGTCCCACTCGGTCATGTTCGAGGAGTTGATGGTCACGGCACGGATCCCGGCGCGGGCCGCGGCCGAGATCTGGTCGCGCATCAGGGCGAGCAGCGGCGAGACGATGACCGTGGGACCCGCGCCGCGCGAGCGCAGCAGCGAGGTCGCGACGAAGTAGACCGCGGACTTTCCCCAGCCGGTGCGCTGGACCACGAGGGCCCGACGGCGGAACGCGACCAGGGCCTCGATCGCGAGCCACTGGTCGTCGCGCAGCGCGGCGTCGTCGCGGCCCACGAGCTTGCGGAGCGCGGCCTCGGCCTCCTCGCGCAGGTCCTTGCCCTCGAGGAGCCCGCGCAGCATGGCGACCTTGGCGAGCCGCGCGGCGTCGGCGGCCGAGGCAGCGTCGGTCGGGGTGTCGGTCGCCGTGTCGGCCGGGGCAGGCGCCGGGGCCGGTGCCCCGCCGGGGGCGGCGGCGCGACGCACCGCGGGTCCCGCGTCGTCGGGGACCGGGGGCTCGTCGTAGAGGTCGGCGGGGGGCTCCGACGCGAAGTCGGGCGGGAGGTCGGCGTACGGGTCGTGCGGGTCACGGGGGAACGAGGTCACCCAGCGATCGTAGGCGCTGGGTGGGACAGCGCGCGGTCGTGCACAGGTCGGGCCCGGTGCGCCCGATGGGAGTCCGTCGGACGCACCGGGCCCGCGTGGTCGGCGCCGTCGCCCGCCCAGGGGCGGGCACGAGCCGCTCACCGGGTGCTCAGGAGCGCATGTCCATGACGACGCGCCCGTCGATCTTGCCCTGCTCCATCTCGCTGAAGATGTCGTTGACGTCGCTCAGCGGCCGGACGGTGTAGGTCGGGGTGACCTTGCCGCGGGCGAAGAAGTCCAGGGCCTCGGCCATGTCCTTGCGGGTCCCGACGATCGAGCCGCGGACCGTGAGACCGAACAGCACGGTCGTGAAGATGTCGAGCGGGAACTTCTCCGGGGGCAGCCCCACGAGGGACACGGTGCCGCCGCGGCGCAGCGCTCCGACGGCCTGGGGGAACGCGTGCGCGTTGACCGCCGTCACGAGCGCCCCGTGCACGCCGCCCCCGGTCTTCTCCTGGATCTCGGCCGCGGCGTCGGCCGACGTGGCGGCGTTGACCGTGACCTCGGCGCCGTGCTTGCGGGCCAGGGCGAGCTTGTCGTCGTCGACGTCGACCGCGGCGACGCGGCGGCCCATCGCGACCGCGTACTGGACGGCGATGTGGCCCAGGCCGCCGATGCCGGAGACCAGGACCCACTCGCCGGGCTGGGTGTCGGTCTGCTTGAGGCCCTTGTAGACCGTGACGCCCGCGCACAGGATGGGGCCCACCGCGGAGTCCTCGACGCCGTCGGGGATGATCGGGGCGTAGCGGGAGTCCACGAGCATGTACTGACCGAACGAGCCGTCGACCGAGTAGCCGCCGTTCTTCTGGTGCGGGCAGAGGGTCTCCCAGCCGGTCTCGCAGTACTCGCACTCGCCGCACGCGCTCCAGAGCCAGGCGTTGCCGACCTTGTCGCCGACCTTCACACGTGTGACCTGGTCGCCGACGGCCACGACCGTGCCGACGCCCTCGTGGCCGGGGACGAACGGCGGGGACGGCTTGACCGGCCAGTCGCCGTGGGCGGCGTGCAGGTCGGTGTGACACACGCCGGTGTAGTCGACCTTGACGAGCGCTTCGAGGGGTCCGGGGGTGGGGACCTCGACGTCGTCGATCGTGAGGGGTGCGGCGAATGTGTGGACGACGGCTGCCTTCATGGTGCTCATGGCTCTCCTCCAGGAGCGGACACCGGGGGGTCGAGCCGTCGACTGGCGCGTCAGGCGCGACGGGACGCGCTGCGCGTCCCATGATGTCCGGCTCCTCGACCGTATCCGAGCGGGTCGGCGGGTGCGCGGTGAGTGCCGGTGAGCACGGACCGGAGGCTTGTGAAGATCATCACAAGCGATGTTCGTGCAGTTCAGGAGCCCCTCCGCGACCGCCCCGACGCCCGGCGACGTTCGACCACGAGCGCCAGCAGCGCACCGACGAGCGCGACCCACTCGGCCACCGCGGCCGTGACCTGCTGGACCCCGCCGACCGTCTCGTTCACGCTGAAGAAGCCGACGGTCGTCGACAGGTAGAACGCGCCCAGCGTCGCGACGGAGAACCCGATCGCCCCCAGCAGCGGCAACCAGTGGCGCCACACCAGGACCGCGAGCCCGAGCGCGAACCCGGCGACCGCGTTGAGCAGGAACAGCGGCCCGACGACCTCGATGTCCTGGTAGCCCTGGACGTACAGGAACAGGTGGACGTCGGCCGACAGCAGCAGCCCCGCGGCCGTCACGCCGCGCAGCAGCCACGCGCCGCGCGGGAGCGGCGGGGGCGTGGGAGGCGTGCCCGACGCCGGTGAGCGCCCGGGCGTCGAGCCGTCGGTGGGAGGTGGGCCGGACGCGTCCATGGGGTGCTCCGAGTGCTCTGGTGCAGGTGCGCTGAGCGCTCCGGCGCGCGCAGGATGCGCGCCCCGGGCGGGCCGTGCCGCGCTCGCGCGCGGCACGGGGCCCGATGCTTCAATTGAAGGACCGATCGACCCGGGACGCACGGCGGAGGGTGACCATGAGGACCTCGACCACGCAGGTGACCACGAGCTCGGTGCAGGCGGTGGCGTCCGCCCCGGACCTCCTCACCCGACGCTCGCTCCTCGTGTCCGCAGGTACGGGCGCGGGGGCGTTGGTCCTCGCCGCCTGCTCGGGCGGCGGTGGCGGGAGCAGTGCCACCGGGACCACGGGCGAGGGCGGGGGGACGAGCGGGACTGCCGCGGCGCCGTCGGGCACCGTGGTCACCGCCACGGGCGACGTGCCCGTGGGCGGCGCGGTGTCCGTCCAGGTCGACGGCGCGCCCTACCTCGTGACCCAGCCCGAGGAGGGGACGTTCGAGGCCTTCAGCGCGATCTGCACGCACCAGGGCTGCACGGTCGCGCCGGGCGACGGCGAGCTCGACTGCCCGTGCCACGGGTCCCGCTTCGACCTGACCACGGGCGACGTGCTCGCCGGCCCGGCGCCCTCGCCGCTCCCACGCCTCGCCGTCGCGGTCAGCGGGACGGACGTCGTCACGACCTGACGCACGGGCGACGGACGACGGGACGCGCGTCGCACGCAGGCTCACCGACCGCCTGCCGGACGTCCACCGCTCCCGCACGAACGGCTTCGTAGACTGTCCTGGTGACCACTCCACTCCTCGAGTCCCCGGACGGCGCACCCCAGGCGGGTGCCTCCCTCTCGCAGCCCCGCGCGCACGCCGCGTCCGAGGTGCACCTGCCGGTGCGGACCGAGCACGCGGGGATCGAGCCGTACGGGGCGCCGCAGCTCGACGTCCCCGTCCTGCTCAACGTCAACGAGAACCCCTACGCGCCCTCGGCCGAGGTCGTCGCGACCATCGCCGCCGACGTCGCCGCTGCCGCCGCGACCCTCAACCGCTACCCGGACCGCGACTTCCTGGGACTGCGCCAGGACCTCGCGGACTACCTCGCGGGGGAGTCGGGCGTGCGGGTGGCCCCCGAGCAGGTGTGGGCGGCCAACGGGTCGAACGAGATCATGCTGCACCTGCTCCAGGCCTTCGGCGGCCCGGGGCGCACCGCGCTGTCCTTCGCGCCCACCTACTCGATGTACCCCGAGTACGCGCGCGACACCTCCACAGCCTGGGTCACCGGCCGCCGCGAGGAGGACTTCACCCTCGACGCCGACGCCGCTCGTGCGGCGATCGCTGAGCACGCGCCGTCCGTGATCCTCCTGGCGAGCCCCAACAACCCGACGGGCACGGCCCTGTCGCGCGAGGTCGTCGAGGCCGTGTGCGAGGCGGCGCTCGCGGTCACGCCGCGCGGCGCCGAGCCGGGCACGTCCGCGGTCGTCGTGGTCGACGAGGCGTACGGCGAGTTCCGTCGCGCCGGGGTCCCCTCGGCCCTCGAGCTCCTCGAGCGCTACCCGAACCTCGCGGTCACCCGCACCATGTCCAAGGCGTTCGCGCTGGCCGGGGCCCGTGTGGGCTACCTCGCCGCGGCGCGCCCGCTCGTGGACGCGCTGCGCGTGGTCCGCCTGCCGTACCACCTGTCGGCCGTGACGCAGGCCGTCGCCCGCGCGGCGCTCAAGCACTCGGCGTCCCTCCTGGCCCAGGTCGACGACCTGCGGGCCGAGCGCGACGCCACCGTCGCCTGGCTGCGCGCGCAGCGTCCGGCCGTCCTGGACGGCGAGCCCCTGCAGGTCGCCGACTCCGACGCGAACTTCGTCCTGTTCGGCACGTTCCCGGACCGCCACGCGATCTGGCAGGGCCTGTTGGATCGAGGCGTCCTCATCCGGGAGACTGGACCGGACGGATGGCTGCGGGTGTCGATCGGCACGCCGCAGGAGATGACGGCGTTCAAGGACGCCCTGGTGGAGGTGGCAGGACTGTGAAGCGCACCGCGCGCATCGAGCGCGCGACGTCGGAGTCGAGCGTGCTCGTCGAGCTGGACCTCGACGGGACCGGGAAGACGGACATCTCGACGACCGTCCCGTTCTACGACCACATGCTGACGGCCCTCGGCAAGCACTCGCTCATCGACCTCACGGTCAAGGCCACGGGTGACACGCACATCGACGCGCACCACACGGTCGAGGACGTCGCGATCACGATCGGCGAGGCGCTGCGGATCGCGCTGGGCGACAAGGCCGGGATCTCACGGTTCGGCGACGCCATGGTCCCGCTCGACGAGGCGCTCGCGCTCGCGGTCGTGGACGTGTCGGGTCGCCCGTACCTCGTGCACGAGGGGGAGCCCGCGGGGCAGGAGTACCACCTGATCGGTGGCCACTTCACGGGGTCGCTCACCCGCCACGTGCTCGAGTCGATCGCGCACCACGCGGCCATCTGCATCCACGTGCGCGTGCTCTCGGGCCGCGACCCCCACCACATCGTGGAGGCGCAGTTCAAGGCGCTCGCCCGCGCGCTGCGGTTCGCCGTGGCGCCCGACGCCCGGGTCGACGGCATCCCGTCGACCAAGGGTGCCCTGTGACCTCCGAGCCGACCACCCCCGCTCAGCCCGACGGGCCTGAGCACGGCGATCACCCCCGCGACCCGCGGACGACCGAGACGGACGACATGACCACCCCGCAGAACCCCGCCGACGAGCCCGAGTTGGACCTGGAGATCCCGGACGACATCTCGAGCCTGCTCACCCCCTCCGCCGACCCCGACGTCGCTGTCCTCGTGACGCAGATCGCGGGCGCCGAGCCGCTCGCGGCGGCGTGCTCCATCGCGCAGATCGAGGTCGACGCCGTGCCCACCGGCATCGGTGCGCTCGCCGTCCTGCGCGACCTGTCGGGCGACGCCCCGCAGCGGGCGGCGGCCGCGATCTCGACGCTCGTCAAGGGCGTGCCCCTGATCCTCCTCACGCGTCGTGGCGAGCAGCTCACGGCGACCCGCTGGGAGGACGGGGTCGAGGGCGACACCCTCGCCCCCGGCCTCGTGCTCGGCGGCGCCCCCGAGGAGCTCGAGGACCTCGTGACGGGGCACGCGACCGTCACGGACCTCCCGGGCGTCGTCCCCAGCTCGGGCATCTCACGCTGGAAGGCCATGCGTCTGCTCACCGCCTCCGCCCGCAAGGCGCGCAAGAAGTGAGCGAGGGCCCCTCGGTCGTCGTCCTCGACTACGGCTTCGGCAACGTCCGCTCCGCGGTCCGCGCGCTCGAGCGGGTCGGCGCGCGCGTCGAGCTGACCGCGGACCGAGCGCGCGCGTCGGAGGCCGAGGGCCTGGTCGTGCCCGGCGTCGGCGCGTTCGCCGCGGTCATGGCGGGGCTCAAGGCCGTGCGCGGCGACCAGATCGTCGAGCGCCGCCTCGCGGGCGGTCGTCCCGTGCTCGGGATCTGCGTCGGCATGCAGGTCATGTTCGACGAGGGCGACGAGCACGGCACCCTCACCGAGGGGCTCGGCGAGTGGCCCGGCATCGTCGACCGCCTCGAGGCGCCCGTCGTCCCGCACATGGGCTGGGACACCGTCGAGGTGCCCGAGGGCTCGGTGCTGTTCGACGGGATCGCCGACGAGCGGTTCTACTTCGTGCACTCCTACGCGGCGCGCCACTTCTCGCTGGGCGTCGACGAGCCCGTGGGTGCGGCGTTCCGCGCCCCGCTCGTCACGTGGTCCGACCACGGCGGCCGGTTCGTCGCGGCCGTCGAGAACGGTCCGCTCTCCGCGACGCAGTTCCACCCGGAGAAGTCCGGCGACGCCGGTGCCCGGCTCCTGGAGAACTGGGTCCGTTCGCTCTGATGCCCGTCCGGGAGGGGCTCAGGCCCCGCCCTTCGCTCGACCGTTCATCGTGTCACCCGGCGCCTGCGCCCCGCGCTCGCGCCCACCCCCTCGTGAATCCTCGGAAGGACCACCTCATGACCGATCGTCTCGTCCTGCTGCCCGCCGTCGACGTCGCCGCCGGGCAGGCGGTGCGCCTCGTCCAGGGGGAGGCGGGCTCGGAGACCTCGTACGGCGACCCGCTGTCGGCGGCCCTCGACTGGCAGGCCGGCGGCGCCGAGTGGGTGCACCTCGTCGACCTCGACGCGGCCTTCGGTCGCGGCTCCAACGCCGAGCTCCTGGCCGACGTCGTCGCGCGCCTCGACGTCAAGGTCGAGCTCTCCGGTGGCATCCGGGACGACGAGTCCCTGGCCCGTGCGCTCGCGACGGGCTGCTCGCGGGTCAACCTCGGCACCGCGGCCCTCGAGAACCCCGAGTGGACGGCCAAGGTCATCGCCGAGCACGGCGACGCGATCGCGGTCGGGCTCGACGTGCGCGGCACGACCCTCGCGGCCCGCGGCTGGACGCAGGAGGGCGGGGACCTGTGGGAGGTCCTCGAGCGCCTCGACGCGGCCGGCTGCTCGCGCTACGTCGTGACCGACGTGACCAAGGACGGGACGCTGCGCGGCCCCAACATCGACCTGCTGCGCGAGGTCGCCTCGCGCACCGACGCCCCGGTCGTCGCGTCGGGCGGCATCTCGAGCCTCGCGGACCTCGAGGCGCTGCGCGCGCTCGTGGGCGAGGGCGTCGAGGGGGCCATCGTCGGCAAGGCACTGTACGCGGGCGCCTTCACGCTGCCCCAGGCCCTCGACGTGGCAGGCCGTCCGTGACCTCGCCCTTCTCCGACGGCTCCGCCGGTTCCGACCCTTCGGCCGCCTCGGCTCCTCCGGTCATCGGTGATCCGCACGCGGGGCACGCGCACGGCGCGTCGCCGTTCTCGAAGGGCCCGGCGGGCGAGGGGACGGGCAAGGCGCTGCCTCCGTCCTCGGGCTTCGCGGACGACGACGGCTCGGCCGACCCGGCGCTCACGAGCGTCCTCGCGGACTTCTCGGCAGGGACGGCGAGCCTCACGGAGGTCGTCGCGCAGCTCGGCCGCACGCGACTGCTGATCCCCATCCTGGCCGAGCTCGAGAAGTCCGGCGTCGGGGAGCACGGGCAGAAGGTCGACAAGGAGGCCTCGGCGGGCGTCGTCGCGCTCGAGGCGCCCGACGGACGCCGTGCGCTCCCGGTGTTCTCGAGCGTCGCGAGCATGGCCGCCTGGCGTCCCGACGCGCGCCCGGTCCCGGTCGACGCCCCGCGCGCCGCCCTGTCGGCCGTGAGCGAGGACTGGTCGCTCCTGGTCCTCGACCCCTCAGGACCGGTCACGGTCCTGGTCCCGCGCCCTGCGGTGTGGGCGCTCGCGCAGGGCAAGCAGTGGGCGCCTGCGGTCGCGGACGGCGTGGTCGCGGCGGACGTCGCTGCGGAGATCGCGGGCGCGGTCTCCGGGATCGAGCACGTCGCGGCGGTCCGCGCCGAGACCGGTCGGAGCGCCGAGGTCGCAGTCGTGCTCGCGATCGACTCGGGGCTCGACCGGCGCGGCCTGGACGCCGTGCTGGCGCAGGTCAACGCGGCCCTCGCGGGCAGCGACGTGGTCTCGGAACGGGTCGACTCGCTCGAGCTGCGCATCGGGCGCGCCGACTGACCTGCGGACGCGACGTCGTCGGGCGCCTGGCGGGGACGGTGCGGTGCCCGGAGGATGCCCGACGACGCCACCCGGCTCGCGCTGCGCGGCAGGCGAACGCAGGGGTTCAGCGGCGACGGCGCCCCAGGACCCAGCCGCCCACGAGCGCGACCACCATGGCCACGACCTGGCCTCCCAGGATGACCCGGTTGAGGTCGAGGGCGGGGTGCCACCGGGTGCCGTCGGGGCCCACGGCGTAGACGCCGACAGGACGCACGTGCACGCCGAAGCCCCCGCCGCCCCCGGCTCCCTCGCCCGGACCCTCGCCCTGCCCGGTGTCGTCCGCCGAGGAGCCCGTCGACCCGTCGAGCGCGCCGACGCCGTACCCGTAGCCCGTCCCGCTGCCGCCCCACACCTTCGCGACGGGAATCACCAGCGTCCCGTCGCGCTCGTAGGCTTCGCCGAAGACCTTGCGCACCGAGAAGGCGTCGCTCGCGGCGCGTGTGATGAAGGAGGGGTCCGGTCGGCCCGTCGCGTCCTTGCTGCTGTCGCTGCTCATGCCTGGCAGCCTACGAGCAGGGCGGCAGGGTCGCGAAGGCGGACGCGTCGTCGAGCATCGCGCGCAGCGTCGAGACGGGCACGAGGAGCGACGCGTCGGTCGACTTCGCGTAGACCACGCCGATCACCTCGCCGGCCTCGTTGAGCGCGGCCGACCCCGAGCTGCCGGGTTCGACCTGCGCGTCGGTCACGAGCACCTGGCCCAGGTTCTCGTGCAGGGGGTCCGTGGCGGTGCCCACGACCTTGCCCTGCGTGACCGTGAGCTGGCCGCCCTCGGGGTAGCCGACGACCGTCACGGTGTCGCCCTGGGCCGGGTCGGCGGCCGCGAGCGTCGGGGCCGAGGGGAGGTCGTCGCTCGTGCGCACGATCGCGAGGTCCGCGAGCCCCGCGGCGCTCGCTGTCTCGACCTGGATGTCGCGGCCGTCGTAGGTCAGGACCTGGAGGGACTTCGACCCCTCGACCACGTGCTTGTTGGTGATGAGCGTGCGGTCGTCGAGCGCGAAGCCCGAGCCCGTCGAGAGCGACGAGCACCCGACGTTGCGGATGCGGACCGCCATGCGCTTGACCGCGTCGAAGCCGTCCGGGGAGAGGTTCTCCGAGCCGACGGGATCGGCCTGGGGCGCCACGCTGGGCACGACCGAGGTGGGCATGGGCTCGGGGAGCCCGGGCAGGATCCCGCACCCCGCGGCCAGGGCTGCGAGGAGCGTCGCGGTGACGGCGGCGGTCACCGGGCGGGCGGGCGACCGGTGACCGGAGCCCCGTGCCCGACTCACTTCTCGAGCTCCTTCTGGAGCTCGGTGTTGGCGGCCGTCGCGGCGTTGCACAGGTCGTCGACCTGGGTCGCGAAGCGCGCGAGGTCGTCGGGGTTGTAGGCGTCGCGGTTGTTGAGGTAGCCGATGAGCTCGTCCTGGGCGGTGGTGCACTGGCCGAGGGCCGCGGCGACGGTGCCGGCGGCCTCGGAGATGCGGGCCTGGTAGTCGAGGTACTGCTGCGAGGCCACGTTCTCGTCGCCGAGCTGGGCCTTCTCGTTCGCGAGCGCGGTGATGCGCTCCTGGGCCGTCGTGAGCTGGGAGCGCGCGGACTCGAGCTCGGAGTTCGCGCCGTCGAGGTCGGCGTCGAGCTGGGCGACCTGGCGACCGAGCTCGCGGGACTCCTTCTCCCACTGCGCGCTGCGGTCCTGCCAGCTCAGCGTCGTGACCAGGAGGTACGCCGCGAGCCCCAGCGCGACGACGAGCGCTGCGGAGAGCACGAGGATCGCGACGGTCTTCCCGCGCCCCGACCCGCCACGCGCGGGTCCGGTCTCCGGTCCCGTCCGGTCCGCGGCGGACAGGTAGGCCTGGGTCTGCGGGGCGGCCCCCGGGAGCGGGGTCGAGCTGCCCGGGACGAACGCCGGGGGAGCGGGCGGCGGACCAGGGGTCCCACCGGGCGGGGGCACGACGCCGTCGCCCCCGTGCGCGCTGGACGGCGGGGGAGGCGTCGGCTGCCCGCCCGGCGGGGTGCTCAACTGACCGCGCCCGTGTACTTCTCGCCGGGGCCCTCGCCCAGGGCGTCGGGGTAGACCGAGGCCTCGCGGAACGCGAGCTGGAGCGAGCGCAGGCCGTCGCGGAGCGACCGGGCGTGCTGGTTGCCGATGTCGGGGGCCGAGGCCGTCACGAGCGCGGCGAGGGCGTTGATGAGCTTGCGCGCCTCGTCGAGGTCCAGGTGCTCCTTCTCGGCGGCGTCCTCGGCGAGGCCGCACTTGACGGCGGCGGCGCTCATGAGGTGGACGGCGGCGGAGGTGATGACCTCGACGGCTGCGACGTCGGCGATGTCCCGGGTGGCGTCCTGGGCGATGGGGTCGTTCTCGGTAGTCATGTGCTCATCCTTCCAGAGGGAACGAGCGCTCGGGACCCGTCCGGGGTGCCCGAGCGGGCCCGACCGCGGGGCGCGGTGGACGACAGAGGTGCGCGGCGCCGTCGGGCACTGCGCCTGGCCCAAATAGTGTGCCAAGCGACTGTGTCCGGCTCCGCCTCGCCCCGCCGCCACGCGGAGGCGGCGAAGAGCCCGGAGGCCGGGCCCGCGGGGAGCGGACCCGGCCTCCGGGCGTGACGCACGCCCTGCCCGACGACGGCGCGCCGGGCAGCGGCGCGGCGTCAGGAGTGCGCGGGCTCCGACGTGACGCCGGGCTCGTCGGCCGCGAGCGGGGCGACCTCGAGAGCGCTGCGCAGGGCAGCGCCCAGGGCGGCGTCCACGTTGGTCCAGTACTGGATCGCGCGCTCGCGGATCGCGATGCTCTGCACCCCACCGACGGCGTTCGTGATGGTCTCGAGGAAGCGCGCCTTGGCCGCGTCGTCGAAGACCTCGCGGTAGAGCGTGCCGGCCTGGCCGAAGTCGTCGTCCTGCGCGTGCAGCGTCGCCGCGGAACGCGTCAGCTCACCGTCCGACTCCCAGGACCCGACGCCCGCACGTGCCTCGTCGGCCACGGGGCCGCCCAGGCTGTTGGGGGCGTAGACCGGCGTCGTGGGCGCGTTGAACCCGTGACGCTGGGCACCGTCCTGCGAGTAGTTGTGCACCGGCGCGGCGTGCGGTGCGTTGACCGGGATCTGGTTGTAGTTGGTGCCCACGCGGTAGCGCTGCGCGTCCGGGTAGGAGAACACGCGGGCCATGAGCATCTTGTCGGGGCTGATGTCGATGCCCGGGACCGTGTTCGCGGGGGAGAACGCCGCCTGCTCGATCTCCGCGAAGAAGTTCTGCGGGTTGCGGTTGAGCGTGTGCGTCCCGACCTTGATGAGCGGGTAGTCCGCGTGCGGCCAGACCTTCGTCAGGTCGAACGGGTTGAAGCGGTACGTCTTGGCGTCCTCGTACGGCATGACCTGGACGTGCACGTCCCAGGAGGGGAAGTTGCCGGCCTCGATCGCCTCGTACAGGTCGCGGCGGTAGTAGTCCGCGTCGGCGCCTGCGATGAGCTCGGCCTCCGAGCCCTCCATCTCGACGTTGCCCTGGTTCGAGGTGAAGTGGTACTTGACCCAGAAGCGCTCGCCGGCGGCGTTGATCCACTGGTAGGTGTGCGAGCCGAAGCCCGGCATCTCGCGCCACGAGCGCGGCAGGCCGCGGTCACCCATGAGGTACGTGACCTGGTGCGCCGACTCGGGGGACAGGGTCCAGAAGTCCCACTGCATGTCGGCGTCGCGCAGGCCCGAGCCCGGCAGGCGCTTCTGCGAGTGGATGAAGTCGGGGAACTTGATGCCGTCGCGGATGAAGAAGACCGGGGTGTTGTTGCCGACGATGTCGTAGTTGCCCTCGGTCGTGTAGAACTTCACCGAGAACCCGCGCACGTCGCGCCAGGTGTCGGGGGAGCCCTGCTCGCCCGCGACGCTCGAGAAGCGCTGCAGCGTCTCGGTGCGCGCGCCCGGCTGGAAGACTGCCGCGCGGGTGTACGCCGAGACGTCCTCCGTGACGACGAACTCGCCGAACGCGCCACCGCCCTTGGCGTGCACGATGCGCTCCGGGATGCGCTCGCGGTTGAACTGCGCGAGCTTCTCGACCAGGTAGCGGTCGTGCAGCGCCGTCGCGCCGTCGGCGCCCGCGGTCAGCGAGTGGGCGTCGCTCGGGACGGGGGTGCCCGTCTGGGTCGTGGTGAAGGGGGTGTTCGTCATCGTCTTCTCCTTCAGGTGAGGCCGTCATGGGCCCAGGACCTGTGCGTGGGTAGGGGGCGGTAGGGACAGGTGCTCCGGGGGAGCGGTGAGGGGTCGTGGCTGTGCCCCGCAGGTACGGGGCCGGTCAGGGGGCCGCGTGGTGGTGCCGGCGGGTGGTCAGTCGGCGCAGTCCGGACACAGGCCCCAGTACGTGACCTCGGCGGTGTCGATCGTGAAGCCGTTGTTCCCGCTCGGGGTGAGGCACGGCGCATGACCGACGGCGCAGTCGATGTCCGCGACGGCCCCGCACGAGCGGCACACCACGTGGTGGTGGTTGTCGCCCAGGCGCCGCTCGTAGCGGGCCGGGTGGCCCGCAGGTTCGATGCGACGCAGGAGGCCGTGCTCGGTGAGCGCGTTCAGGACGTCGTAGACGGCCTGGACGGACACCGACCCGAGCACCTCGCGCGTCGCCCGCAGGACGTCGTCCGCGTCGGCGTGCTGCTGCCGGGTGACCACGTCGAGGACCGCGAGACGGGCAGCGGTCACCCGGAGCCCGCTGTCGCGGAGCTCGGTCTCGTGGTCCGCGGGGCGGATCGTCTTGTCGGTGGGCACGCCGCCACTCTACCCCCATTTTCTGGAAGAGTTCCATTGATGGAGGATGTCCAGTGCGTGGTGTGTCGGTGGACGGGGCGGTCCGGCGGGGTGCTTCGCCTCGTCCGGCGGTGGGCGGCGCGGGGTCGAGCGGGGGCGGGGTGGAGTCCCCGGACATGCGTGCTAGTCTTGGTGGCTGACCGACCCGTACGTTCTCGTCGAGGCTCCAGCTGGTGCTTCGAAGAGTCGAGTACGGGTGCGCAAAGTGGATTCCATCCCACCTGAGCTTCAACTGCTGACGATCGTCACGACAGAGGCCGGGTCTCGGTCCGGAGCGTCGCCGTTCTTCACGGTGGCGCGACGGTGTGTTCGTCGCACCCGCGACGACCCGATCGATGGCCTCCTCCTGCGCTCTGGGACGGGGGCCTTTCCCGTTCCTGGTGGTCTACCGACGACTTCCTAGGAGCATCACATCAGCGAGCCTCGCATCAACGATCGGATCCGTGTCCCCGAGGTCCGACTCGTCGGCCCAGGTGGGGAGCAGGTCGGCGTCGTCCGCATTGAGGTCGCCCTGAGCCTTGCCCAGGACGCTGACCTCGACCTGGTGGAGGTCGCCCCCGACGCACGCCCGCCGGTGTGCAAGCTCATGGACTACGGCAAGTTCAAGTACGAGTCGGACATGAAGGCCCGTGAGGCTCGCCGGAACCAGGCGAACACGGTCCTCAAGGAGATCCGTTTCCGTCTGAAGATCGACCCGCACGACTACGGCACCAAGAAGGGCCACGTCGAGCGCTTCCTCGCTGCGGGCGACAAGGTCAAGGTCATGATCATGTTCCGCGGCCGTGAGCAGTCGCGCCCGGAGATGGGTGTCCGCCTCCTGCAGCGCCTCGCCGACGACGTCGCCGAGCTCGGTTTCATCGAGAGCATGCCCAAGCAGGACGGGCGCAACATGGTCATGGTGCTCGGCCCGGTCAAGAAGAAGGCCGAGGCCAAGAGCGAGCAGCGCAAGCGTGCTCAGGAGGCCGAGCCCCGCCCGACGAAGTCGGCCGCCAAGCCCGCTCCGGTCGAGGTCTCCGAGGAGCCCGCGGACGGCGACGACGTGCCCTTCGAGGTGCAGGTCGCCGAGGCCGCCGAGCTCGTCGCGTCGGCCGAGGCCGCTGCCGCGGCCAAGGCTGCTGCCGCTCCTGAGCCGGCTCCCGCACCTGCCGCCGCACCGGCGGCCGCACCCAAGGCTGCCCCCCGTGCAGCAGCGCCGCCCAAGGCCGCAGCACCCAAGGCCGCCGCGCCCAAGGCCGCTGCCCCGGCCGCCACGCCCAAGCCTGCGACGGCGCCCAAGCCCGTCGCGGTGCCGAAGCCGGCTGCCATGCCGAAGCCTCCGGCCCCGCGCCCGGCGCCCAAGCCGAGCTCGGCCTCCAAGCCGAAGCCCGGCGGCAAGCCCAGCTGACCAACTGACACCGAGCCAGGCCCACCGGCCACGGCCCGAACACGTCGGGTCCCTCCCGGGATCTCGACCAGACAAAGGAGAAACGGCAGCCATGCCGAAGAACAAGACGCACTCCGGCGCCAAGAAGCGGTTCCGCATCACCGGCAGCGGCAAGGTCATGCGTGAGCAGGCCAACAAGCGCCACCTGCTCGAGCACAAGTCGAGCACCCGCACGCGTCGCCTGTCTGCTGACCAGGTCGTCGCCCCCGCTGACGTCAAGAAGATCAAGAAGCTGCTCGGTAAGTGATCTGCCTGGTGGTCGCGCCCCTGGTGCTGACCACCGCTGAGTCCCTACCTGAGCCCCGAACTGCAAGGAGCATCACGTGGCACGCGTGAAGCGGGCGGTCAACGCCCAGAAGAAGCGCCGTACAACTCTCGAGCGCGCTGCGGGTTACCGCGGCCAGCGTTCGCGTCTCTACCGGAAGGCGAAGGAGCAGGTCACCCACTCCCTCGTCTACTCCTACCGCGACCGCAAGGCGCGCAAGGGCGACTTCCGTCGCCTGTGGATCCAGCGCATCAACGCTGCGTCCCGCGCGCAGGGCCTGACGTACAACCGCCTGATCCAGGGCCTCAAGGCCGCTGGCATCGAGGTCGACCGTCGCGTCCTCGCTGACCTCGCGGTCAACGACGTCACGGTCTTCAACGCGCTCGTCCAGGCTGCGAAGGACGCTCTGCCTGCCGACGTGAACGCCCCGAAGGCTGCTGCCTGATCATCGAGCAGCGACTCTTCTCACCGGACGCCCGCACAGTGAACGATCTGTCCTCAGGTCGCCCCGTACCGTTCTTCCGTCGCGTTCCCGAGGTCTCCAACCCTCGGAGCGACCGGGTCAAGGCGGTCCGGGCACTGTCCGGGCGTCCGGCGCGTTCGCGCCACCAGCAGTTCCTCGTCGAGGGGCCGCAGGGGGTGCGTGAGGCCGTCCGGCACGGCGCGCGCCTCGTCCGCGACGTGTACGTGACGTCGTCGGCCGCAGACCGCTACGCGGAGATCGTCGACGACGCGCTCGCCGAGGGCCTGCACGTGCACCTCACGACGCCCGAAGCGTTCGAGGCCATGAGCTCCGACGCCCAGGGCATCCTCGCGGTCGTCCGGACCCAGGACCTCACGCTCGACGACGCGGTCTCCGCCTCGCCGCGGCTCGTCGCGGTCCTCGCGACCGTCCGCGACCCCGGCAACGCGGGCACGGTGATCCGTGCCGCTGATGCTGCCGGCGCCGACCTGGTCGTCCTCGCGGGCGAGAGCGTCGACGTGCACAACCCCAAGGTCGTGCGCTCCACGGCGGGCTCGCTGTTCCACGTCCCCGTCGTGACGGGCGTGAGCCTCGCCGAGACGGTCGACGCGCTGCGCTCCGCCGGGCTGGTGGTCCTCGCCGCCGACGGCGACGGGGACCACGACCTCGACGACCTGCTCGACGTCGCCGGTAGCGCCCCTGGCGAGACTCCCGACCTCTCGCGGCCGACCGCGTGGGTCTTCGGCAACGAGGCCTGGGGCCTGCCACCCGAGGATCGTGAGCTCGCCGACGCCGTCGTGAGCGTCCCGATCCGCGGGCAGGCCGAGTCGCTCAACCTCGCGACGGCCGCCACGGTGTGCCTGTACGCGTCGAGCCGGGCGCACCGCCCCCGTCGCGCAGGCGTGTCGGCCCCGGCCACCGCCCCTGCCGGCGGCGCGGACGGAGCCGTGTGAGGGGAAGGTCGGCGCGACTGTTCGCGGCCCTGTATCCCTCGGACGAGGCCCTCGACCACCTGGGGCTCGCGCTCGCCGCTCTCGGTGCGGTCGCCCTCGACGACGGACGTCCCTCGCTGCGCTGGACCCCGCGCGACCTCATGCACCTCACGGTCGCGTTCTTCGGCGAGGTCGCCGAGGGCGCCGCGGACGACCTGGCCGGAGCCCTCGACGAGGTCGCACGGGACACGGAACCCTTGTCGTTGCACCTGCGCGGTGGCGGCACCTTCGAGGACCGCATCCTGTTCGCGGGAGTGGGCGGCGACACGGAGGCCCTGCGACGGCTGAGCGCCGCGTCCGCGGAGGCGGCATCCGACGTCGGGCTGCGGCTCGATCGCAGGCCCCGCCAGCGCGCACACCTGACGGTGGCGCGGGCCTCCGGGCCCCGCAGGACGTCCCGCCGGAAGACGGACCCCCGGCCCACGGGACCCGGGCCCGCCGAGCTCGCGCACGCCCTGGCCGTCTACGAGGGGCCGCGGTTCACCGCGGCCGAGCTCTGCCTCGTCGAGTCGACCCCGGGGGCGGGGCGCAGCGGGGGCCCGCTCTACGAGGTCGTGCGGTCGTTCGGTCTCGGCGAGCGTCGCTGACCGACGGCTCGACGCTCGGTGCGACCACGCGTCCCGCCGCCGGACCGGGCGGTCCGCCCTGGCACCTCCCACGCCCGCGAGGCAGCGATGTGGGACCATGAGGGCATGCAGCGCGATGATCGCCGATTTACGTGGCCCGCTCGAGGGCCGCGCGGCTGACGCTGCGCACGCCGACCACAGGACACCGTGCGGTGGCCTCGGATCGGCCGGTCGTGCCCCGGCGGGCGCTCTAGAATCTTCAGTTGGACGCGCGAGGTGACCTCTGCGCGTCCGATCCCGATCCCGCCAGGAAGGCACGCATGTCCACCCCTGATCCGGTCCAGCCCGCCGCGCCGTCGCCGCTCGACGGCCCCGCGCTCGAGGCCGTCCTCTTCGAGGCCCTCGCCGCCGTCGAGGCCGCCCGCGACCTCGACGAGCTCAAGACGGTGCGCCTCGAGCACACCGGCGACCGCAGCGCCCTCGCGCTCGCGAACCGCCAGATCGGCCAGCTCGCGCCCGCCGACAAGGCTGCCGCGGGCAAGCTCCTCGGCCCGATCCGCGGCCGCCTCAACCAGGCGCTCGCCGCACGTACCCAGGTCCTCGAGGCTGAGCGCGACGAGCGCGTCCTGGTCGAGGAGTCCGTCGACGTGACGCTCCCCGTCGACCGCGCGCCCGTCGGCGCCCGCCACCCGCTCGAGACGCTCCAGGAGCGCGCCGCCGACTTCTTCACGGCCATGGGCTGGGAGATCGCGGAGGGCCCGGAGATCGAGGCCGAGTGGTTCAACTTCGACGCGCTCAACTTCGGACCGGACCACCCGGCCCGTCAGATGCAGGACACGTTCTTCCTCCAGGCCCCTACGGGACCCGACGGCGAGCCCGGCGAGCCGTCGAACCTCGTGCTGCGCACGCACACGTCGCCCGTGCAGGCCCGCACGCTCCTCGAGCGCGAGCTGCCCGTGTACATCGCGTGCCCCGGCAAGGTGTTCCGCACCGACGAGCTCGACGCGACGCACACGCCCGTCTTCCACCAGGTCGAGGGTCTCGCGGTCGACAAGGGCCTGACCATGGCGCACCTGCTCGGCACGCTCGACCACTTCGCCAAGGCGATGTTCGGTCCCGAGGCCCGCACGCGCCTGCGCCCGTCGTTCTTCCCCTTCACCGAGCCCAGCGCCGAGATGGACCTGTGGTTCCCCCAGAAGAAGGGCGGAGCAGGCTGGATCGAGTGGGGAGGCTGCGGCATGGTCAACCCGAACGTCCTGCGCTCCGCGGGGATCGACCCCGAGGTGTACTCGGGCTTCGCGTTCGGCATGGGCATCGAGCGCACGCTCATGCTGCGCCACGCAATTGCTGACATGCACGACATGGTGGAGGGCGACGTCCGCTTCTCGACCCAGTTCGGAATGGGGATCTGATGCCGAACATCGTCATCGACTGGCTCGGCGAGCACGTCGAGCTGCCGGCCGACCTGACGGCCGAGACGCTGGCCGCCGCGCTCGTGAAGGTCGGCCTGGAGGAGGAGGCGATCCACGGGTCGTCCGTCACCGGTCCGCTCGTCGTGGGCCAGGTCGTCTCGGTCCAGCCCGAGGAGCAGAAGAACGGCAAGGTCATCAACTGGTGCCAGGTCGACGTCGGGGCGCACAACGTCGACGGCGTCCCCGTCGCCGAGGGCGGGACCCCGCGCGGCATCATCTGCGGCGCGCACAACTTCGGCCCGGGCGACCGGGTCGTCGTCGCGCTGCCCGGCGCTGTGCTGCCCGGACCGTTCCCCATCGCGAGCCGCAAGACATACGGCCACGTCTCGGACGGCATGATCTGCTCGGCCAAGGAGCTGGGGCTGGGGCAGGACCACGACGGCATCATCGTGCTCGACCGCTACGGGTACTCCCCGGAGACGGGCTACGACACGACGCCCGGCACGGACGCGCTCGAGCTCCTGGGCCTGGGCGACGAGGTCCTCGAGATCAACGTGACCCCGGACCGCGGGTACTGCTTCTCCTACCGCGGCGTGGCCCGCGAGTTCTCGCACTCGACGGGCGCGGCCTTCACGGACCGCGGGCTCCCGACGGGCGACCTGCCCGGCGTGACGCCCGACGGCTTCCCCGTCGAGGTCGCGGACGACGCCCCGATCCACGGCGTGACCGGTTGTGACCGCTTCGTCACGCGGATCGTGCGTGGCATCGACCCGCAGGCGCCGACCCCGGCATGGATGCAGCGCCGTCTGACCCAGGCGGGCATGCGCCCCATCTCGCTCGCGGTCGACATCACGAACTACGTCATGCTCGACCTCGGTCAGCCCCTGCACGCCTACGACCTCGCCAAGGTCGCAGGGCCGATCGTCGTGCGCCGCGCGGCGCCGGGGGAGCGGCTCACGACGCTCGACGCCGTCGAACGCCGCCTCGACGTCGAGGACCTGCTCATCACCGACTCGCCCGAGGGGGCGCGCGGCTCGCGCGTGCTGGGGATCGCGGGCGTCATGGGCGGGGCGTCGAGCGAGGTCGGCGAGACCACGACCGACGTCCTGGTCGAGGCAGCACACTTCGACCCGATCACCGTGGCCCGCTCCGCACGCCGTCACAAGCTGCCCTCCGAGGCGGCCAAGCGCTTCGAGCGCGGTGCCGACCCGGCGCTGCCGCCCGTCGCCGCCCAGCGCGTCGTCGACCTGCTCGTCGAGCTCGGCGGCGGCACGGTGGACGACGCCGTGAGCGACCTCAACACGGTCCCGCCCGTCGCCTCGATCGTGTTCCCGATCCACGAGGCCGAGCGTCTCGTGGGCGTTCCGTACACCTCGGAGCAGGTGCGTGGCGTGCTCGCGGAGATCGGCTGCACGGTCCGTGACCTCGACGGCGGCACGACCCTCGAGGTCACGCCGCCGACGTGGCGTCCCGACCTGACCGGTCCCGCAGAGCTCGTCGAGGAGATCGCCCGACTCGTCGGCTACGACAAGATCCCGTCGATCCTGCCGCCCGCCCCGGCGGGTCGCGGGCTCACGGCCGCGCAGCAGCTGCGTCGTTCGGTCGCGCGCGCCCTCGCGGAGGCCGGGTTCGTCGAGACGCTCAGCTACCCGTTCGTGAACCCGCAGTCGCACGACGACCTGCGCCTGCCCGCGGACGACGACCGTCGCCGTGCGCTGCGGCTCGTCAACCCGCTCGCGGACGACCACCCCGAGATGCGCACGAACCTGCTGACGACGCTGCTCGGCACGCTCAAGCGCAACGTGGGACGCGGCAACACGGACCTCGCGATCTTCGAGATCGGCCTCGTGACGCGCCCCGTGCCCGGTGCACCGGCAGCCCCGCAGCTCCCGGGCGGCGTCCGCCCGAGCGAGCAGGACCTCGAGACGCTGCAGGCCGCTGTGCCGCCGCAGCCGCGCCGCGTCGCGGGCGTCCTGACCGGCCAGCGCGTGGCCTCGGGCTGGTGGGGCGCGGGTCGTGCGGCCGACTGGACCGACGCGCTGGCCGCCGCCCGGCTCGTGGCCGAGCGCGTCGGCGCCACCGTGAGCGTGGTCGCCGACCACGACCACGCGCCGTGGCACCCGGGCCGGACGGCGAGGCTCGAGCTGGCGGACGGGGCCGTCGTCGGGCACGCGGGCGAGCTGCACCCCAAGGTGCTCGAGACGCTCGGCCTGCCCGCGCGGACCGTCGCGTTCGAGGTCGACCTCGACGCGCTGATCGCCGCCGCACCCCAGCAGCCCGTCCAGGCCGAGCCCGTCTCGTCGTTCCCGCTCGCGAAGGAGGACCTGGCGCTCGTCGTCGACGCCTCCGTGCCGGCCGCGGCCGTGCGCGCCGCGATCGAGGAGGGGGCGGGCGACCTGCTCGAGGAGCTCGCCCTGTTCGACGTCTACACCGGCCCCCAGGTAGGCGAGGGCAAGAAGTCGCTCGCGTTCTCGCTGCGCCTGCGCGGCACCGACCGCACGCTCACCACGGAGGACTCCGCGGCCGTGCGCGCCGCGGCGGTCGCTGCGGCGCACGAGAAGGTCGGGGCCGAGCTCCGTGGCTGACGTCACCACCGTGGCCCCCGCGCGCACCGCCCTCGTCACGGGTGGTGCGCGCGGGATCGGCCGCGCGGTCGTGCTGGGTCTCGCCCGTGCGGGCCTCGACGTCGCGGTCCTGGGCCGGGACACGTCCCGCGTGGACGACGTCGCCGCTCAGGTCCGCGCCCTGGGTCGCCGCTCCGTGGGTCTGGTCGCGGACGTGGGCGACCCCGCCGCCGTGGACGCGGCCGTCGCGCGGGCCGAGGCGAAGCTGGGCGGGATCGACCTCCTGGTCAACAACGCCGGGCGCATCGACGCCGAGGTGCCGCTGTGGGAGGCCGACCCGGACGAGTGGTGGTCCGTCATGGAGACCAACGTGCGCGGGCCGTTCCTGCTCGCGCGGGCGCTCGTCCCCGGGATGCTCGCGCGGGGTGGGGGACGGGTCGTCGACCTCAGCTCTGGTGCCGGCTCGCACGACATGAACGGCGCGACCGCCTACAACGCGAGCAAGACGGCGCTGCTGCGCATCGGGTCGAACCTGCACCTGTCGGGCCATGCCCGCGGGCTGCGGACGTTCGAGGTCTCGCCAGGCGTGGTGCAGACCGACCTGACCGCGTCGATGGACATGCACGTGGGGCGCACCGAGTGGACGCCCGTGGAGCGCACGGTCGAGATGATCGTCGCGATCGCGGCCGGCGAGCTCGACGCGTGGTCGGGGACCTTCGTGCGGGTCACGCACGACTCGCCCGCGTCGCTGCGAGCGGCTGCCGCTGCCGGCTCCCGCGACGTGGAGGCCGTGCCCGGACCCGAGGCGCGTCGGTTGCGCGTGACGCGCTTCGGCGACGACGACCCCATGCCGGGAGCGCTTCCCGCGCGCTGATCTCGCGCCGTCCGACGGTCAGTGGTGGTGACCGTGCCGGCCGAGGGTCTCCACGGCGGTGGCCCCCGGCCGGGTCCACTGCGGCACGGGACGCGTGGTCTCGCTCCAGCCGGCGACGCCGTCCGCGTCCGAGCGCCAGAACCAGCCCGGGTCGCGCCCCTCGGGCCACCCGTCCGGCTGCGCCTCCCAGGCCTCGCTACGGCCGTAGGGCGTCATGTCGAGCAGGGCGAACGCCGGGTTGGTCGGCTCGGTGCCGCGACCCGTCGTCCGGTAGGTGAGGAACACGTCGTCGCCGTCGCGCAGGAAGCACGAGAGGTACCCCATCTCGCCGCCCACGGGCGCGTCCAGGTCGCGCACCGAGTACCAGGGCTGGGTGTAGCCCATGAACTCGACGAACGGGGCGACCTCGTCCCACGCCCCGGTCGTGACGATGGCGAACGAGACGCCGCGCGCGTTGAGGTAGACGGCGTCCTTCAGGTTCCAGGCCGTCCAGGTGCAGCCCTCGCACTGGCCCTGGTGCGGTGCGCCGTCGTGCCACATGTGCTGGTAGATCACGAGCTCGTCGCGCCCCTGGAACAGCTCCACGAACGGGACCGGCCCGTCGGGGCCGACGACCTTCACGGTGCCGTCGATCCTCGCCATGGGCAGTCGCCGTCGGGCAGCCGCGATGGCGTCTCCCTCGTGCGTGTGGGCCTTCTCGCGGTCCAGGAGCTCGTCCCGAGCGGCCTCCCAGGTAGCCAGGTCGACGACGGGCGGTCGGGCGGACCTCGGTGTGGTCGAGTCGTCGGGCGGGGTCGTCATGGTGTCCTCCGTGCGGGCTCGGGCAGGGACGCACGGCGCGCTCCTGCGGTCACGAGGGCAGACTCGGGACCGGGCCGGAACTCATCGTCAGTGGTTGCGGCGACCCCGCGAGGCGCCGAACGGCCCGCCCACGAACAGCCCCAGCCCGAGCACGAAGCCGAAGTCGTACCAGTTGCCGTTGTTGTGGACCTCGTAGATGTTCACCGTGTCGGTGAACAGCGAGACCACGAACGTGACGGGGACGATGACGCCCTGCCACAGGCCGAGCCAGAACCCGGCCGGGCTGCCGTCCGCGGTGGGCGTGCCGACGTCGGGGTTGGGACCGGGAGCGCAGGCCGCGAGCGCGAGCGCCCCGACGACCAGGGCAGCGGCGAGGGCGACGCGTCGGGCTCGTGGTGACGTGAGCGTGGTGCGAGCGGTACGTGCGCTCTCGTGGGGCGAGACGTCGTGCGTCGGGGGCATGGCCGACCTCCTCGTGGCTGGACCGGACGGTCGCCCCCAGCATCCGCCGCCGCGCGCTCCGGCTCAACCGGAGGCTCGCGTCGGATGCTCGGTCACTCGGACGCGGGCAGCCGCCGCGTCCCGCCGATGACGAGCGTGACGTCGACGTCGACGTCCGCGAGCCCGGCCTCGTCGAGGGCCGTGCGCAGGGTGCCGGGGTCCGCCTCGGGGGCCGGGCCGATCGCCTCGATCCTCAGGACGGACCCGCTGAAGGAGATCCCGGTGACCGTCCACTGCTCCTGCTCGGCCCACGCCGCGGCGACGGGGGCGGCGGCGATCTTGTCGGCGTTCTGCCGCAGGACGTGCTGGCTGATCGCACTGAGGGGCACCGCCACGACGAGCAGCGCCGCCGCGACCGTGACGAGGCTCGCGCCGCGCAGCGGCCCCACGAACCTCTCGGCCTCGCCCGCGGCCGTGCGGACCTGGAACAGCAGGAAGACGAGCGTGCCGGTCGCGATGATCGCGGCGACGTTGGTCGCGAACAGCAGGAGAGCCCCCAGGGCCTGGTCCGGGGCGCCCGACTCGAGCGTGAGGCCGACGACCGCGAGCGGCGGGACGAGCGAGATCGCGATCGCGACGCCGGGCAGCGCGTCCGACACGTCGGCCCGCACCAGGGCGAAGGCCCCGACGGCCCCGGTCGCGAGCGCCGCGAGCAGGTCGATGAGCTGGGGCGTCACGCGGCCCGCGACCTGGCTGTTGGTCGCCGCGACGATCTCGATCGGGACGAACAGGCCGACGAGGTAGCCGGTCGCGACCACCCCGGCGGCTCCCGCGACGACCAGGAGCGCCGACGAGGTCAGGTTCCGGTGGTCGTTGAGGACGATCGCGAGCGCCGTCCCGACGATGGGCGTCATGAGGGGCGCGACGATCATGGCACCGATCACGGTGGCCGTGCTGTCGGCCGCGACACCCGCCGACGCGATGACGGCCGCGAGGATCAGCAGGGTCCAGAACGTGGCCAGCCGGGATCGCGCCGTCGGGCCCTCGGAGATGAACAACGCGGTGGTCATCCGCTGGATGTCGGCCGTCGTGACGCGCATGCTGCCTCCCACGGGTGCTGATCGTGCCCCCAGCATCACAGGGGGGCGTCGCTCGCGCTCGGTACGCTGCCGGACATGTACGCCGTGACCCCACCACATGCCCAGGGCTTCCTCGACGTCGGCGACGGCCACGAGATCTGGTGGGAGGCGCGGGGCAACCCGGAGGGCAAGCCCGCGGTCGTGCTGCACGGCGGGCCGGGAGCAGGGAGCACGCCGGGATCGGCGCGGCCGTTCGACCCCGAGCGCTACCGCGTGGTCCTTCTCGACCAGCGGGGTTGCGGTCGGAGCCGACCGCTCGCGAGCGAGGACGACGCCGACCTGTCGACGAACACCACGGCGCACCTGGTAGCGGACGTCGAGCGGCTGCGCGAGCACCTCGGTATCGATGCGTGGCTGGTCCTGGGGACGTCGTGGGGTGCGACGCTCGGGCTCGCGTACGCGGTGGCGCACCCCGAGCGCGTCACCGAGGTGGTCCTGGGAGCGGTCACGAGCACCACGGCCCGAGAGGTCGAGTGGATCACGCGCGACATGGGTCGTCTCTTCCCCGAGGAGTGGGACCGGTTCGTGGCCGAGGTTCCCGTGGCGGAGCGCGACGGCAACCTCGCGGCGGCCTACGCCCGCCTGCTCGCGTCCCCGGATCGTGCGGTGCGTGAGCGCGCAGCGGTGGCCTGGTGCCGCTGGGAGGACGTGCACGTCTCGCTCGTGCACGGGTTCGAGCCCTGGGACCGCTACGAGGACCCGGAGTTCCGGCTGCGGTTCGCACGCCTGGTGACGCACTACTGGGCCAACGCGGCCTTCCTGCCCGACGGCGCTCTGCTGGCCGGGGTGCGCGGGCTCGGCACGGTGCCTGCCGTCCTGGTGCACGGGCGGCAGGATGTGTCGGGACCGCTCGACGTCGCGTGGCGTCTGCACGGGGAGTGGCCGGGGAGCGAGCTCGTGGTGCTCGAGGGCGCGGGTCACGGGGGCCAGGGGTTCCCGGAGGCGCTGGTCGCGGCGACCGACCGGTTCGCGGTCTAGCCCTCGCCGTTCGGCTACGGTGGTGGCCCCACCTGCTCCACCTGCCCCCGCCGTCGAGGACGACCACGAGGTGACCGCCATGCCCCGCCGTACGGCACTGCTCGTCGGAGTCCTGGCCGTGTCGTGCGGCTCGCTCGCGCTGGCCGCGGCGCCGGGCTCGACCGGGCGGGTCGCGATCCCCACGCAGGGGCCGTGGCTCGTCGTGGTCGAGGGGTGGCCCGACGGGATCAACGTCTGCACTGAGGACCCCTCGGTCGAGTACGCCGTCACACCACTCGCTCTGCCGCCGCTCCCGACGACGGTCGCCCTCGTGCCCGACGACGGTCGCCCTCGTGCCCGACGCCGCGCGCGCCGACGTCGAGCGCGTCGTCCGGTGCCTCGACCGGTACGTCCCGTTGTCGAGCCTCATGGTGCAGACCGTGCCGGCCGAGGCCTCGTAGGCCTCGACCGTTCCGACCTCTCGCGACACCTGGTGGTCTCCGCCGACCGGCAGGACTTTCCGCCAGCTAGAGTTCCCTGCGAAGACACGGGGTGCCCGCTCCCACGAGCCGGGCTGAGATCACACCCGTCGAACCTGATCTAGCTAGCACTAGCGAAGGGATGTCGGCAATGTCGCTTGCTGCCACCACCACACCTGTCCGGCCCGCACCTGCCCGCACGCCTGCGGCGGACGCCGTGGTCGCGGACGAGCACGGCGCGTCGCGGGGGCCCGAGCCTTCCCGCCCCCGCGTCCTGTCCATCGCAGGCACCGACCCGACGGGGGGCGCCGGGATCCAGGCCGACCTCAAGGCGTTCGCGGCGCACGGCGCGTACGGCATGGCGGTCACGACCGCCCTGGTCGCGCAGAACACGCACGGCGTCCGCACGGTCCACGTCCCTGGCGCGGAGTTCCTCGCAGAGCAGCTCGACGCGGTCTCGGACGACGTGGTGATCGACGCCGTGAAGATCGGCATGGTCGCCAACGAGCCCAACGCGCGCGCGATCGCCGCGTGGCTCGGGCGCGCGAAGCCGCCGTTCGTGGTGCTCGACCCCGTCATGGTCGCCACGAGCGGCCACCGGCTCCTCGACGAGGGGGCCGAGCAGGCCGTGCGCGAGCTGGTCGCGCTCGCCGACCTCGTGACGCCCAACCTCCCTGAGCTCGCCGTCCTCGTGGGCGAGCAGACCGCGACCACCTGGTCCGACGCCCTCGCCCAGGCGAGGCGCCTGCACGTGGTGAGCGGCGCCGTCGTGCTCCTGAAGGGTGGTCATCTCACCGGGGAGGAGTCGCCCGACGCCCTGGTGGGCGCTCGCGGGCCCGACGACGTCACGACCTTCTCGGCGCCCCGCGTCGACACCGTGCACACCCACGGGACCGGGTGCTCGCTGTCGGCGGCGGTCGCCGCGCTGCGACCCCGGCGTGACGACTGGGCGGGCGCCGTGCGCGATGCGAAGACCTGGCTCACGGGCGCGCTGCGAGCCGGGGGAGCGTTGGCCGTGGGCACGGGGCGCGGACCCGTCGACCACCTGGCGCACCTGCCCACGCTCGGGCAGCGGGCGTTCTCCGAGGAGGCCTGGGAGCGCATCGCGGGGTGGCGCGAGGCCGTCGAGGGGATGGGGTTCGTGCGGGAGCTCACGGACGGGAGCCTCTCAGCGGGGGACTTCGGGTTCTACCTCGCGCAGGACGCCGCGTACCTCGCCGAGTACTCGCGCGTGCTGTCGCGGGCGAGCCGGCTCGCGCCCACGCCCGAGGCGCGGCAGTTCTTCGCGGGCGCCGCGGTCACCTCGCTCGAGGTCGAGCAGGCGCTGCACCGCGACTGGTTGGGCGAGCACGCCGGGATGGACCGTGGGGCGGTCGAGAGCGTCGACCCGTCTCCCGTGACGGCCGCCTACACGAACCACCTCCACGCGGCCTCGAACGGGTCCTACGCGGAGACGGTCGCGGCCCTGCTGCCGTGCTACTGGCTGTACTCGCACATCGGCGACGTCCTGGTGCGCCAGGCAGGAGACCTCGACGGGCACCCCTACGCGCGGTGGATCGCGCTCTACGGCGACCCGGCTTTCGCCGAGGCGACGCGTGCCGCGTGCTCGTTCGCCGACGAGGCCGCGCGCTGGGCCTCGCCCGCCGAGCGCGAGCGGATGCTGCGCGCGTTCGAGCTGTCCTCGATGCACGAGTACCTGTTCTTCGAGCAGGGGCTGACGCGACCGACCTGGCCGGCGCCGCCCCTCGCCGCGCACTGAGCTCCCGCCGAAAAGTGAGCAGATGCCCCGGATCGGGCTCGAACCGGGGCATCTGCTCACTTCTCGGCGCGGGAATCGCTACGCGCTCTGCGCGCCGTCCGCCGGGTACCCGCAGTCGTACCCCGGCGGCCACCAGCGCCACGTCGTGGTGACCTCGCTGGTCGAGACGCCCGCGGGGCGGTCGGCCAGGCACTGCGTGCGCATCTGGTCGAGCCCGACGGTCAGGTAGTACACCGCGAGCACGCCCGTGAAGACGACCAGGAGGACCGTCAGCGCCAGGCGCAGGCGCCGGTCGGAGCGGCGGGTGGGTTCGTCCTCGCCGGGTCGTGGCGGGACCCAGTCCCAGCTCACGAGGCGGGGTCCGTGGCCGGCCCGGGCGTCGTGCCGGTGCCGGCGTCGAGGCCGGGGACGAGCAGCACCTTGCCGGTCGTCGCGCGCCCCTCCAGGGCGCGGTGCGCGTCGGCCGCGCGTGCCAGTGGGAACGTCGCCCCCACGCGCACGTCGAGGTCACCCGAGGCGACGAGCGCGTACACCTCGCTCGCCCGGTCGAGGAGCTCGGCGCGCGTCGCGGTGTAGTCGTCGAGCTTGGGGCGCGTCGTGAACAGCGAACCGCCCTTGTTGAGACGCTGCAGGTCGAACGGCGGCACCTGGCCCGAGGACCCGCCGAACAGCACGAGCATGCCGCGGCGGCGCAGCGAGGCGAGGGACGCCTCGAACGTGTCCTTGCCGACCGAGTCGTAGACGACGGCGACGCCGCGCCCGCCCGTGAGGTCGCGCACGATCGCGGGCAGCTCGGTCGTCAGGTCGTCGAGCTCGGCGTAGTTCACGACGTCGGACGCACCGGCCGCGCGCGACAGCTCGGCCTTGGCCTCGGTCGAGACGGTCGTGATGACGCGCGCACCGCGGCGCACCGCGAGCTGGGTCGCGAGCAGGCCGACGCCGCCGGCCCCCGCGTGCAGCAGCACGTCGTCGCCGGGCTGGACCGGGTACGTCGAGGTCACGAGGTAGTGGGCCGTGAGCCCCTGCAGGCCGACGGCCGCCGCGACGTGCAGGTCGACCGACGCGGGTACCGGGATCGCGACGTCCGCGGGGACGACCACCTGCTCGGCGTACGACCCGTGCGCGTTGGTCCACGCGACGTGGTCGCCGGGCCCGAAGTCCACGACGCCCGGGCCGACGGCCGCGACGACGCCCGCGCCTTCGGTGCCGACCACGTGCGGGTACTCCATCTCGTACACCCCCGCCCGACGGTAGGTGTCGATGAAGTTGACCCCGGCCGCCGCGACGTCGACGAGGAGCTCGCCGGGTCCGGGTGCTGGGGTCGGGAGCTCGACGAGCTCGAGGACGTCGGGGCCACCTGCCTGGAGTGCCTGGATCGCGCGCATGGGGTCAGCCTAGGTGGCGGGGTGGTCCTGGGCGCCCCAGGGGTCCTCCCGGCTCTCACGCTCGACGACCCCGCGCATCGAGGGGCTCACGGGCGACCTTCGCGTGGACGGCGTCGAGGTGCCGGCGGCTCGACGCGGCGGCTCGGTCGGCGTCACGGTCCCGGACGGCGTCGAGGATCGCCTCGTGGGCGTCCTGGTCGTGCCGGTGGCGCTCGCCCGCGCCGTCGAGCTCGATCATGTCGACCATCGCCCGACGCAGGCGGGGGACGAACGTGGCGAACAGGTCGGTCAGGACCGCGTTGTGCGCGGCGTCGACGACCGCGCGGTGGAAGGCCAGGTCGGCGTCGACGTACTCCTGGGCGCTCGCGGTCGCCGGTACCTCGCCGCGACCCGCGAGCGCCGTGGCGAGGGCGCGGAGGTCGGCCGGGGTGCGGCGGGTCGCGGCGAGCCGGGCGGCCTCGGTCTCCAGGGCGCCGCGGACCTCGAGCACGTCGACGACCTCGCCGCGCCGCAGGACCTCCTCCCAGTCGTCGCTCGCCTCGGCCCGGACGACGTAGACGCCCGAGCCCTGGCGGCTCTCGAGCACGCCCTTGCCCGCGAGCTGGCGGATGGCCTCGCGCACGGTCGAGCGCCCGACGCCGAGCTCGGCTGCGAGCGCCTGCTCACCGGGGAGCCGGTGGTCGAGCGGCCACGTGCCGGTGCGGACGCGGTCGAGCATGAGCTCGGCCGCCTGGTCGGCGAGGGGGAGCCGGCGGAGCGTGGGCATGGGGGCCAACCTCTCAGGTTGTCTGAGGACTTGATCGCAACTAGCGTACCCCTCATGTCGTGGAGCGCACTCCTTCTTGGTCGCCGCGGTGGGGCCTGAGCCGACCGGCTCCCCGCCGTGGGGGTCTGTCGTGCGCCGGTCGGACCCGCCTGCCGTGCACCGCGCGGCCCGCCCCCCCCGGAGCCAGACGACCATGACCATCAGCCCCTTCCCCACGCTGCGTACCCCTGACGGTGCGCAGGCGCCAGGCCAGCCCGCGTGGAACCGCCAGCGCGCTTCGCGCATGCCCTCGCACCGCTACCAGGACGTGTTCTCGCGCGTCGACGTCCCGCTCACGGACCGCCGGTGGCCCACCCGTCGCCTCACCGCGGCGCCGCTGTGGGTGCCCGTCGACCTGCGCGACGGCAACCAGGCCCTGACCGAGCCCATGGACCCCGCCCGCAAGCGGCGGTTCTTCGAGCTGCTCGTCGCGATGGGATACACCGAGATCGAGGTCGGCTACCCGTCCGCCTCGCAGACCGACTTCGACTTCGTCCGCCTGCTCGCCGAGACGGACCTGGCCCCCGAGCACGTCACGATCGTGGTCTTCACGGCCGCCCGGGCGGACCTGATCGCCCGGACGTTCGAGTCGGTCCGTGGGCTGCGCAACCCCGTCGTCGTGCACCTGTACACCGCGACCGCGCCGACCTGGCGCGACGTCGTGCTGGGCAAGGGGCGTGCCGAGCTCTCGGACCTGATCGCCGCCGCGGGCACCGAGGTCCTGCAGCACGCGGGGGACGACCCTCGCGTCCGCTTCGAGTTCTCGCCCGAGGTCTTCAACCTCACCGAGCCCGACTACGTGCTCGAGGTCTGCGCGCGCATGACGACCCTGTGGGACGCGACCCCCGAGCGGCCCGTGATCCTCAACCTGCCGGCGACGGTCGAGGTCGCGACGCCCAACGTCTACGCCGACCAGATCGAGTACATGCACCAGAACCTCGACCGGCGCGAGGCCGTGATCCTGTCCGTCCACCCGCACAACGACCGCGGCACGGGCGTGGCGTGCGCCGAGCTCGCGGTCCTCGCGGGCGCGCAGCGCGTCGAGGGCTGCCTGTTCGGCAACGGCGAGCGCACGGGCAACGTCGACCTGGTGACCCTGGGCCTCAACCTGCACGCGCAGGGCGTGGACCCCATGATCGACTTCTCCGACATCGACGAGATCCGCCGCACGGTCGTGGACTGCAACGGCATCGGTGTGCACGAGCGCCACCCGTACGCGGGCGACCTCGTGCACACGGCCTACTCCGGGACGCACCAGGACGCGATCCGCAAGGGGTTCGCGCGTCACCGCGCGGACGCGCGAGCAGCGGGCGTCGACCCCGCGGACGCTCCCTGGACGGTGCCGTACCTGCCTGTCGACCCTGCCGACGTCGGGCGCTCTTACGACGCGGTGGTGCGCGTCAACAGCCAGTCCGGCAAGGGCGGCATCGCGTACCTGCTCGAGTCCGCGTACGGCCTGGAGCTGCCGCGGCGGCTCCAGATCGACTTCGCCCGCCGGGTCCAGGCGCACGCAGACCGCAGCGGGGGAGAGGTCACGGCCGAGGGGCTGTGGTGCCTCTTCGAGGCGGCGTACGTCCTGCCCGACGACGGAGCACGCCAGGTCCTGCCGCTCGCCTGGTCGGTCGCGCGGCCGGGCGAGACGGACGACGGCGGCGAGCGCCTTGACGTCGTGCTGTCCCTGGACGGTGAGCGGGTCGAGCGGTCGGCGGTTGGTGCAGGACCCGTCGACGCGCTCACTCGGGTCCTCGCCGGGCTGGGCGTGCCGGTCGAGGTGCTGGGGCTCACGCAGCAGTCGGTCACCTCGGGCGCCGACGCGGGGGCCGTGACCTACCTAGAGCACCGCACCGCGGACGGCTCGGTCGCGTGGGCGGTGGGGCGGGACGAGTCGGTGCTGGGGGCGAGCGTGCGCGCTGTGCTCCGGGCGGCTGCGAGCAGGCCCCGCGGCGACGGCCGCGGCGCGCCACGACCCGGCGCTCGCTGCGGCGGACGGTGCCTGACCGACGAGCGAGAGCCGCGGCGGTGGGGCGACAAGGCCCCACCGCCGTCCCGTCACCCCCAGCGTGAGAGCGACGTCTCGCCGACTCGCAGCAGCGCCCCGCCGAACGCGACGACCGTCTCGGACACCGGCGCGTCGTCCAGGACCCACAGCCTCTCGTCCGTCGTCGACGACTGCCGTCGCCCGGTCCGCTCCGACGGGCCGTCGGACCAGCAGGCCTGACCGGCGTCGGTGCGCCCGCCGGCCTCGTGTCGGTGCCTCCTGTCGGTACCGCATGGCACGCTGCCGGACATGGCTACCCACGCGCACGGCATCCACCACTCGATCGACTACCTCGAGCTCTCCGTCACGGACATGGGGGCCGCACAGTCGTTCTACGCCGAGGCCTTCGGGTGGGAGTTCGTCCCCTACGGGCCGGGATATGCGGGCTTCCGGACCTCCGCGGAGGAGGGCGAAGCGGAGGCGGGCGGCCTGGCGCTCGCGGACCAGGTCACGCGCGGCGGCCCGCTCGTCCTCCTCTTCTCGGCCGACCTCGACGAGTCCCTGCTGCTGGTCCAGGACGCGGGCGGGGAGATCGTCGAGGGGCCGTACGACTTCCCGGGCGGCCGGCGCTTCCACTTCCTGGACCCGAGCGGCAACGAGCTGGGCGTCTGGGGCGCATAGGACCGCACCGGGACGCACCGGGATGAAGAGGTTCCACATCGACTGCATAACTATGTATAGTTCTGCATATGACGATCACAGTGGCAGTCGCCGGTGCGTCCGGCTACGCGGGCGGTGAGATGCTCCGGCTCCTCGCCGGGCACCCCGAGGTCGAGATCGGCGCGCTCACGGCGCACTCCAACGCGGGGTCGCTGCTCGGGCTGCACCAGCCGCACCTGCGGTCGCTCGCGGACCGCGTGCTGCTGCCCACGACCGTCGAGCACCTGGTGGGCCACGACGTCGTCGTGCTCGCGCTGCCCCACGGCGCGTCCGGTGAGATCGCCGCGCAGCTGCCCGACGACGTCCTGGTCCTCGACCTCGGCGCGGACCACCGGCTCGCGTCCGCCGCGGACTGGACCGCGTTCTACGGCTCCGAGCACGCGGGCACCTGGCCCTACGGCCTGCCCGAGCTCCTGATCACCGAGCAGACCGGCGCGGGCGTCGAGTACACCAAGCAGCGCGAGGTCCTCGCGGGCGCACGGCGCATCGCTGTCCCCGGGTGCAACGTCACGGCCGTGACCCTGGGCCTGCAGCCCGGCATCGCCGCGGGCCTGCTCAGCCCGGTGGACGTCGTCGCGGTCCTCGCGAACGGGTACTCGGGCGCGGGAAAGTCGCTCAAGACGCACCTGCTCGCCTCCGAGGCGCTCGGTTCCGCGCAGCCCTACGCCGTGGGCGGCTCGCACCGCCACATCCCGGAGATCGCGCAGAACCTGCGCTCGGCCGGCGCCGACGAGGTCACGATCTCCTTCACGCCCACGCTCGTGCCCATGGCGCGCGGCATCCTCGCGACCGCGACGGCCCGCCTGGCCCCGGGCCACGAGGACCTGAGCGTCGCCGACCTGCGCCAGGCCTACGAGCAGGCGTACGTCGGCGAGCCCTTCGTCGAGCTCCTGCCCGAGGGGCAGTGGCCCACCACTGCCATGACTCTGGGCGCCAACACGGCCCTGGTCCAGGTCGCGATCGACCGCGCAGCGGGCCGCGTCGTGACCGTGACCGCGATCGACAACCTCGTCAAGGGGACCGCCGGCGGCGCCGTGCAGTCCATGAACATCGCCCTGGGACTGCCGCAGACCCTGGGCCTGACCACCGAAGGGGTCGCACCGTGACCGTCACCGGACCGCTCGGCTTCCGGGCCGCAGGAGTCGCCGCCGGGCTCAAGTCCACCGGGAAGAAGGACGTCGCGCTCGTCGTCAACGAGGGCCCGCTCGACGTCGCCGCGGCCGTCTTCACGTCGAACCGCGTGTTCGCGGCCCCCGTCGCGTGGTCGCGCCAGGCCGTCGCCGACGGCATCGCACGCGCCGTCGTCCTCAACTCGGGTGGCGCGAACGCGTGCACCGGCCCCGAGGGCTTCGCCGACACCCACCGCACGGCCGAGTACGTCGCGGACCTCCTCGAGGTCTCGGCGGGCGACGTCCTGGTCTGCTCGACGGGCCTCATCGGCGAGCGCCTGCCCATGGAGAAGCTGCTCCCGGGCTGTGACGCTGCGGCCGGCGCGGCCGACGCCGAGGGCGGCCCCGACGCGGCCCTCGCGATCATGACCACGGACACCGTGCCCAAGACCGTCCTCGTCACGCGCGACGTGGCCGACGAGCACAGCGTCGACGGCGCCACGAGCTGGTCCGTGGGCGGCATGGCCAAGGGCGCAGGGATGCTCGCACCGGGCCTCGCGACCATGCTCTGCGTCCTGACCACGGACGCCGTCGTCGACGCCGCGACCGCGGACGCCGCGCTGCGGGCCGCGACCGCCACCACGTTCGACCGGGTCGACTCCGACGGCTGCATGTCGACGAACGACACGGTGATCCTCCTGGCCTCCGGTGCGTCCCAGGTGCCGGTGACCCTCGAGGAGCTCACGGCGGCCGTGACCGAGGCGTGCGCGGACCTCGCGCGGGCCCTGGTCGCGGACGCCGAGGGCGCCAGCCACGACATCGCGGTGACCGTCACGAACGCGAGCGACGAGACCGCGGCGCTCGCGGTCGCCCGCGCCGTGACCCGGTCCAACCTCTTCAAGGCAGCGGTGTTCGGCAACGACCCCAACTGGGGCCGGGTGCTCTCGGCCGTCGGGACCGTCCCCGAGGACGTCGCACCCTTCGACGCGCTCGCGCTCGACGTGTCGATCAACGGCGTCCAGGTCTGCCGCGCCGGGGGAGTGGGCGAGCCCCGCGAGCTCGTCGACCTCGCCTCGGCCCGCGAGGTGCACGTCGAGGTCGACCTGCACGCGGGCGACGCCCAGGTCACGGTCTGGACCAACGACCTCACGCACGACTACGTCCACGAGAACAGCGCGTACTCGTCGTGAGCGCCCAGACGTCAGAGGTCGCCGCCCGGTCGGCGGCGTTCGACACGCGGACCGACCTGACCCCCGGCCAGAAGGCCGAGGTCCTGCTCGAGGCCATGCCCTGGCTGCAGGAGTTCCGCGACGCGCTCGTGGTCGTCAAGTACGGCGGCAACGCCATGATCGACGACGAGCTCAAGGCGGCGTTCGCGCGCGACATGGTGTTCCTGCGCCAGGTCGGCCTGCATCCCGTCGTGGTGCACGGCGGCGGCCCCCAGATCTCCGCGATGCTCGCGCGCCTCGGCATCGAGAGCGAGTTCCGCGGCGGCCTGCGCGTGACCACGCCCGAGGCGATGGACGTCGTGCGCATGGTCCTCACGGGCCAGGTCTCGCGCGAGCTCGTCGGGCTCATCAACGCGCACGGCCCGTACGCGGTCGGGCTGTCGGGCGAGGACGGCGGCCTGCTCCAGGCGCAGCGGCGCCACGCCGTGGTCGACGGAGAGCCCGTGGACGTCGGGCTCGTGGGAGACGTCGTCGAGGTGCACCCCTCCGCGGTCCAGGACCTGCTCGACGCCGGGCGCATCCCCGTCGTCTCGACCATCGCACCCGACATCGACGACCCGACCCAGGTTCTCAACGTCAACGCCGACACGGCCGCGGCCGCGCTCGCCGTCGCGCTCGGCGCCAAGAAGCTCATCGTCCTGACCGACGTCGAGGGCCTGTACACGTCGTGGCCGGACAAGAGCTCGCTCGTCGCCGAGATCACGCGCTCCGAGCTCGCCGACCTGCTGCCCTCGCTCGAGGCCGGCATGGTTCCCAAGATGGAGGCGTGCCTGCGGGCCGTGTCCGGGGGCGTCCCGCGAGCGACCGTGATCGACGGCCGGGTCGCGCACTCGGTCCTCCTGGAGGTCTTCACGACGCGTGGCAACGGGACCATGGTCGTCCCGGACGCGCTCGCCTCCACCCCCGCCGCCCTTCCCGTCCCGCAGGAGCAGTCATGAACGGCACGACCGGCGAGGTCTCGTCGACGCACCCCGCCGAGGTCGCCCCGGCGACCACCGAGACGCAGGCCACCGACGCCGCCCGGAGCGTCGAGGGGGCCGCGGACACGACCCTGGCCGGCCCGGGCAGCGTCGCGCAGTGGACCGAGCGCTACACGCACGCGGTCATGGACACGTTCGGCGCACCGCAGAAGGTCCTGGTCCGCGGCGAGGGCGCGTACGTGTGGGACGCGGACGGCAAGCGCTACCTCGACCTGCTCGCGGGCATCGCGGTCAACGCGCTGGGCCACGCGCACCCCACGCTCACGGCCGCGGTCAGCGCGCAGCTCGGGACGCTCGGGCACGTGTCGAACTTCTTCGGCTCGCCCACGCAGATCGCGCTCGCCGAGCGGCTCCTGAACCTCGCGCAGGCCCCCGAGGGGTCGCGCGTCTTCTTCACCAACTCGGGCACCGAGGCCAACGAGGCCGCGTTCAAGATGGCCCGGCGCAACCGTGACGGCGTCGGTGGTCCCGGGACGCGCACCCGTGTCCTCGCGCTCGAGGGAGGATTCCACGGCCGCAGCATGGGCGCGCTCGCGCTCACGTCGAAGGCCGCGTACCGCGAGCCCTTCGAGCCCCTGCCGGGCGGTGTCGAGTTCGTCCCGTTCGGTGACGTGGCCGCGCTCGAGGAGGCCTTCTCGCCCGACGCCGTCGCCGCGCGCGGCGAGGTCGCGGCACTGGTCGTCGAGCCGGTCCAGGGTGAGGCGGGCGTGCGCCCGCTGTCGCCCGGCTACCTGGTGGCCGCGCGCGACCTGACCGCGGCGTCGGGCGCCCTGCTGGTCCTCGACGAGGTCCAGACGGGCGTGGGACGCACGGGGTCGTGGTTCGCGTTCCAGCAGCAGGAGATCGGCGGGGGCATCACGCCCGACGTCGTCACGCTCGCCAAGGGGCTCGGCGGCGGTTTCCCCGTGGGCGCCGTCGTGGCGTTCGGTGAGCGCGCCGCGACCCTCCTGGGCCGCGGTCAGCACGGCACGACGTTCGGGGGCAACCCGGTCGCGGCGGCCGCCGCGCTCGCGACGCTCGGCGTGATCGAGCGCGACGGCCTGCTGGCCAACGTGCGCGCGGTCGGCGAGGCGCTGCGCGACGGGATCGCCGCGTGCGGCAACCCGGTGGTCGCGGGGACCCGCGGCCTGGGGCTGCTGATCGCGGTCCAGCTCTCGGCACCGGTCTCCGCGGAGGTCGCACGCCTGGCGCTCGACGCCGGGTTCATCGTCAACGCGGTCCAGCCCGACGCGATCCGCCTCGCCCCGCCGCTCATCCTGACGCGCGACCAGGCGAGCGAGGTCGTCGCCTTCTTCGCGAGCCTGCCCGCGGACCTCGTGGCCGCCTCCGCGTCCGGTACGGCCGCCCCCACCACTTCGTCCATCACCCCAGCCACCCCACAGAAGGGCTGACCGTGACCTCGACCGCTTCCGTCCGGCACTTCCTGCGCGACGACGACCTGACCCCCGCCGAGCAGCGCGAGGTGCTCGAGCTGGGCCTCGGCTTCCGCGAGGACCGCTTCATCCGCACGCCGCTGCGCGGGCCGCAGGCCGTCGCGGTGATCTTCGACAAGCCGTCGACCCGCACACGCGTGTCGTTCTCGGTGGGCATCGCCGAGCTCGGTGGCTACCCGCTCGTGATCGACGCGGCGTCGAGCCAGCTCGGGCGCGGTGAGCCCATCGCGGACACGGCCCGCGTCCTGGACCGTCAGACGTCGGCGATCGTGTGGCGGACGTTCGGCCAGGAGCGCGTCGAGGAGATGGCGCGGGCCGCGACCGTCCCGGTCGTCAACGCCCTGACCGACGAGTTCCACCCCTGCCAGATCCTCGCGGACCTGCTGACGGTCGCCCAGCTTCGCGGCGGCGTCGACTCGCTCGCCGGCACGTCGCTCGTCTACCTGGGCGACGGTGCCAACAACATGGCGCACTCCTACCTCCTGGGCGGCGTGACCGCGGGCATGCACGTGCGCATCGGGGCCCCGGCCGGCTTCCTGCCGGACCCGGCGGTCGTCGCCGACGCCGAGCGCATCGCCCGGGACACGGGCGGTTCGGTGCTCGTGACCACGGACGCGGCCGAGGCCACGCGTGGCGCGGACGTCGTCGCGACCGACACCTGGGTCTCGATGGGCGACGAGGCGAGCGCGGCCGAGCGCGAGCTGCCGTTCGTCCCGTACCAGGTGAACGCCGAGCTCATGGCGGTCGCTGCCGACGACGCGCTCGTGCTGCACTGCCTGCCGGCCTACCGCGGCAAGGAGATCACGGCCGAGGTCATCGACGGCCCGCAGTCGGCCGTCTGGGACGAGGCCGAGAACCGCCTGCACGCCCAGAAGGCGCTGCTGACCTGGTTGCTGGAACGCTCGTGACGACCGCCCTCGGCCCGGGAAGCGTGCCCACCACCAAGGCGGCACGCCACGCGCGCATCGCGCAGCTCGTCGCCCGGCACGAGATCCACTCCCAGGCCGAGCTCGCCAAGGCGCTCGCCGAGGACGGCGTGAGCGTCACGCAGGCGACGCTCTCGCGTGACCTCATCGAGCTGCGGGCCGAGAAGGTCCGCAGCGCGTCGGGCGCGCTGGTCTACGCGGTGCCCGGCGAGGGCGGCGACCGCTCGGTCCAGGTCGCGAACGACGCCGAGTACGTCGCGGCCAGGCTCGCGCGGCTGTGCGCCGAGCTGCTGGTCTCGGCCGAGGCGTCGGGCAACCTCGTCGTGCTGCGCACGCCGCCCGGCGCCGCGCAGTACCTGGCGTCGGCGATCGACCACTCGGTGTTCGTCGGCGTCCTGGGCACGATCGCGGGCGACGACACCGTCCTGGTGATCTCGCGCGACGTCGACGGCGGCGAGGACCTGGCCGCGCGGTTCCTGGCCCTGACCAACCCCGTGACCCCCGCCACCCCCACGATCTCAGCACCTCCTGGCTAGCGACGGCCCGCACGGGCCGCGCAGCGACCACGGCGACCGCCGAGCCTCGGCGGCTGCCACACTTGGACCCATCACCCCACGCAAGGAAGAGAACAAGTCATGACTGAACGCGTCGTGCTCGCCTACTCGGGCGGCCTGGACACCTCCGTTGCCATCGGCTGGATCGGCGAGGCCACCGGTGCCGAGGTCGTCGCCGTGGCCGTCGACGTCGGCCAGGGCGGCGAGGACCTCGAGGTCATCCGCCAGCGCGCCCTCGACTGCGGCGCCGTCGAGGCCTACGTCGCGGACGCCCGCGACGAGTTCGCCGAGGAGTACTGCATGCCCGCGCTGCGCGCGAACGGCCTGTACCTCGACCGCTACCCGCTGGTCTCCGCGATCTCGCGCCCCGTGATCGTTAAGCACCTGGTGCGCGCGGCCCGCCAGTTCGGCGCGACGACCGTCGCGCACGGCTGCACGGGAAAGGGCAACGACCAGGTCCGCTTCGAGGTCGCGACGACGTCGCTCGCGCCCGAGCTCAAGACGATCGCGCCGGTCCGCGACCTCGCGCTGACGCGCGAGAAGGCCATCGCGTACGCCGAGAAGCACTCGCTGCCGATCGCCACGACGAAGCACAACCCGTTCTCGGTCGACCAGAACGTGTGGGGACGCGCCGTCGAGACGGGCTTCCTCGAGGACATCTGGAACGCCCCGACGAAGGACGTCTACAACTACACCGACGACCCGACGTTCCCGCCGGTCGCGGACGAGGTCATCATCACGTTCGAGCAGGGCGTGCCGGTCGCGCTCGACGGCGTCCCCGTGACCCCGTTGCAGGCCATCCAGGAGATGAACCGTCGCGCCGGCGCCCAGGGCGTGGGCCGCATCGACATCGTCGAGGACCGCCTGGTCGGCATCAAGTCCCGCGAGATCTACGAGGCCCCGGGCGCGATCGCTCTCATCGCGGCGCACCAGGAGCTCGAGAACGTGACCCTCGAGCGCGAGCAGGCCCGCTTCAAGCGTGGCGTCGAGCAGCGCTGGACCGAGCTGGTCTACGACGGCATGTGGTTCAGCCCGCTCAAGAAGTCGCTCGACGTCTTCATCGACGACACCCAGCGCTACGTCTCGGGCGACATCCGCCTCGTCCTGCACGGCGGACGCGCGACCGTCACGGGCCGCCGCAGCGAGTCGAGCCTGTACGACTTCAACCTCGCGACCTACGACGAGGGCGACTCGTTCGACCAGTCGCAGGCCAAGGGCTTCATCGAGATCTTCGGCCTCACTGCCAAGCTCTCTGCGGCCCGTGACGAGAAGTTCGGCAACGGCGTGGACTTCGGCACCGGGAGCCTGTGAACCATGAGTGACGAGATCACGTCCGGCGCCGCTGCGGGCGACGCGGCCGAGGTGGAGCGCGCGTCGGAGGCTCCCGTGAGCCTGTGGGGTGGCCGGTTCGCCGGCGGTCCCGCGCAGGCCCTGGCCGCTCTCTCGCAGTCGACGCACTTCGACTGGCGCCTCGCGCAGCACGACATCGCGGGATCCCGGGCCCACGCCAAGGTGCTCGCGGCGGCGGGGCTGCTCGACGACGACGAGCTGACCGCGATGCTCGAGGCGCTGGACGTGCTCTCGGCCGACGTCGGGTCGGGGACGTTCCTCCCGGTCCTGGCCGACGAGGACGTGCACACGGCCCTCGAGCGCGGGCTCATCGAGCGCGCGGGTCCGGAGCTCGGCGGCAAGCTGCGCGCGGGGCGTTCGCGCAACGACCAGATCGCGACGCTCGTGCGGTCGTACCTGCGCGAGGAGGCCCGCGCGATCGGGCTCCTGGTGCTCGACGTCGTCGACGCCCTGATCGAGCAGGCCGAGGCGCACCCCGGCGCCCCGATGCCGGGCCGCACGCACCTGCAGCACGCGCAGCCGGTGCTGCTCGCGCACCACCTGCTGGCGCACGCGTGGCCGCTGCTGCGCGACGTCGACCGCTTCATCGACTGGGACGTGCGGGCGGGGCGCTCGCCCTACGGCTCGGGCGCGCTCGCCGGCTCGTCGCTGGGCCTGGACCCCGCTGCGGTCGCGGCGGACCTGGGTTTTGACGGCCCGGTCGAGAACTCGATCGACGGCACGGCCTCGCGCGACGTCGTGGCGGAGTTCGCGTTCGTCTCGGCCATGCTGGGTGTCGACCTCTCGCGCTTCGCGGAGGAGATCATCATCTGGAACACCAAGGAGTTCGGCTTCGTCCGCCTGGACGACGCCTACTCCACGGGCTCCAGCATCATGCCGCAGAAGAAGAACCCGGACATCGCGGAGCTCGCGCGCGGCAAGGCCGGGCGTCTCATCGGCGACCTGACGGGTCTGCTGGCCACGCTCAAGGGCCTGCCGCTCGCGTACAACCGCGACCTGCAGGAGGACAAGGAGCCGGTGTTCGACCAGGTCGACACCCTCAAGGTCCTGCTCCCGGCGTACGCGGGCATGGTCCGCACCCTGACGTTCGACACCGAGCGCATGGCCTCGCTCGCCCCGCAGGGCTTCTCTCTCGCGACCGACATCGCGGAGTGGCTCGTCCGTCAGGGCGTGCCGTTCCGGGTGGCTCACGAGGTCGCGGGTGCGTGCGTGCGGGTCTGCGAGGAGCGCGGCATCGAGCTGTGGGACCTGACGGACGCGGACCTCGCGGAGATCTCCGAGCACCTCACCCCGGGAGTGCGGGACGTGCTCACGGTCGAGGGTTCGCTCGCCTCGCGCGACGCGGTGGGCGGTACGGCTCCTGCGCGTGTCGCGGAGCAGCTCGAGGAGGCCAAGGCGCGTTCGGCCGAGTACCGCTTCTGGGTGCAGGGCTGAGGTCACCATGAGCGTGAGCGCTGCGGTCCTCGATGACCTCGTGGCCCGCGTGCACGACGGCGTAGCGCGCCTCGGTCAGGGACGTCCGGCTGGTCCGGGCGTCCCTCGCGGGGGCGCGTGCCGCCTGGTCGTCGTCGACGGGCCGGCAGGGTCCGGGAAGACCACGCTGGCCGCGCAGCTCGGCGTGGTGCTACCTGCCCAGGTGATCCACATGGACGACCTGTACGAGGGCTGGACGGGGATGACGGCGGGCGCGGGGCGGCTCGTCGAGCAGGTCCTCGACCCGCTCGCCGCCGGTCGGCCCGGGCGCTATCAACGCTACGACTGGACGCTCGAGGACTTCGCCGAGTGGCACGACGTCCCGCTCGCCCCGTTCCTCGTGGTCGAGGGCTGCGGCGCGGGTGCCCGGCGGATCGCCGAGATGACGACGCTGCTCGTCTGGGTCGAGGCCGACGACGAGCTCCGCCTGACGCGCGGCCTCGCGCGCGACGGTCAGGAGGCCCGTGTGCACTGGCTCGAGTGGATGGCCTCGGAGCGAGCGGTCTACGCGACCGAGGGGACGGCCGAGCGGGCCGACGTCGTGCTCGACGGGTTCGGCGAGCCGGTCACGGCGCGCCCTCGTGCGCACGAGCGCGCGGGCGAAGCCTGACCGTCCACGATCGCAGGTGAGACGTCGAGACGTGCTCGGCGTAGATTGCGGGGGAGACGCCCGCCCAGCCAGGAGGCCCATGTGACCGAGTCCCGTTCCACCACGGACCTCGACGCCCCCGCGCCGGACGTTCCCGCGCGCGGATGGTTCTCCCGCCCGAGCCTCGAGGTCGCACGCGACCTCCTGGGGGCCTCGATCACCCACCGCACCCCGGAGGGCAGCGTCACCGTCCGCCTCACGGAGGTCGAGGCCTACGACGGCGAGCAGGACCCGGGGTCGCACGCCTTCCGCGGTCGGACCGAGCGCAACCGGGCCATGTACGGCGAGCCGGGTCACCTGTACGTCTACCGTCACCTGGGCCTGCACCACTGCGTCAACGTGGTCTGCGGCCCGGTGGGCTCCGCGTCGGCGGTCCTCCTGCGGGCGGGCGAGGTGACCGACGGCGTCGCGCTGGCACGGGCGCGCCGGCTCGCTGCCGGCGTCTGCGACTCGGACCGCCAGATCGCGCGCGGACCGGCACGTCTCGCGGTGGCGCTCGGCCTGGACCTGGCCCACTACGGGCTGGACGTGACGGACGAGGCGGGCGACGTCGTCGTGCACCGGGACGTACGGACCCTGCGTCCCGCGATCGCGACCGGACCTCGCGTCGGCGTGAGCGGCGACGGCGGAGACGCGAGCGTCTACCCGTGGCGCCTGTGGCTGACGGGCGACCCGACCGTCTCGGCCTACCGGCCCGCGACGCGCCGCACCCGCTGACGAGCCCGGTCCCCGGCGGAGTCGGTGCTGGAGGGCGGGACACGGCAGACTAGGACCTCGGGCGCGCGGAACGACGGCGCGCCCGTCCCACGCCCTGCGCCGCACCGCGCGCGGGCACGACGAAGGAGATGCAGTGAACGACGTTCTCGACGAGTTGCAATGGCGAGGCCTGGTGGCGCAGTCCACCGACGAGGCCGCGCTGCGTGCTGCGCTGGCCGAGGGACCCGTCACGTATTACTGCGGCTTCGACCCGACCGCGCCGAGCCTGCACCACGGTCACCTGGTGCAGCTCATCCTGCTGCGCCACCTGCAGCTCGCGGGGCACCGTGCCATCGCGCTCGTCGGCGGCGCCACGGGGATGATCGGCGACCCGCGTCAGTCGGGGGAGCGGATCCTCAACACCAAGGACACGGTCGCCGAGTGGACCGAGCGCCTCAAGGCGCAGGTCTCGCGCTTCCTCGACTTCGAGGGCGACAACCCGGCGCGCATCGCGAACAACCTCGACTGGACGGCGAACCTCACGGCGATCGACTTCCTGCGGGAGATCGGCAAGCACTACCGTCTGGGCACCATGCTGGCCAAGGACACCGTGGCGCGTCGCCTGAGGTCGGACGAGGGGATCAGCTTCACCGAGTTCAGCTACCAGATCCTGCAGGGCAACGACTACCTCGAGCTCTTCCGGCGTGAGGGCGTCACGCTCCAGACGGGTGGCAACGACCAGTGGGGCAACCTGCTCTCGGGTGTCGAGCTGATCCGCAAGGCCGAGGGGGCGTCGGTGCACGTCCTGACGACGCCACTCATCACCAAGGCCGACGGGACCAAGTTCGGCAAGACCGAGGGCGGGGCCGTGTGGCTCGACCCCGACATGATGAGCCCGTACGCGTTCTACCAGTACTGGGTCAACGCGGACGACGCCGACGTGGTGGGCTGGCTCAAGATCTTCACGTTCCGCACCGCGGAGGAGATCGCTGAGCTCGAGCGTGCGGTCGCCGAGCGTCCCGCGGCGCGCGAGGCGCAGAAGGCGCTCGCGGCCGACGTCACCACGCTGGTCCACGGCGCCGCCGCGACCGAGGCGGTCATCGCCGCGAGCCAGGCGCTCTTCGGCCGGGGGGACCTGGGTGCCCTGGACGCCGGCACGCTCGCCGCGGCCGTGGCGGAGCTCCCGCGCACGACGGCGGCGCCCGGAGACCTCGTCGTCGACCTTCTCGTGGGGTCGGGGCTCGTGGGTTCGAAGGGCGCGGCGCGGCGCGCGATCGCCGAGGGCGGCGCCTACGTCAACAACGTGAAGGTGACGTCCGAGGATGCTGCCCTCGGGGCGGACGACCTCCTGCACGGGCGCTTCGCCGTCCTGCGCCGGGGCAAGCGGACGCTCGCGGTGGCCGAGGTCGCGTGACGGACCTTTGTGCACGACGCCGGGGCCAAGGGGTTCGTCCCCCTGGCCCCGCCGTCGTTGCAGGGGCCGACGGCGCCCTCGACCGGACCGGCTGGCGGCGCGGTGACCGGGGTCACCGCGCCCGGGTTTGACCTCGCCCGTCACCTCGACGTAATCTTCTGGATGTCAGCCCGACAGGGAGGAACAGACACCACTGCGAAGCTCCTCGGAGCCGCCGCGATGTGGCTGGTCCCACGGGCAGGCCACCCACACGAACTTCAGGTCCTGGATCTGTCGACTCGTGAGGGGACCGGAGAAGGTACCGTCTCCGCCTCGGCGGTAGACACGGTGATCCAGACCTGGTAAGGTAGAG
>NZ_JBUXJM010000011.1:0-125327 GCF_056158145.1 Oerskovia sp. PE-21s
GGCGGCGTCCGCACAGGTCGCCGTCCGTCGGGTGCTCTTCCCTCACCGACCTGATCCTGGCTGACCCAGCCGACCCCAACGTCCTGGAGGCTTTTCCCGTGGGCATCACTCTCTCCGGCCTGACGTCGAGCGGTCTCGACGTCAAGGCGCTGGTGGCGGACCTCATGAAGGTCGAATCGATCCCCCAGCTCAACCTCCAGGCCAAGGTCAAGCTCCAGCGCACCGAGATCACGGCGCTCCAGGACCTCAACACGCGCATCGCTGCGCTCGCGAAGTCCGCCAAGGACCTCACGTCTCCCAACGCCCTCGCGCAGTTCAAGGCGACGAGCTCGTCGGACGCCGTCGCGGTGACGGCCAAGCCGGCGGCCGGAGCGGGCACGATCGACCTCGTCGTCGACTCGGTCGCCGCGGGCCAGAAGTCCGTGACCGGTGCCATGAGCACGGCCCCCGGCACGAAGTTCACGATCACCGACGCCAAGGGCGCGCACACCGAGGTCACGGCGGCTTCCTCCTCGCTCGACGACGTCGTCACGGCCCTCAACGGGTCGGACACGGGCGTCCGTGCCGTCAAGGTGTCCGCCGGCACCGACCCCGGCACGGGCGAGAAGCTCTACCGCCTGCAGCTCACGTCGACCGAGACCGGTGCCGAGAACGCGTTCTCGTTCCACGCCGGGACCGCGGCCGAGGTGGACGGCGGCACCGCGACCGACCTCCTCACCGCCCCGGGGGCGGCGACCGTGACGGCCGCCGCCGACTCGAAGGTGCGCCTGTGGGCAGGGACGCCCGCCGAGCAGACCGTGACGTCGTCCACCGCGGTCTTCACGGACCTGCTCCCGGGCGTGGACGTCACGGTCGCCAAGGCCTCCGCCAACCCGGTGACCATCACGGTCAACGAGGACACCGAGGCACGGACCGCCACGGTCAAGGGCTTCGTCGACTCGGTCCAGTCGATCCTGTCCCGCATGGCCGCGCTGACCAAGGTCACGATCGCGGCCGACGGATCGACGACGGGCGCGACGCTGGCCGGGGAGTCCGTCGTGCGCAACGCGCGCCAGACGCTGACCGACGCCGCGTCCTACCCGATCGACGGCGAGTCGCTGTCCGCGATCGGCATCGAGATCACGCGTACCGGCGAGGTCGTGTTCGACCCCAAGAAGCTCGACGCAGCCCTGGCCGCGGACCCGAACAAGGTCACGGCCACGTTCAACAAGGTCGCTGCCCGCGTCCAGGAGGCCGCGGAGTCGCTGTCGGACAAGTACGACGGCCAGCTGACCACCTCGATCCAGAACCGCGAGACCAACGCGAAGCGGATGGACGAGCAGATCGTCCGGTGGGACACGCGCCTCGAGCAGCGTTACAACCGGCTCAGCGCGCAGTTCACCTCGATGGAGGTGCAGCTCGCGAAGCTCGACTCCCAGCAGCAGTGGCTCACGGGACAGCTCAACGCCCTGAACCCGTCCAAGCGCTGACCCTCCCGCGAAGGAAACCCCGTGACCAACCTCGCCCAGAGCGCCTACGGGCGCGACGCCATCCTCACCGCGTCGCCGGCGCGTCTGCTGACCATGCTCTACGACCGGCTGGTGCTCGACCTGCGCCGGGCCGAGGTCGCGCAGGGCGAGGAGCGCTGGACGGCGGCCTCCGAGCAGCTCCTGCACGCGCAGGCGATCGTCGCGGAGCTCATGGGCTCGCTCAACACCTCCGTCTGGGACGGCGGCGAGGACCTCCTCGCCGTGTACGTCTACGTGCACGAGGCGCTGGTCGCGGCGAACGTCCACCGGGACATCGCGCGCACGCACGAGGTGCTCGAGCTCGTCCTGCCGCTGCAGGAGACGTGGCGCCAGGCTGCCGAGGTGCTCCCGGCAGGGCACGACAGCACCTCGTCCGTCCGCACGGGCGGTGTGTCCGGTGTCGCCTGACTCGCAGCTCGTGGCTGCCAGGCCAGGGACGGCGGCACCGGCGGCACCGGCGGTGTGGGAGCCCTCGCGGGAGCAGGGCTCCCCGCCCCTCGCGGACGTGCCCGAACCGCCGGCCGCTCCCGAGCCGGACCTCGCCCTCGACCTTCGCGGAGCCCTCGACCCGCACGGTGACACCGACGCGGCCGCGGACCCGCACGCCGCCTGGTCCCGCGTCCTGGACGACCTCGCGGCGATGGCGGCAGGGGCGGGCCCCGACGCCGGCGGCGAGGTCATGGGCAGGCTCGTCCTGTGGACCCCGCCGACCGACCTGGGGCGTCTGCCCGCCTCCCTGGTGGACCGCGCGCTCGAGGTCCTGGCGGGCCATGCGCACGTCGTCGACCACCTGCACGACGCGGTCGCGGAGAACCGCCGGCACGCGCGAGCGCTGTCCGCCGTGCCGACCGTGCACGACGCACCGGTCGCCGCCTACCTCGACGTCGAGGCCTGACCGTTCCGTTCCGGGCGCTCGACGACGTCGCCCGGCGCGCCCGACGCCTCCGCGCACGCCGCGGCACGGTCGACGACGACTGACTCCCCGCAGCCTTGCATAGGGCTCGACGTGACACGACGACGCATCACCTCACCCGCGACCCGGGTCAGGGTGCGCGACGCACGACGGCCGCGGAGCGGCCGAGAGGTCATGGTGAGCACGGACCGCTCACTCCGCAGGCCATGGGACGGCCGACACACCTTCGACGTGGGGATACCGCGAACGTGTTCGACTCCGTGACCTCCTTGGCGCTCCAGAGCGCGCTCGACGGGCTCTCCGCCCGTCAACGCGTGATCGCGGAGAACATCGCCAACATCAACACCCCCGGGTACACCGCCAAGCGGGTGCAGTTCGAGCAGGCGTTGGCCTCCTCCGTCGCCTCGGGCGAGGGACGTGTGGCGTTCAGCGTGGCGCGCTCGCTCGAGCCGACCCAGCTCAACGGCTCGAACGTCAACCTGGACACCGAGACCCTCTCGAACATCGACACCGTGCTGCGCTACCAGTTCGCGACGCAGGCCGTCGGTGGCGAGGCGGCCTCGCTGCGCGCGGCGATGAGGACGAGCTGAGATGACCTTCGACGCGATCGGCATCGCCGGCTCCGGCCTGACCGTGCACCGCAAGTGGCTCGACGCGGTCGCCGACAACCTCTCCAACGTGAACACCGTGACGTCGACCGACGACGCCGCGTTCCGCGCCCGCTACGTGACCGTCCAGGAGGGTGGCAACGACAGCCCCGGCGCGTTCGTCGCGGGCGCCGCCTGGGGCAGCGAGGAGGGGCGCGTCACGTACGAGCCGGACCACCCGCTCGCCGACGAGGACGGGTACGTGCGCTATCCGGACATCGACATGTCCGAGCAGATGGGGCATCTCATCCTGGCCCAGCGCGGGTACCAGGCGAACGCGGCGGTCGTCGACCGGGCCAAGACGGCCTACGAAGCAGCACTCCAGATCGGGAAGTGAGCCCCATGCCTGTGTCTCCCATCGAGCCCACGACCGCGACCGGCTACCTGTCGGGCGCCGAGGCGGCGTCGGCGCTGTCCGCCCTGTCGCCGACCACGGCCCCCGCGTCGACCGGACAGGTGGGCGCGAGCGCGTTCGCCTCGGTCCTCGGCGGCGCGGTCGACAACACCCAGCAGCTGCAGGCGGCGTCCAACGAGCTGACGATCGCCGCCGTCTCGGGCGACCTGGCGGACATCCACCAGGCGACGATCGCCTCGACGCGTGCCGCGACCACCCTCGAGCTCGTCGCCACCGTGCGCAACAAGGCGGTCGACGCGTTCAACGAGATCATGAGGATGCAGGCCTGACATGCCGGAGAAGATCAAGTCGTCGTTCGGGCGCGCGTTCGGCGCCGTCCGCGACTTCACGATCGCGCAGCGCACGCTCGCGGTCCTCGCCCTCGCGATCCTCGTGGTCGCCGTGGTCGGCCTCGTGTCCTGGGTGTCGCGTCCGAGCTACGCGCCCCTGTACTCGGGCATGTCGAGCGCGGACGCCTCGGCGATCGTGGACCAGCTCAGGTCGCAGGGCGTCCCCTACCAGCTGTCCGACGGCGGAGCGACGGTGCTCGTGCCCGAGGAGCAGGTGTACGAGCAGCGGCTCGCGGCCGCCGCGGCGGGGCTGCCCGCCGACGAGTCGACCGGCGGGTACTCGCTGCTCGACGAGATGGGCGTGACGTCGAGCGAGTTCCAGCAGGACGTGACGTACAAGCGTGCGCTCGAGGGCGAGCTGGCGCGCACGATCGGCGCCATGGACAACGTCTCGACCGCGACCGTGCAGCTAGCGATCCCGGAGGCGACGGTCTTCGCCGCGGAGAAGGGCACGCCGACGGCGTCGGTGTTCGTGGCCCCGACCCGTGGGAAGTCGCTGGCCCCCGAGCAGGTGGAGGCCATGGTGCACCTGGTGTCGGCCTCGATCGACGGCATGTCGCCCACCGACGTCGCGGTCGTGGACCAGAGCGGCGCGGTCCTGTCGGAGGTCGGCGTGGGCACCCGGTCGTCGGGCAAGCAGAGCTCGGAGTACGAGGAGCGCACGGCCCGCGCGGTGCAGGCCATGCTCGACCGCGTCGTCGGTGCGGGGAACTCGACCGTCGCGGTGACCGCCGAGATGGACGTGTCGAGCTCGGAGCGTCTAGAGGAGACGTTCACCGCTCCCGAGAACGCGCCGGTGCTCAACGAGTCGACCACGACCGAGGAGTACACCGGAATGGGAGGCGGCGGCGCGGGAGTGCTGGGGCCGGACAACATCGCGGTCCCCAACGGCGGCACCGGTGACAGCAGCTACACGTCGCAGGACGCGACGCGCAACAACGCGATCGACAAGACCACGGAGACGACGACGCGGCCCGCGGGCGCCCTGACGCGCCAGACGGTGTCGGTCGCGCTCAACGCCGACGCGGCCGGGGCGGGCAACACCGCGGCGATCACGAGCCTCGTCGCGGCTGCGGCCGGCATCAACGCGGAGCGCGGGGACGTGATCGAGGTCGAGCGTCTCGTCTTCGACACGGGGGCTGCGGATGCCGCCCAGGCCGCGCTCGCCGCTGCCGAGGCGGCAGCGGCCGCCGAGCAGCAGGGCCAGATGCTGCGGACCGGGGCGGTCATCACGGGCATCCTCCTGCTCGTCGTCCTGGGTCTCGTGGTCTGGTCACGGGCCCGCCGGCGCCGGGAGCGCCGCGAGACGGTCGACATCGCGGACCTCGAGCTGCACCCCGTGCACGACGGTCTCGACGAGTTCGGGCCGGTGCGCGGCGGTCGTGACGACGGCGACGGTCTGCTCGAGCCGGTGCCCACGCGCCCCGAGATCCAGCCTCCGACGCCCCGCTTCTCGAGCCTGGACCAGCGTCGGGCCGAGGTGGACGCGCTCGCCGGGGCCGACCCGGACAAGACGGCCGAGTACCTGCGCGTGCTGCTGGCCGAGGACCGGTCGGTGCGGCGATGACGATCACGACGAACGCGCCGGGCACCGGCGTGCAGGATGCACCGGCGGGGACGGTCGGCACCTCGGGGGCGGGCGTGACGCAGACGATCACGGTCGACGCCCCGGCCTCCGGGGAGCCGCAGCTCCCGGTCGAGACGGTGCGCAGGATCGCCGGCATGTCCGGTGTCCAGAAGGTCGCGCTCGTCCTCATGCAGATGAGCCAGGAGCGTGCGGCGACGGTCATGTCGCTGTTCTCCGAGGAGGAGACGGGCGAGGTCGCGGCGGAGATCATGCGCACCCAGGTCGTCGACCCGGACCTCGCGGTCGCTGCGCTCGACGAGTTCTACGACATGGCGTTGTCCGGCAGCCCTCGCCCGCGAGGAGGCAAGGACCTCGCGGTGGGCCTGCTCGAGGCCTCGTTGGGAGTCGACAAGGCTGCCGACGTCGTCGAGCGCCTCGTGGCGAGCATGCAGGGCAAGGCCTTCGAGTACCTGGACGGGACCGAGCCGGGGCAGATCATCTCGCTGCTCGACGGTGAGCACCCGCAGACCGTCGCCCTCGTGCTCGCGCACCTGAGCGCGACCGTCGCGTCGTCGGTGCTGGCCAACCTCGCCGACGACTACCGCACCGACGTGGCGCAGGCGCTGGCCACGATGGGCACGGCGTCCCCCGAGGCGGTCAAGCTCGTCTCGGACCAGTTCCGCGCCCGGATGGGGGCGAGCATCGCGCCTCGGCAGCCGGTCGAGATCATCGGCGGCGTCCAGCCCCTCGTCGACATCATCAACCGCTCGGACGTCGCGACGGAGAAGGCGCTGCTCGAGGGCCTCGAGGCGCGGGACCCTGCCCTCGCCGACGAGGTGCGCTCGCGCATGCTGACGTTCGAGGACATCGCCTCGTTCGAGGCGCGCGACGTCCAGATCATCCTGCGGGGCGTGGAGATGTCCGTGCTCGCGCTCGCGATGAAGGGGACGACCGCGCGGGTCGTCGAGGCCGTCACGACCAACATCTCGGCGCGCAACCGCACGCTCCTCGACGAGGAGATCGCGGGCCTGGGTGGCGTGCGCGTGAGCCAGGTCGAGGAGGCACGAGCCGAGATCGTCCGTATCGTCCGGGACCTCGAGGCCGACGAGAAGATCACGATCCACCGCACGGACGGGGACGAGCTTGTCTACTGAGTCGGCGTTCGTCCCGAACGCGGTCCCGGTGCTGCACAGCTCGCGGGCCCAGGAGGTCGAGGCGGCCGCGTCCGCCCGCGGGTACGCCGCGGGGTACGCCGCGGGCGCCCGTGCTGCACAGGAGGGCGTGGACCGGCTGCGGGCCTCCCTCGAGGAGGAGCACGCACGCCGGGCGGCCGAGCAGGTCGAGAGCATCCGTCGCACGGTCGTGCTGCTGCACGAGGCCGCGCGAGCGCTCGCCGAGCGGACGGTGCCGGTCGTCGAGGCCGCGCAGGAGGCCACCCTGCGCGGGGCGCTGGACCTCGCCGAGGCGATCGTCGGCCTGCAGCTCGCCGATCGCTCCCTGGCCGCGCACGCGGCTCTCGCCCGCGTGACGTCGAGCGCCGAGGCTGCGGTCGTCGAGGTCCGCCTGCACCCGGACGACGTGCGCCTGCTCACCGAGGCCGGTGTCCGGGAGCCCGTGCTCGTGCCCGACGCGTCGCTCCGTCGTGGCGACGCCGTGGCGGACCTCGAGAAGGGCTACCTCGACGCCCGCGTCGGGGCGGCGGTCGAGCGCGCCCGGGCCGAGCTCGCGACCCTCGTCGAGGCGGCGGAGCACCCCGGGACGGGTGGGTTCGACGGCTCGGCCGAGGGGCGCCACCCGGGCCGGCGGCCCGGTGCCGGGAGGGCCGTGGCATGACCGCGACCGACGTGGCCGAGAAGCCGTCCGGGCCCGCACCTGGCGCTCCGTCAGCGCCGGCCCACGCCCTCGGGCGGGCCTCGTGGCGCCCTGCCGCGCTCGACGCGCTGGCCGCGGCCGCCCGCCCCGAGCGGGTCGGGGTCGTGTCGTCGGCGGTCGGTCTGAGCGTCGAGGTCGCGGGCGTGCGGTGCGCCCTGGGCGACCTGGTGCACATCGGGGACGCGCCGCACGGTGTCGCGGCCGAGGTCGTGGCGACGTCGCAGGGGCTGGCTCGGTGCATGCCGCTGGGCAGGCTGACCGGGGTGGGTGCCGGCGCCCCCGTGCGCACGAGCGGGACGGGCATCCTCGTCCCCACGGGTCGCGGCCTGTTCGGCCGCGTCATCGACGCGCTCGGGCGCCCGGTCGACGGGCTGGGACCGATCGTCAGCGACGCGCGGGTGCCGGTCGACAACGAGGCGCCCTCGGCGATGGATCGTGCCCGCATCGACACGCCGCTCCAGACGGGCGTGCGCGTGCTCGACTCCCTCGTGACCCTCGGGCGCGGGCAGCGCATCGGCCTGTTCGCGGGCTCGGGCGTGGGCAAGTCGTCGCTGCTGTCGATGGTGGCCCGCGGGACCGACGCCGAGGTCTCGGTCATCGCCCTCGTCGGCGAGCGCGGTCGTGAGGTCCGCGAGTTCCTCGAGGACGACCTGGGGCCCGAAGGCCTGGCCCGGTCGGTCGTGGTGGTCGCGACGTCGGACGAGCCGGCCATGATGCGCCGTCGGGCTGCGTTCACGGCGACCCGGATCGCCGAGGCGTTCCGGGACGAGGGCGCGCACGTCGTGCTCATGATGGACTCGCTCACGCGCGTGTCCATGGCGCAGCGCGAGATCGGGCTGTCGGTCGGCGAGCCACCCGCGACGCGGGGCTACCCGCCGTCGACCTTCTCCCTCATGGCGAACCTGCTCGAGCGGGCCGGCACGGGCGTGCGCGGCTCCGTGACGGGGATCTATACGGTCCTGGTCGACGGGGACGACCACAACGAGCCGATCGCCGACCAGGCGCGCTCGATCCTCGACGGGCACGTGGTGCTCGACCGGGCCATCGCGGTGTCCGGCCACTACCCGGCCGTGGACCCGCTCGGGTCGATCTCGCGCGTCGCGTCGCGCGTGACGACTCCCGAGCAGAGGTCGCTCGCGCTGACCCTGCGCAAGGTGCTCGCGGCACGTCGCAAGGCCCAGGACATCCTCGACATCGGGGCCTACAAGAAGGGCACCGACCAGCTCGTGGACGCGGCGATCGCGCACGAGCGCGCGATCGACGCCTTTCTCCAGCAAGCCATGACGGACGGCACACCGGCCGAGGAGACGTGGTCGCGCCTCGCGCGGCTGACCGAGGCCCTGATCGACGGGGAGGCGTGATGAGCACCAAGTTCCGGCTCGCGGGGGTGCTGCGGCTGCGGCGGCTCGAGGAGGACACGGCCAAGGCGCGGCTCGCGAGCGCCCACGCGGACCTCGCGCAGACCGTCGAGGAGGCGGGCGGGCTCTCGGCGTACCTCGAGTCGTCGCCCGACCGTGCGACGACGGGGGCGTCCCTCGCCGCCATCGCGGCCTCGCGGGCCGCCACGAGCGCGATGTTCGCGGCTCTCGAGGCCGAGGCGCGACGGAAGTCGGCCGAGGTCGACGCGGCGTTCAGCGGGCTCCAGGGAGCGCGGACCGCGCGCCTGGGGCTCGAGAAGCTCGAGGACCGCCACGACCAGGACGTCGCGCGCGCCGAGGGCCGCGCCGAGCAGGTCACGCTCGACGAGGTCGCCTCGTCGACGTGGCGACCGACCACCGGAAGGACCACCGGAGCATGAGCATGACCCAGGCCCTGGCTCGCGTCGGGGAGATCCGCACCGAGATCGCGACCCTCCAGGACCCCACGGCGACGCGCAGCGCGTCGACGTCCGGGACGGGCACCACCTCGGGCACGGGCGCGACGGGCGCGACCGACTTCGCGTCGGTCCTCGCCGCCGTCGGCGCGGGGGAGGGGGCCGGCTCGTCCGACCTGTTCGGCAGCCTGTTGTCCTCGCTCGGCGGGTCCGCCACGGGCACCGGGACGGGCACGGGGACGCTCGACCTCGCGGGGCTGTTCTCGTCGCTCGCCGGGAAGGGGGGCGCGACCACGGCGGGCGCGACCGCTGCGGTGTCCCCGGCGTCGGGGGCCCCGGCCACGGGTGCCACGGGCAGCGCGGGAGCGATCCTCGAGACCGCCAAGCAGTACCTGGGGGTGCCGTACGTCTGGGGAGGGGAGAGCCTGGCCGAGGGCGGTCTCGACTGCTCGGGACTCGTCCAGCTCGTGTTCGGCGCGCACGGCATCGACCTCCCGCGGGTCGCGCGCGACCAGATGCGTCAGGGCACCGAGGTCGCGTCGCTCGCGCAGGCGCAGCCCGGCGACCTGATCGTCCAGCGGGGTGGCAAGCACATCGGCATCTACCTGGGCGACGGGCAGATGATCCACTCGCCCAAGCCCGGGCAGACGGTCGAGATCACCTCGGTCACGGACGCGTCCGTGACCACGATCCGTCGGGTGCTGGGCGCGGGGGTGGCGGCATGACCGCGGTCACGTCGTCGCTCGCGAGCGTCCTCGCGCCCGCTGCCGCGCCCGGTGCGCGCCGCGGTGCCGGGGACTCCTCGGACGCGTTCGGCCGGTCGCTCGCCGCGGCGTCGGACGAGGCCGCCGGGCCGGGGGGCGCACCGACCTCCGGTGAGGGGTCGAGCGTCGTGGGCACCCTGCCCGACGGCGCCGCGCACCCGGGGCGTCCCGGCCTGCCCGGGTCCTCGGGCGGACAGGCGAGCACGCCCGCCGACGGGGGCCAGGGGTGGGGGCCGGGGGCGGACGGGACGGTGGCCGACGGTCTCGTCGGGGGCGGAGGCGCCGCGGGGTCCGGTGGCGCAGGTGGCGCTGCCGGGGCCGACGGCACCGACGGGTCCGACGGGGGGAGCGGCGTCGAGGGGGCCGGGACGCTCGACGGTCAGGCGGCCGCCGTGCTCCTGCCCGTCGTCCCCGTGCTGCCGGGACCGACCGGGACGCCGGACCAGGTCGGCACGGCGGGGAGCGCCGGTGTCCCCGGCCTTCTCGGCGCTGCGGGCGGCCACGTGGACGTCGGCGGGCCCGCCTCGTCAGGACCGGAAGAGCAGGCCAGTGCGCCCGTGCCACCGGTCGGCGGCGCGGGGGAGCCTACGGACGGCGTCGGCCGGACGGCGGAGCAGATCGCCGGGCAGGGCGTCGCTCCGAGCGGGACCTCGACAGGGGCGACCGCGCCGGGTACCGCTCCGACCGACGCCGCGCCCCTCGGTGCCGCGACCGCTCCCGCCACCGCCGGGCAGAGCTCCGGCGGGGGAGCGGGCTCCTCGTCGGGCGGCGGGCAGCAGCACCCCGACGCTGCCGTGACGGTGACGTCGACGGGGTCGCCGACCTCCGGAACGGCACCGGCCGCGACCGCTCCCGCCTCCGGCGCGGCTCTCCCGACCGGCGCGGGCGAGGTCGCCCCCGAGCCGACGGCGGCGCCCGGCCAGGTCGTCCCCGCGCCGGTGCCGGTGGTGCAGGCCCCGGTGAGCGGCGCCGTCGGGCAGGTCGTCCCTGCCCCCGCCACGCCCCAGGCGACGCCCACGCTCCACGCCCAGGTCTCCGGACCCGTGTTCCAGCTCCTCGACGCGGGCGACGGCGACCACGTGCTCACGCTGTCGGTGACCCCCGACAACCTGGGCCCCGTGACCGTCCGGGCCCACATCGCGGGCGGCGAGCTGCGGATCGAGCTCTTCGCCCCGCACGACGCGGGCCGCGACGCCCTGCGTGCCCTCGCGGCCGAGCTCCGCCGCGACCTCGCGGGCATCGCGCCCACGGCGTCGCTGTCGGTCTCGGACGCGAAGGAGGCACCGGCGCAGGGGACCGGCCACCAGGCCGGGTCCGGCAACGGCACCGCGGGAGACGCAGGAGCCGGCACCGCCGGTCGCCCCGGCGAGCAGCACCCGTGGCAGTCCCGCACCGGTGCACGTCCCGGTGTCCCCGGGGCGACCACCGACCAGACCATCCAGCCGACAGTGGACGACACGACGCCGGGGGCCTCCCGGCGCCTCGACGTCCTCGTCTGAGAGAGGAACGACGTGCCGGTCCCCCCCCGTCACCGGGCCCGTCTCCGCCCCCGTGGAGACCGCCCCGCGCACGCAGAACGCGCGCGCCCCCAAGCAGGAGTACGACAGCGAGCTGTTCCTCGGGCTGCTCGTGACGCAGCTCCGCAACCAGGACCCGTCCAGCTCCATGGAGACCAGCGAGATCGTCGCCCAGACGACGTCGCTGGCCATGATGGAGTCCCTCAGCGCCATGCGGACCCTCGTCGAGGACTCCGCGGTGCGGCAGCAGGAGGCGTTCGCGCTGCAGATGCGCGACGCGGCCGCCACCCTGCTCGGCAAGGAGGTGTCCTACCTCGACGCGGACGGCGTCGAGCACACGGGCATCGCCACCGCGGTGTCCTACAAGGACGCCGTCCCCACGGTGACGATCGGCGACAAGAGCATCGCGCTCGACAAGGTCTCCGGCGTCACCGGCACGGTCAGCACGGATGCCACCGAACCCCCACCCGCCACGGACGGCGCAACCGACAGCCAGGCCGGCGCAGCCGCCTGACCCGAAAGGACTCTCGTGCTCCGTTCTCTCAACACCGGAATCTCCGGTCTGCGAGCCCACCAGACCATGCTGGACGTGACGGGCAACAACATCGCCAACGTCAACACGACGGGCTTCAAGTCCTCGCGCACCCAGTTCCAGGACACGCTCTCGCAGCTCGTCGCCGCGGGTGTCGCGCCTGACCAGCAGGTCGGTGGCTCCAACCCCGCCCAGATCGGCCTCGGCGTCACGACCGCGGCGATCACGACGCAGTTCACGCAGGGTGCGTCCCAGGCCACGGGCGTCGCGACCGACCTCATGATCGACGGCGACGGGTTCTTCGTCGTCGAGAGCGGCGGCCAGCAGCTCTACACCCGCAACGGTGCGTTCGACTTCGACGCCAGCGGCCGACTGGTCAACGCAGACGGCGCGTTCGTCCGCGGCTGGACGGCGGTCAACGGGGTCGTCAACACGAGCGGCCCCCTCGGCCGTCTCACGATCCCGGTCGGCGACGTCGCCCCGCCCGAGGCCACGACGAGCGTCACGCTCGGCGGCAACCTGCCGGCCGACGCGAAGGACGGCACCAAGGTGGTGCGCGACATCGAGATCTTCGACGAGCTCGGCACGTCGACCAAGATGTCGCTCGAGTTCACCGCGACCGGCGGCACGTGGTCGGTGAGCGCGCTCGACGCTGCGACGGGGACCGTCATCGGAGGGCCGCAGGACCTGACCTTCACCGACGGCGCCCTCACGGCGGGCGGGTCGCTCACGGTCGCGGGCGTGGCCATCGACCTGGGCACCGTCACGTCCTACGCGGGGCTGTCGAACGTCGCGGTCTCGGCCAAGGACGGCGCCGCGGCCGGGTCGCTCAAGTCGTACTCGGTCTCCGGCAACGGGTCGATCATCGGCACCTACTCGAACGGCAAGACGGCCGTCCTCGGCCAGGTGGCGCTGGCGTCCTTCACCAACATGGGCGGCCTCGAGAAGGCGGGCGGCTCGACCTACGCCGCGACGCAGTACTCGGGCGAGGTCATCGTGGGCGGTGCAGGGGACCAGGGCATGGGCTCCATCACGGCCGGCTACCTGGAGATGTCGAACGTGGACCTCTCGCAGGAGTTCACGAACCTCATCGTGTCCCAGCGCGGGTTCCAGGCGAACTCGCGCGTCATCACCACCTCCGACGAGGTGCTGACCGAACTCGTCAACCTCAAGCGTTGACGACGGCCGCGCGCGGGGCGGCGCGCGGTCACCACGGTGCCCCCGGGACGACCCGTCCCGGGGGCACCGTCATGCTCGGGGCGGCCCGGACGGTTCAGCCACCCTCGCCTTCACGAGAGCACGACGGCTGCCGAGAGTACGGATCAGCGGGGCAGGGCCGACCGGTGCACCGCGCCGCGAAAGACCTGGCCAGACGCCCTTCGCACCCTGCGACCCGACCCGACCCGAAGGTGGAACCGTGATCGTCCTCACGCGCTTCAGCTCCGAGCGCATCGCGATCAACGCGGACCTCGTGGCCCGAGTCGAGACCAACCCGGACACCCGGGTCACGCTGATCGACGGTTCTCGATACATCGTCACCGAGTCCATGGAGGACGTGATCCGGCTGGTCGAGGAGCACAAGGCTCGCGTCCTGCTGCTCGCGCAGTCCATGACCGTCACGAACGAGCGCACGCCGCTCGGCATCGTGCCGGACCGGCCCGAGCCGGCCGCGCACGACCGGGTCCCGGTCCCCGTGACCCCGCTGCCCACCCCGAGGAAGTAGGCCCCATGGATCCCGCAACCATCATCGGCATCCTGTTCGCGTTCGGTGCGCTCGTCGCGATGGTGCTCCTCGAGGGCGCCCAGATCACGTCGATCCTGCTGCCCGCGCCGATCATCCTCGTCTTCGGGGCCAGCATCCTCGTCGCGGTCGCGTCGGGCACGGTGCGCGACGCGCTCCAGGCGGTCAAGGCGCTGCCGAGGGCCTTCATGAGCAAGCCCGCCCGCCCGGCGGACGCGATCGAGGAGGTCGTGCGCGCTGCCGAGATCGTGCAGAACGACGGCGGCCTCCTCGCGCTCGAGGCGGAGTCGCAGAAGACCGACGACCCGTTCCAGCGCAGCGCCCTGCAGTCCCTGGCCGACGGTGCCGACGCGGACCAGCTGCGCACCCTGCTCGAGGAACGGATCGAGACCAAGAGCCGCGAGGACGCGGTCGCGTACGACTTCTACAACGCGATCGGCGGGTACGCCCCGACCATCGGCATCGTCGGCACCGTCGTCTCGCTGACCCACGTCCTGGAGAACCTGTCCGACCCCGCAGAGCTCGGGCACATGATCGCGGCCGCGTTCATCGCGACCCTGTGGGGCATCCTGTCCGCGAACTTCATCTGGCTGCCCATCGGCGCCAAGCTCAAGCGCATCTCCGACCTCGAGATCCAGCGGCTCGACGTGCTGCTCGAGGGGTACATGTCGATCCAGGCGGGCGCCCGCGCCCGCGTCATCGACGAACGCCTCAAGACCATGGTCCCCGAGTGGTCGCTGCCCCCGGGCAAGGCAGCCTGATGAGCCGGCGCGGTGGGCACGGCCGGAGCAGGCGAGGCGGTGGCGGTGGCGGTGGTGGTGGAGGGCACGACACGGGCGGCAGCGGTCGCTGGATGGTGTCCTACATGGACATGGTCACCGTCATCATGTGCCTGTTCATCGTGCTGTTCGCGATCAGCTCGGTCGACCAGGACAAGTACCAGGAGCTCAAGTCGTCGCTCGCGGCGGGCTTCGGCACGATCGAGGACGCCGACGTCGTGGAGGCGGTCATCGACAACCCCGCGACCGAGCCGCCCGCCGACGTCGAGACCGACCTCGAGCGGGCCCTGGCCGAGGTCGCCGACCTGACCGGGCTGCGCGACGCGATGTCGAAGGACCTGCAGGCGTACGGCATGTCCGAGACCGTGCGGTTCGAGATCGACGAGCGCGGCCTCACCGTCCGTCTCGTGTCGGCCGACACGTTCTTCTCGCCGGGCAGCGCCGACCTCACCGAGGAGGCGGGGGCGGTGCTGGCGATCATCGGCCCCGTGCTCGCTCCGACGCCCTACGAGATCCAGGTCGAGGGGAACGCGGACTACAAGGCGACCGTGGGCTCGCGCTACCCGACGAACTGGGAGCTGTCCTCCTCGCGTGCCACCTCGGTGCTGCGCTACCTCGTCGAGCACAGCGGACTCACCGAGCACAGGATCGCGGCCGTGGGGTTCGGGTCCGCCCGCCCGCTCGCCGCGGGCACCCACGACGAGGCGCTCGCCACGAACCGGCGCGTCGACATCATGGTGCTGTCCGCCCAGCCCGAGGCCGTGCGCGCGCTGATCCCCGAGGTGCTCGGCGGCACCCTCACCGCGGCGGACGTGCCGGCGGCGGAGGCGGCGCAGCGCGCAGCCCAGGCGAGCGCGGCGGAGGCGGCGACCGCGCAGGACTGACCCACCACGGGCTCCCGCCGACGCGCAGGCTCTGCTGCGCGTGCGTGCATAGGAGACCAGCGTGAGCACGACGACACCCGTCAGGGTCCAGGGTCCCGCCGACCGGCGCAAGGTCGAGGTCTACGACTTCCGTCGTCCGACGACGCTCGTGCGTGAGCACCACCGCATCCTCGAGATGGCGTTCGAGAGCTTCGCCCGCCAGTGGGGCACGCAGCTCACGGCGCGCGTCCGGGTCGTGTCCCAGGTGAGCCTGGCCGCGGTGACCATGCGCACCTACGACGACTACGTGGCCGACCTGCCGGTCACGACCGCGGTCGTCGTGTGCGAGATCGACGGCATCAACCCGCGGGCCGTGCTGCAGTTCCCCCATACCGACGCCCTCACGTGGATCGCGCACATGCTCGGCGCCGGCCCGTACATCCCGGCGATCGACCGCAAGTTCACCGACGTCGAGCGAGCGCTCGTGACCTCGCTGGTCACGGAGACGCTCCGCGACCTGCGGCACTCGATGGGGCGTCTCCTGGAGACCCCCCTCAAGATCGGGTCGATCCAGCACAACTCGCAGTTCGTGCAGGCCGCGCCGACCGCCGAGCTCATGATCGTGGCGGAGTTCAACCTGCGCGTCGGAGACGGACCGTGCACGGCCACCCTGGCGCTGCCCGCGATCGCGCTGCTCCCGCACCTCGGCGAGGCGAACCCTGCCGACGACCCGGCCGACGCCGCGGCCCGCACACGACGACACCTCGCACGTTCCCTGGTCGACGTCACGGTCGAGCTCTCGAGCGCGGTGATGACGCCCGTCGAGGTCGTCGACCTCGCGGTCGGCGACGTCATCCGCCTGCCGCACAACCGCTCCCGCCCGCTCGACGTCATCGTCGACGGCCACGTCCTGGCGCGCGGCGCCGTCGGTTCGTCCGGCTCCCGCCTCGCCTGCCGCATCGTCACCACCGAGGAGAACTGACACATGAGCACCGCCACCACCGCCGACCGCACGGCCGTCGAGGCCGCGGCGGAGGCCGCCCGGGCACTCGTCGAACTCGTCCCCACGAGCACGCCGCTCTCGGCCGCGATCTCCGGCGGGGCCCCGGTCGGCCCGCAGGCCGTGACCGCCGTCGTCGCCTCATACGTCGGGGACACCGGCACCGACATGGCGCTCGCCCTCATCGACGAGTCCTCGCTCGCCGACGCGTCCGAGACCCCGACGCTCGACGTGACCGACCTCCTGCGCCCGGCGCTCGAGGCGGCCGGTGCCACGACCGGCGTCGGTGTGCTCGGCGACGTCCGCGTCTCCGACGCGACCGAGCTCTTCGAGGACGAGGAGGCCGTCGTCTTCGAGCTCTCCGCCGGGGGCGGGCCGACCGCGGGCTGGTTCGTCGTCCGCACGCGCAAGACCCTGCGCGGCCTGCCCGACGAGGCCATGACGGGCAGCAGGCTCGCGCGCATCTCCAACGTCGAGATGCGGCTCGCGGTCGTCGTCGGGCACACGCGCATGCCCGTGCGCGAGGTGCTCAACCTCGAGCCCGGCGCCGTCGTCGAGCTCGACCGCTCGGCCGGTGCGCCCGCCGACGTCCAGCTCAACGGTCGGACCATCGCCAAGGGAGAGGTCGTGGTCGTCGACGGCGGCGACTACGGCGTGCGGATCACCAAGATCCTCGACGCGGACGACTGAGCCCGTGGACGTCACCACCGTGCTGCGCGTCGCCTTCTCCTTGGCGGTCGTCATGGGGCTGCTGTGGCTGTCGTACCGGGTCGCCGACCGGAGCAGGCGCACGGCCCCCGCGGGCCGTGGCGCGCAGCTCACCGTCGTCGCCCGTCAGGGGCTGAGCCAGAAGAGCGCCGCCGTGCTCCTCGACTCGGGCGGTACCCGCTACCTGCTGGGGGTCACCGAGTCGTCGGTCACGGTGATCGACCAGGGCCCCGCGCCCGCGACGTCCGCGACGACCGGCCCCGCGACCCCCAAGCACGCGCTGCGCGGAGCGACGGCCTCGCGCGTGGGGCCGTTCAACGTGGTGAAGTCGACGACCGGGCCGCAGGTCGTGGCCGCCCCCGTGGGTGGAGCGGAGGCAGGCCCGCTCGGGGACACCGGTCCCGCCGAGCCGAGCCAGTCCTTCGACGAGGCCGTCCTCGCCGCGCACGTCTGGCTCGGCGAGACGACCGTCCCGACGGACGACGAGGCCACCGACCCGTCGGCCTCCGGTCCGGCAGGGCCCGCGCCCGCGCCCGCGGCGACCGTGTTCGCGGTGGCGGGTGCGCCGTCGGGCGTCCCCACCGCCCTGCTCGAGCCTGCCGCGGCGCGCTCGCTCCTCGCCGTCGACACCTGGCGGCAGGCCGCGCGCGCCGTGTGGGGGCCCCGGCGATGACCCTCGACACCCCGGCGCGTCAGGGGTCGCGCCGCGTCGTGGCCCTGGCCGCGGCCCTTCTCCTCGTCGCGCTCGTCCTCGTGGCGACCGTGCTGCTCGCCCCGTCCGCGAGCGCCGCCCCGACCGACCCCACGGCGCCCACCGCGCCGGTGGACCCGACCGCCCCTGACGGGGGCAGCAGCTTCTCGGTCGAGATCAACGGTCCGAACGGCGAGCCGTCGTCGTCCCTCGTGACGCTCGTGGGCATCACGCTGCTGTCGCTGGCCCCGACGCTGCTGCTCATGATGACGTCGTTCACGAAGATCTTCGTGGTGCTGTCCCTGACGCGCAACGCGCTCGGCACCGGGACCGTGCCGCCCAACATGGTTCTCGCGGGGCTCGCGCTGTTCCTGTCGATGTTCATCATGTGGCCGGTGTTCGGCGAGATCAACGACGCCGCCGTCCAGCCCTACCTCGAGGGCACCACGACGTTCAGCCAGGCGCTCGACGCGGGCTCCGTGCCGCTGCGCGAGTTCATGCTCGCGCACACGCGCGAGGAGGACCTCGCGCTCATGACGCGCGCCGCCGACCTCGACAACCCGGCGACCATGGCCGACGTCCCGCTGACCACGCTCGTGCCGGCGTTCGTCATCTCGGAGCTGCGGGCCGCGTTCATCATCGGCTTCGTGATCTTCGTGCCGTTCCTCGTGATCGACCTGGTCGTGGCGGCGGCGCTCATGAGCATGGGCATGATGATGCTCCCGCCCACCATGATCTCGTTGCCGTTCAAGCTGTTGCTGTTCGTCCTCGTCGACGGGTGGGCGCTCATCACGACCTCGCTCATCGGCTCGTACGGGGTGGGGTGACATGGAGACCTCGGCAGTCCTCGACATCGCGACGCAGGCGATGATCCTCGCCGCGAAGCTCGCGGCCCCCGTGCTCATCACCTCGCTCGTGGTGGGGTTCTCGATCTCGCTCGTGCAGTCGGTGACCCAGATCCAGGAGGTCACGCTCTCGTTCGTGCCCAAGGCCGCGGCGGTCGCGGTCGCGCTCATCGTGTGCGGGAACTGGATGATCGGCGAGCTGGTCTCGTTCACCCACTCGATGTTCGACCTCATCCCGTCGCTGCTGGGCGGCGGCTGACGTCGGTGACGTTCGACATCGACCAGGCGTGGCTCCAGGCGACCCTGCTCGCGGGGGTCCGCCTGGCCGCGTTCATGCTGCTCGCGCCGCCGTTCTCCCACAAGGCCATCCCGCGCCAGGTGCGCGCCATCCTCGCGGTCTCGCTGGGCCTGGTGGTCTCGGGCCGGGTCGCGCCGACGTACGAACCCGTGGGCACGGCGACGTTCTTCGCCCACGTGGTCGCCGAGGCGGCGACGGGCGCCATGCTGGGCACGATGGTCATGATCGTCTTCTCGGCCGTGACCGCGGCCGGCTCGCACCTCGACCTGTTCGGGGGATTCTCGGTCGGCATGGCGTTCGACCCGCAGACGAACGTGAGCGGGTCGCAGTTCACGCGTCTGTTCGCGCTGGCCACCGTCGTCCTGATGTTCACCTCGGACGCCTACCAGCTCGTGATCCTCGGCCTCGCGCGCTCGTACGACGTGGTGCCCGTGGGGGCGTTCGCCGGGGTCCCGGCCGGGTCGTTCGTCGACGCGCTCACGGGGTCGTTCGTCGCAGGTCTCCAGATCGCCGGGCCCATCGTCGTGGTCCTCTTCCTGGCCGACGTCGGACTGGGCCTGGTCACCCGTGTCGCCCCCGCGCTCAACGCGTTCGCGCTCGGCTTCCCGCTCAAGATCTTCCTGACCCTCTCGCTCGTCGGGACGGTGCTCATCGCCCTGCCGCACGCCCTGTCCGCGCTCACGGCGCAGGCCCTGAAGCTGATGGGAGGCGTGGGCTGATGGCGGACACGTCCGAGGAGAGGACCGAGCAGGCCTCCGACCGCAAGATGAAGGAGGTCCGCGAGAAGGGCCAGCTCGGCCGGTCGCAGGACCTCACGGCCTGGGTCGGGATCGCGGTCGCGGGGGCGCTGCTGCCCCTGACGCTCGGCAACGCGGCGGGTGCCGCGACCGAGCAGGTGCTCTCGATCCGCACCGTGATCGAGAACCCCGAGCCGGCCGTCGCGGTCGTGCTCCTGCAGGAGGCCCTCGGGTCGATCCTGCCCACGATCGGCGCGCTGCTCGCGGCCGTGGCGCTCGCCGCGATCATCGGTTCGGTCGTGCAGGGCGGCCTGCACCTGAAGAAGTTCCGGGGTGAGTTCCAGCAGTTCAACCCGGTCTCCGGGTTCAAGCGGATCCTCGGCCCGCAGGCGTTGTGGAACGGCGTCAAGGCGCTGCTCAAGACGACCGTGGTCGGGGTCGTGCTGTACGTCGTGATCCAGTCGCTCATGCCCGTGCTGCTGTCCGCGGGCGGGCTGCCGGTCTCGTCGCTGCTGGAGGCAGCCGGGTCGGGGGTCAGGGCGCTGCTGCTCTGGGCGACCGCGGCGGGGATCTCGCTCGCGCTGCTCGACGTGCTCGTCGTCGCCAAGCGCAACCGCAAGAAGACCCGCATGACGAAGAAGGAGCTCAAGGACGAGCACAAGAACAGCGACGGCGACCCCATGGTCAAGTCGCAGCGCCGCTCGATGGCGCGCTCCCTGTCGCGCAACCGCATGCTCGCCGCGGTCGCGGACGCCGACGTCGTGATCGTCAACCCCACGCACGTCGCGGTCGCGATCCGCTACGAGGCGGGGAAGTCCGCACCGCGCGTCGTCGCCAAGGGCGCGGACCACCTCGCCGCGCGCATCCGCGAGAAGGCCGAGGAGGCGCGCGTGCCGATGGTCCGCGACGTCCAGCTCGCGCGCGCCCTCCACAAGGTCTGCGACGTCGGGCAGGAGGTCCCGGTCGAGCTGTACATGGCCGTCGCGCGCGTCCTCGCGTTCGTCATGGCCCTCGCACGCCGGGGGGCCGCGGTCTCCTCCGTGCCGCACCGGCTGGGCCGGCCGGCGATCGCGCCGGGGGAGTGGCCGGTCGAGGGCGCCGCGGGGGACGGCGAGGCGCGCACGGCGTGAGGCGACCGACGTGCCCGACCGACCGCGCCGTTGCCCACCGCGAGGCCGACCGCGAGGCCGACCGCGAGGCCGACCCGCGCTGCCGTCGGCGCGACGTGCATAGGGCCTCGCGGCAGCACCTGCCACCGTTCCGGACCGGGAAGGACCAGGGTTCCGCGTGAAGAACCGCTCCCTCGCCATGATCGCCGTGCCCCTCGGCGTCGTCGGCATCGTCCTGCTGCTCGTCGTGCCGATCCCCGCGGGGATGCTCGACGTGCTCATCATCGTCAACATCCTGCTCTCGCTCGTGATCCTGCTGACGTCGATGTTCGTCACCAAGCCGCTCGACTTCTCCGTCTTCCCGTCGCTGCTGCTCGTCGCGACGCTCTTCCGGCTGGGCCTCAACGTCGCCTCGACCCGCCTCGTGCTGGGCAACGGGTACGCGGGCGAGGTCATCAGCGCGTTCGGCCACGTCGTGGTCAACGGGAACCTGGTCATCGGCATGGTCGTGTTCCTGATCCTGGTGGTCATCCAGTTCCTCGTGATCACCAAGGGCGCCGAGCGCGTCGCCGAGGTCGGGGCGCGGTTCACCCTCGACGCGATGCCCGGTAAGCAGATGGCGATCGACGCCGACCTCAACGCGGGCCTCATCTCCGAGACCGACGCCCGCGAGCGGCGTGCCGAGGTCTCCGCGGAGGCGGACTTCTACGGTGCGATGGACGGCGCCTCGAAGTTCGTGAAGGGCGACGCGATCGCGGGCGTCGTCATCACGATCATCAACCTGGTCGGCGGGATCGTCATCGGCGTCGTCATGCACGGCATGCCGATCGGGGAGTCGGTCGACACCTACTCGATCCTGACGATCGGCGACGGCCTCGTCACGCAGGTCCCGGCGCTGCTCATGGCCGTCGCGACCGGCATGATCGTGACCCGCTCCAACTCGGGCGAGGGCGACGTCGGGTCGCAGGCCTCGAGCCAGCTCGTCCAGTCGCGGCACGCCATCGCGATCGCGGGCGTCGCGTCGTTCGCCATGGCGCTCATCGAGGGCATGCCCAAGCTGCCGTTCCTGGTCCTCGGGATCGGCCTCCTCGTGGCGGCGCAGCAGATCAAGTCGCGCCAGCAGCGGGCCGAGGTCGCGCGGGCCGCGGCCGAGCAGCTCGAGAAGGGCGCGGCCGCCTCGACGGACGGTACCGAGAACCTCATCGAGCAGATGCGCGTGCACGCCCTGGAGATCCTGCTGGCCCCCGACCTCGTCGACCTGGTCACGGGCGCGCACGACGACCTCCTGGGGCGCGTGCGCGCCCTGCGGCGCAAGATCGCGATGGACCTGGGCGTCGTCGTGCCGCCCGTGCGCACGCGCGATTCGATCGAGCTCGTCGCCTCGACCTACGCCGTGCGGATCGCGGGCGTCGAGGCGGGTCGGGGCCAGGCACCCGCGGGCAAGGTCCTCGCGCTCGGGGACAACCTCGCGTCGCTGCCCGGTCAGGCCACCGTGGACCCGGTGTTCGGCATGGAGGGCAAGTGGGTGCCCGTCGAGATGCGGCACAGCGCCGAGATGGCGGGCGCCACGGTCGTCGATCGCGTCTCGGTGCTCGTGACCCACCTGTCGGCCATCATCTCGGCCAACGCCGCGCGCCTGCTCTCGCGCGAGGACGTGCGCGTGCTGACCGACGAGGTCAAGCGCACCAACCCCTCGGCGGTCGACGAGCTCACGCCGACGCTGCTGTCCCTCGCCGAGATCCAGCGCGTGCTCCAGGGGCTGCTCGAGGAACGGGTGGCCGTCAACGACCTGCCGCGCATCTACGAGGCGCTCGCGCTCGCGGCCAAGCGGTCGACCGACGCGGAGCACCTCGTCGAGTCGGCGCGCGCCGCCCTCGGGCCGGCGGTCCCGGCGCGCTACACGGTCGACGGGACCATCCGGGTCGTGACGATCTCGCCCGTGCTCGAGCAGGCAATGCTCGCGGGCAGGCAACCGGGAGGGGAGCACGGCACGGTGATCGTCGTCGACCCGGCCCGGCTCGACGCGTTCCGCACCTCGGTCGCCGACGTCGCCGAGTCCGCTCGCGCGGTCGGGCACGACGTGGTCCTGGTCTGTGCGCCGTCGCTGCGCCCGGCGATCCGTCGCCTGGTGGCGACGCAGCTCGCCGACCTGGCGGTGCTCTCGTACACCGAGGTGACCTCGGGCAACGCCCTCATCGAGACGGTCGGGGTGGTGAACGATGCCCCGGCGATTGCGGCTCGCGGGTGACACCCTGGAGGCCATCCTCGACGAGGCACGGCGCGAGCACGGCCCCGACGTGCGGATCGTGTCCGCCGAGAGGGTCATCACGGGCGGCATCAAGGGACTCTTCGGCAGGCAGCACTACGAGGCCGTGGTCGAGGTCGCGTCCCCTGCCCCGTCGCGTCCCACCGAGCACCCGGTCCGTTTCCCCGCGGCGCGCCGGGCGGGCATCGCCGCCCTGCTCGACGACGCCGACGAGGCCGACCGGCTCCAGCCGGCCCATTCGGAACGGGCGGAGGACCTCGAGATGTCGACCGGGGGCGACGACTTCGCGGCGATGCTCGACGAGCTGATCGCCGAGACGGCCCTCCCCGAACCGGCGCGGGCCCCGAGCCAGGTGGGGCCCTCGACCGCCCCCGGCGACCTCGTCGCGCTCGTCGGCCTGGGGGGCGACGCCCTGCCGGTCGCCCGCGCGATGCGCGCGCGCCTCGGCCTCCTCACGGGTTCGGCGGGCCACGCGCACGACGGCGAGTCCCACCGGGTCGTCGACCGGCGCGGTGCGACCGAGGCGCGGGCACGCGGCGTGCACGCCGGCACGGCGACCGCGGTCGCCGTGGGGGTCGCCGCGGATCTCGTGGACGGTCTCCGGGTGCTCGACGAGCTCGCGCCCGAGCAGGTGTGGGTCGTGGTCGACGCCTCGCGCAAGCACGCGGACACCGCGGCCTGGGTCGACGGCCTGCGGGCCCTCGTGCACGTGCACGCCATGGTGGTGGTCGGCAGGTCGCTGACCCGCACCCCGGAGACGGTCCAGCTCCTCGGGCTGCCCGAGGGATGGGACGCGGGCTGACCGACGGCAGGTCCGCATAGGTGCTCCCGGAAGGTCAGGACGACTTGTCGTGAACGTCAGGAGGACGTCGATGCTGGTGCTGGGGCGCAAGGTGGGCGAACGGATCCTCGTCGGCGAGGACATCGTCCTGACGGTGGTCTCCGCGGGCCGCGACGGGGTGCGGATCGGGATCGAGGCGCCGCGTGACGTGCGCATCCACCGGGCGGAGATCGTCGACCAGGTGGCCGAGGGCAACCGTGCAGCCGCCGCGGGCGACGGGAGCGCCGACGAGGTGCGTGCGCTGCTCGCCCTGCGACCGGCGTCCTGAGTCCTCGACGACGCGCCGACGCACCCGCAGGGCCTCAGGAGTCCGCGGCAGCCGTGCGGCGCGACCTGGCTGCCGCCGTGCCGGGTCGTCCGCGCGCGCTAGACGCGCGGGACCGAGCTCGACCGGCCGTGCCTGCGCTCGCCGACGTTCCGGCCCCGGCCCCGGCCTCGCGACCGGTCGTCGCGGTGACCGGCGCCGCGGTCGCCGTCCCGGTCGCCCCGCCCCTGGCCCCGCTGATCGTCACGTCCGTGCCGGTCGCCGCGCCGTTCGTCGTCGTCCCGGTCGTCGTCCTCGTCGTCGCGCTCGTGCCACTGTCCGCGCCCGAGGTCGTCGTGGTCGCGCCAGCCGCCACCGTTGCCGTGCCGACCGCCGTCCTGGGGGGCCTGCGAGCGACCCGGCCCGCCGCCGGGGACGGGCGCGGTGGGTGCGGCGGGTGCGGCTGGAACCGCCGGCACGGCCGGTGCGACGGGGACCTGCGTGGCCGTCGGAGCCGGTGTCTGCTGCACCGCAGGAGGGGACGGGGTGGGGGACTCGACGGGTACCGGTACGACGGCGCCCGTGCCGTTGTCCTTGCCGTTGCCGACGAGGTTGTCCCACAGGCCGACGATGGGCATCGTGAGCCGGTCGACGAAGGTCACGTTCGACGCGCCCGTCCCGTCGTCGGGTCGCTCCTCGGCGGGAGCGACCGCTGCGCCGACCACGATCGTGACGGTGGACAGCAGCGCCGCCGCACTCCACCGCAGGGACTTGCGGGGGGACAGGCCGTTGCCCAGGACGGCTCGGGCCTGTCGGCGGGCGTGCCGGGGAGTGCCGGCGGGCCCGGTGGGCCTGCGGGCCACGTGCTCGACCGGTACCTTCACGACATGCGCTGCAGCGGTCCCACCCACGAGGGAAGAGGTCGGGGGGACTGCCGACGGCACCCCGGCCGAGGCGAGGGCGACGACGGCCGGCCGTGGGTCCGCAGCGGGTGGGACACCCTCCGCGGCGGTCTCACGCACCGCGAGCAGGGTCGCGCGCTGCGCCGCGAGGCGTTGCCGGTAGGGAACGACGGCGTAGGCGCCCTGGGCGGCCGAGCGGCGGACCGCTCGTGCCGACTCGGCGCGGACGGTGGGGGCCCAGCTCCGGGCGTCGACGCTACGGCGCCCCGTGGCGACGTCGCGCATCAGCGCCTGCTGGGCGGTCGTCACCGCGTCGTGCGCTGCCGCACGGTCGGCGGGAGCGACCCGGTACGTCCGCACGACGCGGCGTGCTTCGCGGGCGAGCTCACCCGCACGGGAGGCCAGGAACTCGGCGAGGGCGTGCTCGCGGGCGTGTGCGGGCAGGGCGGCGAGGGCGGAAAGTGCGTCGACCCCGAGGGGTTGACGCGCAGGAAGTGCGTCAGACATGCAGCGTTCTCTCCTGCCCACGGGCACGCAGGTCGGTACGGCCGTGGTCACGGCGATCGTGCGGTGGTGCGGGTACCCGCCGGCGCGAGGTCCTCGTGCCGTCGGTCGACGTGCCCGTGCGCAGAACCGCAGGAGACGGGAGGGCGGCCGCGCTCACGCCGACTCCAGGAGGTCGGTACCGATGCCCATCGCATGCAGGCGGGCGGCAGCCAGCTCGCGGACCCGGTCGATGTGGGCCGCGGTGCTCCGACGGGGCAGGCCGAGGGTCCGGGAGATCCACACGACGGTGTCCTGGCCCGGGAGCGGTCCGCTGCCGTACGCCTCGGCCATCCACAGGGCGGCGACCTTGCCCCGTGTCGGGTTCTCGGCCTGTGCGGCGTCGACCACCGAGCGCACCAGGGTGGGCGCCTCGACCGGGTGCAGCACGCAGTCGTGGTCGTCCTGGACGAGCCGGGGGGAGTCGAGGGTCTCGTCGAAGGAGAGCGTGCCGGACAGGACGAGCTCGTCGGCCTCTGTGACGACCATCCCCTGACGCACGACGTCGGAGCGGTGTGCGCCGAGCCTGTCGTTGGCTGCCTGCACCGCCTCCTGCACCGTCGGGACGGTGCCGCGCAGCGCGGCGAGCTCGGCGCGGGTGCGGGCCAGCTCGCGCCGACGCCGCTGAGCCGAGACCATGCCCGACGCGGGCGCCGTCGCGTGGTCCACGAACGAGCGGACCTTGGGGCGCGCGGTGTAGACGACGATCGCCAGGAACGAACGCATGGTGGCCAGGTAGGTCGGGTCCTGCCGCGACCGCTCGAGCATCTCCCAGACGGTCTCCGTGACGATCGCCTCGACGTCCTCGAGGTGCTGGGTCACCGGCACCGAGTTGGTCCGGCACAGCCTCGCGGCGATGCGTCGCCAGTGGTCGCGGTGGCCGGCGATGAAGGTCGATACTTCCGCGCCGTAGCGGGTGTCGTCGCCGAGCTGCACGATGCGCGCCACCTCGGAGCGCATGGCGTCGGAGGGCGCGTCGTGGTCGTCGTCGAGGAGCGGCTCCTCTGCGGCACGCAGGGAGCGCGCTGCACGCGCCCGGTCCGGGCACGTGCCGGATGGGGGCCGCACGTTCATGCCCTCAGCATGCGGCCGCTTCGCACTACTTTCACGTCTGAACACGGTTTTCACACCGGAGTTCACCCTCGCTGGTGCTATAGGTGGTGCCATGCTGGGACTTGCCGGGGCCCGGGGTCGAGAATTCACCCGCGCGGACGGCGATTCGTGTCGTCCGCCCCTTCTGTGCCGGTGCCGGTGATGGATACACTTCCGCGTCGGCGATCGCTCGCCGACCTGGGCGCGGACACGCAGACGAGCAGGAGGTGGAGCATGGGCGGCAGGACCTGCGCACCGTCCTCGGCGACGAGGCACTCCTCGGGCGTACACCCGCGTGGCGCGTGCTCGCCAGGTCGGACCTGCCTCCCTGCAGGCGGTCGTCGACGACGTGCCGGGGCGAGCCGGCGATGACGACCCCGGCCCCGTGGGACGACACGACCTGGGCGGCGTGGGCCGTCGGGCTCGTCGAACCGCTGATCGATCCGTACGACCGTGTCGCCGACCTCGAGGCGATGAGAGCCCAGGCCCGCGAGCAGCGGTTGCGCGCGGTGACCCTCCTCGCGGGGGCCCTCACCGACCTGCTCGACTCGCTCCCGGACGGCGACCCCTGGCGTCATGTCGACCCCGCGGCGTTCGGGACGTACCGCGACGGGCTGGACCTCGTCCCGACCGAGGCCACCGAGATCCGCGAGGACATCGGACTCGCAGCGCTCGCGCGTCCGCTGGGCCGAGAGGGAGCGCAGCTCATGAGCGACGCCGAGCACGGCTGGGAGAACGTCGCGCACCGGGCCAGCGAGCTCGACGACCCGGTCCCCGTGCTGGCCCGTGTGGTCGCCTGGGCGTCCTGGCGCCGCCGCGTCTACGTCGGCGAGGACACGTACCCCGTCCTGGTCGTCTTCTCCTGGCTCCGCCGCGCGGCTCTCGTCGCGGCGGGGCGGCAGATCGACGACGGCGAGTCGCACGAGCGGACGAGGGCTGCGGCCAGGATCGTCGACGACCTCGTCTGACACGCCCGGTGTGACGGCGTCGTCACGGTCGGTCGGGACTCCCGCGGTCGTGCGTCGTCACCACCGGTCGTCGCGCGCCGACGCGGGGTCGACGTGGTCGGCCACGATGAGCCCGAGCTCGATCCCCTTCGCGAGCGCGTCCTCCCGTCGGCGCACCCCCAGCTTGCGGTAGACCGACCGGAGCTGGCTCTTGACGGTGTTGACCGAGACGGTCAGGCTCAGCGAGATCTCGGCCGCCGTGGCGTGCCGGCGCAGGCTGTCGAGCACGACGATCTCGCGGTCCGTCAGCGCCTGCGGGAAGCCCACCATCGCGGCGAACCTCTCGGGGACCGGACCTGCGGCGGCGAGCACCCGCTGCGCCGTCCTGTCCTTGCTGCGCGCGGCCAGGTCGACGAGCGCGACGAGCTCCCGCCGGGGCGGGAGCGTGAGGGCGAAGAGCAGCTGGCGGTCGTCGGCGACGGCCGCGAACTTTCCGAGCGCGTCGCACGCGTGGGACTCGTCGGTGCCGTTGACGAGGGCGGCCGCGAGGAGCAGCGAGTGCGCGACCCTCAGGCGCGGCGACGCGTCGACCGGCGGCGTGTGCTCGACCAGGACGTCCCGCGCGACCTGCCAGGACTCGGTGAGCAGCGCGAGGTGGGCGCGCAGGAGCGGGGCGTTCTCGGACGACGGGGAAGCGCCCCGGAGCGTCGCGTGCACCGCGCCCAGCCGACCACGGGCGAGGTCGAGCAGGCCGCCGGCATAGCCGAGCTGGTCGCTGTCCCGCGCGGAGATCCGCTGCCTGCCCCGCTCCGACTCGATGTACCGGCGCAGCCGCTCCGCGCCGAGCGCCGGCTCGAACGTCAGGAGGTCGACCGAGGCCTGCGCCAGCGCGAACTGCGGTCGCGACTCGAGCGTCGAGAGGTAGGGACGCACGGCGTCCAGGTGGGCCTGCGCACCCCGTGCGTCGAACCGCTCGATGCGTACGAGCGCGTGCGCCAGGTGGTAGACGTCCTTGCTGCGCCGCGGGGTGGTCTCCTCGTGCGAGGACGCCTCGACGACGGCGAGGTCGCGGCGCGCCTCGGGCATGTTGCCGTGCACGGCGTGGGCGAGCGCACGCAGCGTCAGACCGTGCAGCGCCAGGGGCTCGCCGGGCGGGTCCCCCAACGGGTCGCCGAGGTCCTCCAGCATCGAGAGCGCCTCGCTCACCGCGCCGCCACGGAGCATCGACCGTGCGATCTCGGCGCGCAGCCGCGGCAGGTCGCGCGCCATGGAGCGTCGTTCGGTGACCCGGAGCTCGCCCAGCATGCGCCCCGCGCGGCGCGCCGGGTACAGGGCGCGCTCGGCCGAGCCGGTCGACCGCAGCGCGAGGCTCTCGAGGACCTCGAGCACGACGCGGTCGCCCGGTGCCGCGGGGCGTGGCGCCGAACGCAGCCCGGCGAGCGCTGCGTGGTAGAGCTCGATCGCCTCGTCCCGCCCGCCGGGGATCGCGTCGTAGTGCCGTGCGAGCGCTCCCGCGAGCAGGGGCCAGGGGCGCAGCTCGGCGACCGGGACGGCGCGCAGGACGTCGAGGTGCGCGATCGTGCGCTCCTCGAAGACCTGGGTCCAGTAGCGGGACACCGCGGCCGAGGCGATCGCCAGGTCGCCGGCCGTCACCGCGTGCCGGACGGCTTCGACCGGGTACCCGTGCTGGAGGTACCACCGGGCCGTCGCCGCCTCGACCACGCGGGACGCCTCGGGGTCCTCGAGCCGGCACGTCTCCAGGAGGAGGGACCGCACGACGGGGAAGAGGACGAAGACGAGACCCGTGGGGCGCCGTTCCCACGTGCCGAGTCCCCGCGCCTCGAGGTCGGACAGCAGCTCGGGCGCGTCGGGATCGAGGGTGAGCGCCACCGCGAGGTCTCCGGTCAGGATCTCCGGGACGACGCAGCGCGCGAGGAACAGCTCGAGCCGGTGCCGGGTGGGGCCCTGGAGCTGCTTGTCGACGGCCGCCCGGAGCAGCTCGGCCGCGACCTGGACATGGGCGGGGGTGCCGTGCGAGCCGGCGAGCTCGGCGGCGAGCATCGCGACCCGCAGGTAGAGGGGCTGCCCGCCCGTGCTCACGTGCGTCTGCGCCGGGTCGAGGTCCGCGCCGACCTGACGCAGCATCCGCGCGGTCTCGTCGAGCGTGAGCGGGAGCTGGTCGGCCGTGATCACGGTGCGGGTCAGCTCGAGGCCGACGACGGGCGCCTCGAGCATCGAGCTCGTGGTCGTCGCGAGCGCGAACGACAGGTTCGGGCAGGTGCGCAGCAGCCCGAGGACGTCCTGGTGGACCTCGGCGTCCCGGACGTTCTGGTAGTCGTCGACGACGACGAGCACCTCGCCCGGGACCGTGAGGAACGCCTCGGCGAGCCGTGCCGTCAGCGCCGCGGTCGTCAGCTCGTCGAGACCGGTCGTGGTCTCCGAGCGCAGCAGGCCGGCCTGGGTGGCCCGACGGGCGACGGTGCGCCAGAGCTCGGTCCGGGTCGCGCCAGGGCTCGTCGAGATCCAGACCCCGTCCGCCCCCCGTCGTCGCGCCCACTCGGCGAGGAGGGACGTCTTCCCACCGCCGGACGGGCCACGGACCACGCGCAGGGCCGCATCGGCGTCGAGCCGGTCGACGAGCCGTTCACGCACGAGCTCGAGGTGGGGTGGTCGCGGAGCGCCGTGCAGTCTGCCGGGGGTCGTGCTCACTACCGGCATCCTGCCTCCCGCCCTCTCCTGGTGAGGTGCCTGGGCAGCCTGCCGTCGGCTGCGTCGCCTCTGGCACTGGAGCCGGCACCGCGCCGCTCTCCGGAGTGCCACTTTATGTGACGGCGAGCGTTTTCGCGGGGTAGGCGGTCCGCGACACACCCCGGAGCCCGGTGCGCGCGGACGCATCGGGGGGACGGCCGGCAACCACGCCCGCGTGGGGTCAGCCGCGGGGGAGCGGCCCTCCCTGCTGGTCCACGAGGGGGAGCAGCCGCTCCAGCACGTCACCCGTCCGCAGCCCGTCGTGCTCGAACTCGTTCGTGACGAGCGCCTGCACGTTGCCCACCCGGGAGGCCGTGTCGAGCGACAGGTGGGCGTCGACGAACATGTCGTCGTAGTAGACCGCGGCCGCGACAGGGACCTCGTTGGCAGCGAGCGCGTCGAGGTCGTACAGCGTGGTCCAGTCCTCGCGGCGCGCCAGCTCCTCGGCCGCGCCGCGGAAGTCCCGCAGGCCCGCGATCTCCTCGAACATCCAGGGGTAGATCATCTCGCCCGTGAAGAGCAGCGGGCGGGCGTCGGGGGCGAACTGCGGGTGCTCGGCACGCAGGCGCTCGGCGGCCCAGCCGGTCGCCCCGCGACCCGAGGCGTAGATCGACTCGTGCAGCACCGCGTACAGCGGGTTCGTCCGGTAGGACGTGAGGTCCCGGACCTCGCTGAGGAACGTGTCGCTCAGGTCGTCGTCGCCGTGGTCGAACGCTTCGTCGAGCAGCCAGTGCACGCGTTCGAAGCCCGGCTTCATGCCGAAGTCCATGCCGAGCGTCTGGAGCCGGCGCACCGACAGCGTGTCGCCGTCGGGCAGCGTGACGTCACCCACCGCGATCCTGTCCGCGACACGCCCCAGGAGCGCGACGTCGTCGGGGTAGCGTGCCGCGAAGCGGGCGTTCTTGGCCGCGGTGCGTGGGTACGTGCGGCGGTAGACCTCGGTCGCGTCGGCCTCGAGGCCCGCGAGGCCGCCCGTGACGTAGCAGGCCGCTAGGCCCTCGGGGGCGCGCGAGAGGTACGTGAGCGTGAGGAACCCGCCGTAGCTCTGGCCGAGGGACTCCCAGCGGCGACCGCCGAACAGGGTGCGCCGCAGGTGCTCGGCGTCCGCCACGATCGAGTCCGCGCGGAAGTGCGTGAGGTGCTCGGCCTGCGCGGCGGCGTCGCCGAGCCCCGCGAGCGCGCGCCCGCGCACGGCCGAGCTGCGGCCCGTGCCGCGCTGGTCGAGCAGGATCACCCGGTGCGTCGCGAGCATTGTCCCGACCCATCCCTCGGGGCCGGTGGGCCGCGGGCCCTTGCCGCCCGGGCCGCCCTGGAGGAAGACGAGCAACGGCAGGTCCTCGCGCCGCCGGACCGGGTCGACGAGCTCGCGCGCGAAGATCGTGATCCGGCGCGGGTCCTGCTCGTCGAACCAGTCGAGGGGGACCTCGACCTCGTGGTCGGTCACGTGCATCCCGGGGAGGGTGTAGCTCACGGAGGTCATGGTGATGAGCCTAGCCACGAATGCCCCGGGACATGTCAGGACCAGCGTGACCTCGAGGTCACGCTGGTCCTGACAGGCGGTGGAGGCGAGAAGGGCTACTTCTCGACGTCCTCGTCGACCCAGTCGAGGGTCTTGCTCACGGCCTTCTTCCAGTTGCGGTAGAGGCGCTCGCGCTCGTCCTCGTCCATCGACGGGGTCCAGCGCTTGTCCTCGGCCCAGTTGGCGATGACGTCCTGCTCGCCCTGCCAGAACCCGACCGCGATGCCCGCGGCGTACGCGGCGCCGAGCGCCGTCGTCTCCGCGACCTTGGGCCGCACGACGTCCACGCCGAGCTGGTCCGCCTGGAACTGCATGAGCAGCTCGTTCTGGACCATGCCGCCGTCGACGCGCAGCTCGGTGAGGTCGACGCCCGAGTCCGCGTTCATGGCGTCCAGGACCTCACGGGTCTGGAACGCGACGGCCTCGAGCGCGGCGCGCGCGATGTGGTTCTTGTTGACGTAGCGCGTGAGGCCCACGAGGGCGCCCCGGGCGTCGGAGCGCCAGTGCGGCGCGAACAGGCCCGAGAACGCGGGCACGAAGTACGCGCCACCGTTGTCGTCGACCTTGCGGGCGAGCCACTCGACGTCTGGCGCGTCGGAGAACATGCCCAGGTTGTCGCGCAGCCACTGGATGAGCGAGCCCGTCACGGCGATCGAGCCCTCGAGCGCGTAGCGGGCAGGCTGGTCGCCGATCTTGTAGCAGACCGTGGTCAGCAGGCCGTTCTTCGAGGCCACCTTCTCGGTGCCCGTGTTGAGGAGCATGAAGTTGCCCGTGCCGTACGTGTTCTTGGCCTGGCCGACCTCGAAGCACGCCTGGCCGAACGTCGCGGCCTGCTGGTCGCCCAGGATGCCCGCGATCGGGACCCCGGGGAGGAGCCCGCCGGGGCGCCCGTTCCCGTAGACCTCGGAGGACGACTTGATCTCGGGGAGCATCGAGAGCGGGATGCCCATGTCGGCCGCGATGTCCTCGCGCCACGACAGGGTGTCGAGGTCCATGAGCATGGTGCGCGACGCGTTCGTCACGTCGGTGACGTGCACCCCGCCGTCGACGCCGCCCGTCATGTTCCACAGGACCCAGGTGTCGGTGTTGCCGAACACGAGGTCGCCGGCGTCGGCCGCCGCGCGGGCGCCCTCGACGTTGTCGAGGATCCACTTGACCTTGGGGCCGGAGAAGTAGGTCGCGAGCGGCAGGCCCACGATCGCCTTGTACTTCTCGGGTCCCGCGTCGCCGCCGAGCTCGTCGACGATCTTCTGCGTGCGGGTGTCCTGCCAGACGATCGCGTTGTAGACGGGCTTGCCCGTCCTGCGGTTCCACACGACCGCGGTCTCGCGCTGGTTGGTGATGCCGACCGCGGCGATGTCGGTGTACGTGACGTTGGCGCGGGTCAGGGCCAGGCCGACGGCCTCGCGGACGTTGTTCCAGATCTGCTCGGGGTTGTGCTCGACCCAGCCGGCCCGCGGGAAGATCTGCTCGTGCTCGAGCTGGCCGGAGGAGACGATCTCCCCGGAGTGGTTGAAGACGATGGCCCGGGAGCTGGTGGTTCCCTGGTCGATGGCGAGAACGTAGTCGGCCATGGTGTGTCAGTCCTTCACGTCGGTGTGCTTGAGAGCGGGTGCCGCGCGGTGCGCGGCCGGGTGCGAGGGTGGCGTCGAGGCCCGCGAAGAGGCCCGACGGCGGGTGGTCGTGTGACCGGGGCGGGTCGCCCCGTCCCGGTCACACGGTGTGTCAGGAGCAGGCGCCCGGGGTCAGCCCCAGGCCTTGCCGAGGAGGCCGGCGAGCACGCCGCCGACGAGCGGGCCCGCGACCGGGACCCACGAGTAGGCCCAGTCGCTCGACCCCTTGCCCTTGATGGGCAGCAGGGCGTGGGCGATGCGCGGACCGAGGTCACGAGCAGGGTTGATGGCGTACCCGGTGGGACCACCGAGGGAGGCGCCGATACCGACCACGACCAGCGCGACCGCGAGCGGGCCGAGCCCCGAGGGGGTGTTGCCGGACGCGACGACGAAGAACACGAGCACGAACGTCGCGATGACCTCGGTGATGAAGTTCCAGCCGTACGAGCGGAGCTCGGGGCCCGTCGAGAAGACCGCGAGCTTGGTGGCGGGGGGCGCCTCCTCGTCGAAGTGCTTCTTGTACGCGATGAACGCGAGCACGGCACCGATGATCGCGCCGATCATCTGCGCGCCGAAGTAGATGAACATGTTGCCCACGGTGGGCTCGATCGTGGCGGTGAGGATCCCCTCGGGGCCCGTCACCGAGTAGAACGGGCGGTCCGCGGTGAAGAGACCGATGGTGACCGCGGGGTTGAGGTGCGCCCCGGACTTGTACGCGACGTAGACGCCGGTGAAGACGGCGAGGCCCCATCCGAAGTTGATGAGGAGCCAGCCGCCGTTGAAGCCCTTGGTCTTGGGGAGGATCACGTTGGCTACGACGCCGGCACCCAGCAGGATCAGGGTCGCGGTGCCGAGTATCTCGGACCAGAAGGCGTTGAGGATGAGTGTGTCCATCAGATTCTCTCTTTCTTGGTGGACTTCGTTGTCGCAACCACCCCGACGCATCCGTGCGGCGGGGCCCCGGCGTGCGTCGCACTGCGCGCATCCGTGAGGTTGAGGGGTGCCGGTCCGGCTCCACCTCGCGCGAGTCGAGGCGGAGCCGGGGCCGGGCTATGAAGTTGTACTCGGGGGAGCCGGCGCGGCTCCCGGGGCAGGTGCGTCGGTCGCGGTGGTCAGGCTCCGGAGAGGGGCTTGAGCGGGGCGACGTCGTCGGCGGCGAGGCGCGTGCGCTCGGCCGTGGCGTCGTCGGGCTCCTGCTCCGCCGCCTCCTCCGCGGCGGCGCGCGCGGTGTAGGACGCGATCTCCGCGGCCTTGCGCTCGTCGTCCCACCCGAGGAGCGGCGCCGCGATGTCGGCGATCTCCGGGAGGGCGCCGATCCCGCGGTCGAGCACCTCGTAGTTGAGCCGCGTACGGTGCAGCAGCAGGTCCTCGAGGTGCAGGGCTCCCTCGTGGGTCACGCCGTAGCTGATCTCGGCCCGCAGGTAGGCGGGCGCGTGCTCGAGCGGCCGTGCGAGCGTGAGGTCTGCCTCGCACAGGGCGACGATGTCGCGCAGGTTGGAGCCGTAGCGGTGCAGGAGGTGGTCCACCATCTGCGGGGTCCAGCCGAACTTCGAGGCCCACGGGCGGGCCTGGCGGCGGACGGCACCCAGACCGACGGCGCCGACCAGCGGGATCTTGTCCGTGATCGAGGGCAGTGCCGCGGAGCGCTGGCCGATCGCGAAGTCGACCGCGTCCTTGGCCATGACCCGGTAGGTCGTGAGCTTGCCGCCCGCGATGACCGTGAGGCCGGGCGTCGGGGAGGCCGTGGTGTGCTCGCGCGAGACCTTGGCCGAGCTCGTGCCCTCCTTGGTCCCGGGCTGGAGCAGCGGACGCAGGCCTGCGTAGGTGCCGATGATGTCGTCGCGTGTCAGGGGCTGGGCGAGGACCGCGTTGGCGTGCTCGAGGATGTAGTCGATGTCGGCGGCCGTCGCCACCGGGTGCGTGAGGTCCTGCTCCCAGGGTGTGTCGGTCGTGCCGATGACCCAGTAGCGGGACCACGGGATGATGAACAGGACCGACTTCTCGGTCTGCAGGATCAGTCCGACCTGGCCCTTGATGCGCTCGCGCGGGACGACGATGTGCACGCCCTTGGAGGCGAGGACGCGCAGTCCGCCCTCGGAGCCCGCGAGGGACTCGGTGTCCTCGGTCCACACGCCCGTCGCGTTGATGACGGCGCGGGCGCGGACCGTGATGCGCTTGCCCGTCTCGAGGTCCTCGAGGATCGCGCCGTTGACCGCTCCGGTCGACCCCTTGGTCAGCTCGACCACCTGGGTGCGGGACGCGGCGTGCGCGCCGTAGGACGTCGCGGTGCGGACGAGCGTCGAGACCAGGCGCGCGTCGTCGACCGAGGCGTCCCAGTACTGGACGGCGCCGATCGCGGCGTCGTGCGCGAGGTCGGGGAACTTGCGCTCCATCTGCTTGCGCGAGAGGTGGCGGTGCAGGGGCAGGGCGCGCTTGCCGGGAGCCATGCTCGCGAGCGTGTCGTACAGCGCGATACCGGCACCGACGTAGGCCCGCTCCCACACACGGTGCTCGAGCGGGTAGAGGAAGGGGACCGGGCGCACGAGGTGCGGAGCGAGGTCCTTGATGAGGAGGTCGCGCTCGGTCAGGGCCTCGTGGACGAGGTGGAAGTCGAGCATCTGGAGGTAGCGCAGACCTCCGTGGACCAGCTTGCTCGATCGGCTCGACGTGCCGGACGCCCAGTCCTGGCCCTCGACGATCGCGGTCGAGAGCCCGCGGGTCACGGCGTCGAGGGCGATCCCCGCCCCGGTCACGCCGCCGCCGATCACGAGGACGTCGAGCTCCTGGTCCGCGCTCGTGCTCGCCTCGAGCGCGTTGAGCGCCCGCTGGCGAGACTCTGCGGTGAGTCTGCTGGAAGTCATCCGATGGCCTTCTCTCGTCGTCGATCTGGTGCGTCATCGGCGGGGTCCCGTGCAGGACTCCCTCCTGTGACGTTCCCACGGCTCCGCGTCCCGCGCTAGCGGTGCGTGGCGGGACCCAGGAGGGCACCGTGCCGCGGTACAGCGCTGTCGGAACGGCGCTGCACGTATTAACGTCAACATGTCAGGAACGAACGCGCAAGCGCAGTGCACAAACGTGCAGCCGGGGCGGTACCAGTGGCAGGAGACCAGCAGATGGCCGATCGGGAGCAGGACGTCCTCCGGGCAGCCTCGATGTACTACCTCCAGGACATGAAGATGGAGGCCATCGCCAAGCACCTGCGCACCTCGCGCTCGACCGTCTCGCGTCTGGTCAAGAGAGCGCGTGAGACGGGTCTGGTGGAGATCACGCTCCGGCCTACCCAGAGCAGGGCCCCCGGGCTCGGGGCGCACATCTCCGCCACCTACGGCATCGACGCCTACGTCGTCCCCGTCCCGGACTCGACCCAGCAGGTCGACCGGCTCGACCAGGTGGCTCTCACGACCGCCCGCCTGCTCGGGTCGTGGTTCGACTCCGACATGATCCTGGGGATCGCGTGGGGCACCACGCTCGCGGCCGTCTCGCGACACCTGAGCCGCAAGCCGACGCGGGGCTCGGCCGTCGTGCAGCTCAACGGGGCGGCCAACACCCGTACGTCGGGGGTGCACTACGCGGGCGACCTCATCGCGGGGTTCGGCGAGGCGTTCGACGCGCACGTGCACCATTTCCCAGTGCCCGCGTTCTTCGACTACGCCGAGACCAAGCGGGCGATGTGGCGCGAGCGGTCGGTCCGGCGGGTGCTCGACGTCCAGCGACGCGCCGACGTCGCGCTGTTCTCGGTGGGGGCCGTCTCGGGCGGCGTGCCGAGCCACGTGTACTCGGCGGGCTACCTGGAGGCCGAGGACATCGCGGTCCTGGACGCCGAGGGCGTGGTCGGCGACGTGTGCACGGTCTTCCTGCGCGCCGACGGGACCTACAAGGACATCGCGCTCAACGAGCGGGCCACCGGTCCCGGGCCCGACGAGCTCAAGCGCATCCCGCAGCGCATCTGCGCGGTCGCGGGGGACAACAAGGTCGCCCCGCTGCGAGCAGCGCTGCGCGCGGGGGTCGTGACGCACCTCGTCGTCGACGAGATCACCGCCTCGCACCTGATCGAGCAGGAGACGGGGAGGATCGCGGTCGCACGGACACGGCTCGAAGGTATGCAGTCCGGTGCATGAGTACGCACCCGGCGTCGAGGAGGCGTAGATTGTCCGCGTGACGAGCAGCCCCACGCCCACCCTGACGCTCCGCCCCGCCCTGCCGGCCGACGTGCGCGCGATCCGATCGCTCGTCGAGCCGTACGCCGAGGAACGCATCCTGCTGGCCAAGGAGATGGTCGGCTACTACGAGGCGGTCCAGGAGTTCGTGGTCGCCGACGTCGGCGGACCGGACGCGCCCGAGGTCGTCGGGTGCGGCGCGCTGCACGTCATGTGGGACGACCTGGCCGAGATCCGCACGCTCGCGGTGGACCGCGCGTGGCTCGGCACCGGGGTCGGGCACCGCCTCGTGGTCGAGCTCCTCGACCGTGCGAGGGCTCTGGGCCTGAAGCGGGTCTTCTGCCTGACGTTCGAGGTCGACTTCTTCCGCGCGCACGGGTTCGAGGCGATCGAGGGCACCCCCGTCTCGCCCGACGTGTACGCCGAGCTCCTGCGCTCGCACGACGACGGCGTGGCCGAGTTCCTCGACCTCGCCCGGGTCAAGCCCAACACCCTCGGCAACACCCGGATGCTGATCACCCTCTGATCCCCCTCTGATCACACTCCGAACGCCCGCGCGGGCCGCGCCTCAGGCCGGCAGCCGGTAGACGTCGCCGTCCTGCTCGAGCAGCCCGTCCTCGACCAGGCTCGCGACGCACCGCCCGAGCTGGGCCGCGTCGGGCCACAGCCCCGCGACCACCTCGCGGTGCACCGGACCGTCCGCCCCGCGCAGCGCGGCCATGACCCGGCCCCGCGCCTGCCGGTCGGTGCCCTCCCAGGCCTGGGTCCGGCGTCGGGCACCGTGCTCGTCCGGCGGGCTGCCCGCGGCGCGCCACGCGCAGCGGTCCGCGACCGGGCACGCCTCGCAGCGCGGCGAGCGCGCCGTGCACACCAGCGCGCCCAGCTCCATCGAGGCCGCGGCCCACAGCGCGGCGTCGGCGTCCTCGGCGGGAGCGACCTGCGTCGCGAGCCGGCGCTCGGCCGCGGTGTAGGACGGTGCGGGAAGCGCCGTCCCCGACACGGCGCGCGCCAGGACCCGTCGCACGTTCGTGTCGACGACGACGGCCCGCCGCCCGTGCGCGAAGGCCGAGACGGCCGCGGCCGTGTACTCCCCGACGCCGGGCAGCGCGAGCAGCGCGTCGGCGTCCTGCGGGACGCGGCCCGCGTGGCGCTCGACGACCGCCCGCGCGCAGTCCTGCAGGCGCAGCGCCCGGCGCGGGTAGCCGAGGCGCCCCCAGGCGCGCAGCACGTCGGCTGTCGAGGCCGCGGCCAGGTCCACAGGCTCGGGCCACCGCTCCATCCAGGCGCGCCACGCGGGCTCGACCCGCACCACGGGCGTCTGCTGCAGCATGACCTCGCTGACCAGGACGCCCCAGGGCGAGCAGTCGTCGTGACGCCACGGCAGGTCGCGGGCGTTCGCCACGAACCACCGCCCGACGGCGTCGCGCAGGTCCGCGTGCGGGTCCGGGCCGGCGAGGGTCGTCAGGGGCGTGCGGGGGGCGGTCGAGCGGGTGGCGGCCGCAGGAGCGGACGTGGCGGGGGAGGGCGACGAGGGCGACATTGTCCGACCATTCTCACCGACGCGCGCGATCCGGTCGTCACCACGATGACCGTCGCGCGGTGTGGCAGCGCCGGAAGGGCGCCCGAGGGGACGTACCGTTGCCCCAGCGCAGGAAGCACCCGCGCCGACCGTCGAACGGAGCAGCACGTGAGCACGCCGCAGGGCACCCGGCCACCGACCGGGCCGACCCCGGGCCAGGGGCGACCCGCGGGCTCCGGCGCGGCGGCGTCGGGCAGACCCACGTCCAGGACCCTGCGGGTCCGCCGGGTCATGGCGCTCGTCCTGCTCGCCGTGATCGTCGTCGGAGTCGTGATGCTGGTCAAGGCCGCGATCGCGTTCGGGGCGGGCCTGCTCGCCGACGAACCGCAGGGCAAGGTCGCACCGCCCGCGCCCCAGGAGGTCACGGCGACCGGGTACAAGGCCTGCAAGGCCAAGGACGTGACGCTCTCGCTCACGGTCTCCAAGACCCAGTACGCGGTCGGCGAGCAGCCCTCCTTCACCACGACCCTCACGCACGTGGGACCCCGACCCTGCCTGATCGACGCCTCGTCCGCCGTCCAGGAGATCACGATCACGTCGGGCACCGACCGCATCTGGTCGTCGGCCGACTGCCCGGCCCCGTCGAAGGACCTGCTCATGGCGCCGGGTGACGTGTGGCCCGAGACCGTCACGTGGAACAGGGACCGCTCGGCTCCCGGGTGCCCGACCGGTCTGCCCGCGACACAGGCGGGGAGCTACGGCGCCGTCGCGGCGTCGAACGAGGCCGAGGGGCTGACGAGCCCGGCCGTGCCGTTCACGCTCGTGGCTCCTGCACCCCCGCCCGAGGCACCCGCGAGCGAGGCCCCCACCGAGGGCGAGCCGCCGACGGACGGGACCGCTCAGGTCCCCGCGGAGGGCGCGGAACCTCCCGCAGGCGGAGCGACGGCCCCCGACGACGGGACCGGAACACCGGCGGGCGACGCGCCGCCGCAGGGCTGACGGCTCGCTGAACGACCGCTCACGGCTCGGCGCCTCGGGCCTCGCCCGAGCCGTGCGCTCGGGAAGGGCTAGACGTACCGCTCGAGGATGCTCGACTCGGCGAGGCGCGACAGGCCCTCGCGCACCGCACGCGCCCGCTGCTCGCCCACGCCGTCCACGGCCATGAGGTCGTCGATGCTCGCGGCCAGGAGCTTCTGCAGCCCGCCGAAGTGGGAGACCAGGCGGTCGATGATCGTGCCGGGCAGGCGGGGGACCTTGGACAGGAGCCGGTAGCCGTGCGGGGCGACCGCGGCGTCGAGAGCCTCTCCGCCGCCGGGGAGGTCGAGGACCCGGCCGATGAGCGTGAGGTCGAGGAGCTGCGTCGAGTCGAGGGCTCCGAGCGCGTTCTTGACGTCCGCGAGCGAGCGGTCCTTGCGGCCGAGCTCGACGTAGTCGCGGATGACGGACTCGCGGTCCGAGCCGATCCCGCCGATGAGCTCGTCGAGCTGGAGCGCGAGCAGGCGGCCGTCCGTGCCGAGCTCGACGACGTAGCCCGCGATCTCCTCGGAGATGCGGCCGACCATCTCGAGGCGCTGCACCACGGCGCACACGTCCCGGACCGTGACGAGGTCCTCGATCTCGAGGGCCGAGAGCGTGCCGCTGACCTCGTCGAGGCGGGCACGGTAGCGCTCGAGCGTCGCGAGGGCCTGGTTGGCGCGCGACAGGATGGTGTCCGAGTCCTCCAGCACGTAGCGCTGTCCGCCCACGTAGAGCGCGACGATCCGCATGGACTGGCTCACCGAGATCACGGGGAACCCGCACTGCTTGGCGACGCGCTCGGCCGTGCGGTGACGCGTGCCGGACTCGGTGGTCTCGATCGTCGCGTCCGGCAGGAGCTGGACCGCGGCGCGCAGGATGCGGTTGGCGTCCCGGTCGAGGACCACGGCGCCGTCCATCTTGGAGAGCTCGCGCAGACGGGTCGCGGAGAAGCCGACGTCCAGGACGAAGCCACCCGAGCACATGGTCTCGACGACCTTGTCGAGGCCGAGGACGATCAGTGCGCCCGTCCGGCCCCGCAGGATGCGCTCGAGGCCGTCACGGAGCTCGGTGCCCGGAGCCACTGCTGCGAGGGTCTCCCGGAGCATGTCGTCAGGGTGCACGGGGGAGTTGGCCACGTGGGCATCCTACGCTGCCGGGCCGTCCCAGGGGTGGGAAAACGCCCTCCGTGGGACATCCGCAGGTCACGATGGCGCAACGGTCCTCACTCGTCGAAGCGGGTGCGCTCCTGCTGCGGCGGGAGGTGGCCACCCCGGGCGAGCTCGACGGCCTCGCCGAGGTGCTGCGCGGGCAGCACCGTCATGCCCGAAGGGGGCTTGGGCGAGGACCCGCGAGGCACCACCGCCCGCGTGAAACCGAGGCGCGCGGCCTCGCCCAGGCGCCGGTCCAGGCCCGAGACCGGGCGGATGTCGCCCGCGAGCCCGACCTCGCCGATCGCGATGGTCCCGGGCGGCATCACCTGGTCCTCGCGTGCCGAGAAGGTCGCGAGCGCGATCGCCAGGTCCGCGGCGGGCTCGGTGACGCGGGCACCGCCGATCGTCGAGACGTACACGTCCTGGTCGACGAGCCGGACCCCGGCGTGCCGGTGCATCACCGCGAGGATCATCGCGAGCCGGCTCGAGTCGACGCCGCTCGTGGTGCGTCGTGGGTTGGTCAGCGAGCTGGGCACCACGAGCGACTGGATCTCGAGCGCGAGGGGGCGGCGCCCCTCGAGCGTCACGGTGATGAACGTGCCGGGCGCCCCGGCCCCCGCGTGCGACATGAAGAGCCCGCTGGGGTCCGCGAGGCCCACGATCCCGGTCTCCGAGAGGTCGAAGCAACCGACCTCGTCGGTCGGCCCGTAGCGGTTCTTGACGGCCCGCACGAGGCGCAGTCGCGAGTGCCGGTCGCCCTCGAACTGGCACACGACGTCGACGAGGTGCTCGAGCGTGCGCGGTCCGGCGACCGACCCGTCCTTGGTCACGTGCCCCACGAGGATGACGGGCAGGTCCCGCTCCTTGGCCGCGGCGATGAGCGCTGCGGCGACCTCGCGGACCTGGCTCACGCCTCCGGGCGAGCCGTCGACCTGTGCCGAGGCGATCGTCTGGACCGAGTCGACGACGAGCAGCGCCGGGTCGGTGGCCTCGATGTGCCCGAGCACGGTCGCGAGGTCCGTCTCGGCCGCGAGCAGCAACCCCGGGGCCAGCGCCCCGACGCGCTCGGCGCGCAGCCTGACCTGCCCGGCGGACTCCTCGCCCGTGACGTACAGGACGGTGCGGGGCCGGGGCGCGGGACGTCCGGCGTCGTCCGGGGTGGTGGCCTTGTCGCTCACGCCCGCCGCGACGTTGCTCGCGACCTTGAGCAGCAGCGTCGACTTGCCCACTCCCGGCTCGCCCGCGAGCAGCACCACGGCCCCCGGGACCAGGCCCCCGCCCAGCACGCGGTCGAACTCGGCGACGCCCGTGGGCGTGGCGCGCGCGGTCTCGACGTCGATCTCCCCGATGGGACGCGCCGGGTTGCGGGTCGGGGCGACGGCCGCGGTGCGTGGCCCGGCGCTCGCCGCGGCCTCCTCCGTGACGGTGCCCCACTCCTGGCACTCGCCGCAGCGACCGATCCACTTGGCGGTGGTCCAGCCGCACTCGCTGCACCGGTAGGCGGGCTTGGCCGGGCGCTTGCTGGTGGCGCGCGAGGCGGAGGTCGATGTGGTCACGCGGTCACGCTAGCCGCCGGCACCCACACGTCCCCGCCCCCACCGGCTTCCCACCACCCGCGTCCCTCGGCCCAGGGGCGCGGGTGGTGCGTGTCGGCCGTCCCGATGGCGCAGCGCGCGGCGCGTGCCCATCATGAACCCATGCGCAGGCTCCGGAAGGACAGCCCGTGGTGGACCGTCATCACCACGCTCGGCTCGCTCGCGGCGTGCCTGCTCCTCTACTACGGCGTGCCGCTCGGGGACGCCGACCGCGAGTGGGTGCAGATCCTGCTGTTCGCGGTCGGCTTCGTGGGGCTGTGCTACCTCATCAGGTTCCAGGTGCGCCGCCAGCTCCGCGCCGGGCGGGAGCCGAGCGTGCGGGTCCAGTCGGTCGTCGGGCTCCTCTCCCCGATCATCGTGTTCTTCTCGATCGCCTACTACCTCCTGGCCATCCACAGCGACGCCGAGTTCGTGGGGATCGAGACCCGGACCGACGCGCTGTACTTCACGGTCGTCACGCTCGGGACCGTCGGGTTCGGGGACGTCCATCCGGTGGGGCAGGCGGCGCGCGTCATCACCATGGTCCAGATCCTGTTCGACCTGGCGGTCATCGGTGTGCTGGTCGCGGTCGCGACGCAACGGATGAAGGAGCGCGCGGAGCTGCACCATCCGCATCCCCCCGGCGGGAATTGACCCGCGCGGGTCTGCGCGGCCTGCGTGGACCGGGGGCGCGTGCGCACTAGTCTGGCGCGGTCACAGCGTCGCCACGAGGAGAGTGCAATGAGCCAGCAGACGGGACGCCCGCGTCAGTCCACCCCGGCCCGTCCGGGGCTGCGGGACAGTCGTCACCACCGGGCTCCCTCGTCGGCCGTCTACGCCCGACGGCGCCTGGTCGCCCTGGTCCTCCTGCTCGCTCTGGTAGGTGCCGTCGTCGCCCTCCTCGCCTTCGTGTGGCCCGGGTTCGCCGTGAGCAGCGGGGCCGAGGAGCCGGACGAGGTCACGGTGACCGCGCCGCCCGCGACCCCGACGATCGCACCGGTCGAGCGCACCGCGACGACCGAGCTGGCCAAGGCTCTCCCGGCGAGCGTGCTCCAGTTCGCGCTCCGCTCCGAGGCGCCGACCGAGGCGTACGTCGACGCGGGGGCGATCGAGGGCCACGAGCTGACCTACGCGGACGCCGAGGGCGAGGGGGCGACCAGCGTCACGGTGCTCGCGGGCCAGTGGGGCACCGACGACGAGGCGACGGCCGCGTACGACGAGCTGCTCGCCGCGGCCGTCGCGGCAGGCGGCGCGGCCACGTCGACGGGGGACGTCGAGGTCGACGGTGAACCTGCCGGCGCCTACGCGGTCACGCCGGTCGCTCCCGTCGACGGCGCGGCCGCGACGGCGACGGTCACGTGGCGCAACGGCACGGTCGTCCTGCAGGGGACGGGGCCCGCCGACGAGATCGAGACGTTCTACACGGCGTTCCCCCTCTAGTCTGCGACGAGGGGCACCGAGGGAACGGTGGCCCTCCGGTGCTCGTCGTCGGTCTCGCCCCGTCGGCAGGCCCGCAGCGGTCGACCGGGACGCACGACGAGGAAGCAGGAGACGACCATGTCCACTTCGAGCACGACGACCCACCAGGCAGAGCCTGCCGGCCTCACCCCGCGGCTCGCGGTCCTCGGGACCGGTGTCATGGGGGAGACGGTTCTCGCGGGGGCGCTGCGCGCCGGCTGGTCGGCGTCCGACGTGGTCGCGACCGTGCGACGCCCCGAGCGCGGCGAGGAGCTGCACGAGCGTCATGGCGTGACCACGACGACCGACAACACCGAGGCCGTGCGCGGCGCGGGGCTGGTCGTGGTCGCCGTCAAGCCCAAGGACGTGGCCGCCCTGCTCGCGCAGGTCTCGGAGCACCTGGGCCAGGGTGCGGTCGTGGTGAGCGTCGTCGTCGGGCTCCGGGCGCGCTTCTACGAGGACAGGCTCCCGGCCGGGACGTCGGTCGTGCGCGTCATGCCCAACACGCCGTCGGTGATCGGTGCCGGGGTCAGCGCGGTCAGCGGCGGGTCGGCGGCGAGCGAGGACGACGTGCGCCTCGTCGAGCGGCTCCTGAGCGAGACGGGCCTCGTGGTGCGGGTCGCGGAGAAGGACCAGGACGCGGTCGGTGCGCTGTCAGGCTCTGGGCCGGCCTACGTCTTCTACGTCGTGGACGCGCTCGCCGAGGCCGGCGTGCTGCTCGGCCTGACGCGGTCCGTGGCGCTCGAGCTCGCGACGGCGACCGTGCTGGGCTCGGCCAGGATGCTCGACGAGACGGGCGAGCACCCCGTGATCCTGCGCGAGAAGGTCTCCTCGCCCGGCGGGACCACGGTCGCGGCCCTGCGAGCGCTCGACGAGGGCGGGGTCCGGGCCTCGTTCCTGTCCGCGCTCGAGGCGGCGCGCGACCGGTCCCAGGAGCTGGCTGCGGCCCTCGAGTCCCAGGGGTGACGCTGGGGCGAGCGCGGCCCGGCGGACCGTCGGGCACAATCGGGGCATGAGCGCTGGTGCGGTGAGGCGGGGGCGTCGACCCGCGGGGGAGGACACCCGTGCGGCGATCGTGGCCGCGGCGCGCGAGGAGTTCGCCGCCAAGGGCTTCGACGCGGTCAGCATGCGCGGCGTGGCCCGGGCGGCCGGGGTGGATCCCGGGCTCGTCCGGCACTACTTCGACGGCAAGGGCGAGCTGTTCGCGGCCTCGCTCGTCCCCGCGGGAGCGGACCCGCAGGCGCTCGCGGGCCGGTTCGCGCAGGGCGGGCTGGACGGGCTGGGGGAGCGGCTGGCCCGCACGGTCCTCGCGGTGTGGGACGCCCCGGACGGCCAGGTCCAGCTGCGGCTCGTGCTGTCAGGGATGCTGTCGGCGGACGAGCACGTCCAGGAGCTGCCGCGCTATCTCCAGCGGACGGTGTTCGACCAGGTCGCGGCCCTCCTGCCGCGGGCCGTCGCGGCCCGGCGCGTGAGCCTCGTGGCGAGCCAGGTGCTCGGGGTGCTGGTCGCGCGTCACCTGCTGCGCCTCGAGCCCGTGGCGTCGATGCCGGCGGACGAGCTCGCGCTCTCGATCGCTCCGACGCTCCAGCGCTTCCTCGAGGGTGCGGACGAGGGTCTTGTGCCGGGTTCGCACGAGGAGCACAATTCCTCATATGGGGAATGACGGGCCCGTCATCAGCGTCCAGGGGCTGCGCGTCGACCGCGGCGGGACCACGGTGCTGCACGCGCTCGACCTCACCGTGCCCGAGCGGCAGGTCGTCGGGCTCCTCGGGCCCAGCGGCAGCGGCAAGACCACGCTCCTGCGCACGCTCGTCGGTGTCCAGGTGGTCACGGCCGGGACCGTGCACGTGCTCGGGCGGCCCGCGGGGCACCCCACGCTGCGCCACCAGGTCGGCTACGTGACCCAGTCGCCCAGCGTCTACGCCGACCTCAGCGTGACCGAGAACCTGCGCTACTTCGCGTCGATCCTCGGGGTGGGCCCCCGCGACGTCTCACGCGTGATCGACGCGGTGGACCTCGCACGGCACGCTCGCCGCCGGGTCGGCACGCTGTCGGGCGGCGAGCGCTCGCGCGTCTCGCTCGCGGCCGCGCTCCTGGGCGAGCCGCGGCTGCTCGTGCTCGACGAGCCGACCGTCGGTCTCGACCCCGTCCTGCGCCGTGACCTGTGGGACCTGTTCGCCCGGCTGCGCGACGCCGGGACGTCGTTGCTCGTGTCGTCGCACGTCATGGACGAGGCGACCCGCTGCGACCGGCTCCTGCTGCTGCGCGCCGGTCGCCTGCTCGCGGACGACACCCTCCCCGGGCTCCTGGAGCGCACGGGCGCCCACGACGTCGAGCACGCGTTCCTGCGCCTCGTCGAGGACACGTCCGTGCCCGACGGCGCCGCGCCCGCCAGGATCCCCCGCCACCTCGGAGGGGAGTCGTCGTGAGCACGCCCGACGCACGCGGCTCGGCCACCCTCTCGACGGGTACGTCGACGCACCAGGGAGCCGCGCCCGACCGGCGTGCCCCGCGTGCGGCCACCCCGCGCCTGACCCTCGCGACCGCAGGCAGGGTCCTGCGCCAGGTCCGCCACGACCCGCGGACCATCGCCCTGCTCGTCGTGCTGCCGTGCGTGCTGCTGGGTCTCATCGCCTGGATGTTCGACGGCACGCCCGTGCTCGACCAGTTCGGCCCGATCCTCGTGGGCCTGTTCCCCATGATCATCATGTTCCTCGTCACGAGCGTCACGACGCTGCGCGAGCGTCAGTCCGGGACGCTCGAGCGCCTCATGACCATGCCGATCGGCAAGGGCGACTTCGTGGGCGGGTACGCCCTGGCGTTCGCGCTGCTCGCGACCGTGCAGGCCCTCGTCGTCGTGGCGTTCGCCGTGTGGGTCTGCGGCATGGAGGTGTCCGGACCGGTGTGGGTCGTCGTGCTCGTCGCGGTGCTCGACGCGATCCTGGGCTCGTGCCTCGGGCTCGCGGCCTCGGCGCTGGCGCGCTCGGAGTTCCAGGCGGTCCAGCTCATGCCCGTGATCCTGTTCCCGCAGCTCATCACGTGCGGGCTGCTCATGCCCCGCGACGAGATGCCCCCGGTGCTCGAGGCGATCAGCCGCGTGCTGCCCCTGACGTACGGCGTCTCGGCGCTGCAGGACGTCGCAGCCGGCGGGACCTTCGCGGACGTGAGCGGCGCCGTCGCGGTCATCGTCGCGTTCATCGTCGGAGCGATCGTGCTGGGGACCCTGACCTTGCGGCGCCGCACGGTCTAGCCGACGACTTCTCACCCGCTCCCACCTTCCGACAGGGCCGACCCCCGTGGGAGGATCAGCGCGCTCGGGGGCGGAAAGCGACAAAGGAGTACGTACGTGCGAATCGTGGACCCACGGGCAGGCTCCCGCCCGCTCGGCGGTGCGGCAGCGGCCTCGCTGCTGCTCGGTGGCCTGCTGCTCGGCACCGGACCCGCTGCGGCGAGCGCGGGGTCGCTCACCGATGACCGCGACCCGCAGGGCGTCGGCCTCCAGGTCGACGTCTCAGGGGTCACCAGCCAGTCGCAGGTCGAGGCCGACGCGCAGGGCGCGGTGCCAGGCGGCGCCCTGGGCGTCCGCGGGTCGGGGCTGGTCCCGCTCACGCCCTACGACGTCCACCTCCACTCCGCCTACGCGGCACCCGTCCGGCTCGCCACCGCGATCTCCCTCGCCGACGGCACGTTCGGGCTCTCGGCCCTCCTGCCCGGCTCGGTGCAGCCAGGGACGCACTTCGTGCGCGTGACCGACCCCGGCACCGGGGGCTACCTCGACACGGCGCCCTTCGAGATCGGGGCGCCTGCCGAGCCCGGCGGGAGCGCGGGCGGCGCAGAGCCGGGCACCGGGGCGGGACCCGTGGTGGGCGGCGCCGACGACGGAGGCCTGGCGGCGACCGGCCCGCTCGACGCCGAGCCGGTCGCTGCCGGGAAGGTGCACCTCGAGGCGGACGACGCAGCAGGCCTGGCGTTCACCGGGGCGGCCGTCGTGGGGGCGCTCGCCGCTGCGGGAGCGCTCGTCGTCGCGGGCGTCGTCGCGCTCACGGGAGCCCGACGCCGGCGACGCGCGCGGACGACCTGAGCGACGCCGTCGGGCCCGGGCGCCTGCGCGAGCCACCTCGGCGGGCCCTCAGGGGCGGGCCGCGAACCGTTCCAGCAGCTCGGCGTGCCCCGAGACGATGAGCAGGTCGTTCGCCGAGATGCGCGTGCTGGGCTCGGCGTACACGAAGTCCTGCCCCGGGGACTTCACGCCGATGATCGTCACGCCGTACCGTTCGCGGACCTTCGTCTGCTCGATCGTGAAGCCCTGGGTCTCCTTCGGGGGGCGCATCTTGACGATCGTGAAACCGTCCTCGACCTCGATGTAGTCGAGCAGCTTGCCCGAGACCAGGTGCGCGACGCGACTGCCCGCGTCGGCCTCCGGGAAGACGACGTGGTGCGCGCCGATGCGCTGCAGGATGCGCCCGTGCTCGGCCGAGATGGCCTTGGCCCAGATCTGCGGGGTCCCGAGGTCCACGAGGTTGCCCGTGATGAGCACGCTCGCCTCGAGCGACGTGCCCACGCCGACCACCGCGACGGGGAAGTCGCGCGCGCCGAGCTGCTCGAGGGCGGTCGGGTTCGAGGCGTCGGCCTCGACGAGGGGGATCTGGCCCGACCACTGCGCGATGAGCTCGGGGGAGCGCTCGACCGCGAGCACGTCCTGCCCGAGCCGGTCGAGCGTCGCCGCGATCGCGGACCCGAACCGGCCGAGGCCGATCACGAGCACGCCCGCGTTCTTCTCGGGGGCCTTCTTGTCGGGCACCTTGGGGGCCTTTCGTCGAGAGGGGTACTGGAGGCTGGGGTAGGTACTGGGGTCTCTGAGGGGTTCCGAGGGACCTGTGCGGCGGCCGGCCCGGGCCGGTCAGCCGATGATGGGGCGTTCCTCGGGATAGCGGATGACGCGGCGCCGGTCGCGCAGCGCGAGCGCGGCCGCCAGGGTCATGGTCCCGGTACGGCCGATGAACATCAACACGACGAGCACGTACTTGCCGGCCGTCGGCAGGTCGGCGGTCACGCCCGTCGACAGGCCCACGGTCGCGAACGCCGAGATGGTCTCGAAGAGGATCACGTCGAGCGTCCAGCCCGTGATCTCCAGGAGCAGGAGGCTCGCGACGAGCACGGCCGTGGCTCCGATGAACGACACGGCGACCGCGAGCCGCAGGGTCTCGCGCGGGACGCGACGTCCGAAGGCCTCCAGGTCGCGGTCCCCGCGGGCCTCCGAGACGATCGCGAGCAGCATGACAGCGAGCGTCGTGACCTTGATGCCGCCTGCGGTCGACGCGCTGCCGCCACCGACGAACATGAGCGCGTCGGTGATGAGCCAGCTCGACTCGTGCATGCCGTTGATGTCGATCGTCGAGAAGCCCGCCGACCGCGGCATGACCCCGGCGAAGAGCGAGGCGAGGACCTTCTCGTTGAGGCTCAGCGGCCCCAGGGTCTTCTCGTTGGTCCACTCGAACGCCGCGAACAGGACCACGGCCACGACGACCAGGACCGCGCTCGTCGTCAGCGTCAGCTTGGTGTGCAGGCTCCACCGCGAGGCGCGCCTGCGGTTGCGCATGATGTTGAGGATGACGGGGAAGCCGAGCGACCCGATGAAGACGCCGACGATGATCGGCATGAGCAGCATCCAGTCGCCCACGTAGGGCGTCAGGCCCTCGGCCGTCGGGATGAAGCCCGCGTTGTTGAACGCCGAGATCCCGTAGAACAACCCGTGCCAGGCCGCCTCCCCGAACGTCTCCTCGAGCACGATGAAGCGCGGCAGGAGCAGGAGCGCGATGGTCAGCTCGATGGTGGTCGAGGTGATGATGACGACCCGGACGAGCGAGCCGACCTCGCCGAGCCGCGTCGTCTTGGTCTCCGAGGCGGTGAGCAGCTTCTGCGTGAGGCCGATGCGTCGCGAGACGGCCATGCCGAGGATCGAGGCGAGCGTCATGACGCCCAGGCCGCCGATCTTGATCCCCACGAGGATCACGACCTGCCCGTAGGTGGACCAGTACGTCCCGGTCGGGACGACCACGAGGCCCGTGACGCACACGGCCGACGTCGCCGTGAACAGCGCGTCGATGAACGGCGCCGATCTCCCGGACGTCGTGGCCCACGGCGCCATGAGGAGCAGCGTGAAGAGGGAGATCACGGCCGCGAAGACCGTCACCGCGAGGCGGGCAGGGGAGTGTCGGGCGAGGCGGTCGACCAGCTCGCGACCTGCGAAGAAACGCCCGGAGACGCCCTGGGCCATCGGTCCTCCGTCTCCCTGTCCGTGCGTCCTCGTCCGGGTGGACGGGTGGTGCCGGGGCCCCTGCGGGACCGAACCGGTCGCCGTGCGTGCCGATGTGTCGCCCAACTCTGCCACAGGACGGCCGGTGCCCACCGGCTGAACCGCGGGGCGCCGTCGGGCCGTGCGGGGGATACCGTGTTCCCTGCCCGCCACCGACCACCGGACCGAGGAGCGCACGTGAACGAGCCAGGCGCCGTGCCGTTCGCCGCGCAGGTCGTGTGGAGCCCGGACCTCCTGGGCTACGACTTCGGGCACGGGCACCCCATGTCCCCGACGCGGCTCGACCTGACGATGCGCCTCGTGCGCGCGCTGGGCCTGCTCGACGCGCCGGGCGTGGAGGTCGTCGGCACGTCGCCCGCGTCCGACGAGGTGCTCGCCCTGGTCCACGACCCGGCCTACGTCGCCGCGGTCCACGAGGCGTCGGAGCACGGCGTCGAGAACCCGGCCCTCGGGCTGGGTACCGAGGACGACCCCGTCTTCGCGGGCATGCACGAGGCCGCGGCCCGCATCCTGTCCGGCTCGTACGAAGCCGCCGGGGCCGTGTGGTCGGGGCGGGCGCTGCACGCCGTCAACATCGCCGGCGGCATGCACCACGCCCAGCGCGGGGCGGCGTCGGGCTTCTGCATCTACAACGACGCCGCGGCCGCGGTCCGCCGGCTGCTCGACGACGGGGCCGAGCGCGTCGCGTACGTCGACCTCGACGCGCACCACGGCGACGGGGTCGAGCAGGCGTTCTGGGACGACCCGCGGGTCCTGACCGTCTCGGTGCACCAGAGCGGCGCGACGCTGTTCCCCGGTACGGGGCACGCCACCGACACGGGCGGCCCCCGGGCTGCGGGGACGGCCGTCAACGTGGCCCTGCCGCGCCGCACCGACGGCTCGCGCTGGCTGCGGGCCGTCGACGCCGTGGTCCCGGCCGTCCTGCGGGCCTTCGAGCCGCAGGTCCTCGTGTCCCAGCACGGGTGCGACGCGCACGGTCACGACCCGCTGAGCGACCTCGACGTGAGCGTCGACGCGCAGCGTGCCGCCGTGCACTGGATCCACGAGCTCGCGCACGAGCTCGCCGGGGGACGCTGGGTCGCCCTGGGCGGCGGGGGCTACTCGGTCACGTCGGTCGTCCCGTACGCGTGGTCGAACGTCGTGGCCGAGGTCGTGCACGCGCCCGTGGCCCCCTCGACGCCCGTACCGGGGGCGTGGCGGGACCACATCAGTGCGGTCGCGCACCGTGAGACCCCCGCGTTCATGGGCGACGGCGACGTCGAGTTCAGCGCGTGGGGCAAGGGGTACGACCCCGAGGACGAGGTGGACCGCGCCGTGGTCGCGACCCGCAAGGCGGTCTTCCCGCTGCTGGGGCTGGACGCACACTTCGACTGACCCGAGCGCCTACGGCAAGCGCCGGACCGTGCGGCCCGACGACGTCACCCGGCGTCGATTTCGGGCCACCCGCCGGGAGCAGGTAGTCTAGGAGACGGACTTTTTCTCGTGTTGGTCGGTTCCCGATCAGCCGTGGACCACCATGATCGGGGCGATCCCGATCGCACACCGATCCAGCATTGTGAGGACCCATGGGCTCCGTCATCAAGAAGCGCCGCAAGCGTATGGCCAAGAAGAAGCACCGCAAGCTGCTTCGCAAGACGCGCCACCAGCGTCGCAACAAGAAGTAGCAGCGCTGCGCGGTCACGCGTATGCTGTCGCGAGAGCCCGGTCCCCGCAGGGGTCCGGGCTCTTCGCATGCCTGGACCGATCCCGCCGTGCGCGCCCGGGCCGGGCGCCGGGGCCGGTCAGAGTCCTGCGCGGCCCTTGATCGAGCGCCGGATGGAGCGCAGCACGAGCCCGAGGACCCACGCGGCCCCGGCCCAGCTCGCGGTCTTGAGCCCACGCCCCGCGACCCGACGGCGCCTGCCGCGGAACTCGCGGATGGGCCAGCCCACGTCCTTGGCGTGACGGCGCAGGCGCGTGTCCGGGTTGATGGCGCACGGGTGCCCCACGGACTGCATCATGGTCACGTCGTTGAGCGAGTCCCCGTAGGCGTACGACGACGCCAGGTCGATCCCGTGGAGCTCGGCGAGCTCGCGCACACCTGCCGCCTTGGCCCGTCCGTGCATCATGTCGCCCACGAGCCGACCCGTGTAGAGGCCCTCCTCGTGCTCGGCGACCGTACCGAGGGCCCCGGTGGCACCGAGGCGGCGGGCGATGAGCTGCCCGATCTCGAGCGGGGTCGCGGACACGAGCCACACCTGGTGGCCGGCCGCGATGTGCTCGTCGAGGAGCTTCTGGGTGCCGGGGAAGATGCGCAGCGACAGGACCTGGTCGTAGACCTCCTCGCCGATCGCGACGACCTCCGCGACCGAGCGGCCCGCGACGAGGTCCAGGGCCCGGCTGCGCACCTGGTCGATCTGGCGCTTGTTCTCGCCGAGGAGGAGGTAGCGGGCCTGGTGGAGGGCGAACGTCACGAGGTCCGGCGTGGAGAAGAAGCCTCGCTGGTACAGCGCGCGGGCGAGGTGGAACGAGCTGGCGCCGCGGATGATCGTGTTGTCGACGTCGAAGAAGGCTGCCGTGGGATGGGTGGACCCAGGAGCAGACGTCGGCATGGCGTCCACTCTATCGGCGCTCGCAGACCCTCGCCGACGGCGTTCACCGGGCACTACCGCCGGGGGGTCGGCGGAAGGGGGTGTCCGAGATGCGTAGGCTGAGGTCGTGAGCCCCGCAGATCCCGCCGCAGGACAGGTTCCTGAGACCGCCGCCGGACGTGACGCAGACCAGGTCGTGAGCGCGCCCGAGCGCGTCGTGCTCTACGGCCGCGTCGGGTGCCACCTGTGCGAGGAGGCCCGCGAGGTGGTCGGCTCCGTGTGCGCGGACCAGGGGGTGGGCTGGACGGAGGTCGACGTGGACTCCGACCCGTCGGGCGCGCTCGCGGCACAGTACGGTGACTACGTCCCGGTCGTGACCGTGGACGGCGTCCAGCAGGGGTTCTGGCAGGTCGACCGAGCCAGGCTCGCCCGGGCGCTCTCGCGGGGGCGCGCCACTGGCTGACGCTCCGCCGCGGGCGCCGAGCCTGGGATGATCCGAGACAGCAGGACAGCGAGATCGTCAACGATGACGACGACATGACGAAGCATGGGTGGTTCGGGTGGCAGAGACCCTGGGTGATACCGGCATTCCTGGCGCGACCGTGGCGCGCCTCCCCGCGTACCTGCGCGCGCTGCGCGACCTCGAGGGGCGCGGCGTCGAGACGACCTCGTCGACCGAGCTCGCGGAGCTCGCGGGCGTCGGGTCCGCGCAGCTGCGCAAGGACCTGTCCTTCCTGGGGTCGTACGGCACCCGCGGGGTGGGATACGTCGTCGACTCGCTCGCGACGTACATCACGTCCGCGCTGGGGGTCGAGGACGAGCACCGGATCGCGATCGTCGGCATCGGCTCCCTGGGGCACGCCCTCGCGAACTACTCGGGCTACGGCACGCGAGGGTTCGAGGTCGCGGCGTTGCTGGACGCCTCGCCGCACGTCGTCGGCACCGAGGCCGCGGGGCTCGTGATCGAGCACGTCGACGCGCTCGAGGAGGTCTTCGCCCGCGAGAACGTGACGATCGTCGTCCTGGCGACCCCGGCGCACGTGGCGCAGGACGTCGCGGAGAGGGTCGTCGCCGCGGGCGTGCGGGAGATCCTGAACTTCGCACCGCGCGCGCTCCAGCTTCCCGAGGACGTGATCGTGCGGTCGGTCGACGTCGGGAGCGAGCTGCAGATCCTGGCGTTCCACGCGCAGGCCAGGGCGCTCGCGAACCGGGGCCGGGGCGAGGAGGGCCGAGGGGTCGAGAGCGAGGGCGCCTAGGGGCGTCCGGACAGCGCAGGAGCCGGCGACCCGTCACGGGTCGCCGGCTCCTGGCGCACCGGTCCGCGTCAGGACGCGGAGGCCGGTCGGGGGCGAGAGGCTCAGGCCTGCTTGATCGCCGAGAGGTCGAGCGCGATCTTGATCTTGTCGCCGACGAGCACGCCGCCGGCCTCGAGGGCCACGTTCCAGGTCAGGCCGAACTCCTTGCGGGAGATCTCGGTCTCGGCCTCGAAGCCTGCGCGGGAGTTGCCGTAGGCGTCGACGGCTGCGCCCGTGAACTCGGTCTCGAGCTTGACCGGCTTGGTCACGCCGTTGATCGTCAGGTCGCCCGCGATGACGAAGTCGTCGTCGTCGGCCTCGACGGAGGTCGAGACGAAGTTCCAGGTGGGGTTCTTCTCGGCGTCCCAGAAGTCGGCCGACTGGAGGTGGCCGTCGCGCCCTGCGTCGCCGGTGTTGACGGACTTGGCGTCGATCGCCGCGACGACGTTGGACGACTCGACGTCGTCACCGATGTTCAGCGTGCCCTCGGCGATCGCGAGCGAGCCGCGGACCTTGGAGATGCCTGCGTGGCGGACCGTGAAGGTCGCCTGCGAGTGCGAGGGGTCGATCGCGTAGGTGCCTGCGGTCAGTCCGGCGGGAAGGGTCGTGGCCATGGGTGTTCTCCTGTGGAAGTCGTGGTGCGTATGCGTCAGGCGCGCCGTCCGACGTGCCATTAGTTGAAGATTCAACTTCATACGAACGCATCAACGCAAGCCCCCACCCCTCTATTCCCTGGAGGGCGGACCAGTTCCCGGATGGGAGACTGGGACGGTTGTTCGGACGGTGGGGGCGTGGCGGATGAAGGCGGAGATGACGGTTCAGCAGGACAAGCGCGCGGACGCGCCGCAGGACGCACCCTGGCTCGACGAGGGGCAGCAGCACTCGTGGCGCCAGTACCTCGACGGCACGGCGCGGTTCGTCGAAGCCCTCAGCAGGGACCACGAGGAGCACTCGGGCCTCACGCTCGGCGAGTACGAGCTGCTCGTACGGCTCTCGGAGGCCGGCGACCACACCATGCGCATGTCCGCACTGGCCGACGGGCTCGCCCGGTCCCGGTCCCGCGTCACGCACACCGTGCACCGCATGGAGCAGCGCGGGCTCGTCCGCCGCTCCGCGAGCGAGACCGACCGTCGCGGGGTGAACTGCGTCATGACCGACGCGGGGTACGCCGAGCTCGTCGCCTCGGCGCCGGGGCACGTCCGTGCGGTGCGCCGCTTCATGGTCGACGTCCTGACCCCCGAGCAGCTCCGCAACCTCGGCGAGGCCATGGCGGCGATCGCCGAGGCCTGCCGCCTCGCGGAGGAGCCCCAGCCGCGCTAGGCGCGCGGGCTCGGGCGCGCGGGCGCTGTGTCCGGGAGCACGCCGCCTGCGTGCACCGTGCGGGCAGAACTTTGGGACACTGGTCCCCATGGTCGCAACCACGGTCCACCTCATGCGTCACGGTGAAGTCTTCAACCCGGACGGCATCCTCTACGGTCGAATCCCCGGGTACCACCTCTCGGAGCTCGGGCACACCATGGCGCGTCGCGTCGCGGGGCACCTGTCGGGCAAGCCCGCCGAGGGTGCGCCCGCGCTGCCCGACGACGTCACGCCCGAGCCCTTCGACGTCGCCCTGGTCATCGCCTCCCCGCTCCAGCGGGCGCAGGAGACCGCGACGCCCGTCGCCGAGGCCTTCGGGCTGCCGCTCGGGACGGACGAGCGCCTCATCGAGGCAGGCAACCACTTCGAGGGGATGAAGTTCGGCGTCGGCGACGGCTCGCTGCGCCACCCCGGCCACTGGCCCTATCTGTGGAACCCGATGCGTCCGTCGTGGGGCGAGCCGTACAAGCAGCAGGTCGCGCGCATGCACGCCGCGATCCACGACGCCCGCGCCCAGGCCGAGGGGCGCGAGGTCGTGCTCGTGAGCCACCAGCTCCCCATCTGGATCTCCCGCCTGGCCTTCGAGGGCAAGCGCCTGTGGCACGACCCGCGCAACCGCCAGTGCTCGCTCGCGTCGCTCACGTCGCTGCGCTTCGACGGCGACCGTCTCGTCGGAATCCACTACACCGAGCCGGTCGCGGACCTGCTGCCCGGGGCTGCGAAGGTCTCGGGCGCGTGAGGCACCAGCCGCTTCTCAGGTTGTGCCCAGGCAGGTGGGAGACAGTACTGCCATGATCCGCCCCTCCCGTGCCCGGCACGGTCGCGCCCGCGCGACCTCCGGGATCGTCGCCCTCGTCTCGCTCGGCCTGGTCCTGTCCGCCTGCTCCCAGGAGTCGGGGGCCACGAGCCCCGACGACGTCGTGGGCCAGGGCTACGTCTCGGGCGACGGCTCGGTCAAGACGTGGGACGTCTCCGACCGCGACGAGCCCGTGGTCCTGACCGGCACGGACTTCGAGGGCGGCGCGGTCGACACCTCGCAGTGGTTGGGCGACGTCGTCGTCATCAACACCTGGTACGCGGCGTGCGCCCCCTGCCGGGCCGAGGCGCCGGACCTGGTCGCGCTCGCGAACGACCGTGGACCCGAGGGCGTGCACCTGCTCGGCATCAACAGCACCGACGACGCCGGGGCCGCGCTCGCGTTCGAGCGTACGTTCGAGGTGCCCTACCCCTCGATCGAGGACACGCGCGGCGAGGCCATCGCGGTGCTCGAGGGCTCCGTCCCGCTCCAGGCGGTCCCGACGACCGTCGTGCTCGACCGCGAGGGCCGGGTCGCCGCGCGCGTCATCGGGCGCGCCGAGGGCTCGACGCTCGGCGCCCTCGTCGACGACCTGCTCGCAGAGAGCGCCTGAGACATGGGGCCCCTCTCGTTCGCCGCGGACGTCGGCAGCACGTTCGCCACGACCGCGTTCTCGGGCTCGATGCTCCTGGCCGTGCCCGTGGCGATCCTCGCGGGACTCGTGTCGTTCGCGTCCCCGTGCGTCCTTCCCCTCGTGCCCGGTTACGTCGGCTACGTGAGCGGGCTCGCGGCGGCCAATGCAGGCACGGTCGGCACCCGTGCGGGTGGCGGAGGCACCGCCCTGAAGACGGCCCGGACCACCGGGCGCTGGCGCGTCGTGACCGGCGTGGGCCTGTTCGTCGCGGGCTTCACGCTCGTGTTCGTGCTGCTCATGGTCGCCGCGGGCGCCATCGGGGTCCACGTCAAGGAGTGGGAGGACGTCATCACGCGCGTCCTCGGGGTCGTCGTGATCCTCATGGGATTCGCGTTCATGGGCGCCATGCCGTTCCTCCAGCGTGACCGCCGCCTGCACCTGAGCCCCACCGCCGGACTCTGGGGTGCCCCGCTGCTCGGCATCGTGTTCGGCCTCGGCTGGGCGCCCTGCATCGGCCCGACCCTCACGGCCGTCATGGCCCTCTCGCTCGACGAGGCCACCGTGGGGCGGGGGGCGATCCTCGGGATCGCGTACAGCCTGGGTCTGGGCGTCCCGTTCCTGCTCATCGGGATCGGGCTCGAGCGCTCCAAGAAGGCCGTGGCCTTCCTCCGGCGCCACCGCGTCGCGATCATGCGCATCGGGGGCGGCATGCTCATCCTCATCGGCCTGGCCCTCGTGACGGGCGTCTGGAGTGCTTGGACCGCGCGCCTCAGCGGGCTCATCACGGGCTTCGAGACGGTGATCTGATGAGCGACAAGGACCTGTACCGCCCCGAGGGCATCGACGACGCGTTCAGCCACCCCGAGCCCGACGCGGGCCGGACCGACGGCGAGACGACTCCGCCGACGGGAGCGGCGCCGTCGGGCCGGAAGGGGCGCGCGACGCCCACCGGCACCGACGCCGCCGGCGGACCTGCCCCGCAGCTCCCCGCGCTCGGCCTGCGCGGCACGCTGCGCTGGACGTGGCGCCAGGTGACCAGCATGCGCGTCGCGCTCATGCTGCTCATGCTGCTCGCCGTCGCCGCCGTCCCCGGCTCGGTGCTGCCGCAGCGCCCCCAGGACCCGGCCGCCGTCCTCACCTACCTCCAGGACAACCCCGGCACCGGCGAGTGGCTCGACCGGCTCGGGTTCTTCGACGTCTACGCGTCGGTGTGGTTCTCCGCGATCTACATCCTGCTGTTCGTCTCGCTCGTGGGCTGCATCCTGCCGCGCACCAAGGCGCACCTCCAGGCCGTGCGCAACCGCCCACCCCGCACCCCCCGCAGGTTCGACCGCTTCCCGGCCAAGGCCGAGACGACCAGCACCGCGACGCCCGACGAGGTCGTGGACGCGGCGGTCAATCACCTGCGTGGTCGGCTGCGCTGGCTGCCGACGTTCCGCGTCGACGTCGGGACCGAGCCCGCCGACCCGGCCCGGGGGCTGCCCGAGCGGCGGACCGTGGCCGCAGAGCGCGGCTACCTGCGCGAGACCGGGAACCTCGTCTTCCACCTGTCGCTCCTCGGGCTGCTCGTGGCCGTCGCCACGGGCCAGCTCCTGCACTTCCGCGGCCAGGCGATCATCACCGAGGGGCGCGGGTTCGCGAACGCGGTCGTCGACTACGACACGTTCGAGAACGGCTCGCTGTTCAGCCCGTCCTCGCTCGTCCCGTTCTCCATGACGCTCGACTCGTTCGACGCGCAGTTCGCGATGGACGCCGTGGCGTTCGCGCAGTCGCGCGACTTCACGGCCCACGTCACGGTGCGCGACCCCGACGGCACGTCCCAGCAGGAGCAGATCAAGGTCAACCACCCCATCGTGGCCGGCGGGGCCAAGATCTACCTCCAGGGCAACGGCTACGCGCCCGAGATCACGATCCACGACGCCGAGGGCCAGGTCGCGTTCGCCGGCCGCGTGCCCTTCCTGCCCGAGGACACCATGTACACCTCGCGCGGCGTCGTGAAGGTCCCGGACACCTCGGCCGGTCTCGACCAGATCGGGCTGGTCGGGTACTTCCTGCCCACGGCCGAGGTCGACGAGGTCGGCGCGCGCTCGACCTTCCCGCAACCGATCAACCCCCTGCTGGTGCTCGAGGTCTACCGGGGCGACCTGGGTCTCGACGAAGGCCTGCCGCAGAACGTGTACCGCCTCAACACGGACACGCTCACGCCCTCGGTCGACGCCGAGGGGGAACGCGTGAGGGTGCTCGTCGCCCCGGGCGAGACCGTCGAGCTGCCCGACGGACTGGGCACCATCACGCTCGCCGCGGGCGAGGTCCCGCGCTACGTCGCGCTCGACCTGCGTCACGACCCGGCGCTCGTCTGGATCCTCGTCTTCGCGCTCGGTGCGCTCGGAGGGCTCGCCGTCTCGCTCTTCACGCCGCGCCGTCGCGTCTGGCTGCGCGTGTGGAGCGAGGAGGCGCCCGACGGCACGTCGCCCGCACGGCGTACCGTCGTGAGTGTCGCGGGCCTCGCCCGCGGTGACGACGCGGGCCTCCAGGGCGAGGTCGACCGCGTGGTGGAGTCGCTGCCCGGCGCCCCGCCCACGACCGACCCACCCGCCGAGCGCCCCGCTGCGCCACGCACCCCGTCCTCCCCCCGCTCGACCGGTCAGGCTCGCACCGACCGACCACGAAAGGCTGACCGATGACCGTTGCCGACCTGAGCTCCGACCTGGTGTGGGCGGCCGCGACCGCCCTCACGGTCGCGTTCGTCGCGTTCGCGATCGACCTGTCCAGGCTGGGCGCCAAGGAGCCGCTCCCGGCGGAGGTCGACGCGGCCGCCGACGGTGACGCACCTGTCGCCGTGGCCGTGGCCACGTCCCCCAAGCCGGCCTCGCGCAAGGCCGCGGGCATCGGCATCTCGACGGGCTGGCTCGGGACAGTCCTGCTGCTCGCCGCGATCGTGACCCGTGGCATCGCGGCAGGCCGCGCACCGTGGGCCAACATGTACGAGTTCACGCTCGTCGGCGCGTTCGTCGCGATGGCCGTCTTCCTCGGTGTGAGCCTGCGCCGAGACGTCCGGTTCCTCGGCGCGTTCGTCACCGGGCTCGCGGTGCTCTTCCTCGTCGTCGCGCAGAACTCCTTCTTCCTCGCGGCGACCGGTGTCAGCCCGGCCCTGCAGTCCTACTGGCTCGTGATCCACGTCGGCGTCGCGATCATCGCCACGGGCATCTTCACGGTCGCGTTCGTCATGTCCTCGATCCAGCTCCTGCGCGACTCGCGCGAGAACGGCAACGGCTTCCTGGGGCACCCGGCCTGGCGGTGGCTCGACACGACGCCCCGGCCCGCGCAGCTCGAGGCCCTGAGCTTCCGCCTCAACGCGGTCGCATTCGTGCTGTGGACCTTCACGATCATCGGCGGAGCGATCTGGGCCGAGCACGCCTGGGGCCGCTACTGGGGCTGGGACCCCAAGGAGGTCTGGAGCTTCGTCGTGTGGGTCGTGTACGCGGCCTACCTGCACGCCCGGACCACGCGCGGCTGGTCGGGGCGTCGCGCGGCGTACTTCGTGCTCGTCGGCTACGCGTGCGTCCTCTTCAACTTCACGGGCGTCAACCTGATCTTCAACGGCAAGCACTCGTACTCGGGCATCACGACGCAGGAGTGAGCGTCGCGGACCGGCAGCGGTCCGCGCGCGACCTTCACAGCACTTCGACAAGTTCGCGGTGCGACGTCCCCCGGACGAGACCGTGGCACCGCTAGCGTGGCCCCTCGTGAGAGAAGCACGAGGGGGACGCAGAGAGGTCGCCGCCGACGGCGGTACGAGCGAGGACGACAGGTCGGCACCGGGCTCCGACGCGGTGCGTCACGTCCGGTCACGGCGTGAGCACCGACGTGTGCTCCGGGTCGTCGGGCTCGTCACGACGGCGGTGCTCGCGTTCGGGATCTCCGGTGCGGCCGCGGTCCTCGTCAAGACGCTCGGGAACGTCGAGCAGGTCGACAACAAGGAGCTCGTCGCCCCCGAGGCGGAGCGTCCCCCGGCCCCGGTGCCCGACCCCGAGGACCCGCTCGCCGGGCTGCCCGTGAACCTGGTGCTGATCGGCTCGGACGACCGGTCCGGTGCGAACGAGGCGATCGGTGGTGCCGAGGACGGCATGCGCTCGGACACGACCATGCTCCTTCACGTCTCGGCCGACCGGTCGAGGGTCGAGCTGATCTCGATACCGCGCGACCTCCGGATCCCCATCCCGGCGTGCACGGTCACGGGCGGCGGGACGACGCAGGCATCGTCCCAGGCGACGTTCAACGAGGCGTTCTCGCGGGGATGGGTCGGGGGCAAGGACCTCGCGTCGGCCGCGACCTGCACCCAGATGACGGTCGAGAAGATGTCCGGGGTACGGACGGACGGGTTCATGGCCGTCGACTTCGCGGGCTTCCAGACCATGGTCGACGCGCTCGACGGGGTGCCGATGTGCATCCCCGAGGACATGGACGACAAGGACTCGAACCTGCACCTGACCGCGGGCACGCAGACCCTGACCGGAGCCCAGGCGCTCGCGCTCGCTCGCGCCCGGCACGGCCTGAGCGACGGGTCCGACACTTATCGGATGGGCCGGCAGCAGGCGCTGCTCGCGGCGATGACGAAGTCCGTCCTGTCGCAGAACGTCCTCACGGACCTGCCGAACCTGCTCCAGTTCCTGGACGCCGCGACCAGCTCGCTGTCGATGAGCGGGGGAGTCGACCTCAAGGGCCTCGCGTTCTCGCTGAGGTCGGTGCGGCCCGACGCCGTGACGTTCCTGACGATCCCGTCGGGTCCCCAGCCGAGCAACGTCAACCGCGTGATCCTGACGCCGGCCGCCGCCGACGTGTGGGCGAGACTCGCGGCGGACCAGCCGGTCGTCGCCGAGCCGGAGGCCGAACCCGTGGTACCCACGCCCACGACGCCCCAGGAGCCCAGCACGCCGACCGGAGCCGACCCGGTCCCGCCGGCCCCGACGACCCCCGAGCCGGCGGCGCCGGTCGACCCGATGGCCGACCGCAAGCCTGGTGAGGCGATCACCTCGGCCGACGCCCAGGCCGCGTGCTGAGCGTGCACGGCGCCCGTCGGCAGCCGCGGCGCAGGTCGCCGCTGCCAGGAGGCCTGCGAGACGTGGTCTAGGCGGGGTCGCCGCTGCCCGACGACGGCGTGCCGGGGGCCCCGTCCGTCTCGCCGGGCGAGGTGTCGCGCGGGCCGTCGTCCTCCGAGGTCCCGCGGGGGGAACCTGAGGGGCCTCCCGGGGTGGGGCCCGCCGTCGGGCCGGGGTCCGTGCCCTCGCCGCGTGCCTCGCGGCGGCGCTGCTGCTCGAGCTTCCACAGGAAGTCCGGGTCGTCGTCCGGGGCGACCGGGGCCGCCGGGCGTCGACGTGCCCCAGGACGGGCCCGGCCCGGCGCAGGTGAGCCGCCCGCGGTCGCGTGCCGGGCGCGCTGCGTGCGCGAGACGAGGATCCAGGCGAGCGGCCCGACGAAGGGCAGGAAGATGATCATCACGATCCACAGGCCCTTGGGGATCCCGCTCCGGTCGTTCTCGTCGCTCGTGGCACAGTCGGAGAGGGCGTAGACCGCGAGGCCTACGGCGAGCAGGGTCAGCAGGACGCGGGACATGACCCCAGCCTATGCGTCCTGGCAACCCGGAGGCACGGGAGGGCACGGTTCGGCGCACCCAGGTAAGGCACCTACCCTGGACGGGTGCCTATGGTCATCTACTCCGCGCTGCGCCTGGCGATCTTCGCGGTCCTCTTCGTCGTCCTGTACGCCCTGAACCTGGGTCACTGGGTCGTGTGCGCGGTCATCGCGGCCGTCCTGGCGTTCCTGGTCTCCTACCTCGCGCTGCGCGGCCCGCGCGAGCGTGCCGCCCAGTACCTCGCCGACCGCGCCGCGCGGCGCAGGGCGACGGGCGAGAAGTTCTCGCGGGAGATCGAGGACGACGCGGCGTTCGAGGACGCTGCCGTCGAGTCCGCCGGGTCCACGGCCTCGGCCACCCCGGCCACCCCGGCCGAGGCGCCCGCGGACCGACCGGGGCGCACCCCGGCCACGGACGCCTAGAGCGCGAGCCCCAGGCCCAGCAGCACCCCGTACCCGAGCTCGAACATCCCCGTGCCCGCGAGGACGGGGACGAGGAGCGGGCCACGCGCCCCGGCGACCACGGGCAGGGTCAGCAGCACCGCGGGCAGCATCAGGAGCAGCACGAGCAGCGACCACGGCGCGGCGAACGCGCACACCACGCCCAGCAGGAGCGGGACCCAGATCATGGCGACGTACGCGCGCCGGGCCCGGAAGTCGCCCAGGCGTACCGCGACGGTGCGCTTGCCCGCGAGCACGTCCGTGGGGATGTCGCGCACGTTGTTGATCATCAGCAGCGCGCACGCGAGGAGGCCCACGGCCACGGCCCCGACCCCCGCGACCCACGTCACGCGGTCGGCCTGCGTGTACGTGGTGCCGAGGACCGCCACGAGCCCGAAGAACACGAACACGCCGACCTCCCCGAGGCCCCGGTACCCGTACGGGTTCTTGCCGCCCGTGTAGAACCACGCCGCGACGATCGCGAGCGCCCCGACGGCCAGGAGCCACCAGTGCCCCGTGAGGGCGACGAGACCCAGTCCCAGCACGGCGGCGACCCCGAAGCACACGAACGCGGCGTTGCGCACCTGGGACGCGAGGGCCGCCCCCGAGGCCGTGAGCCGCATGGGCCCGACACGGTCGACGTCCGTCCCACGGACCCCGTCCGAGTAGTCGTTCGCGTAGTTCACGCCGACCTGGAGCGCGAGCGCGACGCCCAGCGCCAGGAGCGCGGGCCAGAACGCGAAGGAGTCGACCTGGGCGGCAGCGCCCGAGCCGACGAGGACGGGTGCGGCCGCCGCGGGGAGGGTCCGCAGGCGGGCGCCTGCGACCCATTCGGCAGAGGTGGCCATGGTGCTCCGTTCAGTGGGTGCGTGGTGCGGTGCGGACGGCGAGCTCGGTCACGGCCGTCCGGTCGATCTTGCCCGGCCCCCGGCGGGGCAGGGCCGACACGACGAGCAGGTCGCGTGGGGCGGCGGGCGGTCCCAGCGTAGTCGCGACCGCGTGGCGCGCCCGGGCCAGCAGCTCCCCGTCCGCCGACGGGGAGCGTCGCTCGCCGGTCGTCGTCTCGACCACGGCGACGACGCGCTGCCCCCACTCGGCGTCCGGGACGCCGACGACGCTGACCTCGCCCAGCCCGTCGGTGCCTGCGAGCGCCGCGGCGAGCACGGCCTCGACCGCTGCCGGCGCCACGTTGACCCCACCTGTGACGATCACGTCGTCGGCCCGCCCGAGTACCGTCAGGGCGCCGTCCGGGGTGAGAGCGCCCAGGTCGCTCGTGCGCAGCCACCGTGTCCCGTCGGGGTCGGTGCGAAAGGTCGCGGCCGTGAGCGCCTCGTCGCCCAGGTACCCCGTGGCGAGCACGGGTCCCGAGATCTCGACGACGCCCGCGGTGTCGGGCCCGAGCGCGTGCCCGGACGCCCCGTCCACGACCCGCACCCGGACGCCCTCGAGCGCGACGCCGTCGTACACGCAGCCGCCGCTCGTCTCGGTCATGCCGTAGGTGGTGACGACCGCGGCGCCCGCCTCGCGCGCTCGCGCCAGGAGCACGGGCGACGCCGCGGCTCCGCCCAGGAGGATCGCGTCGAACGAGCGCAGCGCGGCGAGCGCGGGCTCGCTCCCCGGTCCCGGGTGCAGGAGGCGGTGGAGCTGGGTCGGGACGAGCGACACGTACCGACGGCCTGCGTCCATGCGGGCCGCGGCGGCGGCGAAGCCCGCGGCGGTGAACGGGGCGTCGAGGTCGGCGACGACGAGCCGCGTCCCGGCGACGACCGACCGCAGGACGACCTGGAGCCCGGCCACGTGCGTGGGGGGCAGGGTCAGGAGCCACTGCCCGTCCCCACCGAGGCGCTGGTGCGTCGAGCGCGCGGAGGCGACCAGCGCGTCCGCGCCGAGCGCGACCTCGCGGGGCAGCCCGGTCGAGCCAGAGGTCTGCAGCACGAGCGCCGTCCCCGCCGGGAGGGGGCCCGAGAACGCGAGCGGGGAGGGTGCGACGACCGGTCCGCGCCCGGCGAGGGCGTCGGCCACCGTGGCCCGCAGGTCGGCGACGTCAGCAGGTGCGGTTCCCTCGGCGCGTGGCATCCCTCCAGCGTAGATCGAGCCGTAGGGTGACGGGGAACCAGCGGGATCGACGAGCGTGAGGGCACGGATGGACAAGGTGAGGATGTCGCGGGTCGGATGGGCCACGACGGTGGTGGCAGGTCTGCTGGTGCTCTCCGCCTGTGGCGGGGGCGCGCCGACGGACGCCGCGACGAAGGTCGTCCCGTCCGCTGTCGACGCGGCCAAGGCCTCTCCGCCCGCGCCCGTCGTGCCCGTCGTGTGGCCGCTCACGGGAGTCGCCACGGAGACCGTGGACGGACGCCCGGCGGTGGCGGTGAAGATCGAGAACCTCCCTGCGGCCCGCCCCCAGACCGGGCTGGACCAGGCCGACATGGTCTGGGAGGAGGTGGTCGAGGGCGGGATCACCCGGTTCGTCGCGGTCTTCCACTCCCAGGTCCCGGAGACCGTCGGTCCCATCCGGTCCGTGCGACCCATGGACCCGTCGATCTTCGGCCCGACCGCGGGCGTCCTCGTCTACAGCGGTGGGCAGCCGCCCTTCGTCGCGGCGGTCGGTGAGGCGGGCCTGCAGTCGATCGTCCACGACGAGGGCGACGGCGGCTTCTTCCTCAAGAAGGGCAAGAGAGCCCCGCACAACCTGTACGGCACCATGGCCGACTTCTTCTCGCAGGCGGAGGGAGACCGCACGGCCCCGCCCGAGCAGTTCCGGCACACGCGGACCCCGGGGCAGGGCACGGCCACGGTGGCCGGGGCGCCCTTCGCGCTCCTCGACGTCAAGCTGACCCACTCGAGCCGGGCGCAGTGGCAGTGGGGGACCGCGGAGAACGCCTTCCTGCGGAGCGAGGGCACGACCCCCGCGGTCTCGCCCGAGGGGGCGCGCCTCGCTGCGGCGAACGTGGTCGTGCTCAGCGTCGAGATGGTCAACACCGCGTTCGTGGACCCGGCGGGAACTCCCGTGCCGGAGACCAAGCTCGTCGGCACGGGGGAGGGGCTCGTGGCGAGCGGCGGCAAGCAGGTCGCGGTGACGTGGTCCAAGGACGCGGTCGAGGCGCCACTGGTCCTCACGGGGCCCGACGGCGCCCCCGTCCTCCTGGAGCAGGGCACGACCTGGGTCGAGCTCGTCCCGCGCGGGTCCGGGAGCTACGCGGTCAGCTGACCGTCGTCAGGCGCTCGTCCCGGCCGGGGCGAGACACCCAGGCGTCCAGGACGTCCTCGAGGGCCGGCAGCCGGTCGAACCCTCCCCCTGCGACGAAGTGCCCGCCGCCCTCGACTACCGTGAGCTCGGCGTCGAGGACCCGCGCGAGGGCCTCGGTGTGGCCCCGGGGGACGACCGGGTCGTCGTCGGCGACCACGACGTGCCGCCGTGCGGTGCGGGCCGCGATGCCGACTGGGTCGAGCGGACGCTCGACGAAACGGTCGACCTCGGGGATCCCCGGGACCTCGTCGACGAACCCGGCGACCAGGGCGAGCCCACCGAGCCGCCAGTCGTCCTGCCGGGCTCCGAGGTGCTGGAGGATGGTGACGCAGCCCAGGCTGTGCCCCACGAGCACGGTCCCCTCGTCGAGGGGGCCGATCACTCCGGCGAGGGTCACGAGCCACGCGTCGAGGTCGGGCGCCTGCGAGTGCGGCAGGTCGGGGACGACGACCTCGAGGCCCTGGGCCGCGTAGCGGTCGCGGACCGCCCCGAACCAGTGGTTGTCGGCCGTGGCGCCCAGACCGTGCACCACCACGACCCTGGTCACGGGTGGGAGCGTGTCGGGGGGCTGCGCGGCGGAGCGGTCGGACGCCGCGGTGTCGTCGAGAACGGTCATGCCGGAACCGTATCGCCCCGCGCGAGGAGCGTGCGGGCGGTCGTCACGGGTCGCGCCGTGAGGCGCGCCCGAAGCCCCCGCCCACCCCTCATCCTCACGGGGGAGGACGCGCTCACCCCTGAGGCTGACGGCGCACCGGTGAGGTCGAGACGCTGGGCCGATGTGGCGAGCGTGGGGTCCGCGGGAACGTAGAGGCATGGCAACGATGAACCCCACCCAGAGCCCGTTCGAGCCCACGCACACGGTCACCCCGTTCCCGCCCTCGATCGCCCCCACCCGCCCTGTCCTGCGCGCCGAGGAGCCGGACGACGACGAGACCGGCGCCCGCCCGGCCGCATCGATCGGGCCGGTCGTCGTCTCGATCGTCCTGCTGTTCGGCCTGGCCGTCGCGGTGGCCTTCGCGGGGCGGGGGATCGTCGAGATGCTCAGCGGCTTCGCCGCCGGTTCCTGACCGGGCCCGCCGGCCGACCCGTCGGGACCTGGCCCGTCAGAAGTAGTACGGGAAGTCCTCCCACTGCGGGTCCCTGCGCTCGAGGAACGCGTCACGCCCCTCGACCGCCTCGTCGGTCATGTACGCCAGTCGGGTGGCCTCGCCGGCGAAGACCTGCTGACCCGCGAGACCGTCGTCCGCGAGGTTGAACGCGAACTTGAGCATGCGGATCGCCTGCGGTGACTTGGTCGCGATGATCCGCGCGTACTCGAGCGCGAGCGGTTCGAGGTCCGCGTGGTCCGCGACCTCGTTGACCGCGCCCCACTCGTACGCGTCCTGGGCCGAGTACTCGCGGGCGAGGAAGAACACCTCGCGTGCGCGCTTCTGGCCCACCTGCCGGGCGAAGAGCGCCGATCCGTAGCCCGCGTCGAACGAGCCCACGTTGGCGTCGGTCTGCTTGAAGCGGGCGTGCTCGCGGCTCGCGATCGACAGGTCCGCGACCACGTGCAGCGAGTGCCCGCCGCCCGCGGCCCAGCCGTTGACGACCGCGATCACGACCTTGGGCATGGTCCGGATGAGGCGTTGCACCTCGAGGATGTGCAACCGCCCCGCCTTGGCCGGGTCGATCGCGTCGGCCGTCTGGGCGTCCTCGCTCGTCGTGTACCGGTACCCGTCACGGCCACGGATGCGTTGGTCGCCGCCCGAGCAGAACGCCCAGCCGCCGTCCTTGGCCGAGGGGCCGTTGCCCGTGAGGAGGACGGTGCCGACGTCGGACGTCATGCGCGCGTGGTCGAGCACCCGGTAGAGCTCGTCCACGGTGTGGGGACGGAACGCGTTGCGGACCTCGGGCCGGTGGAAGGCGACACGGACGACGGGCAGGTCGCGCTCGTGCGCCACGCCGTCGCGCGTGCCGCGTTCGACACCACGGTGGTAGGTGATGTCGGTGAGCCCCTCGAAGCCGGCGACGGTGCGCCATGCCTGGGGGTCGAACGTCTCGGACACCTGTGCGGGGATGCTGCTCACGACCGTCACCCTAGCCGCCCGTGGCGGCGGGTGAGCGGCGCGCCGTACCGGGCGCCGGACCGCGTGGCGGGGCCCGCACGGGCCCGGACCCGGGCGCCGTGGCCCGTCCTCGTGCCCTACGGTGTGGGGGTGGGGACCTTGGAGGTCTTGACGGCAGTGCGTGCGGTCGTGTAATTCGGTGAAGCCCTTTCTGTGTTCAAGATCATGTCGCTGGTCCTCGTCGTGGCGGGATCGACGGCCTCGTACCGTCCCGGAGGAAGTCACTGATGGCGCCAGAGTCCGAGAAGCACGTCCCCCGCAGGCAGGCCCGAGGAACGCAGCGCCGCGACCTCATCGTGTCGGCCGCGGCCGAGCTGATCCTGCGTGACGGCCCCTCGAGCGTGACGCACCGGTCCGTGGCCGCGCAGGCCGACGTCCCGCTCGCCGCGACGACCTACTACTTCTCGGGTCTCGACGACCTCCTCGCGGCGGCGGGGCAGCGCATCGTCCGGGACTGGGCGGAGCGCGCGCAGGCGATCGGCCATGCGGTCGCGGACGCCGTCACCGACGGCGGGGTCGACGCGCTCAGCACGCGGTCACGGGCCCTCCTGCTCGTCGACGCCGTGCTCCCGCCCGGGGACCACGGGGAGCTCCTGGGCTTCTACGAGCACGTGGTCAGCGCGGGGCGCAGCCCGGTCCTCGCCTCGGCGTTCGCGCAGGGCAGGGGAGAGCTCGACGTCGTGGTCGACGCACTGCTCGCCCAGCTCGGTCTGCGCTTCTCCGCGGTCCTGCTGATCGCGGTCGTCGACGGCGCCGCGGTCACCGCGCTGTGCGAGGGGCGCAACGTCCGCGACCTCGCGGTCGACTGCGTCACGGAGCTCCTCGGCACCTCCTGACGCGGTGGCTGCGCGGCCTCGGCGCGGTCGCGGCGATAGCCTGTGACCGTGCCTCCCACGTCCCCCTCGACCCGGACCCCTCGTCTCGTCGCCTGGTCCACGCCCCTGCGCACCCGCTTTCGCGGGCTCGACGTCCGGGACGGTCTGCTGGTGCGGGGCGAGGCGGGCTGGGCCGAGTTCTCGCCCTTCTGGGAGTACGACGACGCCGAGTCGGGGGCGTGGCTGCGTGCCGCGCGGGAGGCGGCGGACCTCGGCTGGCCGGCGCCCGTCCGGGCGAGCGTGCCGGTCAACGTCACGGTCCCCGCGACGGACCCACGGCGCGCGCACGACATCGTGACGTCGTCGGACGGGTGCCGGACCGCCAAGGTCAAGGTCGCCCAGCGCGACGCGGCCGGCGTCGTCGAGTCCGTCGATCGGGAGATCGCGCGCCTCGAGGCGGTGCGGGACGCCCTGGGGCCGGGGGGCCGGATCCGGGTCGACGCGAACGGTGGCTGGGAGCTCGACGAGGCCCTGCGGAGACTGCCGCTGCTGGACCGCGCGGCCGGCGGCCTCGAGTACGTCGAGCAGCCGTGCGCGAGCGTCGCGGACCTCGCGACGGTGCGACGTGCGACGTCGGTCCTGGTGGCGGCCGACGAGTCGATCCGCCGCGCCGAGGACCCGTTCGAGGTGCTGCGGGCCGAGGCCGCGGACGTCGTGGTGCTCAAGGTCCAGCCGCTCGGCGGGGTCCGGGCGTGCCTCGACCTGGCCGAGCGGGTCGGGCTGCCCGTGGTGGTCTCGTCGGCGCTCGAGTCCTCGGTCGGGCTCGCGGCGGGGCTGGCGCTCGCTGCCGCGCTGCCCGAGCTGCCCTTCGCGTGCGGCCTCGCGACGTCCCAGCTCCTGGCCCACGACGTGGTCGACGAGCCGTTGCTCCCCGTGGGCGGCGAGATCGCGGTGCGGCGTCCCGAGCCGTCGGCCGCCGCACTGGCGCTCGCGCGCGCGGAGCCGGCCACGGCCGAGCGCTGGGCCGAGCGGTTCCGGCGCGTGGGTGCCCTCCTCGACGGAGCAGCGGCATGAGCGCCGCCGCGGTGCCCCCCGTGCCCGCGGTGCCCGCCGTGCCGGCCGGTTCCCCGGTGTTGCCGCCGGCCGTCGCCGCGGCGCGCGAGATCGTCGCGGGCCTGGTCGCGGACGGGGTGCGCGACGTCGTCGTGTCGCCGGGGTCCCGCAGCGCGGCGCTCGCCTACGCGCTCGCCGCGGCCGACGCGGCAGGCCTGCTGACGCTGCACGTGCGGATCGACGAGCGGGCCGCGGCGTTCCTGGCCCTGGGGCTCTCGCGCGGGTCGCAGGCCGAGGGACCGGGCGGCCTGCGCCCCGTCGCCGTGGTCACGACGTCCGGCACCGCTGCCGCCAACCTGCACCCCGCGGTGCTCGAGGCCCATCACGCGGGGGTCCCGCTCGTGCTGCTCACGGCCGACCGGCCGCACGAGCTGCGCGGCACGGGGGCGAACCAGACGACCGACCAGGTCGGCCTGTACGGGACCGCCGTGCGCCAGTCGGCCGACGTCCCGGCCCCCGACGGGCGCCCGGGCGAGCTGCGCGACCTGCGTGCGCTCCTGGTGCGGGCGCTCGTCGCGGCCCGCGGGACCCGGTCCCGGTACCCCGGGCCGGTGCACGTCAACGTGGCGTTCCGCGAGCCCCTCGTGCCGCCCGCACCGCTGGGAGCGCTGCCGTCCGCCGCCCACGAGGCCGGGGTCTCGGCCGACCGGACCCTCGTGGCGGGCGCGCGCGACGACGTCGGGCCGTGGCCGCTCGACCCCGCCCCGGCGACCGTGCTCGTCGCGGGCGACGGTGCCGGCGCGGACGCCCGGCGGCTCGCCGAGGCGCGGGGCTGGCCCCTGCTCGCCGAGGCGTCGTCCGGGGCGGCCGCGGGCAGCCACGCGGTCGCCGCGCACCGGCTCGTGCTGGGGAGCCTCGGTCACGGGGTCGAGCGCGTCGTCGTCCTGGGACGCCCCACGCTCTCGCGCCCGGTCCAGCAGCTCCTCGCGCGCGAGGACGTCGAGGTGCTCGTCGTCGCGCCCGGAGGAGGGCCCTGGCCCGACGCGGCACGCTCGGCGAGCGCGATCCTGCCCGGCGTCCCGGACGAGTGGTGGTCGGGGCCGACGGGCGACCGGACGTGGCTCGACGCGTGGCGCGGGGCGGGGCAGGCGGCCCGGAAGGTCGTCGCCGACCGGGTGTCCGCCCCCGGCTCGACGACGCCGCTCGCCGTCGCCGCGGCGGTCGCCGAGGCCTCGGGCCCCGACGACGTGCTCGTGGTCGGGTCGAGCAACCCGGTGCGCGACCTCGACCTCGTGGTCGACTGGGACGTGTCGCCGCTCGTGCTCGCCAACCGCGGGCTCGCGGGCATCGACGGGATGCTCTCGACCGCGACGGGCGTGGCGCTCGCCGCGGCGCGTGCCGGACGGCGCACGCGCGCCCTCGTGGGCGACCTCACGTTCCTGCACGACGTGGGCGGGCTCCTGCGCGGACCGCACGAGCCGGCCGCCGACCTCCAGGTCGTCGTGGTCAACGACGACGGCGGGTCGATCTTCGCGACCCTCGAGTACGGGGCGCTCGCCGAGGACGCCCCCGAGACGGCGACCGCGTTCGAGCGCGTGTTCTCGACCCCGCACGGGGCGGATCTCGCCGCACTGTGCGCGGGTTACGGCGTCCGGCACCGGCTCGTCACGGACACCGCAGCCCTGCGGGCGGAGCTCGCGCACGCGCCCCACGGTGTCGAGGTCGTCGAGGTGCGGGTCGAACGTGCGGGGCGCCGCGCGGAGGGCGCATCCCTCGCGGTCGCCGTGGGCGCCGCGGTCGCGCGGAGCCTCCCGCGGGGGCGCGAGGGCCAGGACGCCGCAGGTCGGGACGCCTGAGAACCCTCCCAGGAGTCTTCCGGAACTCGCAGCGAACTCACAGGATCGTTCAAGCGACGTTCCAGCGCCGGGGTGTGAAGTAGTCCTCAGAACGAACGAGGAGGGAACACCCCATGACCGAGAACACCCCGCAGGCACCCGAGCACCAGGCTCCGCGCGACGGCGACACCCAGCGCATCGAGGCGCAGCCCACGCAGCAGCTTCCCGTCACCCCGACGGCCCCTGCCGCCCCCGCGCGGCAGCACTTCGCGGCCCCGCACCCGGCGCCCGTGCCCGCGCCGCCCGCGCAGCACGCACCGCAGCAGCCGCAGCACGCCCCCTACGGCGCGCAGGCTCCCTACGGGGCGCAGGCCCAGCACGGCGCCCCGACGAGCACCCCGTACTCCGCGGCCGGCATGCCACCCGCGCCGGTGGCGCCCGAGCAGCCCCAGGTCGCGACCAGGAAGGGCAAGACCTGGATCCCCATGGTCGGCGCGGCCGCCGCGGCCGCCGTCCTCGCGAGCGCCGGCACCGCCGGTCTGCTCGGCGCGCTCGACGGCAACGGCTCGTCACCCAGCTCGCTGGCCTCGGTCGGGGAGACCAAGGAGAACTCGACGGTCCCCGTCGCCGACTCGACGTCGGAGAACCCGAACTGGCAGGCCGTGACGAGCGCCGTCGCGCCGTCGGTCGTCTCGATCCAGGTCACCACGGCCGCGGGTGGAGCCGAGGGTTCTGGCGTCGTGATCGACACCGAGGGTCACGTCCTGACGAACAACCACGTCGTCGAGGGTGCGCAGGACGACACCGTCCAGGTCACGCTCAGCGACGGCCGCCTGTACGAGGCGAAGATCGTGGGTCTCGACCCGACGACCGACCTCGCGGTGGTCGAGCTCGCCGACCCGCCGAGCAACCTCACGCCGGCCTCGTTCGGCGACTCCGACGACGTCACCGTGGGCGAGTCGGTCCTGGCGGTCGGCAACCCGCTCGGCCTGGCCAACACGGCCACGACCGGCATCGTGTCCGCGCTCGACCGCCCGGTCGCCGCGTCGGGCTCCGACGGCGGCAGCACCGTGGTCACGAACGCGATCCAGATCGACGCCGCGATCAACCCCGGCAACTCCGGCGGGCCGCTGTTCAACGCGCAGGGCGAGGTCATCGGCATCACCTCGTCGATCGCGACGACCTCGAACCAGTCCGGCTCGATCGGCCTGGGCTTCGCCATCCCGGTGAACCTCGCGAAGAACATCAGCGCGCAGCTCATCGAGAACGGCACGGCCGAGCACGCGTTCCTGGGCGTGAGCATGACGGACGCGACGGCCACGGCCGACGGCGTCACGCGCCGCGGCGCCGAGGTCAAGTCCGTCTCGGACGGCTCCCCGGCCGCCGAGGCCGGCATCAAGACCGGTGACGTGATCGTCGCGATCGACGGCAACCCCGTGAGCGGCGCGGAGTCGTTGACCGGGTTCGTGCGCGAGCGTGCGACCGGAGACGTCGCGAAGGTCACGCTGGTCCGGGACGGCAAGACGGTCGACGTCGACGTGACGCTCGCCGCGAAGCCGACCGAGACGGGCACGGACGGCCAGAGCGGCTCGGGCCAGCAGGGCTCGGGGTCCGACCAGGGCGGTTCCGGCCAGCGGCTCCCGGGCTCCGGCCAGGACGGTTCGAGCCAGGACGGCTCCGGCCAGGGTCAGTCCGACCAGACCAACCCGAACAACCTGCCCAACCCCTTCGACTGGTTCAACGGTCAGGGCTGAGGCAGCACGAGCCGGACCCGGTGGCGTCGGCGGTGACGGTGGGAACCTCCCCCTGTGCCCGCCGTGGGCCGACGCCACCGCGGTCCTTCGACCGTCCCCCGGTCCGCGTTCCCCCCTGTCGACCGGCGGGACCGCCGAGGTGCGGCCCTGTTCCCCTGCAGCTGCCCCTCGGCACGGATGCCCCGGTCCGTGCGGTTCGCCGTACGGGCCGGGGCGTCGTCGTGCTCGGGGCGGCCAGGCCTACTGGTCGCGGACCGGCAGCGCCTCGTCGTCCGGGGTCGGCCGGGCGGGCACGGCGGGTCCGTCCCACGGAGAGGTGAGGACGGGGTCGGCGTCGAGCAGCACGAGGGCCTTGGTCGAGCGGACCTCGGTCGTCGTGTACCCGAGCCCGTCGGCGACCTCGCGGGGCAGGACGTCGGCGAGCGTGACGCGCGTCGCGCGGAACTCCTGGCCCCAGGCCTCGACCGCGGCGACGAGCTGGCTGGCGACGGTCGTCCGGTCGGCGGCGGGGTCGACCGCGATCTCGTCGATCTCGACGACGGCTCCGTTGGCCGTGAACGTCAGGCGCTGGCTGGCCAGGAGGTAGCCGACGACCCCCGTCGCGTCCTCGGCGACCAGCAGCAGCGTGTCGAGGGCCCGGAGCAGGGGGCCGACGACGCGGTCGTGGGTCGCGCGGTCCGGCGCGTCCGGCTGGAGACGGACGACGAGGAGCCAGAGGTCCTCGCGGTCGGCGGTGGTGGCGCGACGTACGGTGACGTCGTCGTGCGTGGGGGCCAGAGTCATCGTCGTCGCGTCGGTCACCGGGTGAACTTAACAGGCGGAACCGCACACTTCCGGAAGGTGTCCGTCGAACGGCCCATTCGTCGCGTACTTCACGAAACTATCGGTGGAGTTCGGCGTCCTGACGCCATTCCCAGGGTGGTCACGCGTCCACCGTGCGGACGCCCGTCTCACTCCCCGAGCGCGTACCGCATGGGTTCGAGCTTGGCCTCGGACTCCGCGAGCTCGGCCGCCGGGTCGGAGGCCGCGACGATCCCGCAGCCCGCGAAGAGGCGCACGTGGTGCGGGTCGCCGGAGGACAGCTCGGCCGAGCGCAGCGCGATGCCCCACTCTCCGTCGCCGTCCGCGCCGAACCAGCCGACGGGAGCCGCATAGCGGGCCCGATCCATGCCCTCGATCTCCCGGATGAGGTCGCGTGCCGCGAGGGTCGGCGTCCCGCACACCGCGGCCGAGGGGTGCAGCGCGGCGGCGAGCGCCAGGCTCGTGGGCGCGGGGCCGCCGTCGGTCCCCGACGCGAGGACGCCCGTGACGTCGGACGCCAGGTGCAGCACGTTGGGCAGGTGCAGCACGAACGGCGCGTCGGGGACGTTCATGGACGAGCAGAAGGGCGCGAGCGCGTCGGCGACCGACGCGACCGCGTACTCGTGCTCCTCGAGGTCCTTGGATGAGCGGGCCAGGTGCGCTGCCCGCAGCAGCGAGTCGTCGTCGGCCTCGGCGCCGCCCGAGCGACGGATCGTCCCGGCCAGCACGCGCGAGGTCACGAGCCCCTTCTCGCTGCGCACGAGCAGCTCCGGGGTCGCGCCGACCATGCCGTCGACCGAGAACGTCCAGCACGCGTCGTAGGCCACCGCGAGGCGCCCGAGCATCCAGCGGGGGTCCACGGCGTGCTCGGCGGTCGCGACCACGTCGCGTGCGAGCACGACCTTCTCGAGCTCGCCCCGGCGGATCCGTTCGACGCCCTCGGCGACGACCGCGGTCCAGTCGCCCGCGCTGAGCGAGCCGTCGACCGTGGTCACGCGGCCCGGCCCGACCACGGGCGTGCGGTGCGCCGGGTCGAGGACCGACGCGACGTCGTCGGGCAGGGAGTCGCCCTCCGCGATGCTGGTCACCCACGCCGTGCCGCCCGGCCCGCCCCGACGCCCGACGACGACGCGCGGCACCACGATCGTCCCGCCCGGTCGGGCGTCGCCCGAGGTCCCGGACGCGTCGTCGAACGCGAACGACCCGAACGCGACGAGGCCGCTGCCGGGCAGCGAGACGTCGTCGTGCACGACGGCCGCGCCCAGCACCTCCTGCCACGCGGCCTCGGCGTCCGCGAAGCGGCCCGGCCCCCACGCCTCGAGCCGCAGGGTCTCGCCCCACCCGACGAGGCCGTCGCCACGCCGCACCCAGGCGAGCGGTCGGGCGTCGGGCAGGAGGTCGGTCAGCGCCGTGAGGTCGTCGGGCAGCCCGCCGGGCAGCCGCGTCGTGCGCACGACGAGGCGAGGGACGGCAGGGGACCCGGGGGAGCCGGTGCGGGGAGAGCCTGCCGGGGGAGCGCCGAGGTCGTCGGAGCCCGCCGGGAGGTGGGAGTGCTCAGTCATCGTCTCCAGCGTAGGCGTGAAACGATGGGCGGCATGTCGCGAGCCAGCCTGGACAAGAAGCCCACCGAGGTCGCCTCCATGTTCGACGGGATCGCCCGTCGTTACGACCTCACGAACGACCTCATCTCCCTCGGGCAGGACCGGCGGTGGCGCAAGCACACGGTCGACGCCGTCGCGGCCCTGCCGGGCGAGCGCGTCCTGGACCTCGCGGCCGGGACGGGCACGTCGAGCGAACCGTTCGCGGACGAGGGCGTCGAGGTCGTCCCGTGCGACTTCTCGGTCGGCATGCTCCAGGTCGGCAAGCGCCGTCGCCCCGACATGCCGTTCGTCGCGGGGGACGCCACGGCGCTGCCCTTTGCCGACGCGTCGTTCGACGCCGTCACCATCTCGTTCGGGCTGCGCAACGTCGTGGACACGAGCGCGGCGCTGCGTGAGATGCTGCGCGTGACACGCCCGGGCGGGCGCCTGGTCGTCTGCGAGTTCTCCGAGCCGACGTGGAAGCCGTTCCGCGTGCTGTACACCGACGTCTTCATGCGGATGCTGCCGGTCGTGGCCGGGGCCGTGACCAAGGAGAAGGGCTCGTACGAGTACCTCGTCGAGTCCATCAAGTCCTGGCCCACGCAGCCCGAGCTCGCGCACCTCATGCTCGACGCCGGCTGGGAGGGCGTCGCGTACCGCAACCTCAGCGGTGGCCTCGTCGCGCTGCACCGCGGGATCCGCCCCGCCTGACGCACCAGCACGGAGCGAGGCGGGCCCGACGCACGGACCCGCCTCGCTCCGTCGTGCCCTCCTGCCCCTGCGACCAGGGTGTTCGTCGCTCAAGGAAGGGTTGCCTTGCTACACAATCGCGAGCATGTGTGGCTAGAGTGGCGATGTCCATTGTGAGCGACTTCACAAGGGTCTTTCCGAGGTGTGCCCCAGGGCGGAACGAGGTGAGAACGTGCGTGATCGGACCGACGACGCGGACGTCATCGTCGTGGGCGCAGGCCCCGCCGGTGCCACCGCGGCCCACTACTGCGCGGCCGCCGGCCTGAGCGTCCTCCTCCTCGAGAAGGCCTCCTTCCCCCGCGACAAGATCTGCGGCGACGGCCTCACGCCGCGCGCCGTGGGTGAGCTCGTGCGCATGGGCGTGCCCACGCGCGCCGAGGACGGCTGGATCCGCAACAAGGGACTGCGCGTCGTCGCGAGCGGTCGCCAGTGGGAGCTGCCCTGGCCCGAGCTCAAGGCGTACCCCTCCTACGGCCTCGCCCGCTCCCGCATGAACCTCGACCAGACGCTCGCCGAGCACGCCCAGCGCACGGGGGCCAAGCTCCTCGAACGCACCAGCGTGACCGGGCCGCTCCTCGACGAGCGCACCGGCCGGGTCGTGGGCGTCACGGCCCGCCCCCTCGACGAGAACGGTCGCCGCGCCGGCGACGAGTACGAGCTGCGCGCCCCGGTCGTCATCGCGGCCGACGGCGTCTCGTCCCGCTTCGCGCTCGCGCTCGGCCTCGAGAAGCGCCAGGACCGGCCCATGGGCGTCGCGGTCCGCACCTACTTCACGACCCCCCGTCACGACGACGAGTGGATGGAGTCCCACCTCGAGCTGTGGGACGGCCCGGCCGGGAGGTCGAACCTGCTGCCCGGCTACGGGTGGATCTTCGCGCTCGGCGACGGCACCGCGAACGTCGGGCTCGGCTCGGTCAACTCGACCCCGGCCCGCCAGTCCGCGGCGAACGTGGACTACAAGGACCTGTTCGCCAGGTGGATGGCGAACGCTCCCGCGGAGTGGGAGTTCACCCCGGAGAACCAGCTCGGCCCCGTGCGCGGCGCCGCGCTCCCCATGGGCTTCAACCGCAAGCCGCTCTACTCGCGCGGGGTCGTGCTCGTGGGCGACTCGGGCGGCATGGTCAGCCCGTTCAACGGCGAGGGCATCGCCTACGCCATGCAGGCCGCGCGCGTGGCGGCCGACGTCGTGGCCCAGTCCCGGGCCCGCAGCACCGACGCCGCCCGCGAGCGCACGCTCGCGACCTACCCCGACATCATGCGCCGCGACCTGGGCGGGTACTACACGCTCGGCCGGTACTTCGTGCGGCTCATCGAGCACCCCGAGATCATGCGGCTGTGCACCAGGTACGGCCTGCCTCGACCGCTCGTCATGCGCTTCGTCCTCAAGCTGCTGTCCGACTGTTACGAACCCCGCGGGGGCGACGTCGTCGACCGCGTCATCGCGGGCCTGACGAGGGTGGTGCCATCGGCATGACCGATCCTGGTGCGACGGCAAGGAAGCCGTCATCGCTGTTCACGCAGTCACCACCCAGCCCCTCGGACCCGGGCCGACGCAACGATGCGCGGACGCCCGGCGGCAGCACTCCCGACTTGCCCCAGCGCACCCCCCGGAGAGCAGACCGATGACCAACCCGTACGTGCCCGTCCTCGTCCTGATGGGGATCGGAGCCGTCCTGGCTCTCGGCGGGGTCGCCGCGAGCGCCGTGATCGGCCCCAAGAGGTACAACCGCGCCAAGCTCGACGCGTACGAGTGCGGCATCGAGCCCACGCCGCACGCGGTCGGCGGAGGGCGCTTCCCGATCAAGTACTACCTCGTCGCGATGACCTTCATCATCTTCGACATCGAGGTGGTCTTCCTCTACCCGTGGGCGGTGGACTTCACGGTCCTGGCCACCTTCGGGCTCGTCGCCATGCTGAGCTTCCTCGCCCTGATCACCGTGCCGTTCGTCTACGAATGGCGCCGTGGCGGGTTCGAGTGGGACTAGCCGGAACCAGTTAGGGAGAACGCAGATGGGGATCGAAGAGGCTCCCTCGGGCTTCTTGCTCACGAGCGTGGAGAACCTCGCGGGGTACTTCCGCAAGGCGTCGCTGTGGCCGGTGACGTTCGGCCTGGCGTGCTGCGCCATCGAGATGATGGCGGCCGGCGCGTCGCGCTACGACCTGTCCCGCTTCGGCATGGAGGTCTTCCGGGCCTCGCCGCGGCAGGCCGACCTGATGATCGTCGCGGGTCGCGTGAGCCAGAAGATGGCGCCCGTGGTGCGCCAGGTCTACGACCAGATGTCCGAGCCCAAGTGGGTGCTGTCGATGGGCGTGTGCGCGTCGAGCGGCGGCATGTTCAACAACTACGCGATCGTGCAGGGCGTCGACCACATCGTGCCGGTCGACATCTACCTGCCCGGCTGCCCGCCGCGCCCCGAGATGCTCATCAACGCGATCCTCGCGCTGCACGAGCAGATCCAGGCCGAGCCGCTGGGCGTGAACCGGCGCGAGGCGGCGAAGGCCGCGGAGGCCGCGGCCCTCGAGGCGACCCCCACGTTCCAGATGAAGGGACTGCTGCGGTGACGAGCACCAACGACGGCTCGACGGGCCGGCCCGCGGACGACGTCCAGCGCGAGAAGGTCGCGAAGGGCGACGTCCCCGGCGAGGAGCTCGTGACCGGGCCGGCCACGGGCGGCCGCGAGCCGCTCGAGGTCGTCGAGGTCCGCACGGGCATGTTCGGGGCCAAGGGCTCGGGCGACACCTCGGGGTACGGCGGGCTCGTGCGGCCCGTGGTGCTGCCGGGGCCGAGCGCTCGCCCGTACGGCGGCTGGTTCGACGAGGCCGTCGACGTCCTGGCCGAGGTCCTCGCCGAGGGCGGCGTGCGGTTCGAGGACGCGGTCGAGCAGGTCGTCGTGGACCCTCCGGGGCGCCACGCCGAGCTCACGCTGCACGTGCGCCGCGACCACGTCGTGACGGTCGCCCGCGCGCTGCGCGACGAGCAGGACCTGCGCTTCGAGCTGAGCATGGGCGTGAGCGGCGTGCACTACCCGCACGACGTGGGCCGTGAGCTGCACGCCGTCTACCACCTGACGTCGGTGACCCACGGGCGCAGCCTGCGCCTCGAGGTCTCCGTCCCCGACGCGGACCCGCACATCCCGTCGAGCACGTCGGTCTACCCGTCCAACGACTGGCACGAGCGCGAGACGTGGGACTTCTTCGGGATCGTGTTCGACGGCCACCCGGCCCTCGCCCGCATCGAGATGCCCGACGACTGGCCCGGCCACCCGCAGCGCAAGGACTACCCGCTCGGCGGCATCCCGGTCGAGTACAAGGGCGCCACGGTGCCCCCGCCGGACCAGAGGAGGTCGTACTCGTGAGCACCACCACCCCCCACGCCACGAAGGCGCCGTACGGGGACTTCGACCCGAGCATCCCCAGCTTCGAGGCCTCGGGCGGCGACTGGGCGGACATCGCCAAGAACGCGGTGGAGGCCGCCTCCCTGGGCGAGGAGCGCATCGTCGTCAACATGGGCCCCCAGCACCCGTCCACGCACGGCGTGCTGCGGCTCATGCTCGAGATCGACGGCGAGACGGTGACCGAGGCCCGCTGCGGCGTCGGCTACCTCCACACGGGCATCGAGAAGAACATGGAGTACCGGACGTGGACCCAGGGGGTCACGTTCTGCACCCGCATGGACTACCTCGCCCCCCTCTTCCAGGAGACCGCGTACTGCCTCGCGGTCGAGAAGCTCCTCGGGATCACGGACGACGTGCCCGAGCGTGCGAGCATCATCCGCGTCCTCATGATGGAGCTCAACCGGATCGCGTCGCACCTGGTCTGCCTGGGCACGGGCGGCAACGAGATGGGCGCGACGACCGTCATGACCATCTCCTTCACGGCGCGCGAGGAGATCCTGCGCGTCTTCGAGGCCGTCACGGGCCTGCGCATGAACCACGCGTACGTGCGCCCCGGCGGCGTGGCGCAGGACGTCCCGCCGGACGTCGTCGCCCAGATCCGCAAGGCCGACCCGCTGATCCGCGGCTACCTCGGCCAGCTCGGCGACCTCATGCTGGCCAACCCCATCTTCAAGGGACGCCTCCAGGGCGTCGGGCACCTCAACCTCTCGGGCTGCATGGCGCTCGCGATCACGGGCCCGGTGCTGCGCTCGACCGGCCTGCCGTACGACGTGCGCAAGGCCGCCCCGTACTGCGGCTACGAGACGTACGACTTCGACGTCCCCACCTCGGACGAGGCCGACTGCTACTCGCGCGTCGTGCTGCGCCTCGAGGAGTGCTACCAGTCGTTGCGGATCGTCGAGCAGTGCCTCGAACGCCTCGAGGCCACGGCGGGCCAGCCCGTCATGGTCGCCGACAAGAAGATCGCGTGGCCCGCTCAGCTCGCGGTCGGCGCGGACGGTCAGGGCAACTCGCTCGACCACATCCGCGAGATCATGGGCACCTCGATGGAGGCGCTGATCCACCACTTCAAGCTGGTCACCGAGGGCTTCCGGGTCCCGGTCGGCCAGGTGTTCCAGTCGGTCGAGCACCCTCGCGGCGAGCTGGGCGTGCACCTGGTGTCCGACGGCGGCACGCGCCCCTACCGGGCCCACTTCCGTGATCCTTCGTTCAACAACCTGCAGGCGGTCGCCGTGATGTGCGAGGGCGGCCAGGTCGCCGACGTCGTCGTCGCGGTCGCCTCGCTCGACCCGGTGCTGGGAGGGGTGGACCGATGACGCTCGAGGCCAGGAGGTCCGGATACGACGAGGCGACGTACGCGCGTCTCGCCACGGACACCGCGGCGATCATCGCCCGGTACCCGGAGAAGAGGTCCGCGCTGCTGCCCATGCTGCACCTGGTGCAGTCGGAGGACGGCTACGTCTCGCGCGACGGCATCGCGTTCTGCGCCGAGCAGCTCGGCATCACGGCCGCCGAGGTGTCGGCCGTCGCGACGTTCTACACGCAGTACAAGCGCCACCCCAACGGCACCTACACCGTGGGCGTGTGCACCAACACGCTGTGCGCGATCATGGGCGGCGACGAGATCTTCGACGAGCTCTCGGAGCACCTGGGCGTCGGGCACGACGAGACGACGGGCGACGGGGCGATCACCCTCGAGCGCGTCGAGTGCAACGCGGCGTGCGACTACGCGCCCGTCGTGATGGTCAACTGGGAGTTCTTCGACAACCAGACCCCCGCGGGTGCCACGCAGCTCGCCGACCGCCTCCGGGCTGGAGAGGACGTCGCCCCCACGCGCGGCGCGGCCTCGGTCTGCACGTTCAAGCAGATGAGCCGCGTGCTCGCCGGGTTCTCGGACGGCCGCGCGGACGAGGGCGTCGGGGCCGGCGGCCCCACGCTCGCCGGTCTGCGCCTGGCCCGCGAGCACGACTGGACCGCCCCCGGCGGTGCGGCACCGGAGCAGGCCGACGAGCCTGCCACGGACACGGGTGCGGCGGCCGCGGCGGGCGCCTCCGCCGTCGGGCGTGAGCAGTCCAGCGCCGAGCGCACGCCCACCACGCCCGCCGACGCCACGGGCGAGAAGCCCGACGCCTCGAAGGGGAAGCAGCCGTGAGCGAGAAGACGATCGACCCGCTGACCCCGATCCTCAGCGAGACCTGGGACGCGGACCGCTCCTGGACCCTCGACGCCTACGTCGCCGGCGGCGGCTGGACGGGCCTCGCGAAGGCCCTCGCGCAGCCGCCCGCGGACGTCGTGCAGGTCGTCAAGGACTCGGGCCTGCGCGGCCGAGGCGGCGCCGGGTTCCCCACGGGCATGAAGTGGGGCTTCCTGCCCGCGCCCGACGGCGGCCCCCGCTACCTCGTCGTCAACGCCGACGAGTCCGAGCCGGGGACCTGCAAGGACATCCCGCTCATGCTCGCGAGCCCCCAGCTCCTGATCGAGGGCGTGGCCATCACGTCGTACGCGATCGGGTGCGACCACGCGTTCATCTACGTGCGCGGCGAGGTCCTGCACGTGTACCGCCGCCTGCTGCGGGCCGTCGAGGAGGCCTACGCGGCCGGGTACCTGGGCAAGGACATCCAGGGCTCGGGCTTCGACCTCGACGTCACGGTCCACGCGGGCGCGGGGGCGTACATCTGCGGCGAGGAGACCGCGCTGCTCGACTCGCTCGAGGGCCTGCGCGGCCAGCCGCGACTCAAGCCCCCGTTCCCCGCGGTCGCGGGCCTGTACGCGCGGCCCACCGTGGTCAACAACGTCGAGTCGGTCGCGAGCGTCCCGGCGATCGTCAACGAGGGCGCCGACTGGTTCAAGTCCATGGGCACCGAGCGCTCGGCAGGGCACGGGCTGTTCTCGCTCTCGGGGCACGTGGTCCGTCCGGGACAGTACGAGGCGCCGCTCGGCATCACGCTGCGCGAGCTCCTCGACATGGCCGGCGGGGTCCGCGGCGGCAACCGCCTGAAGTTCTGGACGCCGGGCGGGTCCTCGACGCCCCTGTTCACCGACGCGCACCTCGACACCCCGCTCGACTACGAGTCGGTCGCGGCGGCGGGCTCGATGCTCGGCACGCGCGCGCTGCAGATCTTCGACGAGACCACGTGCGTGGTGCGGGCCGTGAGCCGGTGGATGGACTTCTACGCGCACGAGTCGTGCGGCAAGTGCACCCCGTGCCGCGAGGGCACGTACTGGCTCAAGCAGATCCTGCGCCGCATCGAGACCGGCACGGGCACCGAGGGAGACCTCGACGTCCTGCTCGACACGTGCGACAACATCCTCGGCCGCGCGTTCTGCGCGCTCGGCGACGGTGCCACCTCGCCCGTCACGAGCAGCATCGCGCTGTTCCGCGAGGAGTACGAGGCGCACATCACCGGGCGCGGCTGCCCGTTCGACCCCTCGGCCGCCGCGCTGTTCGACTACACGCCCCGGCGTGCCCCGCAGGCCCTGACGGCAGGAGCGCACTGATGACGACCACGACGCCCGGCCCGTCGAGCGCGGTCGCGGCGGGAGGCGCGAAGCCCCCCGCCCGCCCCGACGACGTGTCGTTCACGATCGACGGCATCGAGATGGCCGTGCCCAAGGGCACCCTGGTCATCCGTGCCGCCGAGCAGGTCGGCATCCAGATCCCGCGGTTCTGCGACCACCCGCTGCTCGCCCCCGCGGGCGCGTGCCGCCAGTGCCTCGTCGAGGTCGCCACCCCCGACCGCGAGGGCAACGTCCGCCCCATGCCCAAGCCGCAGGCCTCGTGCACGCTCGAGGCCACGCCGGGCATGGTCGTCAAGACCCAGCACACCTCCGCGGTCGCCGACAAGGCGCAGCACGGCGTCATGGAGCTCCTGCTCATCAACCACCCGCTCGACTGCCCGGTGTGCGACAAGGGCGGCGAGTGCCCCCTGCAGAACCAGGCCATGAGCAACGGGCGCGCGACGAGCCGCTTCGTCGACGTCAAGCGCACGTTCCCCAAGCCCATCGCGATCTCGACCGAGATCCTGCTCGACCGCGAGCGCTGCGTCCTGTGCCAGCGCTGCACCCGGTTCTCCGCAGAGATCGCGGGCGACGCGTTCATCGACCTGCAGAAGCGCGGCGCGCAGCAGCAGATCGGCCGCTACGACGCGCGCGTCCTGGGGTTCGCGGACGGTGACGCGGAGCCGAGCGCTCCCGCGGCGGCGATGCCCTACGGCGCGCAGGCCGGGTTCGAGGCCCCCGTCGGGGCGGCCCTCGAGGACGAGTCCGGTCGCCCGTTCGCGTCCTACTTCAGCGGCAACACCGTGCAGATCTGCCCGGTCGGGGCCCTCACGGGCGCGGCGTACCGTTTCCGCTCGCGGCCCTTCGACCTGGTCTCCACCCCGGGCGTCGGCGAGCACGACGCGTGCGGCTCCGCGATCCGCGTCGACCACCGCCGCGGCGTCGTGCTGCGGCGCCTGGCGGGCGAGGACCCGCTGGTCAACGAGGAGTGGATCACCGACAAGGACCGCTTCGCGTTCCACTGGCAGGACGCACCGGACCGCCTGACCCACCCGCTCGTGCGCGACCGCGAGGTCGACACCGAGGGCCGTGTCACGCGCGGCGAGCTGCGCCCCGCGAGCTGGGCCGAGGCCCTCGAGGTCGCGGCCGACGGACTGTCTCGGGCCAGCGCGGCGGGCGGCGTCGGGGTGCTCCCCGGCGGTCGCCTGACCGTCGAGGACGCCTACGCGTACGGCAAGTTCGCCCGCGTGGTCCTGGGCACCAACGACGTCGACCACCGCGCCCGCGTGCACTCGGCCGAGGAGGCCGACTTCCTGGCCCACCGCGTCGCGGGCACGGGGCTGGGCGTGACGTTCGACGAGCTCGAGAAGGCTCCCGCCGTGCTCCTCGTGGCCCTCGAGGCGGAGGAGGAGGCGGGCGTCACGTTCCTGCGCCTGCGCAAGGGCGTGCAGAAGCGTGGCCTGCGGGTCTTCTCGATCGCCCCCTTCGCGAGCCGGGGCGTGCAGCGCCTCGACGGCACGCTCCTGCGGGCAGCGCCCGGCACCGAGCCCGAGTGGCTCGACGCGCTCGCCTCGGGCACGCAGACCCTGTTCGGCCATGAGGGCGCCGTGGGCCCCGACGCGCCCGAGTCGGTCGACGAGCCCACCGAGGTCTCGGCCCTGCGCGAAGCGCTCGCACGGCCCGGAGCCGTGGTCCTCGTGGGCGAGCGTCTCGCCGGCGTCCCCGGGGGGTACTCGGCGCTGCTGCGCCTGGTCGAGAGCACGGGAGCACGGCTCGCGTGGGTCCCGCGCCGGGCGGGGGAGCGCGGCGCGGTCGAGGCAGGCACGCTGCCGGGCCTCCTCCCGGGCGGACGCCCCGTGCCCGACGCCGCAGCACGCGTCGACGTGGCCGTCACCTGGGGCGTCGAGCACCTCCCGGAGGCGACCGGACGCGACACGGGGGAGATCCTCGACGCGCTGTCCGTGGGGCAGCTCGGCGGGGTGCTCGTCGGCGGCCTGCACACCGACGACCTGCCCGACCCCGACCACGCGCGCCGCGCGCTGGGCGCCGCAGGCTTCGTCGTGTCCCTCGAGGTCCGTGCCTCGGACGTCACGGCGCTCGCGGACGTGGTCCTGCCCGTGGCCCCGCCGGTCGAGAAGGCCGGGGCGTTCGTGAGCTGGGAGGGCCGCGTGCGGACCTTCCCCGCGGCGCTCGCCACGACCGCGATGCCCGACCACCGCGTCCTGGACGCGCTCGCCGACGCCGCGGGAGTCACGCTCGGGACCCGGACGCTCGACGAGGTCCGGTCCGAGATCGACCAGCTCGGCACCTGGGACGGCGAACGCTCGGCGGCACCCGCCGCCGCGGCCGCCGAGCCGCCCGCAGTCGCGCCGGGCACCGCGGTGCTCGCCGGGTGGCGGCTGCTCCTCGACGCAGGCCGCGGCCAGGACGGCGAGCGGTTCCTCGCCGGCACCGCCAAGCGCCCCGTCGCCCGCCTGTCCGCGACGACCGCCGCTGCGGCCGACCTCTTCGAGGGCGACGTCGTGCGGGTCTCGACCGACCGCGGGTCGATCGAGCTGCCCGTCGTGGTGACCGACATGGTCGAGCACGTCGTGTGGCTCCCGCTCGGCTCGCAGGGGTCGCGGGTCCACCGCGACCTCGGCGTCGCGCCGGGGACGCTCGTGCGGATCGAGCCCGCCGCGCGGTCCACCGTGACCGCACGGTCCACCCAGCCCACCGACGGGGGAGCATCATGACCGGTCTGCTGAACCTGGCCCTGGCCTCCGAGGCGGCCCTGGTCACACAGACTCCGGGAGTACCGGGGATCGCGGCCGACTTCTCGCAGGACAACGGCTGGACCTACCTGGTCAAGGCCGTCCTCATCATCGTGTTCCTGCTCACGAGCGTGCTCATCGCCATCTGGTTCGAGCGCAAGGTCGTGGCCCGCATGCAGGTCCGTCCCGGACCCAACGTGCACGGGCCCTTCGGGCTGCTCCAGTCGCTCGCGGACGCCATGAAGCTGCTGCTCAAGGAGGACCTCACGGTCTCCGCAGCGGACAAGTTCGTGTACATCCTGGCGCCCATGATCGCGGTGTTCTGCTCGTTGCTGACGTTCGCGGTCATCCCCTTCGGGCCGAACGTCACGATCCCGTTCACGGACTACTCGACGCCCGCACAGCTCACCGACTTCCCCGTCGCGGTGCTCTACATCCTGGCGTGCGCCTCGGTGGGCGTGTACGGGATCGTGCTCGGCGGCTGGTCCTCGGGCTCCACCTACCCGCTGCTGGGCGCGGTCCGCTCGACGGCCCAGGTCATCAGTTACGAGCTCGCGATGGGCCTGGCCCTGGTGAGCGTGTTCATCATGGCCGGCTCGATGTCGACCTCGGAGATCGTCGACTCCCAGACGCGCGTCTGGTGGGCGCTCATCCTCATCCCGAGCTTCGTCATCTACATCATCGCGATGATCGGCGAGACGAACCGCCTGCCGTTCGACCTCCCGGAGGCCGAGGGCGAGCTCGTCTCGGGCTACATGACCGAGTACTCGTCCATGAAGTTCGCCTGGTTCTTCCTCGCCGAGTACATCAACATGATCAACGTCTCGGCCGTGGCGACCACGCTCTTCCTGGGCGGGTGGCGCGCCCCCTGGCCGCTGTCCGCGATCAACGACGGCATGTTCAACGAGGGCTGGTGGCCCATCCTCTGGTTCCTCGTCAAGGTCTGGGCCTTCATGTTCGTGTTCGTGTGGGTCCGCGGGACGCTCCTGCGCCTGCGGTACGACCAGTTCATGAAGTTCGGCTGGAAGATCCTCATCCCGGCCGCGCTCGCCTGGATCGTCGTGCTCGCGGTCGTCCAGGGCATGATCCGCTTCGGCGACGTCGACAACCGCACGATCCTCGTCGCTGCCGGTGCGCTGTTCGCCGTCGCGCTGCTCGCGATCTTCCTGTGGCCCGCCCGTGAGGAACCCGGAGGAGGAGCCGGCGACGCCGGGGGAGCGACGCCGTCGGGCACCTCGCCCTACCGCAAGGCGGCCACCGCCTCGCCCGAGCCCTTCGACGCCTTCGCGGGCGGCTTCCCCGTCCCGCCGCTGCCCGGCCAGTCCCTGCCCAGCGCCTCGCGCCGAGCCCGGCGCCTGGTCCCCGAGGGCAGCCCGCCATCCGGCGGGGGCCCCGCAGCTCCCGCCCAGGACGAGGAGGTCCCCCGTGGCTGACTACGAGTCGTTGATCCCCCAGAGGAAGGGGCTCGGCGGGCTGCTCGCGCCCGTCGCCGGATTCGGGGTCACGTTCTCCTCGATGTTCAAGCCGACCGTGACTGAGCAGTACCCGTTCGAGAAGGTGCCGACCAAGCCCCGCTACCACGGTCGCCACCAGCTCAACCGGTACGAGGACGGCCTCGAGAAGTGCATCGGGTGCGAGCTGTGCGCCTGGGCCTGCCCCGCGGACGCGATCTACGTCGAGGGAGCGGACAACTCCGCGCTGCCCGACGGTGCGCACCGCTCGCCCGGCGAGCGCTACGGCAGCGTCTACCAGATCAACTACCTGCGCTGCATCTTCTGCGGGCTGTGCATCGAGGCGTGCCCCACGCGGGCCCTGACGATGACCAACGAGTACGAGCTCACCGGACCGACCCGTGAAGGGCTGATCTGGGAGAAGGAAGACCTGCTCGCGCCGCTGCGCGAGGGCATGCTCGCCGCCCCGCACCCCATGGTGCCCGGGACGACCGACACCGACTACTACCGGGGAGAGGTGACCGGGCCCGTGCCCGAGCAGATCGACTGGGTGCGCGAGCACAGGCCCGACGACCCGACCCTGCCGCCCGTCGAGGACCCCGCCGCCGCACGGCGCCCCGAGGTCCGGAAGGTGGTCCGGTGACCGTCAGCGGGGGAGAGGTCGTCCTGTTCTGGGTCCTCGCCCCGCTCATGGTGCTGGCCGCGCTCGGCCTGCTGTTCGCCCGCAAGGCCGTGCACGCCGCGATCTGCGTCGTGTTCGTCATGATCAGCCTCGCGATCCTCTACATCGCGCAGGAGGCGGCGTTCCTGGGCGTCGTGCAGATCGTGGTCTACACGGGCGCCGTCATGATGCTCTTCCTGTTCGTGCTCATGCTCGTGGGCGTCGACGCGTCGGACTCGCTCGTCGAGACCATCCGCGGCCAGCGCCTCATCGGGGTGCTGCTCGGGCTGGGGCTCGGCTCGGTGCTGGTCGGGGTCATCGCACAGGCGACGTTCCCGCCCTCGGTCGGGCTCACGGCGGCCAACGCCGAGTCCAACCCCGTCGCGCTCGCCCGCATCCTGTTCGCCGACTACGTGTTCGCGCTCGAGGTCGTCGGCATCCTGCTCGTGACCGCGGCGATCGCGGCCCTCGTCCTGACGCACCGGCGCCGGCTCGTGCCGCGCGTCGGGCAGCGGCAGATCTCCGACGCCAAGGTCGCCGCGCTCGCCGAGGGCGGGCTCCTGACCCCGCTGCCGGCGCCGGGCGTCTACGCGCAGAACAACGCGATGGACACCCCCGCGCTCGACCCGCAGGGTCGCCCCATCGAGCACTCGGTCTCGCGCATCCTGCGCATCCGCGGGCAGGAGCGCTCCGCGGGACGGATCCTCGCCAAGGAGCGGGCCGTGCTCGCCGAGCACGAGCCCGAGCTGACGGCCCGGCGCTTCCCCGAGCTCACGGCCGCCACCGACGAGGAGGCCGCCGCGGACCTGTCGGGCGAGGCGCCGGTGCCTGCGGCCGAGCCGGGGGCCTTCCCGACCGACACCACGTCCGGGCCGACCACCGAGCACGGGAAGGAGAGCTGACATGGAGCTGACCAACTACCTGGTGCTCGCCGCGATCCTCTTCGCGATCGGCGCGACGACCGTGCTGCTGCGACGCAACGCGATCATCGTCTTCATGGGCATCGAGCTCATGCTCAACGCCACCAACCTGACGTTCGTGACGTTCGCCCGCATGCACGGTGACCTCCACGGTCAGGTCATCGCCTTCTTCGTGATGGTGGTGGCCGCGGCCGAGGTCGTCGTGGGGCTCGCGATCATCGTGGCCATCTTCCGTACCCGCCGCTCGGCCTCGGTCGACGACGTCAACCTGCTGAAGAACTGAGAGGGCAGGCATGCCAACGGTGACTCTGCTTCCAGCCCTCGCGCACGTCGTGCCGGCCGCGCTGCCGACCCAGGAGATCGTCCCGGCCTCGACCGTCGTGCCCGGGCCGTTCCTGCTGGCCCCGCTGCTGATCCTGCTGCCGCTCCTGGGGGCCGCGGTCCTGCTGCTCGCGGGACGGCGCAGCGACCGGTGGGGCGCGTGGTTCGGGGTGCTCATGTCGGGCGGCGCGTTCGTCGTCGCGCTGGTGGTGTTCTTCTCGATGCTGGGCCTGCCCGCCGACGAGCGGGTGGTCGACCACCGGCTCTTCGACTGGATCGCTGCAGGCGGGCTCGACGTGGGCGTGGGCCTGCGGCTCGACCCGCTGTCCATGACGTTCGTGCTGCTCGTGACGTTCGTCGGCACGCTCATCCACGTCTACGCGGTCGCGTACATGGAGCACGACAAGGACAAGCGCCGGTTCTTCGCGTACCTCAACCTGTTCGTCGCGGCCATGCTGGTCCTGGTCCTCGCGGACTCCTACCTCGTGCTGTTCGTCGGCTGGGAGGGCGTGGGCCTGGCCTCGTACCTGCTGATCGGGTTCTGGAACCACGAGCGGGCCAACGCGGTGGCCGCCAAGAAGGCGTTCATCATGAACCGCGTGGGCGACCTCGGCCTGATCGTCGCGCTCATGCTCATGTTCGCGGGCTTCGGCGCGGTGGACTTCGCGACGGTCTTCGCCGACGCCCCGGAGGCGGGCACGGCGCTGCTGACCGCGATCGCCCTCGCGCTCCTGGTCGCCGCGTGCGGCAAGTCGGCGCAGTTCCCGCTCCAGGCGTGGCTCGGTGACGCCATGGCGGGCCCCACGCCCGTCTCGGCGCTCATCCACGCGGCCACCATGGTCACCGCGGGCGTCTACCTGGTCGTGCGCTCGGCGCCGATCTTCGACGGAGCCCCGACGGCGCAGCTCGTCGTGGTCCTCGTCGGCGCGGTCACGCTCCTGTTCGGGGCGATCGTCGGCTGCGCCAAGGACGACATCAAGAAGGTCCTGGCGGCCTCGACGATGTCGCAGATCGGCTACATGATGCTCGCGGCCGGGCTGGGACCGATCGGGTACGCGTTCGCGATCTTCCACCTCGTGACGCACGGCTTCTTCAAGGCAGGCATGTTCCTCGGGGCGGGCTCGGTCATGCACGGCATGGACGACGGGGTCGACATGCGCCGCTTCGGCGCACTGTCGAGGTACATGAAGGTCACCTGGGTCACGTTCGGCCTGGGCTGGCTCGCGATCCTCGGGATCCCGCCGTTCTCCGGGTTCTGGTCCAAGGACAAGATCATCGAGGCGGCGTTCGTGCCGATCGACGGCCAGGAGTGGCGCGCGTGGGTCTTCGGCGGCGTCGCGCTGCTGGGAGCGGGCATCACGGCGTTCTACATGTCGCGCCTGTTCTTCATGACCTTCCACGGGCACAAGCGCTGGAACGACGGGTCGGGCAACCCCACGGGGCCTCTCTCGACCGACGGCCCCGTGCAGCACCCGCACGAGTCGCCCGCGCTCATGACGGCGCCCATGATCGTCCTCGCGGTCGGTTCGGTGGCACTGGGCGGGCTGCTCGCGATCGGCGACGTGTTCGTCGACTGGCTCTCGCCCGTCACGGGCCATGCCGAGCACGCCGAACCGGTGCTGCCGGTGTGGTCGCTCATCACGCTGACGCTGGTCCTCGTCCTGCTGGGCGTGCTCCTGGCCTGGCGTCAGTTCGCGGTGTCCCGTGTCCCGATCGTCCCGCCGCACGGTTCGGTCCTGACCCGCGCGGCCCGCAAGGACCTCTATCAGGACCAGGTCAACGAGGCCGTGTTCATGCGGCCCGGGCAGTACCTCACGCGGTCCCTCGTCTACGGGGACCGGCAGATGGTCGACGGCGGCTGGATGGGTCTTGCCGGCCTCGTCGGCGCGACAGGGGAGAAGTTGCGCGGCATGCAGAACGGATTCGTCAGGTCGTACGCGGCGACGATGCTCGCCGGCCTGATCGTGATCGTCGCGGTGGTCCTCGCCGTGACCACCGGAACAGGGAGCTGAGGGACCGATGACCACCGAGATTCCCTGGCTGACTCTCCTGATCGTCCTGCCGCTCGTCGGCGCGGCCGCCGTCTGGGGGCTGGGCGCCACGTCGGCGCGCAAGCACCTGCGGACCGTGGCGGTCGTGTTCGGCCTCGCCGAGCTCGTGCTCCTGGGCCTCGCGATCAGCGCGTTCGACACCGCCGACGCGGGCACGTACCAGCTCACCGAGACGCACGCGTGGATCCCGCAGCTCGGCGTGAGCTACGCGGTGGGGGCCGACGGTGTCGCGCTCCTGCTGGTCGGGCTGGCGGTCCTTCTCGTCCCGCTCGTGATCCTGGCGGCGTGGCGCGAGCAGGACGGCGACCTCGCGAAGCTCCGCCACTACCTGGGACTCGTGCTGCTGCTCGAGGCGTTCATGGTCGCAGTCTTCGTGGCCCGCGACGTGTTCTTCTTCTACGTGCTGTTCGAGGCCATGCTGATCCCGGTCTACTTCATGATCGGCGGGTTCGGGGGCGGGGCGCAGCGGCGCTACGCGGCCGTGAAGTTCCTGCTGTTCTCGCTCGCGGGCGGGCTCGTCATGCTCGTCGCGGTCATCGCCCTGTACCTCAACGGGCCGGGCGGTGAGCAGGGCTTCCTGACGCAGAACCTGGTCGACCACCTCGCCGCGAACCCGCTGGCGGTGAGCACCGAGAGGCTGCTCTTCCTGGGGTTCTTCCTGGCCTTCGCGATCAAGGCGCCGCTGTTCCCGGTCCACACCTGGCTGCCCGACGCCGCCGAGCACGCCCCCGCGGGCACCTCGACGCTGCTCGTGGGCGTCCTGGACAAGGTGGGCACGTTCGGCATGCTGACGCTGTGCCTGCCGCTCTTCCCGAACGCGAGCCAGTGGGCGGCGCCCGTGGTCGTGGTGCTCGCGGTCGTCTCGATCCTGTACGGCGCGCTCATGGCGATCGGTCAGAGCGACATCATGCGGCTCATCGCCTACACCTCGGTGTCGCACTTCGGCTTCATCGTCCTCGGGATCTTCTCGTTCACGTCGCTGAGCGTCTCCGGTGCCTCGTTCTACATGTTCAACCACGGGATCTCGACCGGGGCGCTGTTCCTGCTCGCCGGGTTCCTGGTCGCGCGGCACCCCGCACGCTCGCAGCGCCTGGCCGACTACGGCGGGCTCCAGCGGGTCACGCCGGTCCTCGCGGGCACGTTCCTCGTGGCGGGTCTCTCGGCCCTGTCCCTGCCCGGTCTCTCGACGTTCGTCTCGGAGATCATGGTGCTCGTGGGGACGTTCTCCCGCAGCCACCCGGCAGCTCTCGTGGCGGTCCTGGGCGTGGTGCTCGCGGCCCTGTACGTCCTGCTGACCTACCAGAAGGTCTTCACGGGCAAGACCCCGCAGGACCTCCTGGGTACCCCGGACCTCGGGGCGCGCGAGAAGTGGGTCGTCGCACCCCTGGTCGTTGCCCTGCTCGTCCTCGGCTTCTACCCGGCCCCGGCGCTCGACCTCGTGCGCGAGCCCGCGGACGCGACCATGACGGCCGTGGGCGTCGAGAACCCGCCCACAACCCCTGATCTCCTCAGCGTTGAAGGGAGCGACTCGTGACCACCGCAGCCGCCTTCGTGGCCCCCGTGATCGAGTGGGCCTACCTCGTCCCGGTCATCGTCGTGCTGGGTGCGGGCGTCGTCGGGGTGCTCGTCGAGGCCTTCGTGCCCGACCGCGCCCGCCGGGTGGTGCAGGTCGTGCTCGCGCTCGCCGCGCTCGCCGGGGCGCTCACGTCGATCGTCCTGCTCTGGCCCGACGTGCTCGAGCAGAGCGGTGTGAGGGTGCTCGGCGGCTCGCTCGTGGTGGACCCGTTCGGGCTGGCCGTGCAGGGGATCGTCGTGGTCCTCGCGCTCCTGGCGACGCTCGTGATCGCCGATCGCACCTCGACCAAGCAGGACGCGTTCGCTCCCACGGCCGCGGCCGTGCCGGGCTCGGCGTACGAGGACCTCGCGCGGCGGCGCGGTCTGGAGCAGACCGAGGTGTTCCCGCTCGTGCTCTTCGCGGTCGGCGGCATGATGATCTTCCCCGCCACGGGCGACCTGCTGACGATGTTCGTCGCGCTCGAGGTGCTCTCGCTCCCGCTGTACGTGCTCACGGCGCTCGCGCGGCGCCGTCGGCTCCTGTCGCAGGAGGCGTCGTTCAAGTACTTCCTGCTGGGGGCCTTCGCGTCGGCGATCTTCATCTTCGGGGTCGCGCTGGTCTACGGCTTCGCCGGTTCGGTGCGGCTCGCGGACGTGCGTGGCGCCCTCCTGGAGGGCGGCGGTCTCGACGGCATGACGAGCCTCGTGCTGCTCGGCCTCGTCATGGTGCTCGCCGGGCTGCTGTTCAAGGTGGGGGCCGCGCCGTTCCACTCGTGGACCCCTGACGTCTACCAGGGCGCCCCCACGCCTGTCACGGGCTTCATGGCGGCCTGCACCAAGGCCGCGGCCTTCGGGGCGCTCCTGCGCGTGCTGTACGTCGTCGGCTCGGCGCTGCCGCCCGACCTCCAGGAGAAGCTCGTGGTCGCGCTGTGGGTCGTCGCGATCCTCACGATGATCGTCGGGACCGTGATCGGTGTCATCCAGACCGACATGAAGCGCCTGCTCGCGTACTCGTCGATCGCGCACGCGGGCTTCCTGGTCGTGGCGCTCGTCGGGTTCGGCGAGCTGAGCGGGTTCGGCGTGCGCGCGCTGCTGTTCTACCTGCTGGCGTACGGCCTGGCGACCGTGGGAGCGTTCGCGGTCGTGACGCTCGTGCGAGAGCGCGCCCCGCAGCCCGTCGTGGTCCCCGCCGAGGCGGAGCTCGCGACGGTCGGCGCGGTGCCGGGCGCCGCGGCAGCCGGGTCCGCGGGGACGTCCACCACCTCGCCCGACGGCGGAGCGGTCCTGGGCGAGGCCACGCACCTCACGGAGTGGGCCGGGCTGGGCAGGCGGAGCCCGTGGCTCGCGGGCGCGTTCGCGCTCTTCCTGCTGTCGATGGCCGGGATCCCGCTCACGGCGGGGTTCATCGCCAAGTTCACGGCGTTCCAGTCGGCCGTCGCGGTGGGCGCCTGGCCGCTCGCCCTGATCGGTGTGATCGCCTCGGCCGTCGCGGTCTTCTTCTACGTGCGGGTCATCGTGCTGATGTTCTTCACGCCCTCGCCGCGGGCTGCGTCGGACGCCGTCACGGAGCCCGGTGCAGCCGCACCGCGCGCGGACCAGGACGGCGAGCAGGTCGTCGAGGCGACAGGGGCCACAGGCGGACAGGCCCGCTCCGTGGCCGCGTTCGCGAGCCGTGTCACGGTCGTCCGGTCGGAGGGATTCACCACGATCGCCATCACGATCTGTGTGATCGGCGTCATCCTTCTCGGCGTTTTGCCGTCTTCGGTTCTCGATCTGGCCTTCGAGGCGGCTAAGTTCAGACCGTGACCACTGTGCCACCCGTCTCCACGACGGCGATCCCCCTGACCGATCCGGAGCTCGCCGCGACGCTCACCGCACGCCTCACGACCGTCGAGGCGAGGCTGAGCGACGCCGTCGCGCACTCCGACGGGCTCGCGGACTCCGCGTCCCGCCACCTCGTCAACGCCGGCGGCAAGCGCCTGCGCCCGCTCCTCGCGCTGCTGTGCGCGGAGCTGGGCGACGGCGCCAGGCCGGAGGTGGTGGAGGCGGCCGTCGTCGTCGAGCTCACCCACCTGGCCTCGCTCTACCACGACGACGTCATGGACTCCGCGCCCGTGCGCCGCGGTGCTCCGTCGGCGCACGCCGTGTGGGGCAACTCGGTCGCGATCCTCATCGGAGACCTGCTCTTCGCCCGTGCGGCGTCGACGGTCGCGGCGCTGGGGCCCGAGGCCGTCCTCATCCAGGCGCGTACCTTCGAGCGGCTGTGCCTCGGCCAGCTCCACGAGACGACAGGCCCCTCGGAGTCCGACGACCCGGTCGAGCACTACCTGGGCGTCCTCGCGGACAAGACCGCTTCGCTGCTCGCGACCTCGGCCCGGCTCGGCGCGATGTTCGGCGGTTGCGACCAGGCCGTCGTCGAGGTCGTCGCCGAGTACGGCGAGAAGCTCGGTGTCGCCTTCCAGCTCGCCGACGACGTGCTCGACCTCGCCTCCTCGGGCGCCGAGTCCGGCAAGACCCCGGGCACGGACCTGCGGGAGAAGGTGCCGACCATGCCGGCGCTGCTGCTGCGCGCACGCGTCGCGGCAGGGACGGGGACCGCGGCCGACGCCGCTCTCGTCGACCTCCTGGACTCGGATCTCTCGGGGGACGAGGAGCTCGCTGCCGCGGTCGCCGCGCTGCGGGCCCACGAGGTCCTCGGGGAGACCCGGGCGCTGGCCGTCGGGTGGGCCCGCGCGGCGATCGACGAGCTCGAGCCCCTGCCGGCCGGACCGGTCAAGGAGGCGCTCGTCGCGTTCGCCCAGGCACTGGCGGACCGCGCGGCCTGAGACCTCTCGCCACCGCAGCAGCACGAACCCCTGACTGGGGGCGGTGCGCACGACCCACGGGTCCTGCGCACCGCCCTCGGTCGTGGTGCGCGGGCGGTGGGCGGGCGGCCGGTGGCCGAGTGGGGTGCAAGGCCGTCGGCACCGTCTCGGCTCGTGGACGTGGGCCGGACCTCCCGGGGCCCCGGCGCGACGTCCGGCGGCGCGACGTCGGGCGCTGCCGCCTGCGGAGATGCCCAGGGAAATCTACTGCCAGTTGAGAACTGGGCAGTTCTCCCCATCCAGTGGATGTCAGAGCACCGCGCTCGTGCCGCTATCCTCGAACCCGCGACGGGTAGGGGCACCTGGCAGGAACGGCCCTGGACACCGGTGGCACCACTCGCACCCACGGAGATTCTGTGACCTTCCTTTCCCGGCTCTACGACAAGCGGCGCACCGTCGCCTCGGTCGGCACCGTGTCGATCTTCTCGACGCTCCTGGTCGCGTTCGCGGTGACCTACGAGGGTCAGGCGACCGCGGACGTCGAGCTGAACGACTCCGGCGTGTGGGTCACCCGGACGTCGGGAGGTGCGCTGGGGCGGTTCAACTTCGAGTCCCAGGCGCTCGACGGCTCCCTGCTCGCGGGCTCGGCGTCGTTCGACGTGCTCCAGGACGCCGGCAGGGTGCTCCTGGTCGACGACGGCGCGGGATCGGTGAGCCCCGTCGACGTGGCGCGGCTCAAGCTCGACGGGTCCGTCCGTCCTCCGACCGGTGCGCAGGTCGCGATGGGGGGCTCCACGGTCGCGGTCCTGGACGGCAAGGAGGGCCTGCTGTGGGTCATGCCGTTCTCGGCCGCGCCAGGATTCGACGCCGAGTCGACCGAGCCGACCGCGGAGGTCGGTGGCGACGGTGAGGTCCAGGTCTCCCAGGACGGCACGGCCTACGTCGTGGTCCCGGCGACGGGCAAGCTCACCAAGGTCGTGACGTCGCCTGCCGGGCAGGCGCAGGAGGTCACGACGACGAGCGTGCCGGTCAAGGACGGGGACGACGTCGAGGTCACGACCGTCGGCGCCGAGGCAGTGGTGCTCGACCGGACGTCCTCGCGGCTCGTGCTGCCCGGGGGCGAGACCGTCGACCTCGCGGACGGCGCGGACGCGCGGCTCCAGCAGCCGGGCGCGAAGACGCCCGACGTCGCGGTCGCGACCGCGTCCGGGCTCGTGCTGCAGCCGCTCGGCGGCGGGAAGGCCGTGACGCGGGCCGCGTCGGGGGTGCCGTCGGCACCCGTGCAGCTCGGCGGGTGCACCTACGGTGCATGGTCGCAGACCGGTCAGGTGCTCCGTGACTGCGAGGGGACGGACGACGACGTCGACCGGCGCCTGGAGGGCGTGGACCCCCAGGGGCGGCTCGAGTACCGGGTCAACCGCAAGGCGATCGTGCTGAACGACCTGGCCGCCGGCACGCTGTGGATGGCCGCCGACCAGTACGAGAAGGTCGAGGACTGGGAGCTGGTCCTGCCGGAGCAGGCCGAGGGCGAGGAGTCCGACGCCGAGCTCACGACCCCGGAGCAGGTCGACCAGTTCGTCCTCGACCGCAGCCAGCCCAACCAGCCGCCGCAGCCCCAGGACGACGTGTTCGGCGTCCGCCCCGGACGTACCACGCTCCTGCCCGTGCTGGGCAACGACGTCGACCCCGACGGTGACGTCATGACGGCGACGCTCGTGGGCGAGGGGCCCGGCAGCGCCGAGATCCAGTCGGTGCTAGGGGGTGCGGCCCTCCAGGCCGTCGTGGGCGCGGACGCGCAGAAGGGGCACTCGACGTTCCGGTACTCGGTGAGCGACGGTCGTGGCGGGGTCGCAGAGGCCGGCGTGCAGCTCCAGGTCTCGCCGTGGGGCGAGAACGCGGCGCCCGTGCAGACGGGGGAGCCGGTGCTGGTCGTCGAGCAGGGCAAGTCGGCCCAGATCAAGGTGCTCCCGTTCTTCCGGGACCCGGACGGTGACGACCTCTACCTCGCGGCCGCGTCGGCGACCTCGGCCGGCGACGAGGTGCGCTCGCGGCCGGACGGGTCGGTCGAGTTCCGCGACGGCGGCACGTCGACGGGGCGCAAGACCGTCAAGATCATGGTCGCCGACGGGCAGGGCGAGGTCTTCGAGGGCATCCTGCACGTCGACGTGTCCGGCGCCGGCCAGCTCGCGCCGGTGGCGGTCGCCGACCACGTGGTCGTCCCGGCCGGTCAGCCCGTGACCGTCGAACCCCTGCGCAACGACTACGACGCCAACGGGGACGATCTGCGCCTGACCACGGTCGCCGAGTCCGCCCCCGCACAGATCACGCCGAACTACGACGCTGGCACGTTCCAGTTCCTCTCGAACGAGCCTCGGTCCTACGACCTGACGTACCAGGTCTCCGACGGCCCGAACGCGACGACGGGCCTGGTCCGCGTCGACGTCCTGCCGGCCTCCGCGGCCGAGGGCCCGCCCATCGTGGTCTCCGACACGGCTCTGCTGCCCTCGGGCGGGAGCACCCTCGTGGACGTGCTCGCCAACGACTCGGACCCCGCAGGCGGGGTCCTGGTGGTGCAGTCGGTCAGGGTGCCCGACGACGCGGGCGTCTCGGTCGCCGTCCTGGCCCACCAGATGCTGCGGATCACCGAGATCCGTCGCCTCGAGGCGCCCGTCACGGTCGAGTACACGGTGTCCAACGGAAACCAGTCCACGACCGGTCAGGTGCGGATCGTCCCGGTCCCGGCGCCCGTCAAGCTCCAGCCGCCGAACGCCGCGGCCGACGAGGCCACGGTGCGTGTCGGTGACGTGGTCACGATCCCGGTCCTGAAGAACGACACCCACCCCGACGGCCTCGAGCTGTTCCTCCAGGACGAGCTCGAGCAGGGGGTCGCGCCCGAGCAGGGCGAGATCTTCGCGTCCGAGGGGAACCTGCGGTTCAAGGCGGGGGCCGAGGCCGGCACCGCGTACGCGATCTACCGGGTCCGGGACAAGAACGGCCAGGAGGACTCGGCCCAGGTCACGATCCACATCCGCGACGGCGAGGAGAACTCCCCGCCGCAGCCCCTGCCGGTCCAGATGCGCGTCCTGACCGGTGCGAGCGTGCGCACGGTCGTGCCGCTCGACGGGATCGACCCCGACGGCGACTCGGTCCAGCTCACCGGGATCGCCTCCCAGGCGAGCCAGGGCAGGGCCTACGTCGAGGACGGGTACCTCGTCTACGACGCCTCCGACCAGGCGACCGGTTCCGACTCGTTCACCTACTCGGTGCAGGACGCGCGCGGTGCGGTCGCGACCGGGACGGCGCAGGTCGGGATCTCCCGACCGCCTTCGGCGAACCAGCCGCCCGTCGCGATCGACGACGAGGTCACCGTCCGGCCGAGCCGGACCGTCTCCGTCGCCGCGCTGGCCAACGACACCGACCCCGACGGCGACCAGATCGCCCTGCGTTCCGCCGGGCTCGAGGCGCCCGAGGAGCTCGACGCGGAGGTCGCGGGCGACCGCATCGTGATCACCAGCCCTGCCGAGGCAGGCTCGACCTCCTTCTACTACGGCATCGAGGACGCCTACGGCGCCCGCGCCGCGGCCTCGGTCACGGTGAACGTGGACCAGGCGGCTCCGCTGCTGGCGCCCATCGCCCGCGACGACGCCGTGCCGGTCGACTCGATCCTCGGCAAGACCAGCGTGAGCGTGCCCGTCCTGGAGAACGACGACGACCCCGACGGGTCCGGGGACGAGCTCACCGTGTCTACCGACGCCGTCGGTGTGAGCGTCGACAAGGACGGCGTGCTGACGGTGCCCCTCACGCAGGAGCGCCAGGTCGTCACGTACACCGTGACCGACGTCGACGGGCTGACGTCGAAGGCCTTCGTCAAGGTGCCCGGCCTGACCGAGCAGATCCCGCAGCTGCGGCCCGGCATCGCGCCGCTCGAGGTGCATGCCGGTGAGACCCTCCCGATCGACATCACCGACTACGTCCTCGTCCTGGAAGGACGCACCCCGCGACTGACCGAGGAGTCCAAGGTGTCGGCGCTCGAAGGCACCGTCGCGGTCACGGACCCCACGAACCTGACGTACACCCCGCGGGTGGACTACGCGGGCGACGCCGCGGTGTCGTTCGAGGTCACGGACGGCAGCGGCCCCGACGACCCGGACGGGCACAAGGCCCTGCTCACGCTGCCGGTCGTGGTCCTCGCGCCGAAGAACCTCCCGCCCGTGCTCTCGGCCTCCAACGTGGACGTCGCCGCCGGGGAGGAGGCGACCGTCGACCTCGCCCGCTTCGTCGACGACCCGGACGACGACCCGGTCACCTTCAAGGCCGGCGCCGTGCCGGACGGTCTCTCGCTCTCGTTCAGCGGCACGACCGCGACCGTCCAGGCCACCCCGGCGATTCCCAAGGGCACCGTGCTCAACGTCCCGATCAGCGTGACCGACGGCGAGCACCCCCCGGTCGAGGGGCAGCTCGTGGTCAAGGTCGTGGCGTCGACCCGTCCGCTGGCCAAGGCCAACGCGGACACGGTCGACAAGGCCCACCAGGGCAAGGACGTCCCGGTGGACGTCCTGTCCAACGACTCGAACCCGTTCCCCGAGACCCCGCTCAAGGTCGTCGGCGTGCCGGTGGTCGACACGGGGTCGGGCACCGCCCAGATCTCGGGCGACAAGGTCGTCGTGACACCTAGCGACACGTTCTTCGGAGTCATGGTCGTGCGCTACCGCATCCAGGACGCGACCGGTGACCCCGACCGCGAGGTCGAGGGAAGGATCCAGGTCACCGTCCAGGGGCGTCCCGACGCGCCGTCGACTCCACGGGTCGTCGAGGTGCGTTCCAAGACGGTCGTCCTCACGTGGGACCCGCCCGCGAACAACGGTGCGGAGATCACCTCGTACACCGTGCGCTCGTCGGCGGGGGACGAGCGCACGTGCGGGACGACCACGTGCACCATCGACGGCCTGACCAACAACGTGACCTACACGTTCACGGTCGTCGCCACGAACGAGGTCAACGACTCGAACGCCTCGCCGGCCTCCGCGGAGGCGCGTCCGGACGAGAAGCCGAACCGGCCCGCACCTCCCACGCTCGAGTTCGGTGACAAGTCCATCAAGCTCGCGTGGGTCAACCAGACCTACACGGACCGCTCCCCGATCACGTGCGTCAACATCCGGATCTCCGGGCCGGGCGGGAGCGCCGACAAGACCTGCGTCGCCGGGACCACCTACGAGTGGACCGGGCTGCAGAACGGTGGGTCGTACACCTTCGAGATCCAGGCGGTCAACGCGGCCCCCGACCCGTCGGAGTGGTCGGGAGCCTCGCGTCCGGAGATCCCGGCGGGCAAGCCTGCCGCCCCCGCGAAGCCTTCCGCGGCGAGGACCTCGCTGGGTGCGACGTCGCAGATGAAGATCACCTGGACGGCGCCCGACGCCAACGGTGGACCGATCAGCGGGTACACGGTGGAGGCGCTGCGCGGGGGAGCGGTCGTCTCGACGGCCTCTGCCACGGCGACGACCGCCACGATCGGCGTGCCGGCCGACAGCACCGACTACACGTTCCGGGTCAAGGCCCACAACAAGGCCACGGTGAAGTTCGGCGAGGCGGAGTTCAGCCCCGAGTCGAACCCGCAGCGCGCGTTCGCCGCGCCCGGAGCCGTCGCGGGGCTCACGGCCAAGGCCACGGGCGCCAACGGCACGGTGCAGCTCGCGTTCGGCAACGTCTCGGCGGCCGGCGCCAGGGACGGGGAGATCAGCTACGAGTGGAGCCACAACGGCTCCGGCTGGGCCGCCCTGGGAGCGAACAAGGTCGTCAGCGGCCTCAAGAACGGGATCGGCTACGACTTCTTCGTCCGCGCCGTGGTGAAGGCCGACGGCGGTCGGGGGGACGGAGCCGCCTCGAACAAGGCCAGCGCCAACCCGTACGGCCCGATCCCCACCCCGAACGTGAGCGCCTCCGGTGGGAACCAGGCCGTCGGCTTCGCGTGGAGCACCTCGGGCAACGGTCGCGACTACACGACCACGGTCACGGGAGCGGTCTCGAGCGGGGCGGCGAGCGGGAACGTCAACGTCCCGGCGGGCTACTCCGACACCAAGGAGATCTGCGTCACCGTCAAGGACACCGAGGGGCAGACGGCCCAGAGGTGCGCGGCCGCGACCTCGGACGCCAAGCCCGCACGCGACATCTGGACCTCACGAGGCAGCTCGGTCAACAACTCCCAGTGCGGCGACCCGGCGTGCGCCTACCTCGTGCTGAACATCCGCAACGCGGAACCGAACACCTCCTTCAGCACCCAGTGCTGGTCGAGCTACGGCGGCAACCACGCGTTCAGCCCGACCTCCGGCGGGTTCTCGAGCACCGCGCTGAACGGCGCCTCGCAGCGGACCGACGGGGCCGGCAACTGGTCCGGGACCATGTGGTGCTTCCACGGGAACGCCGGGACAACGATCTGGGTCAAGACGAACGTGTGGGGCGACTCGAGAGCGGCGATCTGGTGACCCGCAGCACGGCCCACGCCCTACCGACAGAACGATCGACACGACGAGGAACCCCCTGATGACCACCATGACCCCCGAGCAGGCCACCTGGTTCGCTCAGACCTTCGACCGCCTGGTCGGCAACGTCGGCCAGGCCGTCCTGGGCAAGGCGCACGTCGTGCGCCTGGTCCTGACCTGCATGCTGTCGGAGGGGCACATCCTCCTCGAGGACGCCCCGGGCACGGGCAAGACCTCGCTCGCGCGCGCCCTCGCGGCGAGCGTCCAGGGCACCCAGAACCGCATCCAGTTCACGCCGGACCTGCTGCCGTCCGACGTCACTGGTGTGACGATCTACGACCAGAAGACGGCGAAGTTCGAGTTCCACCAGGGCCCGATCTTCGCGTCGATCGTGCTCGCGGACGAGATCAACCGCGCGTCGCCCAAGACGCAGTCCGCGCTCCTGGAGGTCATGGAGGAGGGGCAGATCACGGTCGACGGCGTGACGCACTCGGTCGGCCGCCCGTTCATGGTCATCGCGACGCAGAACCCGATCGAGCAGGCGGGCACGTACCGCCTGCCGGAGGCACAGCTCGACCGCTTCCTCATGAAGACCTCGCTCGGCTACCCGGACCACGCCGCCACGGTCGAGATCCTCCAGGGCGCCTCGGTGCGGGACCGCAGCGCGACCCTGCAGGCGCTCATCACGACGCAGGCCGTCGCGGAGATGGCCGACCTCGCCGCGGGCGTCCACGTCGACGGCGCGGTGCTCGAGTACGTCTCACGCCTGGCCGAGGAGACGCGCAACGCGGCCGAGTGCCGGGTGGGCGTCTCGGTGCGAGGGGCACTCGCCCTGGTGCGCTGCGCCAAGGTGTGGGCCGCCGCGCACGGACGCAACTACGTCCTGCCCGACGACGTCAAGCAGCTCGCGCTGCCCGCCTGGGCGCACCGCCTGGTCCTCGACCCCGAGGCCGAGTTCGCCGGCGCGACCAACGACGGCGTGCTCGCGCGCATCCTCGGTGACGTCGCCGCACCGCAGGAACGCCGGTCGGCCTGACCCGATGACCACGACCGAATCTCCCGTCGCGGCGCACGGCGGACCGACCGGCGCGAACGGCCAGGGCGGCGCGCCCCAGGACGACGCGTCCCGGACGGCGTCGCGCCCCGGCCAGGGCTCGGCCCAGGCGCCGGGCACCCCTTCCGGACTCCCGCTGCGGTCACGGCTCCTCGGACGCCGGCGCACGGCGACGGCTTCTCCGGCGTCGGCCGCCTCGCCCCTCGGCTCGGCGGCACCCGCGCGCCCGAGGTTCGCGACGCCGTCGGGCACGAGCGGGGACGACGGCCCGGGCGCACGCCTGCGCTCGCTCCTCGCACCCGTGACGGAGTCGGCGACGAAGGGCCTGTCCGTGGTGGCCTCGGTCGTGAGCCCCTTCGGCTGGGCGGTCCTCGTGGGGCTCGTCGCGGCCTGGTGGAGCGGACTGGCCTTCTCGTGGGTCGAGCTGCTCGCCGTCGCGGTCGTGGCGACCGTGGCGATGCTCGGTGCGATCGCGTTCGTCCGCGGGACGTTCCGCTACACCGTGAACCTCGACCTGGGGCAGCGCCGCGTCACGGTGGGGGACCGGGCCGTCGGCACGCTCGAGGTGAGCAACGAGTCTCAGCGACCGCTGCTGCCCGCCGTGATGGAGCTGCCCGTCGGGGCGGGGGTCGCGTCGTTCCCCGTACCGCGGCTGCGGCCGGGGGCGAGCCACGAGGAGATCTTCACGATCCCGACCCACCGGCGCTCGGTCATCCCTGTGGGCCCGGTGCGGTCGGTGCGCGCCGACCCCCTGGGCCTGCTGCGCCGCGAGGTGGTCTGGACGGACCCCGAGGAGCTGTTCGTGCACCCGCGGACCAAGAACCTGTCGGGTTCCTCGACGGGCTTCCTGCGCGACCTCGAAGGCCGGGTCACCCAGGACATCTCCAACTCCGACGTGTCGTTCCACGCGCTGCGCGACTACGTCCCCGGCGACGACCGTCGCCACATCCACTGGAAGACCACCGCTCGCACGGGGCAGCTCATGGTCCGGCAGTTCGAGGAGACGCGGCGGTCGCACCTCGCGGTCGTGCTCTCGACCCGCGCCGAGGACTACGCCCACCCGGACGAGTTCGAGCTCGCGGTGAGCTCGTGCGGCTCGCTCGGCCTCCAGGCCATCAAGGAGGACCGCGGTCTGACCGTCCTCGTCAACGACGGCAGCCTGCGCGGGGACAACCGCGTGCGGCTCCTCGACGACCTGGCTCGGGTCGAGACGAGGTCCTTGCGCACGAGCCTCGTGGACCTGGCGCGCGTGGCGGGCGCGGCCGTCACGGACGCGTCGGTCGTCGCGCTCGTCGTGGGGAGCTCGGTCTCGCCCACCGAGCTGCGCGCCGCCTCGGCCCGGCTTCCCCAGGACGTGCGGGTCATGGCGATCCAGTGCGTCCCGGGGGCGAAGGTCAGCCGTCACCGGATCGCCGAGCTCGTCGTGCTCACCATCGGGGAGCTCGGCGACCTCCCCCTCGCGCTGCGGAGGCTGAACGACTGATGACCGAGAACGACACGCGGGGCCGACAGGCCCCGCCGACCGGTCCCGGTACGGAACCCGGGCACACGGGCGGCACCGGCACGCGGTCGAACGTGACGACCGCACGCTCCTCGACCCGCCTGCGCGGGGCCGACGCGCCGCGTGCGGTGCGGGCGACGGGGGCCGTCGACGCGCTCGCCCTCGTCGTGATGCTGGGGGCCGCCGTGGTCGGCTTCGGCCCGGCGTGGGGTTCGGCGGGCTACCTCCTGCCCGCGCTCGGTGGCCTGGGCCTGGGGCTGGGCGTCGCGTGGCTCGGTGCCTGGCGACGCTGGGGCACCGTCACGGTCACCGCCGTGGCCATGGTCGCGTACGTGGTCCTCGGTGGGCCGTTCGCGCTGCCGGGCACGACGGTCGCCGGGGTCCTGCCGACTCTCGAGACCGTCCGGGGCCTGCTGCTGGGCTCGGTCACCGGCTGGAAGGAGAGCGTGACCTCGGTCCCGCCGCTCCAGTCCTTCCCGGAGCTGGGCGTCGTGCCCTTCCTGCTGCTCTTCCTGGCGTCGCTGGTCGCCGGCACGATCGCCTGGCGCGTCCGTGCCGGGCAGTGGGCGCTCGTCCCGGTCGTGGTCGTCTTCGTCGCCGTGATCCTGCTGGGGACCGTCGTCCCGGCGCTCCCCGTGGTCCAGGGACTCGTGCTGGTCGTCGTCGGGCTCCTGTGGGGCGCGTGGCGCGCGACCGAGGCGCGCCTCGGCGAGCGGCAGGTCCTGACGGCTGCGAGCGTCGTCGCGACCCGGCGCCTGCGCTGGCACCGTGCGCGCGGCGGCGCGGCGATGCTCGCGCTCGGGGCGGTGGCCGCGGTCCTGCTCGTCCCGCTCGTGACCCCGGACACCGAGCGGATGGTCCTGCGAGAGCAGATCGTCCCGCCGCTCGACCTGCACGAGTACGTGAGCCCGCTCGCGTCCTTCCGCAAGTACGCCAAGGAGATGACGGACGACGAGCTGTTCACGGTCGACGGGCTCCCTGCCGGGGCCCGTGTACGACTCGCGACCCTCGACACGTACAACGGGGTGGTCTACGACGTCTCGAGCGGTGCGGGCTCGGGAGTCTTCACGCGCGCCGGCGACCAGATCGCGACCGTCGCGAAGGGCACGCCCACCGATCTGACGATCACCGTCGGCGACTACCGGGGCGTCTGGCTGCCCGACGTCGGCGCCCTCGCGGGCATCGAGTACACGGGAGACCGCAGCGAGGCGCTGCGGGGGACCACCTTCTACAACTCGGAGACGGGCACCGGGGTCGTGACCGCGGGCCTGCGCCCCGGCGACACGTTCCGGCTCGACGCGATCGTCGCGCCGACGCCCTCTCCCGAGGACCTGGAGTCGTCGCACATCCTGGACGCGAAGCTCCCGAGGTCCCTCAACGTCCCGGACTCGGTCGGGGGCAAGGCCGCGCAGTTCATGGCCGAGGAGACCGACCCGGTCGTCCAGCTCAAGAACCTCGAGACGGGGCTCGAGGCGAGCGGGATCTTCTCGAGCGGTCTCGAGACCCAGCTCCCCTCGCGTCCCGGCCACTCGGCCGAGCGCATCGACACGCTGCTCGCGGCCGACGAGATGGTCGGCGACGACGAGCAGTTCGCGGTGGCCCTCGCCCTCATGGCGCAGTCGGCGGGCATCCCCGCGCGCGTCGTCATGGGCTTCTACCCGGACCAGGAGGTCTGGGAGGAGGGCACGCCGTTCGTCGCGACGGGGGCAGACGTGCACGCGTGGGTCGAGGTCCCGTTCGCGGGCTACGGCTGGGTGCCGATCGACGCCATCCCCGAGGAGGACAACAAGATCGAGCCCGAGCCCAAGAGCGACCAGGTGCCCAAGCCGCCGGTCCTCGAGGACCCGGAGCCGCCCGAGGAGCCTGCGGACGCGGAGGCAGGCACGATCGACGACGAGGAGAAGAAGGACGACGCCGAGTCGGACGCCTTCGACTGGGGACGGGCAGCCCTGGTCGCCGTCACGGTGGCCGTCCCGCTGCTCGTCCTCGCGCTGCCCCTGCTCCTGGTCCTGCTGCTCAAGTCGCAGCGCCGCAAGAGGCGCAGGTCGGCCGACAGGCCCGTCGACCGCATCAGCGGTGGCTGGCGCGAGGTGCTCGACGCCGCCACGGACCTGGGTGCTCCCGTCCCCGCGGGCGCGACCCGCCGCGAGGGCGCAGGCACGCTCGCCGAGGCGTTCCCCGTGGCGGCGGCGCCCACCGTGACCCTCGCACGCTCGGCCGACGCGACGGTGTTCGGCACCGGGGACCCGAGCCCCCAGGAGGTCGACGCCTTCTGGAGCGAGGTGGACTCGGTCCTGGTGGGCATGCGCTCCACGAGGCCGCGCGGACAACGCCTGCGTGCAGCGGTGTCGCTACGATCCCTGCGGGGTGCTCGACCGGCATGGGTCCCCTCCTGGGTCCCGGCGCTGCGCCGGTCGGCCCGACCGTCCGTCCGGACCGTGAAGAGACCACCGACCGGTTCCGGCCCGAAGCCAGGGGAGTCCTGATGTCCGAACAGCTGAGCTGCAGCGCCTGCGGGACGGCGCAGCCGGCGGGTTCGTCGTTCTGCGCGGTCTGCGGGACGAAGATGCCCAGCACCGCGGTGCCGTACGGCGCACCCGTCGGCGACGCGCCGTCGTCGGGCCGCGAGCCGTCGATCGCGGTCACGACCGAGCGCGACGTCGCTGCGGCGACCCAGCGCGCGGTGCCGTTCCTGCGACGGACGGACGCCGCCGCGCCCCGGGCAGGGCTCGACGGGGCGCCGGTGGCCGGCACAGGACGCAGGTTCCTCGCGTTCCTGGTCGACGCCGCCGCGGTCTCCGTGGTCTTCGCGGCCGTCCTGCTCGGCGGCGGCGCGGTGGCCGGGGTGTCTGCGACCGCGCTGGCCTCGGTCACGACCCAGGCCGACGCCCAGGAGCTGCTCGGCCGACTGCTGTTCGTGTACGCGGTAGCCGGAGCGGTGTCCCTCGCGTCCTGGGTCGGCATCTGGGTCTGGGAGGGGAGCACGGGCCGGACGCTCGGCAACCTCGCGACCGGTGTCCGGTCGGTCCGGGCCGAGGACCGGTCGCCCCTGGGCTTCGGACGGGCGGCGCTGCGCTGGATCATCACCTTCCTCGGGGCCCTCGCCCTGGGGATCGGCGAGCTGCTCGTCGTCCTCTCCCCGGCCTTCGACAGCTCGGGACGGAACCAGGGATGGCAGGACAAGGTCGCCAAGGCGCTCGTGCTCGACGTCCGCGGACTCCAGGACGGGAGCGCCACGGTCGGCGTCGTCGGGAAGCCGAGCACCCAGCCGGTCGCGGCGAACCCGAGCGGGTACGGCGGCTCCTCGGCGTCGGGACACGTGCCCGTCACCGGGGCGTTCGCCGCGCAGCCAGCGAGCCCGGCCCCGGGGGCCGGGCTCGCTCCCGTCGGCGACCCGTGGGCCTTCCCGCAGCAGCCGCAGCAGCCCTCGCTCGTGCCCGCGGACGGGCTGATCACGGGGGTGCCAGGCGCCGTCCCGCAGCCGGGCCCCGCACCGGTCGCGCCGCAGCCGGGCCCCGTTCCCCTCGGGGGCCTTGCGACCACGGCGACACCGGCACCTGCCTACGAGGAACCCGACTGGGACTCGACGCGTCTGAGCGCCCGGGAGATCCGGCGCGAGGCGCACGAGGCGGCCCCCACGCCCGGGGCGGTGCTCGAGCTCGAGTCCGGACAGCGGGTCCCCCTCTCCGGACCCGCGCTCGTCGGACGCAACCCCCAGGCGACGGGGGCCGAGGCCACGACTCTCGTCCGGGTCGAGGACCCGACGCGGTCCGTCTCCAAGACGCACGCCGAGCTGGGCTTCGACGCCGGCGGCCTGTGGGTGCAGGACCGTGGGTCGACGAACGGGACCGTCCTCCTGCCGCCCGGCGGGGCGCCGGTGGCGCTCGACCCGGGCGTGCGCGTGCCCGTGCCCGTCGGCTCGGTGATCACCGTCGGGGACCGGCGCATCGTCGTCCACCCGGGACCTGTCGCATGAGCGGATGGCCCGCCGGGGTGAGCCTCGTCTGGGGCGCGAGCTCGCACCGGGGGGCGCGACGGCTCCTCAACGAGGACAGGTTCCTCGCCGACCGTTCGGTCTTCTTCGTCGCCGACGGCATGGGCGGGCACGACGCCGGCGAGGTCGCGAGCTCCGCGACCATCGACGCTCTCCGCCCGCTCGGCGCGCTGGCCACGGTCTCACCCGAGGACGTGCGTGACCGGCTCGTCGTGGCGCAGGACGACGTCCGCGCCATCAGCACCGAGCCCGGCCGCGGCGCCGGGACGACCGTGACCGGCGTCGTCGTGGCCCAGATGGAGGGCATGCCCTACTGGCTCGTGGTCAACATCGGCGACTCGCGGACCTACCAGATGTCGCACGGGGTGCTCGAGCAGCTGAGCGTGGACCACTCGGAGGTCCAGGAGATGGTGGACGCGGGGATGCTCACGGCGACCGAGGCGCTGACCCACCCGCGACGCCACGTCGTCACGCGCGCCGTCGGGGCCTCGCTCCCGCCCGAGCCGGACTTCTGCTGGGTGCCCATCGCCGCGCGGGACCGGATGCTCGTGTGCTCCGACGGCCTGACGGGCGAGCTCTCGGACGAACGGATCACGGAGATCCTGCTCGCGCAGCCGGACCCCCAGGCCGCAGCCGACCGTCTGGTCAACGAGGCCATCGTCGCCGGAGGGCGGGATAACATCACTGTCGTCGTCGTCGACGCGACCGGGGCGTGGGGGGACACCGACGACGGCTCCACGGCCCCCCGCGAGAACCTCGGGTATGCCGACGAGGACACCTTGCCGCGAGAGATTCGCCTGCAGATGGGGGAGAGGTCGTGAGACTGCGCTACGACACCGGGAGCGCGTTCGGGTTCGTCCGGGGTGGTGCGATCGTCGTCCTCCCGGAGGGAGCGACGAGCGAGCTGGTCGGACGCCTGTGGGACGGCCTCGACGCGGCAGGAGACGCCGACGTCGAGGTCATCGAGGTCATCCAGCTCCTGACCGTGGTCCTCGGGGCGACCTTGCGGACCATGCCGCCGTTCGCCGTCGCGGTCGTGTCGGGGCGACGCGCCCAGGTCGCCGTCCGTGGCGCGGTCTCCGTCACGCTCAGCACGTCCTCGTCCCGGGTCCACGTGGACGGCGACGACGTGACCACCTGGTCCGAGCGTCTCGTGGACGACGTCGAGGAGGTCTCCGTCCAGCTCGGGGTCGAGGACGCCCCGGCCCTGGAGGCGGGTCCTGGACAGGTGGCGCTCGTGGGCCTGCCGCTCCACGAGGGCGTGGTGCTGGCGTCGCGGATCGTCCGGCACCTCGTCGGGACGTCCGCCGTGCCCGCGGCCACCCCTCGTGCGGAGCACACCGGGCAGGCGCCCGCCGAGCCGCCCGTCGCCCCTGCTGCGCGCCCGGCGTCCGCGTTCGAGCCGGTCCTGGTGGGGAGCGCGGCGCTGGCCGAGGACGACGACCTGGAACCACCCCTCGTCTCGGTACCGAGCCTGGCCGCCGTCGCCGTCGGGCCCGACGACGACGCCGCCCCGGTCGCCCTGGTCGCAGCAGTACCGGGCCTCGACGCCGCGCCGGACGACGAGGTCGTGCCGACCCGCTCGCCGGTCGACGAACGGTCGGCCGAGACGATCGTCTCGATGGAGACGATCGCGCCCGAGCTCACGGTCGTCCCTCCGGTCGACGACCTCGACGACCTCGACGACGCGGTGGCGGCCGTCGACGACGGCTACGGGCACCTGTGGGAGTCCACCGTCCTGCGGACCGTCGAGGACGCCGCGATCCGCATCGACGAGGAGGACGAGCAGGACGACGTGCTTCCCGTCCCCACCCCCGTCTCCGTGGCGTCGGTCGAGAACGCGACCCCCGTGCCGCCCGCTGCGACGCCCGAGCCCGTTGCGAGCATGATCGACGGCATCCCTCGGGAGTGGACCGGGTCGACGCCCGCCGCGTCGGTGCGCGCCGCCACGGTCACGGGCGACCAGGCCCGGCGACCGGGCCCCCCGGTGGACCTCGCGCCCGCCGGCGGCCACTCGACGACCGGGCACGAGGTGGCGGTCGGAGAAGACCTGGCGGGGGACGACCACGACGGGCACACCGTCTTCTCCTCGGTCATCGCCGACCTCCGCGCCCAGGTGTCCGGAGCCGGTGCGGGCATCGCCGTCCCTGCGCCGCCCGCACCTCCCGTGCCGCCCGCACCTCCCGTGCAGCCCGGAGCGGCCGTGCCGCTCGGCGGTGTGCCGCTCCCGACCGGCGTCCCGGCGCCAGGTCCCGCACCGGTCGACGGCCGGGCCTCGGCCGCAGGCCCGACCTTCGCGCCGCCCGCGCCTCCGGGCTCCCAGCAGATCCTGGCCCGCGTGTGCGTGGACGGTCACGCGAACCCTCCGTCGCGGGACACCTGCGGGAGCTGCGCACACGTCCTGGTGGGGGACGCCCACCTCGTGACCCGGCCCTCGCTGGGCCGGTTCACGCTCTCCAACGGGCAGGTCGTGGAGCTCGACCGCCCGGTGGTGCTCGGACGCCGCCCCCGCACGACGCGAGCGCAGAGCAACGACCTGCCGCGCCTGGTCGCGGTGCCGAGCCCGGAGCAGGACATCTCGCGCTCTCACGTCGAGATCCAGCTCGAGGGGTGGCACGTGCTGGTGTGCGACCTCAACACGACCAACGGCACCACGCTCCTGCGCCCTGGTCAGCCGCCTCGGCGCCTGCACCCGGGGGAGCCCGCGATGGTCGGGTCGCACGACGTCGTCGACGTGGGTGACGGCGTGACGTTCACCTTCGAAGGGTTGCTATGAGCAGCAAGCGTGCCCCGTCGCCGCCCCCGCTGATCGACGGGTACGAGTACGTGTCGGTCGTCGGTTCGGGCGGGTTCTCCGACGTCTTCCTCTACCAGCAGCAGCGCCCCCGTCGCCGGGTGGCGATCAAGGTCCTGCTGCACGAGTGGTCGAGCGAGTCGCAGCGCGCCGCGTTCGACGTCGAGGCCGACCTCATGGCGACGCTCTCGACCCACCCGTCGATCGTGACCATGTACGAGGCGAACGTGACGTCCGACGGGCGCCCCTACCTCGCCATGGAGTACTGCTCGCGGCCCAACCTGGGGGCCCGCTACCGGTCCGAGCGGCTGAGCGTCGCCGAGGCGCTGCGCATCGCCGTGCAGATCGCGGGAGCGGTCGAGACCGCGCACCGGGCGGGGATCCTGCACCGGGACATCAAGCCGGCGAACATCCTCGTGACCGAGTACGGCCACCCCGCGCTCACGGACTTCGGCATCTCCTCGACCATGGACGACGCCTCCCGGGCCGAGGGCATGTCGATCCCGTGGTCGCCCCCGGAGTCCTTCGCCGAGGACCCGTGGGCAGGCAAGGAGACGGACGTCTGGGCGCTCGCCGCCACGACGTACACCCTGCTGGCCGGGCGGGCGCCGTTCGAGCTGCCAGGAGGGTCCAACTCGAGCGCGAGCCTCATCACGCGCATCGAGTCGACGCCGCTGGCCCCGACCGGACGCACCGACGTGCCGCCGTCGCTCGAGCGCGTGCTCGGGACCGCCATGGCCAAGAACCCGGCCTCGCGGTACCCGACGATGCTCGCTTTCGCGCGAGCCCTCCAGCAGGTCCAGAACGAGCTCTCGCTCGCCGTCACCCCCATCGACGTGCTCGCCGACACGGGGATCACGCAGGAGGAGGAAGCCGACGACGACGGCGGTACGCGGCTGCGCGCGGTCGTCTCGATCGACCCCCGCGGAGGAGGTGCCGGCGGCACCTACCCGACCGGCGCGGCGTCGACGACGAGCGGTACCGCGCCGGTCCAGCGGCACGTGCCCGTCGGAGCGGCGACGGGCGGTTCCGCTCCTGCGGCGCACGCTCCTGCTCCGCACGCTCCCGAGGTGCCCGGTGCCTACGCCGCGCAGTCCGGTGCAGGGACGCCCGCCCAGGTCGCGTACTACGCGCCCGCACCCGCGCGCCCGGCCCAGGCTCCGGCGTCGGGCACCGGGTACGTCCCGCCGCGCCCCGCGCCCGGCCCGGGGACCGCCGCGACCGGGACCGCCGTGTGGGGGCCGCCGACCGACGACACCGTGCACCGCGCCCCGGGCTCCTCGCCCGAGCCCGAGCAGGCAGGACCGCGGCCGCGGCGTGCCCTCTGGCCGTTCCTGGCGGGCGCCGGGGTCCTCGTGCTCGTGGCGGTCGGGATCTACGCGCTCCTGCCCGACGGGACCGCGACCGACACGGACACGGGGAGCGGCACGACCTCGGCGGACGAGCCGGCCGACGTGCCCTACGACAACCTCGGCGACCTGGTCCCGCCCCCCGAGGACCTGCAGGCGCAGTACGACGCCGCGAACGGGAGCGCTCTGTTCACCTGGGCTGCGCCCGAGGGCGTCCTGGTCGGCGACACCTACGTGTGGCAGCACATCGACCCGACCAAGGAGACCTCGCCGGCCCCGGCGCCCCCGGGAGGACTGTCCGTGGCGGTCCCCGCGGGAGCCAACGAGACCGTCTGCGTCGAGATCCGTACCGTCCGGGACGGTAAGCCGTCCGTCCCGGTGAAGGAATGCGTGACCCCATGAGCGACCTCGCGATCGAGTTCTGCGGAGAGTGGTTCCGCCCCGTCCCCGGCGGGACGTTCGACATCGGGCGCGACGGCGACCTCGAGATCGAGGACAACCCGTACCTGCACCGGCACTTCCTGCGCATCTCGCACGAGAACGGCATCTGGTGGCTGGCGAACGTCGGCTCGCTGATCTCGGCGACCGTCTGCGACGCCGGCGGCGGCGTCCAGTCGTGGCTGTCGCCCGGCAACCGCCTGCCGCTCGTGTTCCCGTCCATGTCGGTCGTCTTCACGGCCGGGCCGACCACCTACGAGCTGCTGGTCCAGCTCCAGGGGGCGCCCTACCAGGAGATCCGCTCCGAGGAGCCGTCCGACGGCGCGACCACGATCGGGGCCATCCCGTTCACGATCAGCCAGAAGCAGCTCATCCTGGCGCTCGCCGAGCCCGTGCTGCGCCGGGACGGGACCGGGCTCTCCGAGATCCCGACCTCCGCCGACGCCGCACGCCGCCTCGGCTGGGCCACCACCCGCTTCAACCGCAAGCTCGACAACGTGTGCGAGCGGCTGGACCGCATCGGGGTCAAGGGCCTGCGCGGTGGAGTCGGGGCGCTCGCCACGAACCGTCGTGCACGGCTCGTGGAGTACGCGGTGGCCTCACGCCTCGTGACGACCGAGGACCTGCCCCTGCTCGACCTGGTGGACGAGAGCTCCTGAACCCCGTCCACGCACCTGCTACGAAGGACACGTCCCTGTGCGTCTCAAGATGACTCTCGTGCGCCACGACGGCACGAGCGACGACATCGTCGTCACGGCCGACGCCGGCAGCACGGTCGGCGACGTCGCCCACGCCGTCGCCGTGCGCGACCCCCGGAACATGGGGTCGCTCGTCGACGTCCCCCCGCTCACCCTGCGCGCCCAGCTCCCCGGGCAGGAGCAGTCGGTCGTCCTCGACCCCGACGTCCCGATCGCGGAGGCGTGGCTCGGTTCCGGGGCCGTCGTGCACCTCCTCGACGCCGCCCGCGCCGCCAGCACGATGCAGGACGTCCAGAACGTGCTGGCCCGTGTGCGGGTCGTGGCCGGGCCCGACGCCGGGCTGCAGCGCGACCTCGTCGCGGGGCGCTACGTCGTGGGACGCGAACCGGGGTGCGACCTCGTGCTGTCCGACCCCCTCGTCTCGAAGAAGCACGCCCGGATCGACGTGTCCGACCGTACCGAGGTCGTCGACCTGGGCTCGGCCAACGGCATCGTCGTCGACGGCGGTCTGGTCACCCGGCTGCGCGTCGACCGGCAGCAGACCCTCGTGCTCGGCGACACCGTCGTCGTGGTCGACCCGCTCGGCAGTGCTGCAGGCGGTCCGGTCGCGGGGCCCGTCCCGTTCAACCGCTCGCCCAAGGTCGAGCCGCGCTACGCGGGGGAGAAGTTCACGGCGCCCAGCGCCAACCGTGAGGAGGAGCCCCAGACCTTCCCGGCGCTGGCCCTCGTCGCGCCGGTGGTGATGGGCCTCCTGATGTTCTTCGTCACGCAGCGCCCGACCGCGCTCCTGTTCATCCTCATGAGCCCGCTCATGCTCGTCGGCAGCTACGTGACCGAGCGCCAGCGGCGCCGTCGTCGTCTGGAGCGCGACGTCAAGAGGTTCGACGAGCGGCTCGAGGGTCTGCGGGCCGCGCTGCGCGACGAAGAGGTCGCCGAGCGGTCGGCGAGGCTCCAGGAGGCACCGGCGACGCCGCTCACGCTGGCCGAGGGGCTGCGTCGCGGGCCGCTGCTGTGGACGCGCCGCCCCGAGCACTGGTCCTTCCTCAACGTGCGGCTCGGGCTCGGCTCGATGCCCTCGCGCAACGAGGTCGAGACGCCGGGGCGCGGTGAGATGGTCCCCGAGCTCCAGGGGCGTCTCGACGAGCTGGTCGACCGGCACGAGCTCGTCTCGGGCGTGCCCGTGGTCGAGAACCTGCACGACGCCGGTGCGCTGGGGCTGGCCGGGGCCAAGAACCTCGTGGAGCCCGTGGTCAACTCCGTGCTCGTCCAGCTCACGGTGCTGCACTCGCCCACCGACCTCGTGGTCTGCTCCCTCGTGACGCCGACGTGGTCGCGCTCGCTCGAGTGGCTCAAGTGGATGCCGCACACGTCGGCCTCGACGAGCCCGATCGAGGGCAACCACCTCGCCGACAGCGCCAGCAGCGGCGCCGTGCTCCTGGCCCAGCTCGAGGAGCTGATCCGGACCCGGCTCAAGAGCCAGCGCGCCACGCGTCGAGGCGCGGCCCGGACCCGCGACGCCGCCCTCGAGCGGGGTGCGAGCGTCGGGGAGGGCGGAGGCGGACCCGTCGAGGGGACGAGCTCGCCGCTGCCCGCGGTCGTCGTCCTCGTGTCCTCCGAGGTCGACGTGGACCGTGCACGTCTCGCCCAGCTCGCGGAGACGGGGCCCGACGCGGGGGTGTTCCCCGTGTGGGTCGCCGACAGCGTCCGGGGACTGCCCGCCGCGTGCCGCACCTACGTCGAGGTCGGTCCCGACCGCACCTCGGTAGGCATGGTCCGGCTCGGCCTGTCCGTCGACGACGTCGTGCTCGAGACGGTCGACGCGGCCGCCGCGGTCGAGTACGGCCGTCGCATGGCACCGGTGTTCGACGCGGGCGTCGTCGACGAGGACGCGAGCGACCTGCCGCGCACCGTGTCCCTGCTGACGCTGCTCGGCCCCGACATGGCGACGTCCGGCGAGGCCGTGATCGACCGGTGGAACCAGAACCTCTCGATCACCGACCGGACGCCGGGGGCCGTCCCGAGGCGACGCCGCGCCGGGGGGCTGCGGGCGCTCGTCGGCTCGGCCGGGTCGGAGGCCATGCAGCTCGACCTGCGCACGCACGGCCCGCACGCCCTCGTGGGCGGGACGACCGGCTCGGGCAAGAGCGAGTTCCTCCAGGCGTGGGTGCTGGGCATGGCTGCCGAGTACAGCCCGGACCGCGTCACGTTCCTGTTCGTGGACTACAAGGGCGGCTCCGCGTTCGCGGACTGCGTCCAGCTCCCGCACTGCGTGGGCCTCGTGACCGACCTGTCGCAGCACCTCGTGCGGCGTGCCCTGACGAGCCTGCGGGCCGAGCTCCACCACCGCGAGCACCTGTTCAACCGCAAGAAGGCCAAGGACATCCTCGAGCTCGAGAAGCGGGGCGACCCCGACGCTCCGCCGGCCCTGGTGATCGTCATCGACGAGTTCGCGGCGCTCGTCTCCGACGTGCCCGACTTCGTGGACGGCGTGGTCGACATCGCGCAGCGAGGGCGCTCGCTCGGGATCCACCTCATCATGGCGACCCAGCGCCCGGCGGGCGTCATCCGCGACAACCTGCGGGCGAACACGAACCTTCGCGTCGCCCTGCGCATGGCCGACGAGTCCGACTCGTCCGACGTCGTCGGGACCCCCGAGGCGGCCCACTTCGATCCCGGGCTCCCGGGGCGCGGGCTGGCCAAGACGGGCCCCGGCAGGGTGCGCCCGTTCCAGTCGGCCTACGCCGGCGGCTGGACCTCGGACGAGGCGCAGCCGCTGCGCATCGAGGTCGCGGCCCTGCGGTTCGGCGGCGAGATCCGCTGGGACGCGCCGCAGCCCGCGGTCGTGCCCGAGGAGACGGACCTCGGCCCCAACGACCAGCAGCGCCTCGTGGCGTGCATCGGGGCCGCGAGCAGGCACGCCGAGATACCGAGCCCGCGCCGCCCGTGGCTCGACTCGCTCGCCGGGGTCTACGACCTCGCCCGCCTGCGTCAGCGCACCGACACCGAGCTGTTGATCGGCGTCGCCGACCTGCCAGAGGTGCAGGCCCAACGGCCGACGTACTTCCGCCCGGACACCGACGGCCACCTCGCCGTGTACGGCACGGGCGGTGCGGGCAAGAGCACCACGCTGCGCACGCTGGGCATCGCGGCGGGGATCACGCCCCGGGGCGGAGCGGTCCAGGTCTACGGCCTCGACTTCGCGGGCGGCAGCCTGCGGATGCTCGAGTCCCTGCCTCACGTCGGGTCCGTGATCATGGGCGACGACGTCGAGCGCGTGGTCCGCCTGCTGCGCATGCTGCGCGCCGAGCTCGACCGCCGCGGCCCGCTGTTCGCGGAGGCCTCCGCGTCGAGCGTCACCGAGTACCGCGCGCTCACGGGCCGCACGGACGTGCCGCGCATCCTCCTGCTCGTCGACGGCTTCGGCGCGTTCCGCGACGACTTCGAGCAGGGCGCGGGCCGGGCCGTGTGGTTCGACGTGTTCCGTGACGTGCTCGCCGAGGGACGCCAGCTCGGCATCCACGTGGCCCTCACGGCCGACCGTGCGGGCGCCGTGCCGACCGCGGTCCGCTCGGCCGTGCAGCGCAACGTCGTGCTCCGGCTCTCCGACGACGGGTACGGGCTGCTCGACGTCCCCGGCGACGTGCTCACCCCGTCGTCGCCGCCGGGCCGCGCGGTGGTCGACGGCGCGGAGACCCAGGTCGCGGTCATCGGCGGGACGACCTCTGCCGCCGAGCAGGCGCGTTCCTGCGTGCGGCTGGGCGACTCGATGCGCAAGGCCGGGGTGCTCCAGGCACCGAGGATCGGCGCCCTGCCGCAGGAGTACACGGCCGACGTGCTGCCGGACGAGGTCGACGGGCAGCCCGTGCTGGGGATCGGCGACGAGACGCTCGACGCCCTCGGCTGGGCACCCGAGGGGACGTTCCTCGTGTCGGGGCCTGTCGGCAGCGGCCGGACGACGGCGCTCGCGGCGCTCGCGAGGTCCCTGGTCCGCGCGGCCCCGAAGACCCGGATCGTCCTCGCGGCGCACCCCGGGTCCTCGCTGGTGTCTGCTGCTCCCTGGGACCGGGTCGCGCGGAGCGTCGACGAAGTCGTGGCCCTCGCCCAGGACGTCGCCGAGGACCTGGCGGCCGGACCCGTCGCCGTCTTCGTCGAGGGGGTCGACGAGTACCTGCAGTCACCGGCGGACGCACCGCTCGTCGCGCTCATGAAGGCGGCCCAGCGAGGCTCGTGCCTCGTGGTCGCGGAGGCCGAGTCCTCCCGGTGGGGCTCGCCGTGGCCCTTGCTCGCCGAGATGAAGAACGGCCGCCGCGGGCTGCTGCTGCAGCCCGAGGCGCTCGAGGGCGACTCGTTGCTCAAGACCTCCCTGCCCAGGGTCTCCCGTGCGGAGTTCCCCCCTGGCCGGGGCTACTACATCGCGCGCGGCAGCACCACCCGGGTACAGGTCCCGATGGGCTGACGAACGCGTGGGGAGTTCTCCCCATACCCATGCGACCGCGCCTTCGGTACGGTTGCGACGACAACGGGCCGCGAGGCCGACGATGGATCAAGAGAGCGGGAATCGACATGGCGAACGTCAACGTCACCTACAGCGAGATGCGGGACGCAGCGGGCCGTCTGGAGATCGGCAAGGGGCACCTCGACGAGATCCTCGCGGATCTGATGAAGCAGGTCACGGCGCTCGTCTCGTCCGGCTTCGTGACGGACCAGGCCTCGACGCAGTTCATGGCCTCCTACGACCAGTTCAACCTCGGCGCGAAGAACGCGGTCGAGGGGCTCGTCGAGATGCACACGTTCCTCGCGCGCGCCGCGGACTCGATGGAGGAGCTCGACGCGCGTCTCGGCTCCGCGATCGCCCGGTGACGACTGCTGGACCCTCGGACGGCCGCCCCGACGTCGGGGCGGCCGTCCTGCCGTACCGGGAGTCGGGCGGCGGGTACGGCCGCGCGGCGACGTGGGTCGCGGTACCGACGGCCGTCGCGTTCCTCGTGGACACCGTGGTCCGGGGCTGGTGGGACGCGCTCGTGTGGCCCATGATCGGCGTGATCGTCGGGGCGGTCGTGCTGGTGACGGTGTACTCCACCCGGCGGTACCAGAAGATCGTCGTGGACCAGACGGGTCTGCGGGCCGGCAGGGACCACTTCCCCGCCGCCACGATCGACCCGAGCGTGGTCGCGCACGTCGCAGCCCACGGCCTGCTCCACGAGGGCGACCGTCTGCCGGACGGCACGACCGTCGCCGGGGGCAAGCTTGCCGGCGGGGCCTATGCCCCCACCCTGGGTGCAGGGCTCCTGCTGCTGCGCCTCACGGACGGAAGCTGGATCCGCGTGCAGTGCAGCAAGCCTCAGCGGGTCGTCGCTGCCCTGCAGGTCTGCCTCGCCGGGGCGGCCGGCGCGACGGTCTGAAAGGCGACGGGCCGACGGTCAGGTGCCAGCACCCCACCAGCAGAGCGCCGCTGCCCAGACGAGCAGAGCCTCGTCGTCGGCGGTGAGGTCGCGGACGGTGAGCATGCGCTGACGGTCCTCCGTGCGGATCGACGCGAGCTCGTCGAGGCCGCGCCAGGCACGCGCGGCGTTGTCCCGCCCGGGGTAGAGGTCGAGGAGGTCCGTGAGCACGGGGGCGCCGCGGAGCGCGCCGCGGGGCACGACCTCGCGATGGTGGGCCTTTCGTGAGCCCCCCACGACGGCTGCGACCGGGGTCCCGTCCGCGAGCGACACCTCGCGCAGGGTCCTGTCGTGGCGACGAGGGACGAGGGGCGTGCTGCGCAGGAGCACGTGCCCATCGGGGTCGAGCAGCTCGACGGTGTGAGGGTCGTCGCTGCCGCCGGTGTGCTGGCCGACGAGCCCTTCCACCGCCAGCTCCAGGAGGCCGGAGGCGATCTCCCCCGTGCCGAGCGGAGCGCGAGGACAGCGGCGGACCAGGTATCCCGGTGAGTGCTCACCGACCAGGAAGACGCGCCCGGTCCACCCCCGTCGGCCGACGTCCCCCCGCGCCTCGGGCACGGCGACCTCGAACGAGCGGGGGAGGAGCGCGGCGACCTCGGCCTGGCTGCGGTGCAGAGGTTGCTCGGGCGCGGCAGGGACGCCGACCGCGGGTGCCGGCGGCCCGAAGAGCGCGCCCGGTGCGCGCAGCCGTCGACCGAGGCCGCGCATGCTCGCACCGGTGGCCTCGACGTTCGCGCGGGCCGACTCGACCCCGGCGAGCGCCGCGCGGCCCCGGTCGAGCAAGGACCCCGGCACGAGCGCGTCGAGCCGTGGGACGCGCCGCGCGTCGGGTCGACGAGCGGCGTCGGCGGCGTCCGTCGCAGTCTCGGCGGAGGTCTCCCGGGCGTCGCCCTGCGGCTGCGGGAGCGCGCCGCCGTTCTCGTCGTGGTGCGTCACGGGAGTCAGGCTACCGTCGGTGGCTGCCGCGACAGCGCGTGTGGGGAGTTGTCCCCATGGTGGAGCATCGGCAGCATCTGGCAGCATGGCCACGCGCGGTGGAGAGCCGTGCGGACGAGAGGACATGACGATGACGCTTCGCGTCGACACCGAGGCGATCGATGCGGCAGCGATCTCGCTCGGAACCACCGCGGGGACGCTGGGTGACCTGGCAGGCGACATCGCTCAGCAGGCAGCAGCTGCCTCGGCAGCAGGTGGCCACCCGCACGTCGTTGCGGGCGCGAGCGAGTTCGGGGACTACTGGGGTGCCGGTCTCGGCGCCCTGGCGGTGGCGCTGGGTGAGCTCGCGACGCAGTTCGGCGACGCTGCGGCGGCCTATGCGGAGCAGGACCAGGTGCTGGCCGACGGTGCGAGGGAGCTCCGATGACCTACTTCGTCGACACGCCGGCGCCGTCCGCTCCCCGGCTCGCCCCGGTCGAAGGTGACCCGGAGGGGCTGCGTACCGCCGCCCGCGGCCTCGAGACGGTGCACGACGGCCTCGGCGACGCGCTGCGGGCACTGCGAGCCCGAGCCCGTGCGCTCGGCGACGACTGGGTCGGGGTCGCCGGCGAGGCGGCGCCCGTCGCCGTCGAGGGCGTCGCGCTGCTCGTGGAGAACGTGCAGGGGGCGATGAGCACGGGAGCCGGCGCGCTGCGGACCTATGCCGACGCGCTCGAGACGGCGCGCACGACCGTCGCCACGGCACAAGGGTTCGCCGACGACGCTGCCGCGTCGTGCGGCTCCGCGCTGCGGACGATCGACACGACGGCGAGCCCCGACATGGCCTTCTACACCGGCCAGCAGCGCCAGGCAGCGATCTGGGACGCGCAGGTGGCGTTCCAGGCGCAGACCGCTGCGGCGGACCGGGCTCGGGAGACGCTCGAGGCTGCGGCGCTCGCGTGCCGCCGTGCGCTCGAGGACACCCGTTCGGTGCTGGTGCGAGGGCACCGGGAGTCGTTCGAGGACTACGTCAACGGCATCGTCGCCAACGGTCTGAGCATGCTTCCCGGCATGGCCGGGCACGAGGGGACTCTCGGCTCGACGGTGTGGGCGGCGACGGCGGCAGGCGGGGTCGCCTACTCGGGCTTCTACACGGCGAAGTACGGCGCGGCGCTGTGGATGCACTGGGCCAGGGACAAGATGTTGACCCAGAACTCGGTCTCGAGCCTGATCGTCAAGGCTCTGAGCCCGCGGCTCGACGCTCTCGGGCTCCGCCTGGGCCTCGGGGCCGGTGTCGGGGCGAACACGTTCAACGGGCTCAACGCCTTCGGACGAGTCATGTTCGGCACGTCCGGGGTGACGGGGACGGCCGGTGGGATGACGCCGTGGGCAGCAGGTCGAGCGGCTGCCGCGGCCGCTGACACCGGTGCTCTGCGCGCAGGCCTCAGCGCAGGCGCGAAGGCCTCGGGCGTCCTGCGCGGCCTGGGCGTGGTCGGTGCCGTCGGCGCGACAGGCATGAGCCTCGTGAACGTGGCCTCCCAGGGCAACCCGATCGATGCGTTCCAGGAGAACGGCATCGACTACGTCGCGGACGTCGCGGAGCTCGGTTTCAACGTGAGCCTCACGGCTGCGATGATCGCCCCCAACCCCGTGACGATCGGCGCTGCCGTCATCACGGGAGCGATCTATGGCACGACCGAGATCATCGCCCACTGGGACGAGATCGAGGACCTCGCCGCGAACGGCGCGGAGATGGTCGCTGACGGATGGAACGCCACGACCGAGGTCGTGGGCGACGCGGTGGACGCCGGCGTCGAGAAGGCAAAGGAGTTCGGCTCGTGGCTCAACCCGTTCGACTGACCGAAGGGCTGCCCGCGGCGATGGATCGTCGTCGTCGGCGCTTCCTGCTCTTCCCCGACCACCTCGCGGTCCTGGGCCAGCTGGCCCAGGAGGGCGTGGTGGAGGAAGGGCTCGACGTCGCCGTCGACGCGCTGCGCGAGGCGGGCGTGCTCGGCGCCGACGACGCGGTCGACCCGGCGGCCGGCGAGCTCGCCCAGGCGCTGGCGGGGAGCTCGCTCCTCGTCGACGTCGAGACGAGCAGCGACGACGGGATCGTCTACCACGGCCTCGCCTTCGCCTCGGTCGGCGGCGTGGCCGTGTGCTGGGCGCGCTCGGGCTGGCCGGGGACCGCGCAGGCCGAGTACCTCCCGGTCGACGTCGGGATGGTCGTGCCGTGGATCGCCACGACGGTCGGGCTCGGGCGGGACGGCGCCACCGGGGGCGGCTCCCTGCCCGACGTCCTCACCACGACGGTCGGCGCGCTGGGCGCGTCCGACGGCACGGCCGACCCGGAGGAGGCGCTGGGCGGCGCCGCCGACGTCCTCGACGCCGCCAGGCTCACGTGGCGCGTGACGGTCCATGCGCCCGGCGGGTCCACGGTCCGCGCGCTCGCGGTCGTCGACGCGGGGCCGCTCGGCCTGTGGGAGCGCGTCGCGCCCGCGGAGCCGTTCGGGCTCGACGTCCCGGATCCCGCGACGCCCGTCGTCCTGGAACGGCGGAGCCCGGGGGACGTGTGGCGTGCCCTCGTCGGGCTGCTGCAGGACGTGGGTGAGGTCGCGGCGTCCTGACGTCCCGCGAGGCCCGGGCCGTCAGGACGCGTCGCCGCCTAGACTGTCCGGGCCCCGTGGACCCCGAAGAGGAGTGACCGTGCCGTCGACCCTGCAGTTCCCGAGCGAGCAGTTCCCCGCCTACCCCGGGGTGAGCCTCGACCAGCCGGACGGCTGGCAGCCGCTCCCTGAGGTGGGCCTGCCGCTCGCGTTGGCGAAGGACGCCGCCGGTGGGGAGTTTCGCGCCAACGTCATCACGGTCCTCAACCGGGTCCGGGCCGAGCACACGCTCGACCAGGCGATCGGCGAGGTCGTCGCGCGGCTGACCGCGCTTGCGCAGTACAAGGAGCTCGGGCGCTCGGAGACCGCCGTCCAGGGGCACGCCGGGTTCCGGATCGAGGGGATCTTCGCGGAGCCGACTCTCGGGGCGCTCGTCCAGGCGGTGCGGATCGTGCTCGTCGACCGCGGTCCGGTCAAGGACCTGGTGCAGGTGACGGGGTCGTGCACGGGGGCACAGATGCCGAGCACGCTGCCGGAGATCCGTGCGATCCAGGACAGCCTGAGCATCGCACTGTGACCGGCGCGGTGGCGGACGCCGCACCGCTCGACGACGTGGTCGCGGCCCTGCTGGGTCTCGGCTCCGGCGACCTGCCGTACTCGGCATCGGTCGATGAGTGGAAGCAGGGTGCCCAGGTCACGCTGACCTGGACGGGCTGGGAGGCCCGGTGGCGCTCGTTGCTCGGGGCGGGGAAGGCGACCAGGTCGTACCGGCTCGTGGTGCGGCTCGACGCCCGACGCGCGGTCTACCGGTTCACGGAGATCAGCGGCAGGTCGCGCAGGAGCGTGGCCGCCTCGCCGGTCGGTGTCCACGCCGAGGCGCGCTGGGACGGCCACCGCGGCAAGACCTTCGGTACACGGTCGGGGAGCCTGGTGGTCGCGCAGCGCGTGACCTCGTCGGGGGACCGGGCCTACGAGGTCGCGCACCTCGCCGCCGTGTCGGCGAGCCCGTCGACCATCAAGGTCCCGGTCTTCTCGACGCTCCGGTCTCTCGGCTGGCGGCCTCGCGTCGACAACCGTTTCGTGCGCCTCTTCGAGAGGTGAGGCTCGCGAGCGGAGGCCGCCTCTGACCGCCGCCCGCCCCGCCCGCGCCGTAACATTCGGCCGGATCATGAGACGCCATTCCACTAGGCGAGATTCGCTGGCAGTGTGAAGGTTCACCTCAGTCGTACAATCGAGTGGTTCTCCCGTTGGCGGCCGCGGACTCACCCGGACAGCCCGCGTGACCGGTCCGCCCACCTCCTGCGGGCCGACCTCCCCTCCTCGACCGGAAGGCGTTCTTTCCTGTGAGCAGCTCTCGTCCGTTGCGTGTCGCCATTGTTGGCGCTGGTCCTGCTGGTATCTATGCGGCGGACATTCTGTCGAAGACGGG
>NZ_JBUXJM010000012.1:0-122699 GCF_056158145.1 Oerskovia sp. PE-21s
ACCAACCCGCCGACCGGGGTCAGCTCCACCCGTATCCCGCGAGCCACCTCGTGATCTCGCGGTAGAAACGTCTCCGCGGCCCCGGTCCGGACAGCGTGAGGTCGTGGATCCCGCCAGGAATCCGGGCGATCGTCACCACGGGCCCGAGGTTCGTGGCTCGCCGGGCCAGCAGCTCGACGTCGAGCACGATGTCCGCCTGCCGCATGTCCTCGCTCCAGCGCGGGCTGATGATGGTCCGGTCGGACGTCAGGACGATGATGGGACACGTGACGGACAAGCCGGCAGCGACCGTCGCGTGACCCTCGATGATTCCCCGGAGCCAGCCGGCGCGGACAGGGAAGGACGGCACGGGTCGCCACGCGGGGTTGAACTCCCAGCCGCCGCTCTCGAGGTCGCGCAGCGTCCGCGCGTAGTACCCGGCGTCGATGTTCGGCAGTGGAGCCTTGGGCTGGAACCGGGCGAGCTGACGGATCGCCGGCGAGGACACCGTCCTCACCGTCGACGAACCCTGCAGCTCCAGCCACGGGCTGTTCAGTACCAGCCCGTGCAGCCGACCCGGGTTCCGGTTCGCCCACAAGACACCGGTGAGCCCCCCTGTCGAGTGGCCGACCAGCATGATCGACGCGTGCGCGCCGAGCTCGGTGTGGATCAGGGCGAGCGCGGTCTCGAGATCCTCGTCGTACTCGTGGAGGTGCTCGATGTACCCCGGAGTCTGGTGCGGTCGGAGGCTGCGGCCGTACTTGCGCAGGTCTACCGCGTAGAACGCCGCGCCCTGAGCGTGCCAGTACTCGGCGAGCTCGGTCTGGAAGAAGTAGTCGCTCCACCCGTGGACGTACAGCACGGCGCGTGCGGGGCGGACGGCCTCCTCGGTCGGAGGGTCGTAGCGGACGAGGGTCGCGACGACCTCCCCCTCGTCGTCGGGCGTGAGGTGGAGGGTCAGACGACGGTAGTCCGGTCCGAGGACGTCCTCCTCCCACCGGCCGCGCTGCGGTCTGACACGGGGCCGAGGAACCGGGCCTCGAGGCCCCGTCGGGACGAGCGCCGCTGCCTCGGCGAGCGGAGCCCGCAGCGACGCCAGGGTGAGCGTCCGGGGCGCGGTCGCCCGTGGGCGACGTCGGGAACCTGCGATGCGTGGCGAACCGGTCCACTCGTGCGAACCCGCCGAGCCAGCAGCCCGCGGCTCGGTGCCACGTGACGCGACGCCTGGTTCGACTCCGACAGGCCGCGCGTCGGGAGCAGCGCCGCCGGAGCTCCCCGCGCCCTCGGTGTCCTGGGAGCCTCCGGTCGTCTGGAACTTCCGGTCGCCGCCCCGGGTCGGGCCCCCGTCCGCACCCACGCCGTCGGTCATGTCGTGAGCACGATCTTCCCGTAGTGCTCCCCGGCGTCGAGCCGTGCCAGGCCGGACGCGGCCTGAGCGAGCGGGAGTACCTCGTCGATCGTCGGGCGCACGTCGGTGCGGGCGAGGAACCGCAGCAGGGCCGCGAGGTCTTCGCGTGAACCCATCGTCACGCCCCGGACGGTGATCTCCTGGAAGAAGATGCGCGAGAGCTCGGCGGGGCTCGCGTCCCCGGAAGTGGCCCCGGCGACGACGACCGTCCCGCCCGGCCGGACCGAACGCATCGAGTGCGACCACGTGGCCTGGCCGACGGTCTCGATCACGGCATCCACCCGTGCGGGGAGCCGGGCCCCGGGTTCGAAGACCGCAGACGCGCCGTTCTGCAGAGCGCGGGCTCGCTTGGCCGAGGACCGCGACGTCACGAACACCTCGATGCCCGCCGCGCTCGCGAGGCGCGTCGCGGCGCTCGCGACGCCACCCCCCGCACCCTGGACGAGCACGCGGTCGCCCGGGGCGAGCCCCGCCACGCTGAAGAGCATGCGGTACGCGGTGAGCCACGCCGTCGGGAGGCACGCCGCCTCGACGAACGTGAGCTCCGGCGGCTTGGGGATCAGGTTCTTCGTGGGCACGGCGACCTGCTCGGCAAGCGTCCCCGCGTACTTCTCGGACAGGAGCGTGCGCGACTCCGCGGTCCCTACCCCGTGCCCGTCGGCGCCGATCACGCCGTGGACGACGACCTCGGTCCCGTCGGGCGCGATGCCCGCGGCGTCGGTGCCGAGGATCATCGGGAGCTGCTCGGCGCGCAGACCGACCCCGCGCAGCGACCACAGGTCATGGTGGTTCAGGCTCGCGGCCCGGACGTCCACCACCGACCAGTTCTCCCGGGGCTCCGGAGCGGGCAGGTCTCCCACGGTCAGGCCTGCGAGCGGGTCCTGCTGGTCGAAGTGCGTCACGTAGGCGGCAAGCATGTGTCCAACCTACGGTCTCCGGGCGCGGTGCGCGTCCGAGCCCGGGCGGGACACGATCGCCGTCCGGCCCGTGAGAACGCCAGACCCGCGGCGGCCTCGGATCGCGGCGGACGCGCAGGTCAGCGGTGGATGCCGCCAGCGACCGGGTGCCACTTCGGGCCGTAGCGGCGTGTGAAGACCGCACCGCTCACCTCGACGAGGGCGCCGGCCGCAGCCCGGACCGCGCGGGCGATCTCGGCGGCCTGGTCGTCGTCCTCGGCGAGGAAGCGCACCGTGACGCGGGCCTCGCCGCTCACGATCCCCAGGTCGTAGGACTCGACCTCGGTCACCTCGCGCGCCGCGGCGGCGGCCGCGGGCAGCACGGCTTCCGGGGACGCGCCAGGGCGCAGCATCCCGACGACGAGGCTCACCCGGTACGAAGTCACCGCTGCACCTTCGCACACGTCGGGCGCCCGAGCCCAACCCGCACCGCACCGGTGGCCGGGGTGCTTCACCCGGTATTCCTGCACGATCGGAAACATGCCGTCGGCATACTGGGCCCATGCGCATCACCGCCAAGATCGACTACGCCGTCCGCGCGTGCGTGGAGCTCGCCGTCGCCTACGACGAGGGGTTCGTGACCGCGGAGCGCGTCGGCAAGGCGCAGCGCATCCCGGGGTCGTTCCTCCTGGGCATCCTCAACCAGCTGCGCCGGTCGGGCCTGGTCGAGAGCCGCCGGGGCGCCGAGGGCGGGTTCCGCCTGGCGGCGGCACCCGCGCGGATCGCGGTCGCGGACGTCATCCGGGCGATCGACGGCCCGCTCGCGAACATCGCGGGCGTCCAGCCCGAGGACACGTCGTACGCGGAGTCCGCGGCGGCCCTCCAGCAGACGTGGGTCGCGCTGCGGGTCGCGATGCGCTCGGTCCTGGAGAACGTGACGGTCGCGGACCTCGCGTCGGGCACGCTGCCCGACGACGTCGCTCACCTCGTCGGGGACTCGGAGGCCTGGGTGACGCGCCCGTTCGGCGACGAGGTGGAGCTGCGGGGCGGGGGAGAGAGCCCGCGAGGGTGACGACCGTGCCCGTCGAGGGTGACGGTCCGGTGCTCGCGTTAACACTGCGAAACCTTGTCTCATCCGTCAACTCAATCTGGACCGTTTCGGTCTAGTTCAACTAGCGTCGCTCTCATGCACACCGAGCCGACGCACCGCGCGCTCCGCGCCATCGCGCCGGGCTGTTGCTGTCGACCCGTCTGACCCGACGAGACAGCCTCCCCCGCGCCGACCCCACCGGCGTCCCTGTGCACCCGCGACCAGGTCGCGGCCCCCCGGAAAGCGACCCCTCATGGTTGTGCCCTCTGCCTCCCCCCGCTCTCCTTCGGTCTCCCGCGCCTCCGCGGGTCCCGGAGCACACCGACGCACCTCGCAGCGCGCCCCCCGACCTGCCCTCGTCGAGGACTCCGCGGAGCACCTGCTCCTGCACGCTGACGTCCTCGTGATCGGCGGCGGCCCGGCCGCGACCTGGTCCGCGATCGCCGCGACCGAGCAGGGCGCGAGCGTCGTCCTGGTCGACAAGGGCTACTGCGGCACGAGCGGTGTCGCGGCGACGGCCGGCGTCGGGCACTGGCTCGTCCCGCCGGACGCCGAGCGCCGCGACGAGGAGATCACGCCGCGCGAGCAGCAGGGCGGGTACCTCACCGACCGTGACTGGACCAACGACGTCCTCGACGAGGCCTGGTACCGCACCGCGCTCATCGAGGGCTGGGGGTATGAGCGCACGCGCCGCTCGCGCCCCGCAGGCACCGGCGACCGGGGCGGAGCCGGCGGCCCCGCCCCGGTCGTGAACCCCTTCGCGCGCCGCCCCGGCGAGCGGTCGTTCTCCGGCTCGTCCCCGGACTACCTGCGCTTCCTGCGCGGCAAGGTCAAGAAGAACGGCGTCACGGTCCTCGACCACAGCCCCGCGCTCGAGCTCCTGGTCGACGGCGCGGGTGTCGTCTCGGGCGCCCAGGGCTACCAGCGCCAGACCGGGCGCGCGTGGCGGGTGGCGAGCGGCGCCGTCGTGCTCGCGACGGGCGGGACCACCTGGAAGTCGCACTCCCTGGGCGGCGACGTCAACACGGGCGAGGGCCACCTGATGGCCGCCGAGGTGGGCGCGCACCTGTCGAGCATGGAGTTCTCCAACTTCTACGGCATGGTCCCGTTCGGCACCTCGATGGACAAGAACGGCTTCTTCGTCACGGCCTCCTACTGGGACCACGAGGGCGTCCCCATCGCCTACGAGAACCTGCACAAGAGTCGCGCCGAGCTGCTCGGCGCGTCGCTGCGCGGCACGATCACGGCCCAGTTCACCCAGTTCCCGCCCGAGGTCCGCCCGACCCTGCGCGCCGCCATGCCGAACTTCTTCATGGTCACGGACAAGCTGGGCGTCGACCCGTTCACCGAGCGCTTCCCCATGGACTGGGTCCAGGAGGGCACGGTGCGCGGCACGGGCGGGGTCCACGTGCTCGACCGTGACGCGTGGACCGGCGTCCCGGGGCTGTACGCGGCGGGCGACGTCGCGGCGCGCGACCGCGTGGTCGGCGCGGCGACCGGCGCGGGCGGCCCCAACCTGGCGTGGGCCGTGGCGTCCGGCACGTGGTCGGGCCGGGCTGCGGCCGCCTTGGCCGCGGACCGCGACCCGTCGTCCCGCGGGCAGCGCCTCGTCCCCACGGGCACGCTCGGTCTCCGGCCCGACGGCGGCGCGCACCGCCTGCGTTCGGCCCCGGCCAGGGAGGGGGCGTGGCGCGAGATCACCGCCGCGGTCCGTGACGAGATGCTGCCCATCGACAAGTCGGCCTTCCGTCACCACCACGGCCTCGTGCGCTCGCTCGACACGCTCGACGAGCTGTGGGACCGCGCGGGGACCGAGCTCGTGCCGTCGGACGTGCGCGGCGCCGACGCGATCCGCACGCGCGAGACCGCGGGCATGCTTGCGATGGCCCGCTGGGCCGACCGGACCGCGCTCCACCGCACCGAGACCCGTGGCATGCACACCCGCACCGACTTCCCCGACACCGACCCCCAGCAGGCCCGCCGCCTGCTCACGGGCGGGCTGCGCGACCTGTGGGTGCTGCCGGACCCGGAACCGCCCGTCACCGGCGACGCCGGGGCGCCGTACGCCGCTCCCACCCCACCGACCCGGACCGAGGAAGCGTCATGATCGAGATCCTGAACGCCGCGCGCTGCACGTCGTGCGACATCTGCGTGCGGATCTGCCCGACCAACGTCTTCGAGCCCGCCGCCGACGGCGGCGTGCCGACCATCGCACGGCACTCCGACTGCCAGACCTGCTTCCAGTGCGAGGCGTACTGCCCCGAGGACGCGATCTTCGTGTCCCCGTCGCGCACGCCCGAACCCGCAGGCTCGCCGTTCCTCGACGAGGCCGACCTGCTCGACCGCGACCTCCTGGGCCTGTACCGGGACCGGGTCGGGTGGCGGCGGGCTCCGCGAGGCCAGGGCGACCCCGGGGACACGCGCGCCACCGGCGACGCCCGCGCAGGGGAGCCGGGCGCGGTCCTCGCGTCCGACGTCGACTACCACCGCGCGGCCGTGCTCGCCCCGGCCGCACCCTCCGGTCCCGTCCCTGACGAGACCCCGCACCACGACACCATCCCGACCACCCTCCAAGGAGCCCCCTCATGAGCCGGAACCGCACCTTCGCCGCCCTGGCGTCGCTCGTCCTCGTCACCGCGCTCGCGACGTGCTCCACGTCGGAGGCCGCGACGCCGTCGGGCGACGGGTCGGACGCAGCCGTCGAGCTCACGTCCCTGACCACGGGCGGCCCCTGGAACGGCGTCGCGGGCAAGACGCCCGTGGCGACCGGGCCGTTCGGGTACGCGGTCGAGACCGGGATCGCCGACGCGATCCTCGCCGAGCACGGCTTCGAGTACGAGGGCTTCGTCGGGTTCAACAACGGGCCGCCCGTGGTCCAGGCCCTCCAGACGGGCGACATCCAGGTCGGTTTCATCGGCGACACCCCGGCCACGCAGGCCAAGGCGAGCGGCCTCGACGTCCCCGCGCTCGTCATCGCCAAGCCGTCCTCGGACATCTGGTTCCTCACCAAGACCGGCGGCGTGACGACCATCGACCAGCTCGCGGGCAAGAAGGTCGGGCTCCAGTTCGGCTCCAACTTCGACAAGTACGGCCGCGCGGTCCTCGAGCGCGCGGGGGTCCTGGGCGACGTCGAGCTCGTCAACCTCCTGTTCGCCGACGCCCTGCCCGCGCTCCAGCGCGGCGACATCGACGCCGTGCCCGTCCCCGCGACCACGGCCGGCATCTGGCGCCTGCAGAACGACTTCCCGGTCCTGTCCAAGGCGAGCGTCGACGACCCCGACCTGCTCGCGACGAGCGTCTCGCTCACCTCGCGCGAGACCTACGAGGCGAACCCCGAGCTCGCCGCGGCGGTCTGGGAGGTCACCGAGGCCGGCGTCGCCAAGATCGAGGCCGACCACGACGCGTACGCCCAGTGGGTCTTCGACGCCACGGGCTCACCCGTCGAGGTCGTCAAGGAGGCCGAGCTCTGGCAGTACGGCACCCAGGCGATCGACCCCGACGGGCTGGCGACCGTGCAGTCGACCCTCGACTTCCTCGTCAGCTCCGGCGCCGCCCCGAAGGCGTTCGACGTCAGCACGTGGGGCGTCGAGTGACCGCCGGCACGACGACGTCGCGCGCCCGCGCGGACGCGCTCCCGGTCGCTGCAGCGACAGCCGCCGGTACGGTGCCGGCCACCGCCACGGGTGCGGCCGGGGCGCGGAGGGGCGCGACGTCGTCGGGCAGGCGGAAGCGCTCGCCGCGCGACGTGCTGCTGCGCGCCTCGGTGCCCACCGCGATCCTCGCGCTCTGGTTCCTGGGCTCGGCGCAAGGCTGGATCGACGAGAAGCAGTTCCCCGCCCCCTGGCAGGTCGCCGACGCGTTCGTCGAGCTCGTCTCCACGGGCGTGCTGTGGGAGAACCTGTCGGTGTCGCTCGGGCGCGTGGCCGTGGGCTTCGCGATCGGCGGGCTGCTGGGGCTCACGCTCGGGGTCGTCGCCGGGCTGTTCCGCCTGGGCGACCAGCTCCTCGACCCCACGCTCCAGATGCTGCGCACCATCCCGTTCCTCGCGATCGCGCCGCTCCTCATCCTCTGGTTCGGGATCGACGAACGACCCAAGATCATCATCATCGCGGCCGCTGCGCTGTTCCCGCTCTACCTCAACACCCACAGCGGCGTGCGCAACGTCGACCGCAAGATCCTCGAGGCGGGCAAGGTGTTCGGGCTGCGGGGGCTGGGGCTCGTACGGCACGTGATCCTGCCCGAGGCCATCCCGTCGGTCCTCGTCGGCCTGCGGGTGTCCCTGTCGGTGTCGCTGCTCGCGCTGATCGTCGCGGAGATGTCCAACGCGCCGCGCGGCATCGGGTTCCTCATGGTCTCCGCGCAGCAGTACTTCCAGATGGACGTGCTCGTCGTGTGCGTCCTGATCTACGCGGTGTGGGGGCTGTCGGTCGACCTGGTCGTGCGGCTCCTCGAACGCGTCCTGCTGCCCTACAAGCGACTCGGGAGAAAGCCATGAGCGCACCGACCGTGCCGGACCTCGCCTCACCGACCGTCCGGGTCGAGAACGTCGGGAAGTCGTACGGCGACCGGACCATCCTCTCCGACTTCTCGCTGACCCTGCGTCCGGGCGAGTTCGTCGCGCTGCTCGGCGCCAGCGGCTCCGGCAAGACGACGCTGCTGCGCATCCTCGCCGGGCTCGAGGAGCACGACACCGGGACCGTCGAGGCCCCCGCCGAGCGGACCGTGGTCTTCCAGGAGCCGCGGCTCGTCGCGTCCAAGCGGGTCGGGTCCAACGTGATCCTCGGGCAGCGTTCCACGCGCGACCGGCGCGCGGCCGCCTCGGCGGCGCTCGTGGAGGTCGGCCTCGGCGGGCGCGAGGCCGCGTGGCCCACGACCCTGTCCGGAGGCGAGGCGCAACGCGTCGCCCTCGCCCGGGCGCTCGTGCGCAACCCCCGGCTGCTGCTGCTCGACGAGCCGTTCGCGGCGCTCGACGCCCTGACCCGCATCAAGATGCAGGCCCTCGTCGCCGAGCTGTGCCACGAGCACCAGCCCGCGGTGCTGCTCGTGACGCACGACGTCGACGAGGCGATCCTGCTCGCCGACCGCGTGGCCGTCCTCCAGGACGGGAAGGTCGGGGTCGAACTCGAGGTCCCGTTCGACCGGCCGCGACGCCGCGGGGTGCCGGGGTTCGGGGACTTCCGGCGGCGGCTGCTGCTCGAGCTGGGGGTCGAGGAGGCGATCGGGGCGGCGTGACGGTGACGCGTGTGCCCGCCGAGGGGGACCGGTTGGGCCGCCGAGGGCGACCGTCGGCGGGCAGGTACGTCACCGTCGGCGGCCACGACCTCAGCTCGTGAGCTCGTCCCGTCGCGGCGGGTTCGCGCCCGCGCGTGAGACCGTGACCGCGGCGGCCGCCACGCATCGTTCGAGCACCGCGGTCAGCACGTCGAGGTCGACGGCCCGGAGCGCGTCGCGCCGGTCGCCACCCAGGAGATCCCGATCCCACAGCCCGTCGATGAGCGCCCCCATGAAGGTGTCGCCCGCGCCCACGGTGTCCACGACCTCGACCCGTGGTGCCGCGACCCGGACCTCGCCCGCCGCGCACACCGCGACGGCCCCCTCGCCGCCGAACGTCACGACGACGACCGCGGGCCCGTGATCTGCGCCAGAGCCCCCTGCCCACCGGTGCGCGACCTCCACGGGGTCGGAGCCCGGGTACAGCCACTCGACGTCCTCGTCGCTGACCTTGACCACGTCCACCACGGAGACGAGCGGTTCGATCCGGGTGAGCGCGGCCTCGGGGGTGCCCATGAGGCTGGGGCGGGCGTTCGGGTCGTAGGTGATGGTCGCGTGCTCGCGCGCGGCGAGGACGAGGTCGTGGACCGCGGTCGCGCCGGGTTCCAGGACCGCGGCGATCGACCCGGTGTGGACGGCGAGCGTCGAGTCGGTCGCCCGGGTGCCGGGGGCCAGGTCCCACGTCATCGCGAAGTCGTACGTCGCGGCCCCCGACCCGTCGAGGACCGCGCGCGCGACGCTCGTGGCGGCGGCGCCGTCGGACCCGGGGGTGAGGGCGACGCCCGAGTCGGCGAGCCAGTCGCGGATCGTGTCGCCGTGCTCGTCGCGGCCGAGGTGGGCCGCGAGCCGGACGTCGCGCCCGAGGCGGCCGAGGGTCAGCGCGACGTTCGCGGGGCTGCCGCCGGGGTGCTCGACGGTCGTGCCGTCGGCACGTCGGACCTCGTCGACGAGCGCCTCGCCGACGACGAGGACGTGCGGGGCGTGAGAGGGCATCAGGGCTCCAGGCCGGTCGGGGGCGGCGTCACCGTACGATCCTGCACCGATGACAGCGGTGTCAACCATGGAGAGCTCACCGCACCGACACGAACGCCTCCAGGACCCGGTCCACGCTCGACCGCAGCCCCCACCGCGCGGCGAGCTCGTCGAGAGCCGCAGCGTCCGCGGGCGCGGACGGGACGCCGTCGGGCACCGGGGGGACGGGCGCGTCGCGCGCGACCTGGACCACGAGCGGCGCGACGGCCAGGTAGTCCGCGGCCTCGGTGAGCCGACGCCGCTGCGTGGGGCTCAGGCCCTTGTCGCCCTCGTCGCGCGCGCGCAGGATGCCCGCGAGGTCGCCGTACCGGGCCAGCAGGCCCGCCGCGGTCTTCTCCCCGATGCCCGCGACGCCCGGCAGGCCGTCGCTCGGGTCGCCGCGCAGCGCGGCCATGTCCGCGTACGCCTGGCCCGACGACACGCCGTAGCGCTCGGCCAGGCGCTCGACGTCCACGACGTCGAGCTTCTTGAGGCCGCGCGCGGTGTACAGGACGCGCACGGGCACGTCGTCGTCGACGAGCTGGAACAGGTCGCGGTCGCCCGTGACGACCTCGACCGGCCCACCGTCGGGTGACGCGGGCCCGACGGCGCCGCCCGCCCCGGGCTCCCCGCCCGCCTCGCGCACGGCGCGTCGCCGGACCGACTCACGCTCGACGAGCGTGCCGATCACGTCGTCCGCCTCGTAGCCGGGGCACCCGACCCGCGCGACGCCGAGGGCCGCGAGGACGTCGACGATGATCGGGACCTGTGCGGTCAGGGCCTCGGGCACCTCCTCGATGCCCGTGGTGCCGGGGACCTCGGTCGCGACGCGGTGGGCCTTGTAGGAACCGATGGCGTCGACGCGGAACGCGGGCCGCCAGTCGTCGTCCCAGCAGGCCACGAGGCGCGCGGGCCGGCGCTCGGCCACGAGCACCGCGATGGTGTCGAGGAAGCCGCGCACCGCGTTGACGGGCGTGCCGTCCGGGGCTTTGACCGAGTCCGGGACGCCGAAGAACGCGCGGAAGTACTGCGACGCGGAGTCGAGGAGCAGCAGGCCGCCGCTGCCGGGGAGCTGGGTGTCGCGCAGGGGAGCGGGCGTCGCCGGGTCCGTCATGGTCCCCAACGTACCGGCGGCCTCCCACGCCAGCCGCTCGGGCGCTACGCCGCTGCCGCGCGTCGCCGCCCGGACCGTGCGTCGCCGGCCCGCGCACCGCCTCGATCTGACGCCCTGACGAGGGCCATGTCACATCCGATTCGGGACCTTTGGCGGGGTTTTCGCGCAGGTCACGTGCCTAAGGTGGCAAGTGCCCCGGGCACCTGGGCGGCCCGGACGACGCCGCCTGTCAGGAACCCAGCGACCAACGAGAGAAGGCGTGGCGAGGACATGAAGGCTGCACGTTTCCACGGACGACAAGACATCCGCATCGAGGAGGTCCCGGCCCCCGAGCTGCGGCCCGGCGCGGTCGCGATCGACATCGCGTGGTGCGGGATCTGCGGTTCCGACCTGCACGAGTACCTCGAAGGCCCCATCTTCATCCCCGCGGCGGGCCACCCCCACCCGCTCTCGCACGAGGAGATGCCCGTCACGATGGGGCACGAGTTCTCCGGGACCGTGACCGCGCTGGGCGAGGGCGTGGACGATCTGACGATCGGCGAGTCGGTCGTCGTCGAGCCCTACTTCGTGTGCGGCGAGTGCGCGCAGTGCGAGGCCGGCAACTACCACCTGTGCGTCAAGATGGGCTTCATCGGCCTGGCCGGTGGTGGTGGCGGCCTCTCGGAGAAGGTCGTCGTCGACCGACGCTGGGTCCACCCCGTGGGCGACATCCCGCTCGACCAGGCCGCGCTCATCGAGCCCCTGTCGGTCGGGCACCACGCGGTCGTGCGCTCGGGCGCCAAGGCCGGAGACGTCGCGCTCGTCGGCGGTGCGGGCCCCATCGGGCTGCTCACGGCAGCGGTCCTCAAGGCCCAGGGCGTCACGGTCATCATGTCCGAGGTCTCCGAGGCCCGGAAGACCAAGGCCCGTGAGACGGGCGTCGCCGACCACGTCGTCGACCCCACGCAGGACAACCTCATCTCCCGCGTCCGCGAGATCACGGGCGGCAAGGGTGTCGACGTGGCCTTCGAGTGCACGAGCGTCAACGCGGTCCTCGACCAGCTCTTCGACGCGGTCCGCCCCGCGGGAGTGATCGTGGTCGTGTCGATCTGGGGCAAGCCCGCGGCGGTCGACATGCACAAGCTCGTCCTCAAGGAGATCGACCTGCGCGGCACGATCGCCTACGTGCGCGACCACGCCGAGACGATCAGGCTCGTCCAGGAGGGCAAGGTCGACCTCGCCCCGTTCATCACGGCGAAGATCCCGCTCGAGGACCTCGTGAGCAAGGGCTTCGACACCCTGGTCCGCCGTAACGAGACCGCGGTGAAGATCCTCGTCCACCCGTGACGGGTCCCGGCCCGACGCCGGGGCTCACCTTCGACGCGGAAGGTGGGCTCCGCCGTCGGGCCGGCTTCTCGGAGCGTTGAGTGCATGATTGCGCTGCGACACGCCCGGCGAGTCGCAGCCGAATCACGCACTCAGCGGGGGAGGCCGCCGGCTCAGCGGGGCGACGTCGCCCGGTCCGGGACCAGGCCCGCCTCCCGGGCCGCCACGATCGCCGCGGCCCGGTCGCGCAGCGACAGCTTCGCGAGCACGCCCGCGACGTAGTTGCGGACCGTCTTGGTGCTCAGGGTCAGCCGCCGCGAGATCGCGGTGTTGTCGAGCCCCGCGGCGACGAGCGCGAGCACCTCGCGCTCGCGGTCGGTGAGCTGCGGGAACGGCACCGCAGCCCGCGACCCGCCGCCGAGCACGTTCGCCACGGCCCGCGCCGCGACCCCCGGCGCCAGGATCAGCTCGCCGTTCGCCACGGCCCGCACGGCCCGCTCGACCTCGTGCGGCGACGCCGACTTCACGAGGTACCCGCGGGCCCCGGCGCGCAGGCAGGCGGCGACGGAGTCGTCGTCCTCGTGCATCGTCATTAAGAGGACCGGCACGTCCGGCCGGGAACGCACCAGGTCCCGCGTGAGCTCGACGCCCGACCCGTCGCCCAGGTCGAGGTCCATGACGACGAGGTCCAGGTCGTCGGGAGCGCCCAGGACGTCACGCGCCTCCGCGGCGCTCGCGGCCTGCGCCACGACGCGGACGCCCTCGAGCGAGTCGAGCAGCGCCGCCATCCCGATGCGGAACACGGGATGGTCGTCGACGAGGGCCACGCGGATGAGGCTCACAGCACGACCTTCCGGGGGAGGACGGCCCGCACGCGCGTTCCCGGTGCGAGCGAGGTGATGTCCAGCGTCCCACCCAGCTCCTCGGCGCGCTCCCGCATGGACCGCGTCCCGACGCCGGCGCGCGCGTCCTGCCCGACGCCGGAGCCCGCGTCGTCGCACGTCACGACCAGGTGCGTCCACCCGTCGAGCGAACCGGGCAGGCCTGGCGGGTGGGCGGAGACCTCGACGCGGCAGCCCGCGGCCCCGCTGTGCCGGGACGCGTTGATGACGGCTTCGCTCGCGATCGCGTAGGCCGCGGCGGCGACGCGCGTGTCGAGGTCGTCCCACGGCCCGCACAGCAGCTCGACCGCGAAGCCGTTCGCGTCGTGGTGGTCGGCGAGGTCGTGCAGCGCGGCCTCGAGCCCGGCCTCGTCGAGCGCGGGCGGCAGCAGGCTGCGCGAGAGCGTGCGCACGTCCCCGACCCGCTGCTCGACCTCGCGTTGGAGCGCCTCGAGCACGGCGGCCGCTGCGGCCGGGTCGGTCGCGAGGGTGTTGCGCGCGCCCTGCAGCCCGAGCCGCAGCCCGCTCAACCACGGCCCGACGCCGTCGTGCAGCTCGCGGCGGACGAGTCGCCGCTCGGCCAGGCGCGCCCGGGTCACGGCGTCCTTGGCCTGTTCGAGGTCGCGCGCGCCGCTCGCGAGCGCGAGGCCCGCGGCCACGACGGGCACGAGCTGGGCGAGCGCGTCCCGGGTCCGGGCGTCGAGGCGCTCGCCCGCGCGGGGGGTGACGGTGAGGTCCCCGAGGACCCGGCCGCCGTGCTCGACCGGCACGTGCGTGACGTGCGTGCTCGTCGGGCGACCCCAGGTCGCCTCGACGGTCGGGGCAGGTCCGCCGCTCGTGAGCGTGACCGACTCGAGCTTGAGCGACTCGCCCGTCGAGGCGACGAGCCCGTGCAGCAGCTCCTCGGCCGTCGCCGCGACACCGAGCTGGCGGCCCATGCGCAGCACGGCGCGCCCGGGGTCGGTCGTCTCGCCGTAGACCAGGGCGCGCACGCGTCGCTGGAGCCACGTCCGGGCGGGCTGGACCGCGAGCACGACCCCGACGGCCGCGAGGACCTGGGCGAGCGGCCGGCTGCCGACGAGCGCGGTCACCGTGACCACGAGCGCGACGTAGACCGCGACCAGGGCGAGCGTCAGGAGGGCGCCGATCGTGGCGCGGCTCAGCGCGAGGTCGAGCCCCCACAGCCGGTTGCGCAGGACCGAGACGAGCAGCGCCGCGGGGAACAGCGCCTGGCACGCGAGATGGGTCAGGGGCAGCGCGAGGATCACGTCGGGCGAGCTCCACGTCCCGAGCAGCGGGAGGAACGACAGGGCCATGACCGCCGTGCCGAGGGCCAGGAGGCCCAGGCCGCGACGTTCCTCGGGCGGTCCGTGCCGGTGGCGCCACCACGTCGCGGCCGCGGTCACGAGACCCATGACGACGACGCCGAGGATGGCCGGGCGCGGGTCGTCGACCGGGGCGAGCAGGAAGAACAGGATCGACCCGGCGCCGCCCGCGACCCCCAGCCAGGCACCCGGCGACAACGGCCGGTCGCGGACGAACCACGGCACGAGCACGAACAGCCCGACCGTCCCCGGCACCCACGCGAGCCCGTACGCCGCGGCGAGCGGTTCGAGCGGTGGCAGGCCGGGGTGCGTGCTCGCGAAGCTCCGCCAGCCCCCGCCCAGCGCGGCCAGCCCGCCGCCGATGCCCGCGATCGAGACGAGCCACCCGACGACGTGCCGCCGCCGCGACAGGATGATCGCACCCACCGAGCCGTACACGAGCGCCACCATGGCGTCGACGACGACGAACAGCAGGTCGCCGAGCAGCACGTCCACGCCCGACGTGAGCTGCAGGACGAGCGCCGAGACGCCGAGCAACCACGAGGCGACGGCGATGGCGAGGGCGGTCCGGGGCAGCCCGCCGGGCGCGACGGGGTCGCCGGAGGACTCCGGTGGCTCGTCCCCTGCGACAGCGCCCACAGCGCCACCGTAGGGCGCACGACCACCCGGACGACAGAGGTCGGGAGCGATTCCACCCCCACGTGGCGCGGCACGGTCACGACCGGCCCCGCCCCTGGAGACAGGAGCGGGACCGGTCGCGTGGCCCGAGGCGGGCCCTGGGGATGGTGACAGGTCCACGGTGGTGGGCTGCGCCGTCGGGCGGGTCAGCGACGGTCGCCCAGCGCGAAGCCGAGCGCCGCGACCGTGAGCCACAGCGGACCCACGAAGCCCGCCATGTACTGCAGCGGCGAGACGCCCACGAGCAGCGTGATCCCGCCCAGCAGCAGGCTCACGACGCCGATCCACCGCGGCGCGGCGCCGTGCCGCAGCGAGGCCACCGCGACCGCGACCGCGGTCAGTCCGGCGCCGACCCACAGCCACGGGATCGTCGCGGTCCAGTCGGCGTAGAACGCGCCCGACTCGGGGACGATCTTGTCGAGCTCGGCGGACCCGAACATGAACTGGGTGTCGAGCCCCGATCCCATGAGCGCCGCGACCGACGTCAGGACCAGGCCCGAGCCGGCGACCGTCGGCAGGAGGCTGCCCGCCGGGGCCTGGACGTCGAGGCGACGCTTGAGACCCGCCGCGAAGATCAGGACGAGGACCGCGACCAGGACGGTCGCGGTGTGGAAGACGAGGAGCGTGGACGTCTTGCCCGCGAGGTCGGCGACGACCGCGTCGGCGTCACCTGCGGTCTGCTCCCAGTTCGCACCGAGCGCCATCGAGGCCTGGATCGAGACGATGCCCAGGACGCCGGCCGCGACGCCGGTCCACGCCCAGGCGCGGGAGGCGCGGGCGGGATGCCCGTGGGCGAGGTCGGTCCCGGGCGTGACGGAGGTTGTCGGTCGTGCGGTCATGGTGGACCCCTGCGTGTCGTGGGGCCGGGCCCGACGGGCGGCGGCCGTGGGTGGTTGACACGAGGAGCGTGGGGCGGGACGTGTCCCGGGCGGCAGGGGCGGATGTCCCGGGAGGTCGGGCGGTTCTCTCGGGCGGGCGGTCAGCCCTCGTCCGGCTCGCCCTCGGAGGGCGCGGGCAGCACGGGCAGCACGACGACGGGCCGGTGCTGCAGGTGCGACAGCCTGCCCGCGACCGAGCCGCCCAGGGCCTCGTTGCGCCACCCGTCGGCGCCCGCACGGTGCGCGCCGACCACGACGATCGCGGCGTCGTGGCTCACCGCGGCCTCGTCGAGCTGGCGCGCGACGTCGCCGTCGCCCGCCACGACGAGGGTCCAGCCGACGCCCGTCGCGTGCAGCGCACCGTCGAGCTCGGCCTTGAGCCGCTGCTCCGCGCGGCCGTCGTCGGGCACCGGTCCGACGTCCACCCACACGCACACGATGGCCGTCCCCAGGGCGTGCGCGAAACCGGCGGCGCGCTGCACGATGTCCGGGTGCTGGCCCGGGTGCACTCCGACGAGCAGGGGTCGGATCATCTGTCCATCGTGCCACGGGCGTGCAGGATGCGTCGGGGGAGCCGCCCGACGGCGTCGCGCGCCCCGGGACGGGAGCCTCGCCCGGGGAGTCAGCCCAGCGAGCGCTGGAGCAGCACGGTGTCGAGCCACCGGCCGTGCTTGAACCCGACGCGTTCGAGGCGCCCGACCTGCCGGAAGCCCAGCTTCTCGTGCAGCACCACGGACGCGGGGGAGTCGGCGTCGCTCACGACCGCGACGAGCTCGCGCACCCCCGCCTCCGCGGCAGCGTCCAGGAGGGCGGTCAGGAGCGTCCGGCCCAGGCCGCGTCCCTCGCGGCCGGGGGCGAGGTAGATGGTGTCCTCGCCCGTCGTCGCGTAGGCGGGTCGCTCGCGCCAGGCGCCCACGTACGCGAACCCGGCGACGTCGTCGGGCAGGCCGGGGGCGCCCGGCACGGTGACGACCAGGAACGGGCGGCCCGCCTCCCGCAGCGACTCCCACCGCTCCTCCCACCCCGCGAGGGGGAGCGTTTCGGTCTGGAACGTCGAGACCGTGTGCAGGACGTAGTGCGCCGCGATCTCCGCGACCACGGGCAGGTCGTCGCGGGAGGCGGGACGGACGGTCGCGGTGGAGGAACCGGTCATCCGGGCACCCTAGCGCCGCCGGTCACACGGGGGTGATGTCGTCTGCGTGACGAGCGCGGCCGCTCCGGGCCGACGTCGTGCGGGCGCTACTCGATGCCGTCGGCGTGGCGCTCGTCGACGGTCTTCGCGGCGTCGCGCCCGGCCTTGCGGTTCGCCCGACGGCGTCGCGCGACCCCGCCGTCCTTCTCGCCCGGGTCGTCGTCGGGGTCGTCGTCCTTCTCGTGGCCCGGGTCGTGCAGCATGTGCGAGTCCACCAGCTCGTGCCGCTGGATGTACGTGTTCGCGACGGCCTGGATGGTCGCGGCTATCGGGAGCGACAGGAACGCGCCGAGCGCACCGAACACCGCCCCGAAGGCGAGCACGACCACGAACGACACCGCAGGGTTCATCTCGAGGGCCCGCGCCGAGACCTTGGGCGAGAAGTACAGGTTCTCGAGCTGCTGGTAGGCGACGATGAAGATGAGGACCGCGAGGGCCTGCGGGAGCCCCTGCGAGGTCAGTGCCACGATCACGGGCAGCGCGCCGCCGATGTACGTACCGATCGTCGGCACGAACTGCGACACGACGCCGACGAACACCGACAGCGGCAGGGCGTAGTCCGTGCCGAGGATCAGCAGGAAGACGAACGTGAAGACGCTCGACAGTGCCGCGAGGACGATGCGGGAGTTGATGAAGTCGGAGACCTTGACCTGCGTGATCTCCCACAGGCGCAGGACCTCCTGCTGGCGGTTCGGCGTGAGCCAGCGGCAGATCGCGACGCGGAACTTGGGGCCTGCCGCGAGCAGGTAGTACGTCACGAGCATGATCGTCAGGAACGCGAAGATCACGCCCACGATCGTCGTCCCCACGACCAGGGCACCGGACGCGACGTCCTCGCCGAACTCGTTGAAGCCCTGCTTGAGGAGCTCGTCGGAGCTCGGTATGTCGACGTCGAACCTCGTCGAGAGGAACTCCTGGATGTCGGTGTAGAGGGCAGGGATCGACTGGACGAGCTGGACGAGCTGCTGCACGAACAGGTTGCCGAAGAGAGCGAAGATGCCGACGACCACCACGAGCCCGCCCAGCAGCGCCGTCGCCGCGGCCGCACCGCGCCGCCACCCGTGCCGGACCAGCCACACCACGATCGGCTCGAGCGCGAGGGCGATGAAGAACGCGATGAGGATGTTGACGCCGAGGCTCTCCAGGGTGCCGATCGCGTACCAGGCGAAGATCCCGACGAAGACCGCGACGACGGTCATGAAGAGCGCGCGCGGCAGCCAGCGGGGTGGCTTGCGCGGGTCGTCGGGGGAGAGGGCCAGGAAGTCTCGGGGCCGGTCGGGGTCGGTGACCGGGGCGGTCGGCGCCCCAGGGGCCGGCTCCGGGGTGGTGCTCGCGTCGCTCGTCATGGGGCGAACGTAGCGAACGCGTGCGTGCGCGGGGTGCGCCCACGCCGTCGGGCGGGAAGGTCCGCGTCAGCCGGGCGCGCGTTCCTCCGCGACCGGGACGCCGTCGTCGTCGAGGTCCTCCGGGCCGGGTGAGCGCACGCCCAGGCGCGCCGCGACCCACGGCCCCGTGAGGCCGTACACGACTGCCGTCAGGAGGATCACCCCGAAGACCACGGGGACGAGCTGCTCGAACGGCTGGCCGTCGTCCTCGAAGCGCAGGGCGAAGACCGACGCGGTCGACGCCGCGACGATCCCGCGCGGCGCCATCCAGCCGACCATGACGCGTTCTCGGCTCGTCAGGACGCTGCCCGTCGTCGCGATCGACGCGACGAGCGGGCGCAGGACCAGGACGAGGAGCGCGACGATCCCGAGCGTCGGCAGGGCGTACGCCACGAGGGCGTCGAGGTCGACCCGCGCCGAGAGCAGGATGAAGAGCGTCCCGATGAGTAGCAGGCCGACGTGGCTGCCGAACTCGTGCAGCGGCTCGATGCGCGCCCAGCGCTGGTTCGCGAGCACGATGCCCAGCGTCGTGGTCGCGAACAGGCCAGCCTCCTCGTGGAACGCCTCGGCCACGGCGTACGTCGCGAGTGCCGTGGCGAACGCGAGCGACACCTCGGTCGCGGCCGGCACCCTGCCCCACCGGACCGCCGCGACGTAGACCGCCGCGGCGACGGCCCCCGTGAGCACCCCGGAGAGCGCGGTCGCGCCCAGGTGCTCGGGGGCCGCGTGGAGCGCGATGTTGGCCATCGCGAGCGCGACCGTCGCGCCGATCGGGTCGATGAAGATGCCCTCGAACGCGAGCACCGACTCGAGCGGCTGCTTGGGCCGGATCACCGCGAGCAGCGGCCCGACGACGGTCGGACCCGACACGATGAGGATGGCCCCGATCACCGCGGCCCGGGAGAACGGGAGGTCGAGCACCCACCAGCAGATCAGCGTCGCCCCGACCCCCGTCAGGACCGCGCCGAGCGTCACGAGCAGCGCGACCGGTCGCCGCGCCCCGCCCTGGAGCCGTTTCATGTCGAGCTTGAGCGACTCCTCGAACAGCAGGAGACCGACCGCCATCGACACGAGCGGGAACAGCTCGTCGCCCAGCAGGACGTCGGGGTCGACCAGCCCCGACACCGGACCGGCCAGCAGCCCCAGCACGAGCAGCAGCAGGATCGAGGGCACCTTGAGCGCCTTGGCAGCGACCTGACCCACGACCCCGAGCACGACGACCAGCGCGATCCCGCCCGTGAACCCGAGTTCCATGGACCCATAGTGGTGGTGGACGGCCGTCCGCGCAGCGGATGCCGACGCGGGAGTCCGGTGCCACGATCAGGGGGAGCGAGACTTCCGGGGTGACGCCGGGCCGGTCACGGCCAGGACGACGTCACCCGTTCTACGCGTGCGAGGAGGCACCATGGCACGGTCGTCACAGGTCACGGGATGGGTCGGCTGGGTGTGGTTCGCGGGCATCGTCCTGGTCACGCTCGGGCTGTTCAACGCGATCAGCGGCATGGTCGCCGCGTTCTCCCCCGAGAAGCTCGTCGGGCTGGGGGAGCAGGGCATCGTGGTGCTCGACGTGTCGACGTGGGGATGGGTCCACCTGGTCGTCGGGGTGCTCCTCGTGATCGTCGGCTTCGCGCTCCTCGCGGGACGCGGCTGGGCACGGCTCGTCGCGATCGTGCTCGTCGTGCTCAACGTGCTGACCCAGTTCGTCGCGCTCCCGGCGAGCCCGTGGTGGTCCGTCGTCACGATCGTGCTCGGGATCTTCGTGCTGTGGGCGCTCGTCGTGCACGGTGACGAGGCCGAGCGGGCGTCGCGGTCGTCGCTGCCGTGACGACGGCCTGACCGTCACCCGTCCGCCCTCCCGAGACCAGCCCCCACGCTTCTGGCACGCGCAACCCCGAAGAACGGAGCACCACCCATGGCCACGACACAGTTCGGTCCGGTCGAGTTCGTCGCGATCGCCTTCCCCTCCGAACGGGTCCCCGACGCGGTGAAGATCGCGATCGCCGACCTCCTCGGGTCCGACGTCGTCCGGCTCCTCGACCTCACCGTCATCCGCAAGGGGGTCGGGGGCGAGATCGACGTGGTCGAGGTCGAGGACCTCGGCGACGAGCTCGACATCACCGAGACCCAGCTCGGCAGCTCGGGTCTCGCGGGGCAGGAGGACATCGACGACGTCGCATCGAACCTCGAGCCCGGGACGTCCGCCCTCGTCCTGATCGTCGAGCACTCCTGGGCACGGCAGTTCGTCGGTGCCGTGCACGACGCCGGGGCAGCGGTGATCGCGCAGGAACGCATCCCCGCCGACGTCGTCAACGAGATCGTCGAGCTCGCCGAGACCGAGGTCGGCTGAACCCTGAACCCCTGACGGGCTGACGGAGGACCACCGCCGCACAGACATCGCACGAGAAACGGAGCACACCATGCCACTACGACGCGTCGGACGCCCAGGTCTGCTGGGCACCATGGCCCGTACCGCCGTCATCGCCGGGACGGCTTCCGCCACGGCCGGAGCCGTGAACCGGCACCAGCAGAGCAAGGCCGAGCAGCAGGCCGAGCAGCAGCAGTACGAGGCGCAGCAGCAGGCTCAGCAGCAGCAGCTCTACGCGCAGCAGGCCGCGGCCGCCCAGGCGGCACAGGCCGCGCCGACGGCACCTGCTGCGGGTGGGAACGCCCTCCTGGCCCAGCTCGAGCAGCTCGGCCAGCTCCACGCGAGCGGTGTCCTCAGCGACGCCGAGTTCGTGGCCGCCAAGGCCAAGCTGCTCGGCTGACGCAGCGACGCCCCCGTACCCCCGTATCAACCCACGAACCCGACCCACCCGCTCATGACCCGGCTCTGCCCGAGAGGACAACGATGGCTACCTTCACCGTCTGGTCGTTCGACACCCCCGGAGGCGCGGAGGTCGCGTCCCGTGTCCTGAAGGACGCGGCGTCCGAAGGGCTGATCAAGATCGTCGACCGTGCGATCGTGACCTGGCCCGAGGGCGCGAGCAAGCCCACGACGCGCCACACGCACGAGGACGAGTGGCGCGGTACAGGTTGGGGCGCCTTCTGGGGCCTGCTGTTCGGCGCGCTCTTCTTCGTGCCCGTGATCGGGGTCGCCGCGGGCGCGGCCCTGGGCGCGATCCACAAGTCGATGGAGGCCGTGGGGCTCAACAAGGACCAGCTCGACCGCATCCGCGCCCAGGTCACGGAGGGCACGTCCGCCCTGTTCGCCGTGACCGAGGACGGCAACCTGGACCGCGTGGGTGAACGGTTCCACGGTCTGCACGGCGACCTCATCGCGACCAACCTCACCGACGAGGAGCGCCACCTGCTGCTCGAGACCTTCGACTGACCGCGACCAGCGCGACGTAGAGCGTGAGGGTGGGCCGGCTTCCCGGCCCACCCTCACGCTCTACGCGTCGAGATGGAGCGGCAGGCCGAAGAGCGGGTACCAGGCCTCGACGTCGAGGAACGCGTTGATGCCCGTCACCTTGCCGTCCGCGGTGTCGATCACCTGCAGCGCCCAGGCGTCGTACCCCCCGTCGGGCGCGACCCGGTACTGACCGAAGCCGAACGTGCCGTTGGCCCGGACCGGCACCATGCGCGAGCCGCGGCACTCCGCCCCCGGGCCGACCATCCACCGCTCGATCTGGACCGGCCCCTGCATCCACAGCGCGTAGGGCGGCATCGAGAGCGTGGCCTCGTCGTGGAGGAGCGCCACCAGGGCGGGCATGTCGTAGCGCTCGAACGCGTCGAGGTACTTCTCCAGGAGCTCGTTCTTGTCCTCGTCCACGGGGACGGTCGGCAGGTTGGCGCCGTCGGCCCCGGGACCCGAGCCGTAGTGCGCCTGGGCGGACAGGGTGGCCCGCGCCCGCTGGAGCGCGCTGTTGACCGACGGCACCGAGGTCTCCAGGAGCTCGGCGACCTCGCTGGCCTGCCAACGCAGGACCTCGCGCAGGATGAGGACGGCGCGCTGCTTGGGAGGCAGGTACTGCAGGGCCGCGACGAACGCGAGGCGGATGGACTCGCGCCCGACCGCGACGTCTGCCGGGTCGCCGTCCCGGGGCAGCACACGGTCGTCGGGGACGGGCTCGACCCACGTCTCCTCCGAGAGCTGCTCGCCGAGGTTCCTCTCCTCGGCCGTCTGCGCCGCGCCGAGGCCCATGGGTCTTTCGCGGCGCTTGCGCTGGGCGATGTGGTCGAAGCAGACGTTGGTCGCGATGCGGTAGAGCCAGGAGCGCAGCGCGGAGCGTCCCTCGAAGCGGTCGTAGGATCGCCAGGCGCGGACCATGGTGTCCTGGACCGCGTCGTCGGCCTCGAAGGAGGAGCCGAGCAGGCGGTAGCAGTAGCCCGTGAGCTGCGACCGGTACTGGTCCAGCAGCTCCCCGAGGTCCTCGTCCGCGACGGTCGCTGTGCGTTCGGTCATGGTGTCCTCTCGTGGGCGCGCGGCGATGTGCGCCACCTCACACGGTAGCGCGCACCACCCACACCGTCAGCGGGAGAGGGCGTCTTCCCGGGCGAGCTCGAACCAGACGGTCTTGCCCGGACCGTCCGACGTCTTGTGCTCGACGAACCAGCGGTCGGCGAACCGGTCGAGGAACTGGATGCCGCGGCCGCCCGTCTCGTGCGGTTCGGGGTCGTGGAGGGTCGGCTCGTCGGGGGACGCGTCCCGGACACCGACCCGGACGGTCGCTGGCCACACCTCGACGACCGCCTCGAGCGGTCCCTGCGCGTGCTGGACCGCGTTGGTCAGGGTCTCGCTCGCGAGCAGCATGATGGTGCGCCGTTGGTCGCGGTTGATCCCGCAGCTCTCCAGGATGTCGTCGACCCAGCGCCGCGCCGGTGAGATCGCCGCGGTCGAGTGCTCGACGTCGCGCGTCATCCGGGTGGGGCACGCGGGCGTCGGGTGGGAGTCGACGGCGGCCCGGACGCGGACCGCGAGGACCGCGATGTCGTCGCGCTGGTCGCTGCCGACCAGGCGTTGGACCAGCGCGTTCGGGAGCGCGAGCGTCGAGCCGTGCCGGAGGGCCGCGAGGGCCTGTGCCAGCCCCGACAGGCGTGCGCTCTGCGGGACCCCGCGTCGCTCGATGAGCCCGTCCGTGTAGAGCAGGAGCGTGTCTCCCGGGCCGAGGTGGGTCACGTGGTCGCTGCGCGCGGCGTTGGGGACGAACCCGAGCATCATGTCCGGTCGGGTGTCGAGGAGCTCGACCTTCCCGTCGGACCGCAGGATGAGCGGCGGCGGGTGGCCCGCGTTGGACCAGGACAGGTCGTAGAAGTCGCCGCGCCGGTCGAGCCGCACGACGACGGCGGTCCCGCTCGCGTGGAGCGAGAGCCCCGTGTTCGCACGGTCGAGGAGACGGAGCAGGGCCGAGGGCGACTCGTCGTGGCTCCAGGCGAACGTGCGGAGCATCGACCTGAGCTGCCCCATCTCGGCTGCGGCCCGCATGTCGTGACCCGTCACGTCGCCGATCATGAGGACCGAGGCGTCCTCGTCGTGCACCACGGCGTCGTACCAGTCGCCCCCGACCTGGTCCGTGAGCGTCGCGGGCGAGTAGGTCGAGGCCAGCTCGAGGTGGGGGATGTCGGGCAGGGCCGTGAGCATCGCGGCCTGGAGGGTCGTGGCGGCGTCGCGTCGTTCCTCGAGCAGCTTGACGCGTTCGAGGGCGTGCGCCACGAAGCCGGCGAGGCCCGCGCGGGACAGGGACTCGTCGTCGGCGGTCTTGCCCTGCTCCCACCCGAGGAAGATGACCGCGAGCAGGGTCGTGCCGGAGAGCACGGGCAGCAGCGCCCGCGCGCCGACGCTCTCGTCGAGCGACTCGGAGACGTTCGGGAACGCCGCGAGGATCTCGCCCTCGTCCCGGAAGAACAGGGCCTCCTGGGTGCGGGCGACGAACGACAGGACGCGGTCCGGGTCGTCGAGGCGTGCGTACCGGTACGAGGGCGCGAGCGCCGGCTCCAGGTGGTCCATGCTCGTGTACGTCAGGCTCTTGCGCGACGGGTCGACGACCGCGAGCCCGGCGTACCGGGCCCCGATCGCCGACGACGCCACGTATGCGAGGGTCTCGCCCACGTCCTGCACGGAGGTCGCGTCGGCGAAGGCTTCGCTGAGCATGAGCAGCAGGCGGTTGCGCCGGGTCGCCTGGATGGCGAGGTTCTGCATCCGGGTCGCCCGCTCGTGCGCGATGCGCAGCTGGAGCTCGGACGTGCACGCGGCCGTCAGGTCGGCGAGGGTCGCGAGGTCGGTGTCGGTCCAGTCGTGGGGCTCGTCGTCCATCGCGCACAGCGTCCCGACGACGCGGCCGCGCTGGTCGAAGATCGGGAAGCCCGCGTACGCGAGGACGCCGAACTCCGGGATGGACGGGTTGTCCCAGACCCGGGCGTCCTTGCGCGTGTCCGGCACGACGAGCGGCTCGCGGTCGTTCGTCACGTGCTGGCAGAACGAATGGGTGAGCGGCATGCGCCGGCTGAGCTGGATGTCCTCGGGCATGCCGTGGGCCCCGGGATACACCTGCTCGTCGGACAGGACGAGGGACACGGCGGCCGTCGGGACGCCGAGCTGGCGCATGGCCAGGCGGGCGAAGCGGTCGAAGGACTCGTCCGCGGTCGGGGTCCCGAGACCTGCCTCGACCAGCTCGAAGATCGCCTGGGCCTCGGTCACCGCCTCAGTATGGCGTGCGGGCCGCGGTCCGTCATCGGGAAGCGCGGGGTGAATCGATCCTCCCCGGCGCGACGGGGGCCGCCGAGGTCGACGACGGGTCACCGTCGGCAGGCAAGTGCGTCACCCTCGGCGTGCCCGCGAGACTTCGCATCAGGGGCGCTTCCCCCGGAACCCGCCCGTTTCGCCGCGCGCATCGTGACGCCCGTCACTAACCTGACGTCAGCGCCTCGCGCTCGCGAGCGCCGGAGATCGTCGAACGGGGCTTCACCATGGAATTCTGGGACTTCTTCTGGCTTCTGATCTGGTGGTTCGTCTTCATCGCGTACCTGATGGTGCTCTTCCAGATCCTCACCGACCTGTTCCGTGACCACACGCTCAGCGGCTGGTGGAAGGCGCTGTGGATCGTCGGTCTGGTCTTCATCCCGTTCCTCACGGCGCTGATCTACATCATCGCCCGCGGCCGGGGGATGACGGAGCGGCACCTCGCGGCCGCCAACGCGGCCAAGGCGCAGGCCGACTCCTACATCCGCGAGGTCGCGACGGGTGGTCAGTCCGCGACCGACCAGATCGCCACGGCCAAGGCTCTCCTGGACGCGGGCACCATCACGCCCGACGAGTTCGCGTCGCTCAAGGCCAAGGCGCTCGCCTGAGCCTGGTCCGTCCCCACGGCCCGACGACGGAGCTCGCCGCCCCCGCCGGCGCACCTCCCGGGCACGCGAGCGGCTGACGGGTCCACGGACCGTCGGCAGAGGTGGCCCGGGCGCACGCCCGGGCCGCCTCCGACGGACGGCCGCGAGCCCGTCGCGTACCCTCGGACGCGTGGACGAGGCGCGACCGAGGGACCTGATCGACGCCCCGGCGGACCCGCCGACCGTGGTGCGCGACGCCGTCGGGCAGGACGCCGCCCGGCGCGGCTTCTCGCTCGATCCCGGCCAGGAGCCCGCGGTCCTGGCCCTCGACGCCCTGGCGGGACGGCTCGACGCCCCGGCACCCGACGCGCTGAGCGGCCTCTACCTGTGGGGGCCCGTGGGGCGCGGCAAGACCTGGCTCATGGACGTGTTCCTCGCGACCGTCGCGGGGCCCGGCGGCAGCGCCTGCGTCCGTGTCCACTTCCACGACTTCCTGCGCCGCCTGCACGGCGAGCGTTTCCACCGCGGGTCGATCGACGCCGCGCTCGACGCGATCCTCGGCGAGGCCCGGCTCGTGTGCTTCGACGAGTTCCACGTGCACGACGCGGGCGACGCCATGCTCGTCGCCCGCGCCGTCCGCGTCCTCGACGAGCGCGGGGTGCGCGTGGTCCTGACGTCGAACTACCCGCCGTCGGGCCTCATGCCGAGCCCTGCCTACCACCACCTGTTCGTCCCGACGATCGACCTGCTGACCGCGCGCCTCGACGTCGTCGAGATCGGCGGCGACCGCGACCACCGGCGCTCGCCGAGCGAGGACCTGCGCGGATTCCGTGGCGGTGCGTTCGTGTGGCCCGCGACGGACGCCCGGCTCGCGGCCGCCGGCCTCGCACGCCCCGAGCCCGCCGAGGCGACGACCGTGCGCATCGGGTCGCGCGAGCACCCCGTCCTCGCCCTGCGGGACGCGATCGTGTGGCTCGCTTTCGAGCACTGGTGCGCGGGACGCACCGCGGTCTCGGACGTCCTGCACCTCGCCGACCGGTACGGGTCCGTCGTGCTCGACGGCGTACCGGCCCTGGGCGCGCAGGCCCCCGACACGGGGCAGCGGTTCGCGAACCTCGTCGACGTGCTGTGCGACCGCGACGTGCCGCTGCACGTCCTGGCCCACCAGGACCCCGACGAGACGCTGCGCCGCCACGGCGAGGAGGGCGTCGCGCTCGACGTCGAGCGCACGGCGAGCCGCCTGGCGCTGCTGCGACAGCTGGGGCCGGTGCCGGTCGGTCGCTGAGGCAGCGCCGCCCGGCGCGCGTGGGCGGTCTGCGCGATGATCGGGAGGGCGGCGTCGCTCCCCGGCGCCCGTGACGCGAAGGAGCCCCCATGGCCGAGGTACTGCTCTTCCACCACTCGCTCGGGCTGACGCCCGGGGTCCGCGCGTTCGCCGAGACGCTGCGCGAGGCCGGGCACGTCGTGCACCTGCCGGACCTCTACGAGGGCAGGACGTTCCCCGACATCGAGAGCGGCATGGGATACGTCGAGCAGATCGGGTTCGACACGATCCTGGCCCGCGGCGCGACGGTCGCGGACGGGCTGCCCGAGGAGCTGGTCTTCGCCGGGTTCTCGCTCGGGGTGGTGCCCGCACAGATGCTCGCCCAGACCCGCGAGGGCGCACAGGGAGCCCTGCTCTTCTCCTCGTGCATCCCGACGTCGGAGTTCGGCGACGGCTGGCCGCTCGGGGTCCCCGTGCAGATCCACGGCATGGACGCCGACCCGATCTTCGTCGACGAGGGAGACCTCGACGCCGCCCGAGCCCTGGTCGAGGCCGCGCCCGGCGAGGCCGAGCTGTTCCTCTACCCGGGGGACGCGCACCTGTTCGCGGACGCGAGCCTGCCCTCGTACGACGAGCACGCGGCTCGCCTGCTCACCGAGCGGGTCGTCCGCTTCCTCGACGGGATCGGGCGCTGAGGACCGACGGGCGCGGGCGACACCGCACGACGGGGCTCACCACGAGAGGATCCCGTGGACCGCGTCCTCGAGCCGGGAGGACAGCGTGGTGTCGGCGACGACGGCGTCGCGCTCCTGCGCGGCCCGCGCCGGCAGGTCGGTGATGATGCCGTCCACGCCCTCGCGCACGTAGCCGCGCATCGCCGCGGGCTCGTCGACCGTCCAGACGAAGACCTCTCGACCCGCCGCGTGCGCCTCGGCGAGCAACGACGGAGTGAAGGACGACTCCTCGACCGCGACGAGGTCGACGGTCGTCGCGGGCAGCCTCCCCAAGTTCACCGGCAGCACGTAGCCCGTCCCGATCTCTGGCGCCAGGGACTCGACCAGCTCCACGACGTCCTTGTCGAGGGACTGCACCAGGTACGCGTCGGCCACGCCCTTGGCGCGGAGCAGGGCGACCACGTCCTCGACGTAGCCGGGAGACTCGTGGCCGTGAGGCTTGATCTCGACGAGCAGCGGCACCCCGAGCTCCTGGGCGCGGTCGACGAACGCGTCGAGCGTGGGGATCGTCGCCTCGTGTCCCCGCGCCCGGACGGTCGTCGCGGTCAGCTCAGGGGTCGTCAGGTCGTAGACCTCGCGGTCGACACCGGCCAGTCGTCGGAGGTTCGTGTCGTGGATGACCACGATGCCGCCGTCGGCCGCCTGCTGCACGTCGATCTCGACGTACGCCGGGCGCACCTCGGCCGCTGCTTCCAACGAGGGGATCGTGTTCTCGACACCGCGCGAGGGATACCCGCGGTGGGCGATCACCGCGGTGTCGCTCCGTCTGCCGATGTCGGTCATGACCGACGTGTTGTGGACGGACAGGACGGCGAAGGCGAGCACGCCCGCGATCCCGACGACGACGCGCACCCATCGCGGTCCGTGCAGCCGTGCCGCGACCGGCTCGGCGGGCGCGGAGTGGATCGCGCCGCCGTCGGGCCCCTCGCCCTGGCGCACGCTCAGCGCGACCACCACGACCTGGGCGAGCATCGCCGCGACGAAGCCCGTCACGACGAACACCGCGAGCTGGACCGCGGCGAGCGAGAGGCCCGCGACGAGCGGGGACACGTCGGGTGCGACGCGGTCGGTGAGACGGGTCGGCGCGAGACCCACGTTCACGACACCCACCAGGAACGTCGCCGCGACCGCGACCACGACCCCGAACAGGACGACGAAGCGCCAGGTGTGCCAGCGTGTCAGCCGCCAGCTCGTCGCCATCGACGCCGCGACCGACGAGTCGCTCGTGACGAACACGGCGAGCGTGAGGACCAGACGCAGGTTCAGGTAGAGGACCACGGCGAGGAAGCCGTAGTAGAGCAAGGTGCCCGCGTCCGTCTCGAGCAACGACCCCACGACGAAGCGCGGGATGCGGATCCCGCGCACGACCGTCGCCACGACCCCGACGTTGCCGAGCGGCAGGACCACGAAGAAGTACGGCACGAACAGCAGCACCTGCGGGCTCAGGAGCTTGCGCGCCGCCACGAGCAGGTCCCGGGCGACCGTGCGTACCGTGACCGGCTCGCGGTGCGCGAGGCGGTGGGCGATGACGAGCAGCGCCCCCACCTGGACCAGCACCACCAGGCACGCGAGGGCCGCGATGAGGAGGATCAGGAGGTCGGCCACGGGGGAGCGCAGGACGTCGCCGAGCGTCCGCTGCGTCACGGCGTCGACGCCGGCCTGGTCCAGCGCGAGCTCGAACAGCCACGCGAGCGCCGGGAAGACGAGCAGCACGCTCACGCCCTGGAGCAGCAGGATCGCCTTGAGGTACGTGCCGAACGACGTCCCCAGATAGGTCAGGGCAGCGCCCAACGTCGGCCAGGTGCGTACGGTCCTCACCCCGTGAGCCTAGGCGAGGTGCCCGACGGCGAGCGCTGCCCCGTGCATCGCCGTCGCCTTCTGCGCGTTCTCGACGAGCGCGCCCGAGCCGGCTCGGGACGTGGGAGGTTTCTCGTGGACTCGACCGTCCGACCGGCGCCGGGCAACCTCCGTGCCCGGTCGCACGTGTTTCCGGTGTGACGACATGGACAAGTGAGGGGGCGCTCGTGACGGGCGACGACGCCGAGGACCACCGGCTCCCTGTGGAACACAGCGAACGCCGGACCCGGGACGCGGAGTTCTCGGCCTTCATGGCAGAGGCAGAGCCGCTGCTCGTGCGGACGGCATGGTTGCTGTGCGGCGACGGGCACAGGGCGGAGGAGCTCGTGCAGACGGCGCTCGTGCGCACGTACGTGGCGTGGCCTCGGGCCAAGGCAACCGACCCGCTCGCCTATGCGAGACGGGTCATCGCGAACGCGCGGATCGACTCGTGGCGCAAGCACCGCCGTGAGCAGCTCCTCCCACCCGAGGACCTGCCCCCGCTGCAGGTGTCCTCCAGCGAGCATGCGCACGCCGAACGCGAGGAGCTCGTGCAGGCGCTCCTCCAGCTGAGCGTGCGTCGTCGCCGGGTGATCGTCCTGCGCTACCTGCTCGACCTGCCCGAGCGGCAGGTCGCGGACGACCTCGGCATCAGCCTGGGAACCGTGAAGTCCACCGCTTCGCGCGGCCTCGCTCAGCTTCGCGTCCTGCTCACGACGACGGACGCCCCGACCACCTCGAAGGAGACGACACGATGAACGACGACGAGCTGCTCGTCAGCAGGCTGCGGACCATGGCGGGGAACGTCCCGCTCGTGCCGATCGACCGGGCAGAGGTGCTCAGACGCGGGCGACGGCGTCGGGTGCTGCGGGCGAGCGGCACCACGATGGGTGTCGGCGTGCTGTGCGCGGGCCTCTACTTCGGGACCGGCGGGCTCGGCGGCGGTCCGGCGCCGCAGTCGACGCTCGCCCCGGCGTCGGGGAGCGCGGCCCCCATCACGGGGGACGAGGGTCCGCAGGACCCGGCCTCGGACACGCCCGCTACGCCGTCGGGTGCCGTGGTCGACGAGGCGACGGGGAGCATCGCGCTGCCGGTCGACGCGTGGTTCCTGAGCAGGCAGGAGCTGGCGGTCGTCACCTCTGCGCGGGAGGCGTACCTGGCGCGATGCATGACCGACGCGGGCTTCGGCGACACGGTCGACCTGGTCGGGCCGATTCGGGTCCCGCCCGGCAACGGCAACGCGGACGCGTACGGCGCGTGGCGGGTCGAGACCCTCGAGGCGACGGGCTACGAGGTCCAGGAGGCTGTCCACCCGAACTCCATCCGTTCGGGGGACACCGCCGCCGAGACGCAGCGGAGCACGTGCTTCGGCGAGCTCCGCGCGCTCGGCATCGACTGGGACGTCGACCGGCTCGAGGCGATCGCGCCGACAGGCTGGCTGCCCTTCGCGTACGACGACGCGGGCCGCGCCATCCGCGACGAGTGGCGGCAGTGCCTGGAGGACAACGGCGTGACGGCCCCGGCCGCCGACGAGGCGGGCATGATCCCGCCCGAAGCGCTGGGCGCGCCGCTCGCCGAGCAGGTACGGATCGGGCGGATCGACATCGCGTGCAAGGACGAGCTCGACGTCGTCCAGCGCCTCGCGGACGTCGACGCGGCGCAGCAGGTGGACTACATCGGCCGAGCGCAGGCCTACCTCGAGGAGCGCAAGACCGTCGAACAGGCGGCGCTCGCGGCGTCGCAGGCCTACCTCGCGTCGCAGGGACTCTCGATGGACGACCCGGCCTGGTGACCTCGGGGCTCTCGTGGCGCACCCTCGGGGGTGCGCCACGAGACGCCGGTAGCCTGGGTCTCGTGACCGGCACGGCCCACGGAGGGCCTGGCCACGGCCGGTCGGCCGACGACCAGGAGGACCCTTGTGAGCACCCCCCGATCCGTCCTGTTCGTCTGCGTCAAGAACGGCGGCAAGTCGCAGATGGCCGCCGGGCTCGCCCGGAAGATCGCGCCCGACGTCCGGGTCGACTCGGCCGGGACCTCCCCGGGGTCGAGCCTCAACGCGCTCTCGGTCGCCTCGCTCGAGGAGGTCGGCGTCGACCTGTCGGGCGAGCACCCCAAGCCCCTGACCCCCGAGCTGGTCGCGGCCGCGGACGTCGTGGTCGTCCTCGGCCGGGAGGCGCAGGTGACCACCGACGACGGGACGCCCGTCGTGGTCTGGGACACCGACGAGCCCTCGCTCCGGGGGATCGAGGGTATGGAGCGCATGCGGCTCGTACGTGACGACATCGCGGCGCACGTCCGGGACCTGCTGGCTCCCTGACGGACGGAGAGGACCGTCAGGCGGTCGGGGCCGCGCCGCCCGTCGGGTGCCCCGGCCCGTCGCCGTCGGTCGGCTTGCCCAGCACGTTCTCGCGGACGACGCGGCGCAGCACCTTGCCGATCTGCGAGCGGGGCAGGTCGGGCACGACGAACAGGTGCTTGGGCAGGGCGTAGCGGGCGAGCTTCTGCTCGCCCCACTCGCGTACGGCCGCGAGGTCGATCGGGAGCCCGCTCGCGGTGCTCTGGTCCTCGTCGAGCACGACGGCCGCGGCCACTCGCTCGTCCGAGCCCTCGCCGGGCAGGCCCACGACGGCGACGTCCCGGATCCCGGGCATGAGGCGCAGGTGGTCCTCGACCTGCGACGGGTAGATCTTGAACCCGCCGGTGATGATCATCTCCTTGATGCGGTCGACGAGCGTGACGACGCCGTCCGCGTCCACGGTCACGACGTCGCCCGTGCGCAGCCAGCCGCCGTCGAGGAGCTGGTGAGCCGTCTCCTCGGGGCGGTTCCAGTAGCCCTGGAAGACCTGCGGCCCGTGGATGAGCAGCTCGCCGCGGACCGTGCCGGTCTCGTCCGGTTCGACGTCCTTGGTCGGGTCGTCCTGGTCGACGACCCGGATGTCGGTGCTCGGGAACGGCAGGCCGAGCGTGCCGGGGCGGCGGTCGGCCGAGACCGGGTTGCCGAGCGCGACGGGGGACGTCTCGGTCATGCCGTAGCCCTCGATGAGCAGGCCGCCGGTCGCCTCCTCCCAGGTGCGTGCCGTCGTCGGGCTGATGGGCATGGCCCCCGCGAACGCGAGCCGGATCGAGTGCAGGTCGACGGGCTTGCCCGCCGCGCGGGCCTTGGCGGCCGCGGCGGCGATGCGGTCGAACATGGGCGCGACGCCCGGGAGGAAGGTCGCGGGGCGACGCTTCTGCGCGGCCAGGAACGACTCGGCGTCGAACTTGGGGAACGCGACGAGCGTCGCGCCGATGCGCGCGGGCAGGGTCAGGCAGAACATGAGGCCGAACGCGTGGAAGAACGGCAGGACGCCGTAGACGGTCTCCTCGCCCTCGCGGAACGACGCCCACGCCTGGCCCTGCACGGTGTTCGCGACGAGGTTGCGGTGCGTCAGGACCGCGCCCTTGGGCGTGCCCGTCGTGCCGCCCGTGTACTGGAGGAGGGCGACGTCGTCGGCCTCGGGCTGGGGGGTCGACGGGTCGAGCGGACCTGCGCTCGCGACGAGCCGGTGCCAGTCGGGGACGCCTGCCGTCGCCGGGCCTCGCAGCGCGGCCTTCTGCGTGCGCGCCGCCGTGACGGGCAGGTGCAGCGCGATGCGCTTGACGAGGGGCAGGTCGCGGGCGATGTCGACCGACACGACCGTACGCAGCCCGGTGCCAGGCTTCGCGGCGAGGACCGTCGGGACGGCCTTCTGCCAGACGAGCGCGACGGTCGCACCCGAGTCGGCGAGCTGGTGGGCCAGCTCGTCGGACGAGTAGGTGGGGTTGTGCTCGACGACCGTCGCACCCAGGCGCAGCGCGGCGTAGAACGCGACGAGGTGCGAGGAGCTGTTGGGCATGACGAGCGCGATCCGGTCGCCACGCCCCACGCCGAGCGTGGACAGGGCGCTCGCGGCGCGGTCCACCTTCTCAGCCAGGTGCGCGTACGTGACGGTCGCACCGAAGAAGTCGACCGCGACCCGGTCGGGCCAGCGGGCAGCCGCTCGGGCGAGCGCCGCGGTCACGGGCTCGTCGGGGACGTCGACGGTCGCGGGAACCCCTGGGGAGTACCGACTCAGCCAGGGCTGCTTTGCCAAGGTGTTCACTACTACACCGTAACCTACGGATGCGTAGGTTATGTGTGCGGCGCGTGCGAGGAACCTCGGCGGAGCCTGTGAGCACCCGGGAGAAGAACTGGGACCCGGCCGGGTGGAACCTTCGTGCCCTCGGCTGCGTGTACTGGTCGTGAGGACAACGTACCGACCCCCGCCGAGAGGTTCCGGCGCACGGGGGGCAGGGGGCACCAACGCGCCGTCCGGACCCGTGCCAGCGAGGTCTCGAGCCGTCAGGGGGCGGCTCCGGGACAGGCTGGGCAGCGGGCCGGCGGGGTCGGTCGTCGTCGTCGCGAGCGTCGGGGGCTCGCTCCTCGCGGTCGGCCTGACCTGGCCCTCACCACAACCCGTCCTCAGCGTGGTCCTCCTCGTCCTCGCGCTGCCCGTGTGCGCGATCATCGTCCGGTGGTCGCTCGTGTCGCACCGCGTGACGGTACGCGGCGCCCGGGTCGTGACGACCGACGACGACAGGGGGTGGCTGGTCGTGCGCAGACCGCTGGGCACGGTGCTGCTGGACGGCTCGCGCTTCGGCGTCCTCGATGCGCAGCGGGCGCTCGCGGACCGGGTCGTGGCCGTGCACCTGTCCGGCCGGGCCGAACGGGCCGAGATCCTCGGACTGCTCGACCGCATCGTGGCCCTGGACCGGCTGGAGCACGGGACGGCAGGACCCGTGGCAGGCGACCGGAGCAGGTTCACGCCCGAGCAGAGATCGCTCCTGGGCAGGCACGTCCGCGACGGCCTGACACGGGACGTCGAGCTGCTCGAGTCCCGGCGGACGGGCCCATCGACCGGAGAACCGCGGCCCTCGGTGCCCGGGGTGCTGCCGTGACCGCGGTCCTGCCGCTCGTGGGCGGCGGCGACCTGCAGGGCGGTCCGCGACGAGTGCCCGACGACGGCGCACCGGACCTCTTCGACCAGCAGTTCGACGAGGGGCTCCCCGCCGAGGAGGGCGAGGGCGGCGGCGTGATCCTGCGTGCGAGCCGGAACGCCGAGTTCACGGCGTTCATGGAGCAGGCCGTCGGCCCGCTGCACCGCATGGCCTACCTCCTGTGCGGCGACCAGCACCGCGCCGAGGAGCTCACGCAGCAGACGTTCGAACGCACGTACCGGGCATGGTCCAGGGCCCGCGACGGTGACCCGCTCGTCTACGCGCGCAGGATCCTCGCGAACCTGCGGGTCGACACGTGGCGGCGTACCCGCCGCGAGGTGCTGTCCGGCCCGGACGACCTCCGCGACCACTCCGAGGGCACGACCGACGCGCCGCGCGCCGGCTCTTCGGTGGGTGCGGCGCCCGCCACCGTGGACGACCGCGACCTGGTCGTCCGCGCCCTCCTGCAGCTCCCCCTCAAGCAACGCCGTGTCGTGGTGATGCGGCACATGCTCGACCTCTCGGAGACCGAGGTCTCCACAGAGCTCGGCATCCCGGTCGGCACCGTGAAGTCGACCGCGTCCCGGGCGCTCGCCCGGCTCCGCGCGATCCTCGACGACTCCTCCCGGAAGGGCAGCTCCTCATGACCGGACCGCACGATGACCTCTTCGACCGTCTGCACGCTGCGGCCGACTCCGTCCCGCCCTCGACGCTCGACCTGCCCGTCGTGCTCGTCACGAGCCGACGCAAGGCCACAGCCCGGCGGGCCGTCACCGGGACCGCGGTGCTCACAGTGTTCGCCGTCCTGGGCGTCGGGGTCGCGAGCGGCCTCCCCAGCCAGGTGGCCCACGAGCTCGACCCCGCGGCGGCCTACGAGACCTTGAGCACCGAGATCGTGCATCGAGAGATCGCTCCCGGGATCACGGCCGTGGCGGAGGCGGCGACCTACGAGCTGCCGGACGAGACCGTCGTGCTCGACACGGGCATCGAGACCGGTGCGCACGGCGACCGGTTCCTCATCATCTCGACTGTCGAGTTCTCGGCCGGTGGTCCGTTCGAGGACGCGACCGTCTCGATCGACCCGCGGACCGGGCAGATCCTCGATGCCGCGGTGGCAGAGGGGGCCGAGCCGTCGCAGGACCCCAAGGATCCTGCCTACATCCAGCAGATGGCAGATCTCGGCTACGCACCGCGAGAGACACAGCGCTTCCAGGTGGTCGCCGGGGACGAGGCCGAGCTCCGACGGCTCCGAGCAGGCGCCGAACCGACGACGGTCCTCGTGCCGGTCCTTTCTTCCGCCGCAGTCGTCGAAACCGAGGGGGGCGAGTTCGTCTTCGGCGCCGCGACGAACGAGCTGTTCGACGACGAGCCGAGCGCGTTCGTCTCGTCCTGGGAGCCCATCACACAGGCCGACGGGAAGACCGGCACGTTGCTGCTCGTCCCCACGCTGACGATCCCCGAGCGGGCGCAGGCCCCCTTTGCTCTCGCGCTGACGGGGGAGACCGCGTTCGAACCCCGGATGACGGCCTCGTTCGGGGACGGCCCCCGGACGACGGGGGCTTGCACGGAACTGGTCGACGGGTGCGCGGTGTCCTACGACGCGCAGAGCCGGGTCGCGATCCAGAGCCAGGAGCAGGATCCCCGGTGGGCGGCGCTCCTTGCGACCGGGCCGTACGAGGACGTCGCCGTCCTGGACGCGGGCGGCAACCAGGTCCTGTTCCGGTGCCGCGCGGCCGACGACGCCACCGAGGGGTCCTTCCGGGAGGGCCTCACGACCGAGCAGGAGGACCGCATCATCACCAGCACCGCTGACCTGACCTACTGCAAGGTGGAGCGGAGCCCCTCGGACGGCGGAGGCCTGCGCGTGGGCTCGTGACTCACGTCCCGCCGCGCCGCTCCAGGTCGGCCAGCTCGGCCGCCGCACGGGCCGCGTCGAGGTAGAGCCCGCCGCGGTGCACGGGCACGAGGTGGGCTGCGGCCGCCTGAGCACCCGGCTGCGCACCCGGGTGGGGCTCCCCGCCCGGGTGCGCGGCGTCGTCGGGCGCCTGGCGCTCGAAGCGGTAGACGAGCGGGAGGCCTGTGGGGACGTTGAGGACCTGGACCTCGGGGGCCGTGAGCCGGTCGACGAGCATGACGAACGCGCGCAGCGAGTTGCCGTGCGCCACGACGAGGAGGTTCTCGCCGCGGTCGAGGGCCCGGCGCACCGTCGCCCACAGCGGCGCGAGGCGGTCGACGACGTCCGCGAGCGACTCGGTGTCGCGGCGCAAGCCGACCCGGGCGGCGTCGGGCAGGCGGGAGAAGGTGTCCGCGACGGCCGCCGCGGCCTCGCTGCCCTCCTCGACGGGCGGCGGCCGGTGGTCGAACGAGCGCCGGTACTCCCAGTACGCGGTCTCGCCGAACTCGGCCCGGACGGACTCGCGCAGGTCGTCGGTGAACGCGCCGTAGTGCCGCTCGACCAGCCGCCACTCGGGGACCAGGGGAGGCGGCCCCGGGAGTCGCGCCGCGACGATCGCCGCGGTCGCCGAGGCACGCACGAGCGGCGAGGTCAGCACGCGGCGCGGGACGAGCGTCGGGTCCTGCGCACAGGCCGCGGCGAGCTCCGAGCCCGCCCGCTCGGCCTCGCGGACGCCGTGGTCGGAGAGATCGACGTCGAGCAGGCCCGTGAACCGGTTCTCCGCGTTGTAGACGCTCTGCCCGTGACGCAGCAGGACGAGGGTGCCAGGGGCCGGGGCGCTCATGGCGACCAGCGAACCACACGCGCCGCCGTCAGACCTCGATCAGCCCCCGGTGGTGCGCGATCGAGACGGCTTCCGTGCGGCCCGAGGCGCCCAGCTTGGCCAGGACGTTCGAGACGTGGACGCTCACGGTCTTGCCGCTGATGAACAGGCGCTCGCCGATCTGCCGGTTGGTCAGGCCCTGCGCGACGAGCAGCAGGACCTCCTCCTCGCGGTCCGTCAGCACGGTCGTGGCGCCGCGGCGCAGGCCCGGCAGGTCCAGGCGCCCGCGGCGCGCGAGGTCCCGCAGCGCGCTCGCGAGGGGCGCGGCGCCCATGTCGTCGGCCTCTTCGAGAGCCTCGCCCGCCTGGGCGGCGGCGCCCTCGCGGTCCCCGACGCCCAGCAGCGACTGGGCCCAGCGCCAGCGGGACCGCGCGATCTCGTAGCGGTAGCCGTAGTCGAACGCTGCCGTGGCCTCCTGCCACAGGAGCGGGTCGTTCGTCCCCGTGAGGCGGGAGTGCTCGGCGCGGGCCCGCACGAGCCACGCGATGCCCTCGGGGCCGAGCCGGCCACCGCGAGGACGTCCCCGCTGGGCAGTGGTCTCCGCCGCCGTGAGGAGGGCGTCGCCCTGCGCGACCAGGTCGTCCACGGGGGCACCCACGAGGCGGCGCTCCTCGGTCGCGTCGGCCAGCGCCGTCAGGGCGAGCGCCGAGATCCAGATCCGGCCCAGGAAGTAGTCGCTCCACGTGCGGCCCAGGTAGACGATGAGCTCCTGCGCGAGCGCCAGGGCCTCCTCGCGCTGGCCCGTCCAGACGAGCGCGTCGATCATGCACCCGCCCGCGATGAGCGCGATCTGCCCGTCGCGCCGCCACTCGGGACGCAGCGCGCGGGCGCGCTCGATCACGCCCTCGTCGCCGCGCGCGACGGCCGCGTAGAGCTGGGCGGCCGAGAGCGCGGCGACCGCGCTCGGGGGCATGGGGTCGGGGGACGTGGGCGGCGGGCGGAGGTCGCCCGTGGCGTACCGGACGAGCTCGCCGAAGAGGCGGAGCTCGACCCCGTACCCGTTCCAGCCGAGCCCCGCCGCGACCGCGTGCTCGAGCCCCGTGTGCGCCTCGACGAGGGCCTGCTCGAGGTCCCCCGAGTAGTAGCGGTTGGCCGCGATGTTGTACCAGCAGCGCATCTCCGTGAGGAGGTCGCCTGCAGCCTGGGCGCGCTCGCGCGCGTTGGCGAGGAGCTGGGCGGCGCGGTCCGCGTCATCGACCTCGAGCACCGCGAGCGTGGTCAGGGCGTCGGCCTCGACGTCGGGGGCGTCGATCGCGCGGGCCACCGCGATGGCCTCCTCGGCGGTCTCCTGGGCGACCACGTCCATGTCTGCCCGGTCGAGGTTCATCGCGGCGCGGGCGCGGGTCGCGAGGGTCCACGCCCGGTCCTTCGACGGGGGCTCGGTGGGCAGCACCGCGAGGGCCGCGGCCGTGTGCTCGATGACCTCCTCGACGTGCTCGATCCCGAGCAGGTGCAGGGACAGCACGTGACGCAGCGACGCCTGCCGCAGCGGGTTCTCCGCGGTCATCTCGACGACCTTGCGCGCGATCGCGACCGCGCGGTCCGGCTCGCCCGCACGGCTCGCCGCGGACGCCGCCGCGACGGCCACGTCGACGCGGTCCTCGCCGAGCAGGTCCGCGGCCTCGGGCACGACGTCCCACAGACGCAGGACCTGCTCCAGGTGCCGCAGCTCCTCGGCGGGCGCGAGGACCCGCCCCGCACGGCGCGCAGCCTCGCGGGACGCGACGAGCGCCGTCGTCGTCTCGTGCGCCGACAGTGCGTGGTGGGCCCGCTGCGCGGGCGAGCCGAGCGCCGGGTCCTCGGTGAGCGCGGCCAGGTATGCGCGGTGCAGCGCGACCTGCTCGCCGGGCAGGAGGTCGGCCGAGATGGCCTCGGCGAGCAGGGCGTGGCGGAACGCGATCCTGCCGCCGTCGACGGTCAGCACGTGGTGGGCCACGGCCTCGCGGAGCGTCGCGTCGAACGCCTGGTCGAGCGCGCCCCGGGTCGGGAGCCCGCCGGGGGAGCGCAGGCCGCCGAGCGAGAACACGCCCAGGTCCTGCCCGACGACGGCGCGCAGCAAGGGCTCGGCGACCACGCGTCCCGCGAGCGACGCGATGCGGGCGAGCTGCTGGACGTCGGGCTCGAGCTGTTCGAGGCGAGCGTGCAGGACGTCCGCGAGCGACCAGGGCAGGGCGTCGGCCTGCGGGCCGGCCTCGACCAGCTCCTCGGCGAAGTACGCGTTGCCCTCCGAGCGCTTCATGACGCGCTCGAAGTCGTTCTTGGGCAGCGACCTGCCCGCGACGGCGGTCGTGAACTGCTTGAGCTCGCCCGGAGTGAACGGGTCCAGGGCCAGGTGGTCGACGCGCGGGTGGCGGCGCAGCTCCGCGAGCACGGGGCGCAGCGGGTGGCGACGGTGGAGGTCGTCCGTGCGGTAGCTCGCGATGACGAGCAGGTGGTCGGCCCGCAGCCGCGCGAGGAGGAAGCGCAGGACGTCGCGCGTGGACGGGTCCGCCCAGTGCAGGTCCTCGATGACGAGGACGAGCGGGGCGCCGGGCCTCCCGGGGGCCGTGAGCGCGGCCGTGATGCTCTCGAAGAGCTGGAGACGTCCGGCCTGGTCCTCGCCGTTGCCGTCGAGGGACGAGGGGCCGGCGTCGAGGAGGCGGCCCAGCGCGGGCCGCGCGTCGATGGTCTCGTCGACGACCTCGTGGCTCGACCGGAGCTCGGACAGCGCCTCGGTGAACGGCAGGTAGGGCAGGCCGACGTCGCCGAGGTCGACGCAGTGGCTCACGACGACGGTGGCCCCCGTGCCCCGGGCGAGCTCTGCGGCACGGACCAGGAGGCGCGACTTGCCGACCCCGGCGTCGGCGCCGAGGAGGATCGCACCGGGGTCCCCGGCGGCAGCGCGGCCCACCGCTGCGGCGATCACGTCGAGCTGGTGCTGTCGTGCGACGAAGTGGGCCTGGGAGGGGCGCGGCATACTGCCCATCCTCGCAGCGGCCTGTGACGTCTGCCACGACGTTTCCTGATACTCGCCGACCGGTGTGACGAACCCCTCCTCCGGTCCGGCCGGGAACCGGGAGCCCGGTGGCGCCGAGGGCGATGGTCGACCTCGGCCCACCCGACCGGAGGAGGGCTCCGTCATCCGGTCTGACCTGTGGTGCTCGCGTGGGTACTGTGCGTCTTGTGCCCCAGGCGGTGGCTGCGGAGCCAGTGCATCAGCACGTTCTCGTGGTGGTCGTAGTCCGCGCGGACCTGCTGCTGGCGGTAGGCCACCTCGGTCTCGAAGCCCATCACGTACATCTCGTTCATGGTCGTCCCCGTTCGTGCTCGTCGGCTGCGGACGTGGTGCCCGCTGTGATCCTCACTCTCGTGCTGAGTGGGCGCGTGGTGCATCGGTCGAGCGGGTAGGTTCTGGGCGGCTACCACCTCAGGCCCGACGGCGTATCTCGCCTGAGGTGGTCTGAGGTGCCTTAGGGGTGAGGTCGCCGGGCGACGGTGACCGGGAGACGCGATGGACGGCACCCTCTGCGCGGTCCGGGACCGCCCTGCGATCAACGTCACGGCCATGGCGCGCACGGCCGGGTCCGCCCGGCGGGTAGGCCCCCACCCGTTGCCAACGACGGGTGCCGGTCGCAGACTGGAATGGACCGGACCCCTTGATGGAGGTGCCCTCGTGACATCGACGTACGACGTGCTACCCATGCTAGGACGCGGCAAGCACCGCAACCCGAAGAAGGGCGCGTGCTTCATGGAGCTCGCGTCGTACCTGGCCGGCGAGCGCTGGAGCGACCATCCCCAGTGCACGCACCCGCTGGTCGCGATGCTCGCGCGAGCGGTCAACGACCTCACGAGCGATGCGGCCAGGCCACGCCTGGCGATCCTCATCCCGTCCGTGATCGGGCTGCGGTCCGACGACCCGCGGTGGAGCGTGTGGATCTCGCTGCGCGCGGCGCAGACGGCGCTGCCCGTCTCGCCGAGCGACCGGCAGGACGTCCTCGCGGTCGCGATCATCGCGGGCGAGCGCATGCTCGACCAGCTCGAGGGCCGCGAGCCCGGCACCCGGACGCAGGAGTCGCAGGACGCCCTGAACATGGTGCCCCGCACGGCGGCGTGGGCCGAGTCGTTCTGCAAGGGGTCGCGGCTGCGTCCCGCACGGTTCGCGCGCGACGCCGCTCCGAGCATCGTCGCGGCTGCGGTCCAGGGCATCTCGGAGGCGGGCTCACGTGACGCCGACGACGCGCTCTACGAGCTGCTCTCGTCGACGATCGAGGCGGCCCGCGGCTGGGCCGCGGCCGAGCCCGCCGAGCCGCTCGAGCCCAAGGACTGGGAGCCGGTCGTCCGCAGCGTCGGGGCACAGGTTTGACGGCGGCCGACGACGGCGGCACCCCGGGCCTCGAGGAGTCCCTCGACCTGACGGTGCCGCCGAGCGGTCCCGGCTGTGCCGAGTGCGAGTCCTCCGGCGGCTGGTGGGTGCACCTGCGTCGGTGCGCGCAGTGCGGCCACGTGGGCTGCTGCGACACGTCGCCCTCCCAGCACGCCACGGCGCACTACCAGGAGACCGGCCACCGGCTCATGCGCACATACGAGCCGGGCGAGGACTGGTACTGGGACTACGTCTCGGAGCAGTCGTTCGAGGGGCCGGACCTCGCTCCGCCGATCGCGCACCCGAAGGACCAGGCGACGCCCGGGCCTGCCCAACGAGTCCCCGAGAACTGGCGAGAGCTCATCCACTGACCGCTTCCGCCGAGAAGTGAGTTCACGCCCCTGATCCGCGCGGATCAGGGGCGTGAACTCACTTCTCGGCGGGCGACACGACCCGGGCGAGTGCGTCGAGTGCAGCGAACGGGTCGTCCTGGTGTCCGGGGTCGGGGCTCGTCGGCACGACGACGACGCTGCTGACGCCGTTCGCCTCGAGCGCGGCGAGCCGGGCGCGGACCACGTCGGGCGGGCCGACGATCGCGAGCTGGTCGACCCACTCGTCGGGCAGAGCCCGGGAGAACTCCTGCGGTGTCGACGTCGAGTCGCGCAGCGCCCGGAACGCGGTCGCGAACGGCAGCGGGTCGATCTGCGCGGTCCAGTCCGCGGCGCCGAACGTGGCCAGCGCGGGCCGGACGATCTCGTGGGCGGTCGCGACGTCGTCGTGCACCACGGCGAGGGCGAACGCGACGAGCGTGTGCTCGGGCGGGGCGCTCGGTCCGGCTGCGGCGCGGCCGCGCTCGACGGCCGCGCGGACCACGCCCAGGTACTCGGGGGTCACGGGCATGTCGAGGATCGTGCCGTCGGCGACGCGGCCCGAGACCTCCAGGGACCTTGGCCCGCGCACCCCGTTGAGGACGGGAGGGGCGACCGCCGGAGGGCCGTACAACCCGACGTCATCGAGTTGTACGTAACGTCCGTCGGTGCTGAGCCGCTCGCCGTGCAGCAGCGAGCGGACGGCGCTCGTGGTCTCCTCCAGCAGCGTCAGGGGGCTCGCCGGCCACACCCCGATCTGCCGCATCCACGCGGGCATCCCGTGCCCGATCCCCAGCAGCAGCCGCCCCGGGTGGAGCTCGGCCAGCGTCCCGGCCTCGAGAGCCGTCATGGCGGGGCTGCGCACCGCGGCCGGCAGGATCCCGATACCGACGCGGATCGACTCCGTGCGCGCAAGGATCGTCGCGGCCTGCGCGATCCCACCCCGGAAGAAGCAGTCCTCGACCACCCAGACCTCGTCGAGGCCGATCTCCTCGGCGCGCGACACGAACGGCAGCAGGTCGGTGATCGGCAGATCGCGCGGCACGATCACGCCGAGACGAGGACGGGGCACGGTGGTTCTCCTTCGGGTAGGGCGGCGCGCGGACGTCAGCCGAGCGACGCGTCGAAACCGGTGGGGCGCAGGACCTTCGCAGGCACCCCGGCGACGATCGTGTCGGCCGGGACGTCCTTGGTCACGACCGCTCCGGCACCGACGATCGCACCGTCGCCGATGGTCACGCCCGGGACCACCGTGACCGATGCCCCCAGCCAGACCTTGCGTCCGATCCTGATCGGTGCGGGGATCATGTCCGCTCGGCGGGCGGGGTCGACGGCGTGGTTCAGGGTCGTCAGGGTGCTCCCGTGCCCGATGAGGGTCCCGTCCCCGATCGTGATGCCACCGGTGTCCTGGAAGCGGCAGCCACTGTTGATGAAGACGTCCCTGCCCAGGGTCAGGTTCTTGCCGAACTCGCAGTAGAACGGCGGGAAGACCGTGACCGACTCGTCCACGACGACCCCCGTCAGCCGCGACAGCAGACCGCGCACCTCGTCCGGCGTGCGGTACCCGGAGTTGAGATCGGCGACGCACCGCAGCGCCTCCTGGGCCGCTCCGTGCATGAACTCGTGCCGTGCGGACCCGCCCTCGATGAGTTCGCCGCGGTTCACGTGCTCCAGAAAGTCCTCGAGGTCCATCCTGCGATCCTGCCACTCCCACAATGCCCTGGCTCGACACGTCCCGTGAGGCCTACCGTCGAAGGCATGAGCCTCACGACAGGATCCTTCGCGGCGTTCGACGACCACCTCCGGCAGGCTGCCGCGCGGGACGACTTCTCGGGGGTCGTGCTCGTCTCCCGCGAGGGCGAGAAGCTGTTCGAGGGGGCCTACGGCCTGGCCTCGCGGCGCTGGGGTGTGCCGGTCAAGACCTCGACGCGCTTCGACGTCGCGTCGGTGACCAAGCTCTTCACCTCGGTCGCGGTCCTCCAGCAGGTCGCGGCCGGAACCCTCGACCTGGACGCCTCGATCCACGACCACGTCGACCTCGAGGGGACCCGTATCCCCCGGGAGGCGACCTTGCGCCACCTGCTGTCGCACACCTCGGGCATCGCGGACGACGCCGACGAGGAGGCCGGCGAGTCCTACGAGGCCCTGTGGGTCGACAAGCCGAACTACTCGGTCACGCAGACCGCGGACTTCCTGCCCCAGTTCGTCCACAAGACCCCGACGTTCGGTGTGGGCGAGGGCTGCCGGTACTGCAACGTGGGGTACGTCCTGGCCGGGCTGGCGCTGGAGCGTGCCACGGGCCTCACCTACCGCGACTACGTCCGCGAGCACGTGTTCGCGCGCGCGGGCATGGCGTCGTCGGGCTTCTTCGACATGCGCGAGGCGGTCCCGGACGTCGCGGAGGGCTGGGAGCCCGTCCGCGCGGAAGCGCCCGACGGCGACGCGGGCGACGGCGCAGCTCCCGTCGCGGACGGCGACGCGCCCATCGTGGGGTGGCGGCAGAACATCTACAGCTACCCGCCCATCGGCTCGCCCGATGGCGGTGCGCACGTGACGGCGGCAGACCTGGTCCGCTTCCTCGACGCCGTCCGGGCGGGCGAGCTCCTGCCGCCGGACCTCACGGACGCGTTCCTGAGCCCGCAGGCGCTGCACCACGAGATCCCGGACGCCGCGCCGGGCAAGGCGACCGCGGTGCACTTCGCGTTCGGCCTCGAGATCGAGGTCACCGCGGACGGGAGCGTCCGGTCGCTGTCCAAGGACGGGATCAACACGGGGTCGAGCGCGATCGTGAAGCACTACCCCGGGCAGGGCGGCGAGCCCGGTGTGACGATCGTGGTCGTGTCCAACAGCGAGGACGGCGCCTGGGACCCGATCAGACGGCTCGACGCCCTGATCACCGGGGCGTAGGGGACAGGGCCCGTGGGCGAGGTCGAGGTCAGTCGCGCGCGTACGCCGCCGCGATGTGACGTTCGACGTCGACATAGGCGTCGTCAGCGATGTCGAACACGACCTTCTTGATCTCACCGTCCGTGAACTCGAACCGTCCGCTGTAGTCGGTCGCCGAGGCGCTGTCGGCCGAGTCGTAGCCGATGCAGAGCCCCTCGCCGCACAGCGAGAAGTGGCCGGTCTGGGTGCGGATCTGGGCCGAGTCGACGACCTCTGCGTCGATGTACAGCGATGCCGTGCCGAGAGCTTCGTGATGCTCCCCTATCCCTTCCTTGACGAAGTCGACACCGAGCACGTGCCGTCCTGCGGCGGGCATCTGTGCCGAAAGCCGCTGGACCTCGCCGATGCCGAGGAAGTTGTAGACGTAGACCAGGCGACCGTCCTTGACGAAGAGCGCGTGACCGCCGAAACGCGAGCCGTGCGCGAAGACGACGCCTGCAGTCTCCGTGGTTGTGACCACGTCTCCGAGCACCTTGAACGACACACCGCGCACGTTCGCGGCGCTGCGCTCGGGGATCTCGCTCGTGCCGGGATAGTAGGTGTACTGGCCGCTCTTCGGGGCATCGCTCCGGTACTCCAGACCGAGGAACGTCTCGAGGTCCTTGCCGACGACTGCGAGGTCGTTGAGCGGCAGGACGTTGTTGGCCTTCGCCTCCTCGAACCAGAGGCGCTTGAGCTCCTCGACCTTCTCCGGGTGCTGCTCGGCGAGGTCGTGAGCCTCCGCCCGGTCCACGTCGGTGTGGAAGAGCTGCCAGCGGTCTCTCTCGAAGTGCGACAGTCCAGACGTCGGGCCGTGCTCGGTGACCGCCTTCCAGCCTTCGTGCCAGATGCCACGGTTTCCGTGCATCTCGTAGTACTGGGTCTTCTTGGCCGTCGGCGCGTCGGGGCCCGCGTCGAACGAGTAGGCCATCGACACACCTGAGAGAGGGTGCTGCTCGACGCCTGCAACCACTTCGGGGAACTCGACGCCGCAGGCCTCGAGGATCGTCGGAACGATGTCGGTCGAGTGGTGGTACTGTCCGCGCACCTCGCCGCGAGCCGCGATACCTTGCGGCCACGAGATCACCAGCGGGTCTGCGAGGCCGCCCTGGTACACGTATCGCTTGAACATCTTGTACGGCGTCGAGAACGCCACCGCCCAACCGGTCGGGTAGTGGTTGTACGTGTCGGCCGACCCGAGCCGGTCGAGGTACTGAAGATTCTCGTCCATCGTGTCGGGGTAGCCGTTGAAGAACTTGTTCTCGTTGACAGACCCGTTCGGTGAGCCCTCACCGGAGGCGCCGTTGTCGGCGGCGTAGACGACGATCGTGTTCTCGAGCTGGCCCGAGTCCTCGAGGTAGTCGATGATTCGCCCGACCTGGGCGTCCGTGTACTCGCTGAACCCTGCGAAGACCTCGGCCATGCGGCTGAACAGGCGCTTCTCGTCGTCGGAGAGCGTGTCCCACGGGCGCACCGCGTCTCCTGGAGCGAACGTCCCCTCGGGCATCGGGTTCAGCTCTGTCAACTCGGTGCCCTCGGGCAGGATGCCTCGCTCGATCATGCGTGGCAGGACCCACTCGCGATAGGCCTCGTACCCGTCGTCGAACCGGCCCTTGTACTTGTCGATGTACTCCTGCGGCGCGTGGTGCGGGGCGTGGTTCGCGCCGGGGCAGAACCACAGGTACCAGGGCTTGTCGGGCTCGGTCTGCTTCGAGTCACGGATGAACTCCATCGCCTTGTCAGCGAGGTCGGCGGACAGGTGGTAACCGTCCTCGGGACCATAGGGCTGGTCGATGTAGTGGTTGTCCTCGGCGAGCGATGGGTACCACTGGTTCGTCTCGCCGCCGATGAAGCCGTAGAAGCGGTCATACCCCTGGGCGAGAGGCCAGGCCTTCTTCGAGCCGCCGGCGGTGAACGCGTCGACGGGGACGTTGTGGTTCTTGCCGACCCAGAAGGTGGACCACCCGGCATCGCGGAGAACGGTCGCCATGGTCGCGTTCGACGGTGGGATGTGGGAGCTGTAGCCGGGGAATCCGCTCGAGGCCTCGGAGATCGAGGCGAAGCCGTTGAGGTGGTGGTTTCGCCCGGTCAGGAACGTCGAACGCGTCGGCGAGCAGAGCGCCGTCGTGTGCCACTGCGAATACGTCAGGCCGTTCGCGGCGAGCCTGTCGAGGGTGGGCATGTCGATCCGGCCTCCGTACGGAGACCACGCCGCCTGGCCGGTGTCGTCGAACAGCACGACGAGCACGTTGGGGGAGCCCGCCGGTGCCTTGGGCGGAAGGAACGCGTCCCAGTCCGGGGTCGAGTCCCGGACGTCGAGCTTGATCTCACCGCTGAACGGCTTCTTCGTCATGTCGCCTCCGTGGTCGCCATCGCTGTGGTCCGGAGGGCGGCACGCGATGCCGGGTGCCGGACCGAGTTCGAGTCGTGCGGTACGTCGAGGTGCGACGGGGTGCTGCCATCCCGTCTGGTGCGGACGAGCAGAGGGCTCCGGCGTCGTCGCCGGTGCCCAGGTCACTCACGCTAGGCCGGGTCGCCCGAGCGCGCTCGGCGAGCGGACCGCGCGAGCCCCCGTCCCAGAGGAGGTCGGCATTTTTCGGGAACGTCAGGCATCCGCTACCGTGACGCCGCCAGCCGCTGCTCAGGGAGAACATGTGCCGACCGATCCGGTCAACCGCAACCTCGTCTACGTCTTCGACATCTCGGGCGGGGACCCCGCTCTCCTCGACGACGAGACCACCGTCCGCACCTGCCTCTCCCAGGTCGTCGACCGGGCGGGACTGACCCCGCTCGGCGAGACCTCGCACCGCTTCGCGCCCCAGGGCTTCAGCATGGCGACCCTCCTGGCCGAGTCCCACCTCGCGGTCCACACGTGGCCCGAGGACGGCACGGCCTACGTGACCCTGACGACCTGCCGCGCACCGTCGTCGGGCAGCTTCGAGGAGGACACGCGCAGCCTGCTGCGCGAGACCTTCGCCGCGGCCGACGTCGCCGTCCGGACCCTCCTGTGAGGGCGCGCCGCCCCAGAGCACGCATGGCGCTCGGCAAGCACCTGATCGGTGCGCCGCCGTGGCGCTCGCTGCCGCAGGGAGTCGTCGTCTACGGCGAGCAGGACCCGAGCGACGGCGTCACGTACTACTGGGAGGAGTGGGAGGTCCTCGGGTACGAGAACCTCGACTTCTGGGTCGAGTACGACCACGACACGAAGGCCGTCACGCTCTACCGCCCTGCGGAGTCCGAGGAAGCCCTCGACCCGACGCGGATGCGCACGGGCCAGGTCGTCACCGTGACGCTCAGCGGGAAGAAGTATCGCACGAGGGTCACGGAGGTCGGGGTCGGGACCATCGCGTCGCTCGACGGGTCGTTCACCTACGACCTGACGGTGGGCCAGCGCGTCGCCTACGCCGAGCTCCGCACCCAGGACATGGTCCTGTCGCTCGAGAAGTTCGACGACCGCGTCATCGACCTCTACCACGGCACCGTCCTGGACGCCGCGGGGCAGAAGGCCCACTTCGGCAAGCGCGTCGCGCCGCGCGACACCAAGGTCAACCCCGTGGTCGCGTTCGTCCTGGTCCTCGCGGCGGGCATCGGCCTGTTCTCCGCGTGCGGGGACCGCGACGTCGACGACGACGACTGCACGCCCCGCACGGTCGAGCAGCAGTACGACGCGAGCGGCGACCCGCTCACGACCGACCAGACCTGCTACCGCCGATCCGTGTACGGCGGCGGTGGCGGCGGCCTCGGCAAGTAGCCGGCGCCAGGCACGACCCGAGCACGACCCCTCGCACAGCGTCCGTCCCCACCACCCCTGGAGCCACCATGAGCCTCGCCGAGCTGCGCCTCGACGCCTTCCTGTCCACGATCGTCTACTCGGTGCTGGGCATCGTCCTGCTCGTCCTGACGATCGTCGTCGTCAACTACCTCTTCAAGCTCAACCTGCACCGCGAGCTCGTCGACGAGCACAACACGGCCTTCGGGATCATGATCGCCGGGCTGGCCGTCGCCATCGGCATCATCATCGCGGGGACGATCCTCTCCTGACCGTGGCCGGCGAGACGCAGACCCAGGCCGCGCAGGCCGGGCCGCCCGCAGGGGACGCGCCGCCCGCAGCGGGCGCGCCGCCCGCAGCGGGCGCGCCGCCGTCGGGCCGTGGCATGGACAAGCCGACCGTGTTCGCGGCCGCGCTGCTCGTCGCGGTCGGCGGGATCATCTACGAGCTGATCCTCGGGACGGCCGCGTCCTACCTGTTCGGCGACTCGGTCGTCGCGTTCTCGGTCGCGACGGGCCTGACGCTGTTCGGCATGGGGATCGGATCCCTCCTCGCGACGCGCCTGGCCACGAACCCGGGCCTGAACTTCGTGCGCAACGAGGTCTCGCTCGCCCTGCTGGGCGGCAGCTCGGTCCTGATCCTCTACGCGGCGTTCAGCCTGACCGAGGTCTACTGGCTCGTCTTCGTGCTGCTGTCCCTCGCGCTCGGCGTGGGGATCGGCGTCGAGATCCCGCTGCTCGTCGCGCTGCTCAAGGAGCACGGGCGCGACGAGTCCGTGGGGCTGCTGTCGAAGGTCCTCGCGGTCGACTACTTCGGGGCGCTCGCCGCGTCGCTGCTCTTCCCGTTCGTCATGCTCCCGTACCTGGGGCTCATGCGGACGGCGTACGCGGTCGCGCTGCTCAACGTGCTGGTCGCGGTGTTCATGCTGCGGCGCATGGGGCGGCGCACGCGCTGGACCTGGCTCGCGCGGCTCACGGTCGTGTTCCTCGTGGCGTGCTTCGCGGCGTCGAGCGCGATCGAGGGCGCGATCAACACCCGGCTCTACCAGGACCCGGTGGTCCACTACGAGTCGACGGCTTACCAGAAGCTCGTCCTGACGAGCTTCGGCGACGACGTCCGGCTCTACCTGAGCGACCAGCTCCAGTTCTCCTCGCTCGACGAGGCGAGGTACCACGAGACGCTCGCGCACGCGACGCTCACCTCGGTCGCGGCGCCCGCGTCGGTGGCGATCCTCGGGGGAGGGGACGGGCTGCTCGCGCGCGAGGTGCTGCGGTACCCGAGCGTCCGTGAGGTCACGGTCGTCGACCTCGACCCGGCCGTGACCGAGCTCGCCCGGACCGACCGCCTCGTGAGCGACCTCAACGAGCACTCGTTCGACGACCCGCGCGTGCGCGTCGTCAACGGCGACGCGTTCCGTTTCATGGACACCACGGACCAGACGTTCGACGCGGTCCTGATCGACCTGGTCGACCCGTCGAACGAGCGCATCGCCAAGCTGTACTCGACCGAGTTCTACGCCATGGTCGCGAACCACCTGCGGCCCGGGGGCGTGTACGCGACCCAGGCGACGTCGTCGTACTTCACGCCGCACGCGTTCTGGCAGGTCGCGGCGACCGTGCGTGCGGGCGCGCCCGGGCGGACCGTGGTCCCGCTGTCGGTCAACGTGCCGTCGTTCGGCGAGTGGGGCTTCGTGCTGTCGCTCCCTCCCGCCGGGCAGGGCGAGGCCACGGCGGACGGGACCCTCGGGCCCGACGGCGGGGCGCGCCTCTTCGCCGCGACACCGCTTCCCGAGGGCCTGCGCTTCCACACGCTCGACTCGCTGCGGGCGACCGCGACGCTCGCGGGCGACCACCCGGGACCCGAGGTCGAGATGCAGGCCTCGACGCTGCTGTCACCCGTGGTCTACCGGACCTATCAGCAGGACATGTCGCGCTGGCGGTACTGACGACCGGCCCCACCGGGTGTGCGTTCCGGGCCGTCCGGTGACGCAAGCGCGTGAACAGGCCGTGAAGGTGCTCGGGTGAGACCTCGCCGAGGTCGAAATGTCCGGTCCAGGGCGCATAGGGTCTGCGTATGCCCTTCGCGAACCTCCCTGTCGACCTCGTGCACGTGGCCGCCGCGGGCGATCCCGACCTGGGTGGTGTCGCGGGCTGGGCCGTGTCTCTCATGGAGACGCTCGGCGTGTTCGGCGCGGCCCTGGCCATCGCGCTCGAGAACCTGTTCCCGCCGCTGCCGAGCGAGGTCATCCTGCCGCTCGCGGGCTTCACCGCGAGCCGCGGCAGCTTCAACGTGTTCGCCGCCGTCGCCGCGACGACGGTCGGGTCGCTCGTGGGTGCGGTGGCGCTGTACTACGTGGGCGCGCTCGTCGGGCGCGAGCGCACGCGCCGGATCATCGGCTGGTTGCCGCTCGTCAAGCTCGAGGACGTCGACCGCACCGAGGCCTGGTTCCACAAGCACGGCAGCATGGCCGTGTTCTTCGGCCGCATGATCCCGATCTTCCGGAGCCTCATCTCGCTGCCCGCCGGGGTGGACCGCATGCCCCTGCCCAAGTTCGTCCTCTTGACGACCGCAGGCAGCCTCATCTGGAACAGCATCTTCGTCGGTGCGGGCTTCGCGCTGGGCGAGAGCTGGCACCTGGTCGAGGAGTACGCGGGCGTCCTGCAGAAGGTCGTCATCGGGGTCGTGGCGCTCGCGGTCGTCGCGTTCGTCGTGATGAGGGTCTCCCGGTCCGTGCTCGCGGGTGCGCCCCCGGCGCACGGTCGTCGTGCGCGCCCCGCCCAGCCCGACGACGACGAGCAGGCTCCCGAGTCGGGCACGGCCGAGCGGACCAAGACCCCCACGACCACGCTCGCGCTGCCCAAGGGCGTGTTCGAGCGGTCCGGGGTCCGGGCCGGGCCGTCCACCGACTGAGCCCCGAGCCATCCGGAGTGCGCCCGCCCCCCCGGTAGCAGCCGTCGTAGGCTCGGTCCCGTGACCACCTCACCCTTCGCGACCGACAACCCGCTCGACGCCCTCACCCCGGACGCGCTGCGCCGTCGGACCAGCCTCAAGTGGCGGGCCTACGCCCCCGACGTGCTGCCCCTGTGGGTCGCCGAGATGGACGTCGAGCTCGCGACGCCCGTCGTCGAGGCCGTGACCGAGGCCATGCGGTCGGGCGACACCGGGTACGACTACGGCGACACGTACGCCGAGGCCCTCGCGGGGTTCGCGAAGCGCCGCTGGGACTGGTCGTTCGATCCGGCAGGTACGCGCATGATGCCCGACGTGATGCTCGGGCTCATGGAGATCCTCAAGGTCCTCACCGGGCCGGGCGACGCGGTCGTGGTCAGCCCGCCCGTCTACCCGCCGTTCTTCGGCTTCACGCAGAACGAGGGGCGCAGGGTCGTCACCGCGCCGCTCACCTCCGACTTCCGCCTCGACCTCGACACGCTCGACGCGGCCTTCGCCGACGCGACCGGGGCCACGCTCAACGGGACCGGACCGGGCAGCGGACGGCGCGCCGTCTACCTGCTGTGCAACCCGCACAACCCCACGGGCACCGTCCACACGCGCGCGGAGCTCGAGGCGCTCGCCGCCCTCGCGCGCCGCCACGGCGTGCGCATCGTGTCCGACGAGATCCACGCGCCCGTCACCGCACCCGGCGTCGCCTACACGCCGATCGTCACGGTCGCGGGGGCCGAGAACGCGATCGCGGTCCTCTCGGCCTCCAAGGCGTGGAACCTCGCCGGCCTCAAGGCGGCCGTCGCGGTCGGCGGACCCGAGGCGGCCGACGACCTGCGACGCATCCCCGAGGAGGTGGTGCACGGCGTCGGGCACGTCTCCGTGATCGCGCACGCCGCCGCGCTCACGCACGGCACTCCGTGGCTCGACGCGGTCCTGCGTGGCGTCCGGCGCAACAAGCTGCTCCTCGCGGACCTGCTCGACGAGCAGCTTCCGCAGGTCCGCTACCAGCCGACGCAGGGCACCTACCTCGCGTGGCTCGACGCGTCGTCGGTCTCGGACGACCCGTACCGCTTCTTCCTCGACCGGGCCAAGGTCGCCCTCAACGACGGTCGGCACTTCGGGCCGGGTGGAGCCGGGCACGTGCGGCTCAACCTGGCGACGAGCCAGGAGGTGCTGACGGAGGCCGTGCGCCGGATGGGCGAGTCGGCGCGGACGGCGTCGGCCTAGCGGACCCTACGGGGCCCGGCCGTCCTTCCCGGCCCCCTCGTCCGGCCGGCCGGCCCTGCGCCGCCCGGCCAACCGGGTCAACGGCCCGGACAGGAAGAGGAGGAAGAGCCAGAACATCCCGATCCCCGGCGCGACCACCGCGAGCACGAGGATCACCACCAGCAGCAGCACCGCGACGAGCGCGCCCTTCACCTCGAGCTCGCCCCGGACCTCGGGACGCTGGAGGTCGGGGTCGCGGACCGCCAGCCACTCCACGAGCGCCAGGCTGCCCGTCGTCACGATCATCACCGAGATGTACAGGGCGTTGACCGCCGGGTCGTCGGTGCCCTCGTCCGCCAGGAGCTGGGTCGTGAAGGGGATGAACACGATGCTCGCGAGCCACAGGAAGTTGGCCCAGAGCATCGCGTTCGAGTAGTCCCGCAGGTGCTCGAACACCCGGTGGTGACCCACCCAGAAGTTCGCGATGACCACGAAGCTGATCCCGAACGCGAGGAAGGTCCCGCGCTCGTCGGAGAACAGGGACGCGACCGAGTGCTCCTCGCCGTCGGTGACGAGGTCGATCAGGGGGAGCACGAGCAGCGTGATCGCGATCGCGACCGACGCGTCGGTGAAGTTGACGAGGCGGTCGAGCCCCCGGTCCGTGCGGATCCTCGGCATCCGTGCCTCCTCCGGTCGTCTCCACTGTAGGAAGGGCCCGGCGTCCCGGCGCGGCGAACCGCATCGCGGCGAACCGCGTACGCGGAGAACCTGTGATGCTCCGGGGAAGACGTGCGCGCCGTGGCCACGCTCCCGCGTGGGGGTGGGCTAGCCTCGCAGGCGGGCGAGGACGCCCGGGTCAACTCTTCCGCCGACCCGTCGGCGGACCGTCTGCCGCAGGGCACCGAGGGGGAGCACGTGGTTCGCACGCAGCTGGTCGACAGGCGCATCGGGGCGCGACGCCTCGCTGCCAGGGCGCTCGGCCCGACCGCACTGGCGGTGCTCGCCCTGACGCTCACCGCGTGCAGCGAGGACGCCCCCAGCCCCGACGGCGCAGCCGACGGCCTCGCGGCCGCGATCGCCGAGGGGGACTTCGCGGACGTCGCGTTCACCCAGCCGAACCTCGACGTCGCGGCGCACCGCGACGCGGTGCTCGAGCCGCTGGCTGCGACCGACCACACGGTCACGGTCGCCAAGGTCGACGTCGCCACCGAGGGCGAGGACAAGGGTAAGCAGGCGACCGCCACGCTCGCCTACACCTGGAACGTCACGGACACCACGCCCTGGACCTACGAGACCACGGTCGACCTCCTGCTCCAGGACTCGCCGGACGGTGGAGCCCAGGAGTGGGCCGTGGCGTGGGAACCCGACGTGCTGGTCCCCGACCTGAAGGACGGTGACCGCCTGGCCGTCACTCGCGTGCGCGCCGAGCGCGCCCAGATCCTGGGAGCCGACGGCGGACCCATCGTCGAGTCGCGACCCGTCTACCGGATCGGCGTCGACAAGATGAACCTCGACCCCGCGCGCCAGGAGGCCGTCGCGCGCGAGGTGGGCGCCGCCGTCGGGATCGACGCCGAGGCGTACGCGAAGAAGGTCGCCGGGGCCGGCGAGAAGGCGTTCGTCGAGGCGATCGTGGTCCGTACCGACGACACCGCGGGCATCGACCTCGGGGCGGTGCGCGCGATCGACGGCGCCGCGGTCGTCGACGGTCAGCTCGACCTCGCGCCGACCCGTACCTTCGCCCGGGCCATCCTGGGCCGCGTGGGCGACGCGACCGCCGAGGCCGTCGAGGAGTCCGAGGGGCAGGTCGTCGCGGGCGACACGATCGGCCTGTCGGGGCTCCAGCGGCAGTACGACGTCCAGCTCCGCGGGACGCCCGGGATCACGGTGAGCGTCGTCGCCGACGGCAGCGCCGGCCAGGACACCGGCGTGGACCTGGACGGCGACGGCGAGCCCGACCCGGTCGAGAACGTCACCGACGTCTTCACGGTCGAACCGGTCGCGGGCGTGCCGCTCGCGACGACGCTGCGCACCGACATGCAGATCGCGGCCGAGTCCGTGCTGGCCGGCGTCCCGTCGGCGAGCGCGATCGTCGCGATCCAGCCCTCGACCGGGGACGTGCTGGCCGCGGCGAGCGGCCCGGGTGGTGACGGGACGTCGACCGCGACGACCGGCAAGTACGCCCCCGGCTCCACGTTCAAGGTCGCGTCGGCGCTCGCGATGCTGCGCTCGGGCATGACCCCCGAGACGGTCGTGTCCTGCACCCCCACCATCACGGTCGACGGCCGAGAGTTCCAGAACGTCCCCGGCTTCCCGAAGGCCGCGATCGGCGACGTGCCGTTCCGCACCGCGTTCGCCAACTCGTGCAACACCGCGATGATCGCCCAGCGCGAGGCGGTCTCGCAGCAGGCCCTGCACGACGCCGGCGCGGACCTCGGCCTGGGCGTCGAGGCCGCTCTCGGGGCTCCCGGGTTCTTCGGTTCCGTCCCGGCCGAGGCCGGGGGCACCGAGCACGCCGCGTCGATGATCGGGCAGGGCAAGGTCGAGGTCTCGCCGCTGGGCATGGCGACCCTCGCGGCGAGCGTGGCCAAGGGGGAGCGGGTCTCGCCCGTCCTGGTACGGCCCGAGGTCACGCCCGCCGCGGCCGAGACCCCGACCCCGTCGGCGCTCACGGCCGACGAGGCCGCGACGCTGCGCAGCCTCATGCGCTCGGTCGTCACGGACGGCAGCGCGAAGCTGCTCGCGGACCTGCCCGGCGAGGTCGGGGCGAAGACCGGGACGGCGCAGTACGGGGACGGCAACCAGGCGCACGCGTGGATGATCGCGATCCAGGGGGACCTGGCCGTGGCCGTGTTCGTCGAGACCGGGGACAGCGGGTCGGGCACGGCAGGTCCGCTCCTGAAGGCCTTCCTCGACGCGCCGAACACCGGTGAGTAGCGGCGGACGAGCGACCGCACGACGGCGCAGGACCGTCCCCGGCCTCACCGTCTGCCGCCTGTGCGTGGGAGAGACGCTCGGGACCTCGGACCCGCTGCCCGGTGGCCAGCTCGCGCGCGTCGAGGCCATCGCCGCGTCGGGCGACGCCGGGCTCACGCTCGTCGACTGTCTCGACGCGTGCGAGCGCGGTGACGTGGTCGTGGTGCGTCCCGCCCCGGCAGCGCGCGCCGAGCACGGGCCCGTCTGGTTCGAGCGTCTGGCCGGTGACGCGTCGAGCGAGTCACTCCACCGGTGGGTACGGGCCGGGGGCCCGGGACGTTCGCCCGTCCCGGAGGACCTCGCCCCGCTGCGGATCGACGCGCCCTGACGGGACGCCCGACGCTCCCTGCACGGAGGGATGCGCCGTCCCAGGGAAAAGCGCCGTGGCCCGACGACGTTCCCTCCTCGGCTACCATCGGTAGCCGTGGGCGACGATCGCCTGCACCGCCGGCCCCCGGGCCGGCCCGAACGGGAGTCGAATCCTTGCTGAACCGGTGGAACTTCACCGCGCGCCGTGACGTCGATCTGCGACGAGTCGCCAGCGCGCTCTGTTGTTGACCCACTGAACCGCTGGGCCCCAGGCCCGCACAGCAGTCCTCCCCACCCTCCTGACGTCGGCACGCCGCCGCGCCCTGCCTCGCAGAGCGCGGGGATCTGCGCCGTGGAGCGCGTGCGCCCGTCCGCGGGGCACGGCCGTCGCGTCGGGGCTTCCCTCACCTCCCGGGCCGGGACGACTGCACTCCCTCCCTCTCGCGATCCTCGCGATCCCTGGGCACCCCACGTGCCCGTGACGAAGAAAGCAGAACCGTGCCCTCCTCCTCCTCTTCGCAGGCCGCGGCCACCACCGCGCCGGAGAAGCCCGCGAACGGTGCCCCCGCACCCAAGCGCCGCGTCAAGCTCCCCTCCTTCACCGTCCAGATCCTCGTCGCGCTCGTCCTCGGCGTCGTGCTGGGTTGGGTCGCCCTGTCGATGGGCCCCGTGTCCGGCGCGGGCACCCCCGACGAGGTCCCGAACTGGCTGACCACGACGCTCGACACGATCGGCTCGTCGTTCGTGACGCTGCTCAAGGCGATCGTGCCGCCGCTGGTGTTCACCGCGATCGTCGCGTCGATCGCGAACCTGCGGAACGTCACCAACGCCGCGCGCCTCGCGGGGCAGACCATCCTGTGGTTCGCGATCACGGCGCTGATCTCCGTCGTGATCGGCATCGGCCTGGGCCTCGTGCTCCAGCCGGGCGCCAACACGACGCTGTCGACGGCCGACGGGAGCGAGCCCTCGGGCTCCGGCTCGTGGCTCGACTTCCTCAACGGCTTCATCCCGAGCAACTTCCTGGGCATCCAGGCGCGCACGCAGCTGCAGGGTGAGGGAGCCTCGACCTCGATCTCCTTCAACGTCCTCCAGATCGTCGTGATCTCGCTGATCATCGGCATCGCGGCGCTGAAGTCGGGCAAGAAGGCCGACCCGTTCCTCGCGTTCAACCGCTCGGCGCTCTCGATCATCCAGACCGTCCTGTGGTGGATCATCCGCCTCGCGCCGCTCGGCACGCTGGGCCTCATCGGCTACGCCGTCGCGGAGTACGGCTGGGACCTCCTGTCCCCGCTCGCGACGTTCGCCGCCGCGATCTACATCGGCCTCGCGCTCGTCCTGTTCGTCGTCTACCCCGTGATCCTGCGGACCAACGGGCTGAAGATCACGAGCTACTTCAAGGGCGCGTGGCCCGCGATCCAGCTCGCGTTCGTCTCGCGCTCCTCGATCGGCACGCTGCCCGTCACGCAGCGTGTGACGGAGCGGAACCTGGGTGTCCCGCGCGAGTACGCGTCGTTCGCCGTGCCGCTCGCCGCGACGACCAAGATGGACGGTTGCGCCTCGATCTACCCGGCGATCTCCGCGATCTTCATCGCCCAGCTCTTCGGGATCGACCTGTCCTTCACGGACTACCTGCTCATCGCGTTCGTGTCCGTCGTGGGTTCGGCGGCGACCGCGGGCCTGACCGGCGCGATCGTGATGCTCACGCTGACGCTCTCGACGCTGGGCCTGCCGCTCGCGGGCGTGGGCCTGCTGCTCGCGATCGACCCGATCCTCGACATGGGCCGCACCGCGGTCAACGTCGCGGGCCAGGTCCTCGTGCCGACGGTCGTGGCCAAGCGTGAGGGCATCCTCGACGTCGAGCAGTACGACGGCGTGAACGTCGAGGACCTGTTCACGGACGACGAGGACGAGTCGAACGAGTCCGCGCTCGCGTCCGACGTCGACCCGTCGACCGCGAACGCGTCCGACAAGCCTGCGGCCTCGGCCGCCGACGAGGAGCTGGTCGGGACGCGCTGACGCCACGTCCCACCCGCCTCCCGCTGAGTGCGGAGTAGTTGTCGTCGATGCGACGCATCGACGACAACTACTCCGCACTCAGCGTCTTTCCGGAGGGTCAGCGGTCCTTGGGCGTGAGGACCTCGAGGCGCTGGCGGTACTCGGTCTCGTCGATCTCACCGCGTGCGTAGCGCTCGCCGAGGATCGAGACGGGGTCGGTGCCGCCGCGCCACGCGCCCGGTCCACCGGGGTGCCCCCAGGGTCCACCGCGTCGTGCGCGGCGGGCGAACAGGAAGACCACCGTGGCGAACAGCGCGAACCACAGCAGCGGGAAGACGAACCACCACGGCCCGGGGCCCCAGCCCGCGCCGCCGTGGGCGAGGACGTCGGTCGTGGCGGTCGTGAGGGTGGTGAGCATAGTGGCCTCCTGGGTGGGCTGGTGACGGGGGGGGTTGCCGCGTCCGGCCGCCGGGTGCGGCCTCGTCTCCAGGTTTCCGCGTGGGCCCCACGACGTCGTCGGCCCGGGGATGTCTACCGACTACCCCGCTGGTACCGCCCGGACCGCTCCGGCCGCCCGGACCGCTCCGGCCGCGTGGGCCGGGCGGCCCAGCGCCTCTGGCCCCAGCCGGGGCGCACGACCCCCGCCTCGTACGCCGCGACCACGAGCTGGGCCCGGTCACGCGCCCGCAGCTTGGTCATGACGCGTGAGACGTGCGTCTTGACGGTCGACTCCGACAGGTACAGCGTCCGCGCGATCTCCTCGTTGGACAGCCCGCCCGCGACCTCGACGAGCACCTCGTGCTCGCGTGGCGTGAGGTCCGCGAGGCCGGGAACGGGGTCGACGTCGCGCGTCGCGTCGGCCACGCGCGCGAGCAGCCGCCGCGTCACGGTGGGGGAGAGCAGGGCGTCGCCGCCCGCCGCGACGCGCACCGCGCGCACCAGGTCCTCGGGCTCGGTGTCCTTGACGAGGAACCCGCTCGCGCCGCCACGGATCGCCTCGGTCACGTACTCGTCGAGCTCGAACGTCGTCACCACCACCACGTGCACGCCCGCCGCCGCCGGGTCCGCCACGATCTGCCGGGTCGCCTCGAGCCCGTCGAGGCCGGGCATGCGGACGTCCATGAGGACGACGTCGGGCAGCAGGTCGAGCGCGAGCCGCACCGCGTCGTCGCCCGTCGCGGCCTCGCCGACGACCTCGAGGTCCGGCTCGGAGTCGATCAGGGCGCGGAAGCCGCCGCGCACGAGGCTCTGGTCGTCGGCCAGCACGACGCGGATCATGGGCGCTCCTGGTCTGCGAGAGGGTGGTCGGTGACGGGGTCGACGTCCTGCCCGACGGCGTCGCGCGCCTCCCACGGGATCCTCGCCTCGACGACGAACCCGCCGCGGGCCACGGGGCCCGCCATGAGCGTCCCGCCGGCGTCGGTCAAGCGCTCGCGCATGCCCCGCAGGCCGTACCCCTCGGGAACCCGGTCCTCGTCCGTACGCGGCCGCGACCCGTCCGCAGCCCGGCCCGGGACGGGGGCTCCGTCGTCGGACACCGTCACGACCAGGGTGCGGGACGGACCGGTGCCGGTGACCCGGACCTCGACGGCCACCCGCGTGGCGCCGACCGCGTGACGCTGCACGTTCGTGAGCGACTCCTGGACGACGCGGAAGACGATCCCGGCGAGGCGCGGCGAGGCGTCGTGCGCGGCGTCCTCGACCGTGAGGTCGACCGCGACGCCCGGCGCCTGCCCGACCAGTCGGGGGAGCGACCCGAGGTCCCACGACGGTGAGCGGGGCGCCTCGCCGCCCTCGGCACGGACGATGCCGAGCACCGCACGGACCTCGTCGAGCGACTCGCGGCTCGTGGCCCGGATGGCCGTGAGGGCCGCGCGCGCCTGCTCGGGGTCGCGGTCCAGCAGGTGCAGCCCGACGCCCGCCTGCACGGTGATCGCGGACAGCGAGTGGGCGAGGACGTCGTGGAGCTCGCGGGCGATGCGCAGACGCTCGGCCGTCACGGCACTGACCTCGTGCTCGCGGTGGGCCGCGCGGAGAGCCGCGATGCGTGCGACCCGGCCCCGGACGCCACCCGCCGCGACGAGAGCGACGACCGTCCAGGCCAGCCCTCCGAGCAGCGCGACCGAGGGCGGGCCGCCCCGGACCGTCGCCGCGGCCGTCGTGACCCCCGCGAGCACCACGACACCGGACCAGGCGACGGCCCGGCCGTGCGCCGCAGGCCCGGCGAGCATCACTCCCGCGAGGACGGCGACCGTCGGGACGAAGACCGGCCCCCAGGGGTAGCCGAGCAGCAGGTAGACCCCCGTCGCCGCGAGGCTCAGCGAGACGGCCAGGAGGTGACGGCGCGGGATCGTCGCGAGGACCACGGGCGGGACCAGCACGAGCGCGAGGGCGAGAGCGTCGAGGGGCCGGGCGTCGGGCTGACCGTGCGCCGCGCCCAGCGTACCGACCACCGCGACCAGGGCCGTGACGATCGCGAGGAACAGGCGCGGTCGGCGATGGTCGAACGGGCCGGAGAGGTCGGACGGGCCGCTGAGGTCGGGCGTGCCGTCTCCGTCGCCCTCGCCGGCGGACCACGACCAGGGTCCGTGCGGCCGCGCGCGGTGCCGCGGCGGACCCCACGCAGTCTCCGGGGTCCCCGCGGACCTCCCGTCGCCGACCATGCGGCCACGCTACGCCGGGCGGCCCCCGGCCGCGTCCTGCTGCGGTGCCGGTGGGGACGGTACGGGGGTGCCGGACGCCGGGACGGATCGGCTACCGCCCGGCCGGCGACCCCTCGGCGTCGAGCCGGGCCACGAGCCGAGGGCCTGCGACCTCGCGATAGGACATGTCGAGGAGCTCCGCGACCTCCTGCCAGTCGACCGGGGCGGCGTCGAGATCGAGGCCGAGCCAGCCCGCCGGGCCGTAGTACGCGGGCACGTAGAACCGTGGGTCCTGCGACAGGGCCGCGTGCTCCGCGGGGTCGACCTTCACGAGCACCGAGCGCGGGTAGTGCCGGACCGGCGCGGAAGCAGTCGCCTTCGTCATGCCGCTGAAGACCGCGAAGATGAGCCGCGCGCGGAACGTCACGCGCCCGTGCGACATCCGCTCGTGCGCACCGGGGAACGCGAGCGCGAGGCGACGTACCTCGACGAGGAGAGCGGCGTCGTCGGGCGCTGCGGGGCGGGGCGGCATGACACCCAGCGAACCACGCCCCACCCACGCGCGCCTCGGGCGCCCCCAGGGAGGGTCAGACCTCCAGGACGACCTTGCCGCGCACGTGGCCGCCCGCGACCTGCTCGACGGCGCGCGCCGCCTCCGCCAGCGGGAAGCGTGCCGAGATCTCGGACGTGAGCAGCTCGGCCTCCGCGAGCGCGAGGACCTCCGCGAGCGCACCCTTCTGCGAGACCTTGGACGCGATGCCCGCGGCGATCGACTCCTGCGACTCGACCAGGGTCACGGCGCGCGGCTTCCCGTCACGCTCCAGCCCGTCGGCGCCCAGGAGCTCGACCGTCTGCGCGACGGCCTCCGGGGAGCCGACGGTGTCGACGACCGCCGTCACGTCCGCGAGGCCGTCCGGGAGCGCGCGGACCGCGTCCACGAGGCCCGGTCCGTACGCCACGGGCGTCGCGCCGAGACCGCGCACGTAGTCGTGGTTGCGCTCGGACGCCGTGCCGACGACGCGCGCACCGAGCGCCTTCGCGATCTGCACCGCGGCCGAACCCACGCCGCCCGACGCGCCGTGCACCAGCACGACGTCCTTGTCCCCGACGCCCGCCTGGACCAGCGCCGAGAACGCCGCGGACGCAGCGACCGGGAGCACCGCGGCCTGCTCGAACGACACGTTCGCAGGCTTGACCTTGGTCTTCGACGCCTTGACGACGGACCTCTCGCGCTGCGCGCCCGTGCCGCTCCACACGACCTCGTCGCCCACCGTGAAGCCCTCGACCTCCTCGCCGACGGCCTCCACGACGCCCGCCGCCTCGAACCCGAGCACCTGCGGGAGCTCGTCGCTGCCACCGAACTCCCCGGCGAGCTTCTTGACGTCTGCCGGGTTGACCCCGACCACGCGGTTCGCGACGACCAGCTCGCCCTCACCGGGGGCCGGCGCGGGCTCGTCGCCGACGCGCAGGACGTCGACCCCGCCGTGGCGGTCGTAGAAGATCGCGGTGCTCATGGGTCTACCTCTTCGAGATGCGGGGGCGCTGGGGGGAAGCTGTGTGGTTCGCGCGAAACCGGCTTTCACTCTTCCATCCCGGAGCGAGTCCTGTCATGCGCGATGCCAGCCGTGACCTCTGCCGTGACCTGCGGATTCAGGTGCCGGGCAGGGGGTCGCCGGGGGCCGGTGCGGTCCGTCCGGAGGGCGTGCGACCGGGGTCCGGGGACGGCGAGGACGCCTGCCCGCGGGCTGCCGTGAGAACCACGGGGTCCGCACAACCACGCGCGAAACCGTCGATCCTGCGGCGGACGTCGCGGCCCAGGAGCCACGAGCCGACACGCTCGGCCACGGGTGCGAGCCACCCGGGTCGACACGTGAAGCCGTAGCGCCACACCGCCCGGGTCGCGGCCTGGTCTGGGTGTCCGACGTCACGGCCGGGTACGGGCGCGAAGCGCCAGCCACCCGCCATGGTCGCGAAGAACCACGGGCCCTCGACCATCTTCATCCCGACGTTCGTCGGCGGGTTGTACGACACGTACTCGCTGACCATCCGCAGGCCCACGCGGTGACGCGTGAGGGTCCGCACGCCCTTGGCGGGGACGACCGCCCCGTCGAGGAAGTGCTGCGAACGGATGAAGGGATCCCAGCGCAGCCGGACCTCGCCCGTGGTCTGCGAGACCGCGAACGCGGTGGCGGGGTCCACGGGGACGATGACGGACGACTCGACGACGGGCACGCGCCGATCGTCGCACGGGGGACCGACACTGGCCTGGCCGGGTGGGGTGCTGCCTCGACGCCTGGCGGCCGCGCCCGCTCGGCCTCGTCCCCGTGCCGCGGCCGAGAAGAGCTCCGATTGCTGGACGTTGTGACGTGCAGCACACTGATTCAGGCAGTTGCTCCCGGGTGGTCGCCTCGTGGATCCCCCGACCCCAGGCCCGGTCCTGGACGAAGGTGGCCGATCGCGGTCATGGTGCACGAGTGCTTGGGGACAGGTATGCGTCGGTGGACTGCTGTGCTTCTGGCCGGGCTCCTGGCGCTCGGAGCGACGGTCGCGGGGGTGGTGCCCGCGCAGGCTGTGCCCGGCGACCCGTTCCCGACCGGCCCGGGGCTGGTGTGGGTGGCACAAGGAACCGCTCGTGGTGAGCCCACACGGCTCTACCAGGCCGTCCAGGGGAACGGGAACATCACGTTCGCCCCCCAGGGGCCCGCCTACACCATCGGCTACAACGCCATGAGCTTCCACGAGTCGGACATGTACCTCTACGCGATCAACGACAACAACCGGTTGCTGCGGATCGGCCAGGAGGGGGCGGTGACGAACCTGGGCGTGGTTGGCCTGCCGTTGAACACCGCGCTCAACTTCAACCAGGCGGCGTTCGGCGAGGGCGTCGCGTCCGACATCCTGTTCGTGCGCCTGGCCCAGACCGACCAGAGCCTCTACGCCGTCGACGTCGTGTCGCGGACCACTACCCGGATCCAGCTCTCGGCCAACGTCCCCAACCTGTCGGACATGGTCTGGTCCGGCGGCTACCTGTGGGGTCTCTACGGCGAGGGCGGGCGCCTCTACCGGATCGACCCCGTCACGGGCGCCGTGCTGTCCGTGCCTGTCACGGGGCTGCCCGCCAACCCGTACGGGGCGCAGTGGGTGTACGGCAACGGGAACGTCGGGGTATCCAACAACGTCACGGGCCGGGTGTACCAGTTCGCGATCAACAACCCGTCCTCGACGGCACCGTCGATCACGATCGTCTCCTCACAACCCGGTCCGGCCAACACCCAGAACGACGGCGCGTCCTACCGGGGCCTGCCGGTCGACCTCGCGATCACCAAGAGCGCGGACCCGACGAGCGTCGCCGCCGGAGGCCAGGTGACGTACTCGCTGACCGTGACCAACAACGGGCCGGGGAACTCGTCGGGCTACGTCGTCACCGACGCACTCCCCGCACAGTTCACCAACCCGACCACCGCCACCCCTGGTTGCACCATCACCGGGCAGGACGTCACGTGCGCGGGTGGTCCGCTCGCGTCCGGGGGGACCGCCCTGATCCAGGTGACCGGCACAGTGGTGGCCGGTAACGACGAGTGCTTCGCGAACGCCGGGACCGTGACCGGCAACGAGGCCGACCCGACGCTCGCGAACAACACGAACAACGCGACCGTCTGCCCGCCGGGCATCACGCCGCCGACCTTCAGCGTGGCCAAGACCGCGAGCGTCGCGACGCCTAACTTCGTCGACCCCGGCGACAGCGTGACCTACACCGTGACTGTGACGAACACCGGGACCACGCCCTTCACCGAGGACGATCCTGCGTCGTTCACCGACAACCTCGCCAACGTGCTCGACGACGCGACCGTCACTGGTGCCCCGGAGGTGACCACGGGCGGGGGGACCCCTGGGTACGACGCGACGACCGGCACCATCAGCTGGTCAGGGCCGCTGCCCGTCGGTGGCACGGCGACGATCATCTACACCGTGACGGTCGCCCAACCCGACGTGGGCGATCACCTGCTCACCAACGCGGTCGTGCCCGGCGGGCACGGGGAGTGTGCGACCGCCACGTCCTGCGCGGTCGACACCCCCGTCGCGGGCTTCACGGTCGCGAAGACGGCATCCGTGCCCCAGGTGGCTCCCGGCGACCCCGTGACCTACAGCGTGGTCGTGACCAACGTGGGCCAGGTCGCGTTCGGCGCCGGTACCGGGGAAGGGGCCACGACCGACCCGGCGAGCGTCACGGACTCGCTCGCGAGCGTCCTGCCTTACGCGGCCTACAACGGTGACGCGAGCGGCGGCGGCACGCTCGACGGTGACGTCTTGTCCTGGGTGGTCGATCTCCCGATCGGCGCGTCCGTCACGTTGACCTACTCGGTGACGGTCGACCCCGACGTCGAGGGACCGGCGACGCTCACGAACCTCGTCGTGCCGGGCGGCCACGGAGTCTGCGCGCCGGCCTCCGCCTGCACCACCGACACGCCGATCAGCGGCTACGTGGTCTCCAAGACGGTATCGGCGGAGTCGGTCGACGTCGGCGAGCCAGTGACCTACACGGTCACGGTGCGTAACACGGGGGCGGTCGCGTACACGGCGGAGAACCCTGCGGGGTTCAGCGACGACCTGTCGGCGGTGCTGGACGACGCAACGTACAACGGTGACGCGACGAACGGTGCGGTCCTGGCCGGGACCACCCTGACCTGGTCGGGGCCGCTCGACGTGGGAGCGAGCCTCACGGTCACCTACTCCGTCAACGTCAGCTCTCCCGACCGGGGCGACCACGTGCTGCGCAACGCCGTGGTCCCCACCGGAGGGGACGGGCTCTGCGACCCGGCGCTGACCTGCGCGACCGAGACCCCGGTCGCCGGGTTCGCGGTCTCCAAGACAGTGTCGGTGTCGACGGTCGACCCCGGTGGGTCGCTCACGTACGCGGTCACGGTGCGTAACACGGGGGCGGTCGCGTACACGGCGGAGAACCCTGCGGGGTTCAGCGACGACCTGTCGGCGGTGCTGGACGACGCAACGTACAACGGTGACGCGACGAACGGTGCGGTCCTGGCCGGGACCACCCTGACCTGGTCGGGGCCGCTCGACATCGGGGCCAGCGTCACGGTGACCTTCACGGTCGCTGTGCGGTCGCCGGATTCCGGCGACCGCACCCTGCGTAACGTCGTCGTCCCCGTGGGAGGTGGCGGTTTCTGCGACCCCGACCTCACGTGCGAGACCACCACGACCGTCCCTGGCCCCACCCCGCCACCGAGCCCGGCTCCTCCGACGTCCGGCGCCCTCTCCTCGACCGGGGCCGACTCCCTGCCGCTCCTGGGGATCTCGGCCGCCTTCCTCCTCGTGGGCGCCGGAATGGTCTGGGCGCGCCGCATGCGTTCCGGGGGACGGCACCTCTGACGGTCGCGGCGGGCGCACCCGGGCCGCGCGACGCCGTCGTGCGGGCGCGGTTGCTCGCCCTGCGCGACGAGGCCCAGGCGCGGCGTGAGGCGCTGCGCGGCGAGGTGGCCGGGATCGTCGAGGCGTCCAAGGACTCGAACGCCGACGACGAGCACGACCCCGACGGTGCGACGATCGCGTTCGAGCGCGCGCAGGTCGGGGCGCTGCAGCGCCTGGCCGAGCAGCAGTCGGCCGAGGCCGAGGCGGCGCTCGCCCGGCTCGACGCCGGGACGTACGGGACCTGCGAGACGTGCGGCCGGCCGGTCGGGGACGCGCGTCTCGCGGCGCGCCCGACGGCCCGGCAGTGCATCGCCTGCGCGTCGGCGCGCCGCGCGGCGAGGTAGACCCGCAGGCCTTCCTCGCCGCGTCCGGCCGCGCCGTGCTGCCCTACTTGTGCGGCACGCCCGCGATGAGGCCGCCGTCGACGATGAACTCCGAACCGGTCGAGTAGCTCGACTCGTCGCTCGCGAGGAACAGCACGAGCTGCGAGACCTCCTCGGGCTCGGCCGCGCGACCCAGGGGGATGTGGAGGTCGTCCGAGCTGATCTTCTCCGTCATGGGCGTCTTGATGAAGCCCGGGTGGACCGAGTTCACGCGCACGCCCGACGGCCCGAGGTCCAGGGCCACCGACTTGGTGAGGCCGCGCACGCCGAACTTCGACGCGACGTACCCGTGCAGGCCCGCGCTGCCGCGCATGCCCTCGACCGACGAGATGTTGATGATCGACCCGCGCCCGGCACGGGCCATGACGGGCGAGACCGCGTGGATCCCCAGGAACGTGCCCGTGAGGTTGATGTCGATGATCTGGCGCCACATGGCGGGCGTGAACTCGGTGATGCCGGCGGCGTTCGCGATGCCCGCGTTGTTCACGAGGACGTCGATGCGCCCGAACTTCTCGAGCGTGAAGGCGACGGCCGCAGCCCAGTCCTCCTCCTTGGTGACGTCGAGGTGGACGTAGGCGGCGTTCTCGCCGAGCTCGGCGACGAGCGCCTCGCCCTTGGCGTCGTCGAGGTCCGCGACGACGACCTTCGCGCCCTCGGCGACGAGCGCCTTGGCGTGGGTGACGCCCATGCCTCCGGTTCCTCCGGTGACGATGGCGACCTTGTTGTAGACACGGCCCATGGTGGGGCCTCCTTTCGGTGTGCCCGGGGTCGGGGAACCCTCGTGGGGTGCCCGACGGCGGAGCGTGCGGTGTGCGGTGCGGCTCGCGGGGGCGAGTGGTCGCGTCGGGTCAGTTCGGCGCGGTCCACCAGGGGGCGAGCGAGGTGCGGGTGATCCGGGGGAAGAAGTCCGGGTCACGGGGGGACGGGGTGGCGAGCCACGCCTCGAGGGCGCCGACCGAGCCGAGCGCGACGTAGCAGGCGTACGCGCGGGCTGCCTGCTCGACCTCGGTCTGCTCGGCGTCGCACGGCACGGGCATGAGGTGCGGCTGGTCCAGGAGGAACGTGCGCAGGGTGTCGGAGAAGTGCTCCGCGAGCAGGCGGAACAGGGGGGCGCTCAGTCCTCCCTCGAGGGCGCGCTCGTAGATCGAGGTGTGCGTGTCGACGTGGCCGACGATCGCCTGCGTGATGGTGTCGACGAGCTGGCGGGGGTCGGTGCGCTGGCGAGCCTCGGGGCCGGCGTCAGGGTCGGGGGTCAGGCCGCGGGCGGCCGCGAGGAAGTCGCTGCGGATCGCGTCGAGCTCGGTGCGCAGGATGGTCGTGAGCAGGTCCGCGGGGTTGCTCGCGTAGTCGTAGAACGTGGCGCGGTTGATCCCGGCGTGGGCAGAGACCTGCGAGACCGTGAGCTCGTCGATGTCCTGCTCGGCGGCGAGCTCGAGGACTGCGGTGCGCAGGGCTGCGGTGGTGCGTTCGGTGCGGGGGTCCATGTCGCCTCCTTCGGGGGCCTGGTGGCTGTGCCCGGCACGGGGTGCCTGGCGGGTGGTGCGGCCGCTCGTCGGGACGACGGAACGTGCTGACACTTCGACAGTACGCCCGGGCAACTACTTTGGCAACACGTGTCGCTTAGGTGTTCCACCGTCGAGGCGGCAGCGGAGGGCGGAGCAGTTCCGCGCGACGCCTCGGACTGTCTCTGCCATGCTCGGAATTACCGCTCCCGACAACCTGCGTTCCTGGCAGGCACCGGTCCGCTGGTCTAGGTGGATCCCCGCGCACACCCCGGCACCGCAGCAGGGAGGTCATTCGATGGCGACGGACGACGGCACGACCCAGGCACGACCGTCCCCTCCCACGACGTCCGCGACGCGGGGCGAGACGCAGAAGAAGGCGAACAGCGCCGGGAAGATCACCATCTTCGGGCTGGCGATCCTCAACATCGTCGCGGTCGTCAGCCTGCGCGGCCTGCCCGCCGAGGCGGAGTACGGACTCAGCTCGATCTTCTACTACGTGTTCGCGGCGGTGTTCTTCCTCGTCCCCGTCTCGCTCGTGGCCGCGGAGCTCGCGACGGGGTGGCCTGAGAAGGGCGGTGTGTTCCGCTGGGTCGGCGAGGCGTTCGGTGGGCGGTGGGCGTTGCTCGCGATGTTCATGTTGTTCATCGAGGTGACCATCTGGTTCCCGACGGCCCTGACGTTCGGCGCGGTGTCCCTCGCGTACACGGGGCCTGACAAGAGCTTCGACGCGCAGCTCTCGGGGAACAAGGTCTTCGTGCTCGTCGTCGTGCTCGCGGTCTACTGGCTCGCGACGGTCATCGCCTTCCGCGGCGTGCAGTCCTTCACACGCATCGCGAAGTGGGGCGGCATCATCGGCACGATCATCCCCGCGGTGATCCTGATCGTCCTGGGCTTCGCCTATCTCGTCTCGGGAGAGAAGTCCCAGATCGACCTGGCCTGGGGCGACGTCCTGCCGGACTTCTCGAAGTTCGGGAACGTGGTCCTGGCGGCGAGCATCTTCCTGTTCTACGCCGGTATGGAGATGAACGCGATCCACGTCAAGGACGTCAAGAACCCGACCAGGAACTACCCGATCGCCGTCATGATCGCGGCACTGGGAACCGTCATCATCTTCGTCCTCGGCACTCTCGCGATCGCGTTCGTGGTCCCGCGCGCCGACATCAACCTGACGCAGAGCCTGCTCACCGCGTACAACGACATGTTCGCGTGGGCCGGGATCTCCTGGGCTGCGCCGATCATGGCGGTCGCGCTCGCCGTCGGCGTCTTCGCAGGGATCGTGACGTGGGTCGGTGGTCCGTCGTCGGGTCTGCTGGTCGTCGCGAAGGCCGGGTACCTCCCGCGGTTCTTCCAGAAGACCAACAAGAACGGCATGGCGACCCACATCCTGCTCATCCAGGCGTTCGCCGTCACCATGCTCTCGGTGCTGTTCGTCGTCCTGCCGTCGGTCCAGGCCGCGTACCAGATCCTCAGCCAGCTCACCGTGATCCTCTACCTGGTCATGTACATGCTGATGTTCGCCGCAGCGATCTACCTGCGGTTCAGCCAGCCCGCGCGACCGCGGCCCTACCGGCTGCCCGGCGGCAGCGCTGGGATGTGGGTCATCGGAGGGGCGGGCTTCGTCGGGTCCCTGCTGGCGTTCGTCTTCAGCTTCATCCCGCCCGACCAGATCTCGGTCGGCAGCCCCGCGCTCTACGTCGGGATCCTGGTGGCGCTCGCGATCGTCTTCACAGGTATCCCGTTCCTGGTCTACCGCGCGCGCAAGCCGCACTGGCGCGACCCGGACAGCGATTTCGCCCCGTTCACGTGGCAGGCCGAAGGCGGGCATCCCGGCATCCCGTCGACGTCGTCGACTCCGACGAGCCACGCCGTGAAGCAGGCGCCTCCGGACCGCCCGGCGGACGCTCCGAAGCAACCCTTCTGAGGAGGTGCGCCATGAGACCCGGAGCGTCCCGGATCGCCGAAGCCGTCCAGGCGGCCCACCGCGACAACGCCCACCTGACGGGCGGGACGAACGCGAGCTACATCCCGTTCCTTGCGTCGGTCGACCCGAGCCTGTTCGGCGTCGCGGTCGTGACCGTGGACGGCCAGGTGGTCGAGGCCGGTGACACGGGGTTCGAGTTCGCGATCGAGTCCATCTCGAAGGTCTTCACGATGGGGCTCGCGATGCAGCACGTGGGCGCGGACGCGTTCCACGCGAAGGTCGGCGCCGACCCCACGGGCATGCCCTTCAACTCGGTCATGGCGCTCGAGCTGCACAACGACCTGCCCATGTCACCGCTCGTCAACGCAGGCGCCATGTCGTCGACGAGCCTGGTCCCCGCGAGCGACACCGAGGACCGGTGGCGCAAGATCCTCGCGGCCCAGAGCGCGTTCGCGGGCCGTGAGATCCGCCTGAGCGACGAGGTCAACGCCTCCGAGCAGAGCACCAACTTCCACAACCGTGCCATCGCCTGGCTGCTCTACGGGGGCGGCGCGATGTACTCGGACCCCATGGAGGCGTGTGACGTCTATACCCGGCAGTGCTCGACCCTCATCACGGCCAAGGACCTCGCGGTCATGGGCGCGACGCTGGCCGCGGGCGGCGTCAACCCGCTCACGAAGGAACGCGTCGTCGCGGCGGCGAACGTCCCGCACATGCTCGCCGAGATGACCATGGAAGGCCTATACACAAGCTCGGGGGACTGGGCCTACACGGTCGGCCTCCCGGGCAAGAGCGGCGTCGGGGGTGGGCTGCTCGCGGTCGCCCCCGGTCGGCTCGCGATCGCGGCCTTCTCGCCGCCGCTCGACCCCGCGGGCAACAGCGTCCGAGGGCAGGCAGCCGTGGCGCAGGTGGCGGACGCGCTCGGGCTCGGGCTCTACAGGACACCCGGAGCCTAGCGCTCCGGCAGCACACGGCCCGGCGTCCGTCTGCGCCGAGCCGACGATCAACCGACCACGAGGAGAGAACATGTCTGCATCAGGCCGTGGCGCGGAGTCCGAGGACCGCGACGTCGTCTCGCTCAACCCGCTCTTCGCCCGCCCGGGCGAGTCGACCGAGCTGCCCCGGAACGTGATCCCACCGGGAGAGTCCATGCCGGAGACCGCGTACCAGATCGTCCACGACGAGGCGATGCTCGACGGCAACGCGCGCCTCAACCTCGCGACGTTCGTCGGGACGTGGATGGACCCGTACGCGCAGCGACTGTACGAGGAGACCGCCGACAAGAACATGATCGACAAGGACGAGTACCCGGCGACGGCCGCGATCGAGACGCGCTGCTGGAAGATGCTGGGCCGCCTGTGGAACGCCCCGGACCCGGAGAACACGATCGGGACGTCGACCATCGGGTCCTCCGAGGCCGCGATGCTCGGAGGGCTTGCGCTCAAGCGACGCTGGCAGCACGCGCGCCGCGCGGCAGGGAAGACCGCGGAAAGGCCGAACCTGATCCTGTCGAGCGCGGTGCAGGTGTGCTGGGAGAAGTTCTGCAACTACTGGGACGTCGAGGCGCGGTACGTCCCCATCTCGCTCGAGCACAAGGTGCTCGACGGGCACGACCTCGAGAAGTACGTCGACGAGAACACGATCGGAGTGGTCGCGATCCTCGGGGTCACGTACACCGGGATGTACGAGCCGGTCACGGAGATCGCAGCGGCGCTCGACCGTATCCAGGCGGCGACGGGGCTCGACGTCCCCATCCATGTGGACGGCGCATCGGGAGCGATGATCGCGCCCTTCATCCAGCCCGAGCTCGTGTGGGACTTCAAAGTGCCGCGCGTCGTGTCGATCAACACCTCGGGGCACAAGTACGGACTCGTCTACCCCGGGCTCGGGTGGGTGGTGTGGCGTGACGTCGCCTCGCTGCCCGAGGACCTGGTGTTCCGGGTCAGCTACCTGGGTGGCGACATGCCCACGTTCGCCCTCAACTTCTCGCGCCCGGGAGCGCAGGTGCTGCTCCAGTACTACCTGTTCCTGCGGCTCGGGTTCGATGGCTACCGCAAGGTGCAGCAGTCGTCCCAGGACGTCGCGCTCTACCTCTCGGGCGAGATCGCGAAGATGCCACAGTTCGACCTGTGGAACGACGGGAGCGACATCCCGGTCTTCGCGTGGAGCCTCGCGCAGGGGCAGGGTGAGAACTGGAACCTCTACCACTTGTCCGACCGGCTGCGGCTCAAGGGATGGCTGGTCCCGGCCTATCCCATGCCCGCGCACCTTGAGTCCCTGACGGTGCAGCGCATTGTGGTGCGCAACGGGCTGAGCATGGACCTTGCGCACGCCCTGGTGGAGGACCTGCGGACCGAGGTCGCGTACCTCGACGCGCTGTCGAGCCCCATGCCGGTCGAGGGGCAGCACCCGGGCTTCCACCACTGAGCGCGAGGCCACGCGACGCGAGGTAGAACGTGCTGCGCGACGTAGTGCTCGGCGGGCTCTACCTCGCGCAGCACGTTCTACCTCGGGCCTGGCACCCCGCGGGTCAGTCCGCGAAGCGCTCGCCGCGCTCGACGACCGTGCCCGCACCGCGACCGCCGGCCGCAGCGCGGTCCCACGTGTAGACCTCGGTGCCGGTCACGAACACGTTCTCGGCGCGCGAGGTCACCTCCAGCGGGTCGCCCGACCAGATCACGACGTCGCCGTCGAGCCCCGGGCGCAGCGAGCCGACCCGGTCGTCGAGGCCCAGGAACGCGGCCGGGTTCGTCGTGAGCGCCTCGATCGCGACGTCGCGGTCCAGGCCCTCCTTGACCGCGAGCGACGCCTGGTGCACCAGGAAGTTGATGGGTACCACGGGGTGGTCGGTCGTGATCGCGACGCGCACCCCGGCGCGGGCGAGCGCCCCGAGGTTGGCGATGTCACGGTTGCGCAGCTCGATCTTGGTCCGCGACGTGAACAGCGGGCCGAAGATGACCGGCACGTCGCGCTCGGCCAGGACGTCGGCGACCGCGGCGCCGTCGGTCCCGTGGTTGATGACGAGCTTGTAGCCGAACTCGTCCGCGAGGCGCAGCGCGGTCGCGATGTCGTCGGCGCGGTGCGTGTGCTGGTCCCAGTAGAGCTCGCCCGCGAGCACGCGGCCCAGCGTCTCCTTGGCGAGGTCGCGGTCGAACGGTTCGCCCTTGGCCTGCGCCGCATCACGCTTGGCGACGTAGTTCTGCGCGTCGATGAACGCCTTGCGGATCACGTTCGCGACGCCCAGGCGCGTGGACGGGAGCTTCTTCTGGTCGCCGTAGACGCGCTTGGGGTTCTCGCCCAGCGCCGACTTCACGGACACGGCCTCGCGGATGACCTGCTCGTCGACGGTCCGACCGCCCCAGGTCTTGATCGCGACGGTCTGCCCGCCGATCGGGTTGCCCGAGCCGGGCTTGATGACGGCCGAGGTCACGCCGCCCACGAGCGCGTCGCGGAAGCCCTCGTCCTCGATGTTGATGGCGTCGAGCGCGCGCAGCGCGGCGCCGTTGGGGTCGGTCATCTCGTTGGTGTCGTTGCCGGCCCAGCCCTCGGCCTCCTCCATGACGCCCATGTGGCCGTGGGCCTCGACGAACCCGGGCAGGACCCAGCGGCCCCCGGCGTCGACCGTGCGGACACCGTCGGGCACGACGACGTCGTGGCCGACGGCCGTGATGACGCCGTCCTCGACGAGGACGGTCGCGTTCTCCAGGGGTGCGGAGGCGACGGGGACGACGTAGCCGTTCGTGATGGCGATGCTGTTGCGTGTGGTCATGCGTCCATCCTCTCAGCGGGGCGCCGGGCGGGAGGGGCGTCGGGCGACCGATCGGCCTGCGCCCCTCGGATCCGACGTCGCGTCATGTCCCGCTAGGGTGGTCCCCGTGCTCACCCAGGTCGCCGGTCCGTTGCGCGTCGCGCGCGCGGGCCTCGTCGCGACCCTGGTGCTCGCCCTCGCGGCGCTCGCGCACCGCGTCGGTGGTGGCACGCTCCCGCACCCGCTGATCCTGCTCGCCCTGGCGTCGTTCACGATGGCCGGCGCGACGTTCGCGGCCCGCTTCCGTCTCACGTTCGGTCGGCTGGTCGCGATTCTCGGCACGGGCCAGGTCGCGCTGCACTACGGTCTGAGCTTCTCCGCGCCCGCGTGCGCGCCGGTCGGCGGCGCTCACGCGGGCCACGCCGTGGCGGGCACGCTCGCGGCCTGCACGGCGAGCACCCCCGTGCCCGACGGCGTCGCGCACCTCCCGCACGAGACCCCCGCGGGAGCGTGGATGGTCCTGGCGCACGTGCTCGCGACCGTGGTCGTGGCCGTGGTGGTCGCGCACGGCGAGCGCGCACTGGGCCTGCTGCTGACGTGGCTCGCGCCCCGTGGCCCGCTGGCGGACCTCCTGCCGGCCCTGCCCGTCGCGCTCCGGCTCCTCGCTCCGGCTCCCGCACCGTCCCGTGCGGCGACGGTCCACCTGCGGACCCCGACGACGCGCGGACCGCCGCTGCTCGCCCGGCCCGTCGCCCTTCCTTCCTGACCCTGGTCCGCGTTCGCGCGCTGACCGTCGACGAGGCCGGCCGTCCCCCCGGGTTCCCCCCCGTGCGCGAGCTCGTGCCGCGCCTCATCGAGAGCGTCTTCCATGTCTTCGCAGACCAACCAGTCCCACCCGTCCACCCTGTCCACGGTCGCCGACCCCGGCGGCCGAGCGGTCGCCCTCGCGCGCCCGACCTCCCGCTCTGCCCGCCTCCTGGTCGCCCTGCTCGCGGCCCTCGCCACGCTGGCAGCGACACTGCTGCTCGGCATCGGCGGGGCCGTCCCGGCCCAGGCGCACGACCGCATCATCAGCTCCGACCCAGCGGACGGCGCGCAGCTCGACGCCGCGCCCGCCGCGCTCACCATGACGTTCAGCACCGAGCCCCTCGCGGTCGAGCCGCAGGTCGTCGTGACCGACACGGCTGGGACCGTGGTCGCGCAGGGCAGCCCCACGATCGAGGGGACCGCGGCGACGTTCCCGTGGCCCGCCGAGCTGACCGGTGACACGTACACGGTCGCGTGGCGCGTCGTCTCCTCGGACGGTCACCCGATCGAGGGCACGTTCTCGTTCGCGGTCGCGGCGGCTCCCGAGCCGGCCGCGCCCGTGGCGACCGACGAGCCCGCCGTCGTGACGCCGTCGGCCACCGAGGGCACGACCGAGGCGACCACGGCGGCGACGTCCGACGCGTCCGACGAGACCGGCGACGAGGCGCGCTCGGTCGTGCCGCTGCTCGTCGGGCTCGCGGTGCTCGCGGCCGCGGTCGTGGTCGTCGCCGTGCTGATCGTCCGTCGCCGCCAGCAGCAGCAGGACTGACCCTCCCCACCTCTTTCCCGGCGACGTCGTCGCCCGGGCGTCCCCGCGACCCCGCGGCGCCCCTGGTCCTGCCTGGATCTCGGGGCGCCGCGGCGCGGGCTGCTCCCGCGCGCCCCGACGCCGGGTCCCTGACCGAAGGACCCACCATGTCTGCACGCACCACCACCCGCCGCGCGACCCTGCTCGGCGCGACCGTCACGACGCTCGCCCTCCTCGCGGTCGCGGGCTGCTCGGGCACCCCGTCCGGAACCTCGTCCGGCACGCCTTCGGGCACTGCTTCGTCGGACGCGTCGTCCGGCGCCGCGGCGCGCACCGCAGCCGACCACCTGACCGCGACCGATCCCTGGATCAAGGCCGCCGAGTCGGGCATGACCGCGGCCTTCGCCGTCCTGCGCAACGACGGCGACCAGGAGGTCACGGTCGTCGGCGCGACGTCCGACCTGTCTCGCGTCGAGCTCCACGAAATGGCGACCGACGCCTCGGGCACCATGGTCATGCGCCAGAAGGAGGGCGGCCTGACGATCCCTGCGGGCGGCGAGCACGCCCTCGAGCCCGGCGGCGACCACCTCATGCTCATGGAGCTGTCCGCGCCGGTCCAGGCCGGGGCCGAGTACGAGGTCACGCTCGAGCTGAGCGACGGTTCCACGCTCGTCGTCACCGCCCCGGCGCGCACGTTCGCGGGGGCCAAGGAGAGCTACGACGAGGGCCACGGCGAGGATCACGACATGAGTCACGATGGCTGACGTCGGCCCCGGGCCCGGCCCCGCTAGCCCGGATGGCAGGACCTCCCCGGTCCCGCAGGCCAGGGTCTCGCGCCGCGCGTTCCTGGTCGGCGGGGCCGCCGCCGGGGTGGTCGCGGTCGCCGGTGCGGGAGGTGCGTGGGCCGGGAGGGCCACGGCTCCCGCGACGGGAGCGGCGTCGTCGGGCACGGGGGAGACCTCGCTGCACGGCGACGCGCGCGTCCCGTTCCACGGCCTGCGGCAGGCGGGCGTCGAGACACCTCCTCAGGCGTACCTGACGCTCGTCGCGCTGACGCTCGCACCCGGTACGGACCGGGACGCGCTGGTGCGGCTCATGCGGATCTGGACCGACGACGTCGCGCGCCTCACGCAGGGACGGCCCGGTCTGACCGACACCGAGCCCGAGCTCGCCGAGGTGCCCGCGCGCCTCACCGTCACGGTCGGCTACGGGCCTGCGGTCTTCACGGCCGCGGGGCTCGACGACCTGCGCCCGTCGTGGCTCCGCCCCCTGCCCGCTTTTGGCGTGGACCGGCTCGAGGACCGCTGGAACGACGGCGACCTGGTGCTCCAGGTCTGCGCCGACGACGAGGTGACGGTCTCGCACGCCGTGCGGATGCTGCTGCGCGAGGCGCGCGACTTCGCGTCAGTGCGCTGGTTGCAGAGGGGTTTTCGGCGGTCGGTCGGGAGCGAGCCCGCGGGGCGGACCATGCGCAACCTCATGGGGCAGATCGACGGGACACGGAACGTGGACCCGGTCGCGGACGCCCCGCTCGTGTGGTCGGACGGCACGGACGGGTGGCTCGCGGGCGGCACGTCGATGGTCGTGCGGCGCATCCGCATGGAGCTCGACACGTGGGACGAGGTCGACCGTTCCACGCGCGAGGCCGTCATGGGGCGCCGCCTCGTGGACGGGGCTCCGCTCACGGGCCTCCGCGAGCACGACGAGCCGGACCTCGACGCGGTCGGGCCGCACGGGCTGACCGTGATCGGGCCGGCCGCGCACGTGCGGCGGGCCCGGACCGACGACCCTGCCGAGCGGTTCCTGCGGCGCGCGTACAGCTACGACGACGCTCCCGACGTCGCGGCCGACCCGGGCGCGCTCAGCAGCTCGGGCCTGGTGTTCGTGACGTTCCAGGCCGACGTCGACCGGCAGTTCGTGCCGGTCCAGCGTCGGCTCGACGAGGTGGACCTGCTCAACGAGTGGACCACGCCCATCGGGTCGGCGGTGTTCGCGGTGCCGCCGGGGTGCGCCGAGGGCGAGTTCCTCGGGCAGGCGCTGCTGGGCTGACGGGTGCGCGGACGGACGGCTCGTGCGGGGTGCTCGTGGCGCCCCGGGCGGGCCGTCCTGCTGCGGCCGGTGACACTCGATGTCAGAATGTGACGGGGGTCACGTCGACAGCATGTATCAAACGGGCGCCACCCCCCCTCTGCTCAGGTGAACGCTCGGTCGTCGATGGGGGTCGTGACGGGCGTGAGGGTCGGAGGCGGCCCGTGGCGTGAGCCCTGCAGGGGGGTGCTCACGCGACGGGCCGCCTCCGGCGCGTCCGGAGTCGTGGCATGCCGCGCTCAGCGCGGCGGCGCCGTGCTGAGGCGCACCGCGAGCTCGGGCAGCACGACCTCGGGCTCGTGCACGCTCGTCGGGTCCGCGATGAGCGCGATCACGTGCTCGACCGCGAGGCGGCCGGTCAGGTGGAACGGCTGCCGCACCGTGGTGAGCGGGGGCGAGCAGTACTCGGCGAGCGCGATGTCGTCCATCCCCACGACCGACACGTCCTCGGGGACTCGCCGGCCCATCTCCGTCAGGCCCCGGATCAGCCCGAACGCCATCTCGTCGCTCGCGACGAACACGGCGGTGACCTCGGGCAGGCGGCCCAGGACCAGGCCGTTGCGGTACCCGGACTCGGGGCTCCAGTCGCCGTAGAGCACGGGCGGTTCGGTGCGTCCTGCGTCGTGCAGCGCGGCCTGCCAGCCGGCGGTGCGGCCGTTGGCGTCGTTCCACGAGGCGGGTCCGGCGAGGTGCCACACGGTCTCGTGGCCCAGCGCCAGGAGGTGCTCGGTCGCGACGCGCCCCGCGGCGACCTGGTCGACCGCGACGACCTCGGTCGCCGACGACTGCATGCCGTCCACGACGACGGTCGGGGTGCCGTGGATGAGGTCGCCGAGCGACTCGTCGTCGCGCACGGGGACGGCGATGACGAGCCCGTCGACGCCCTGGTCGAGCAGGCGGTCGACGGCCTGGGCGATCGAGGCGGGGGAGAGCGAGGCGGTGCTCGCGGTGCTCACGAAGTAGCCGCCGTCGCGGGCCGCACGCTGCATGCCGAGCATCATGGCGCTGCCCGAGTAGAAGTCGGTCTCGTGCGTGATGACGCCGATGGTCTTGCTGCGCCCGGTCACGAGCGCGCGCGCGAGGCTGTTGCGGCGGTACCCGGTCTGCTCGACGGCGGCGCGCACCCGGTCGCGGGTGGTCTCGTTGACGTTGGGGTGCCCCGACAGGACCCGGGAGACGGTCTGGGCGGAGACGCCGGCGACGCGGGCGACGTCGGCCATCGCGGGGCCGCGGCCCCGGGCGGGAACGGCCGTGGTCTTCCCCTGCGCCGGCTCCGTCCGCGTGGGCGGTGACGGTCGTTCCACGTGCTCTCCTTCGGGCGATGAGGGCTCGGCGTGGAGCGTCGGGCACCTCGGTGTGCGGGGCCGCGGGTGTGCACCGCAGCGTAGTGGACGCCAACAGCGCGAGCCTCTCCGGCCCGGGTCGTCGTCATCCTTCTGTTATCAGTGTTGACCATAACAGCCAGAACATGCAGCCGAAAGTGACGGCTTTGCGCACCTCGCGGCACGCCGTGATGAGTGGGTTGTGATCCATATCAACGTGTGCCAGAGTGTGCTCCACGCAGACCGCGGCGCCGTCGCCGCTCCATCCTCAGCACAGTGTGGTCAGAAGGAGAGTCATGAAGTCATCGATCGTCAAGGCAGTCGGGGTCGCGTCGATCCTCACCCTCGCTGCGGGCGGCCTGACCGCCTGCTCGTCGGACACGACGTCCGGTGGCTCGGCAGGCGGCGACGGCAAGGTCAAGGAGGTCGAGGTCTGGACCTGGGCCGCGGGCTACGACGAGTCGGCCAAGATCTTCAACGACACGCACGACGACATCAAGATCAAGTACACGCAGATCGAGCCCGGCAACAAGGGCGGCTACGACAAGATCCGCAACTCGATCACCGCGGGCAACGCCCCGTGCATCGCCCAGGTCGGCTTCGAGACGCTCCCCAGCTTCGTCGCCGAGGGCAACGTCGTGGACGTCACCGAGTTCGCGGCGAAGGACAAGGACCTCTACGCCCCCGCAGGCTGGGCCGGCGTCAACGTGGGCGGCAAGACCTACGGCGCCCCGCAGGACCAGGGCCCCATGGTGCTCTTCTACAACAAGACCGTGTTCGAGGCGAACGGCATCGCCGTCCCCACCACGTGGGCCGAGTACCAGGCCGCGGGCGAGCAGCTCAAGGCCGCGGGCATCAAGCTGACCGGCACGTACGAGGACTACGACTACTCGGGCTTCGCCTGGCAGGCCGGCGCCCCCTGGTACGAGATCAAGGACGACGCGTGGTCCATCACGCCCGACTCCCCGGCCAACCTCGAGGTCGCCGACTACTGGCAGGGCCTCATCGACGCCGACGTGATCGGCGCGAGCATCTGGAGCGACGACTGGGCCGCAGGCCTCGGTGACGGCTCGATCGCCACGATCGTCGGCGCCGCCTGGTTCGCGGGCATCCTCAAGGACTCCGCCGCGGCCTCGTCGGGAGACTGGGCCGTGGCCGAGCTCCCGCAGTGGGAGGCGGGCGACGCCAAGACCGGCAACGTGGGCGGCAGCCTCTCCGCGGTCCTCAAGGGCTGCGACGACCCGGAGGCGGCCTGGACCGTCGCCAACTGGATCAGCACCGACCCCGCGTCGGTCGACGAGCTCGTCAAGGGTGGCGGCGTCTACCCGGCGTCGGTCGCGGGCCTCGAGTCCGAGCTCCTCGCCACGGGCGACGAGTACTTCGGCGGCCAGGTCATCAGCGACGTGTTCAAGACCGCGTCCGGCCAGGTCAACGAGGACTGGGCCTGGGGCCCCGGCGTCTCGACCCTCGTGGGCACGCTCGGCACGGGCATGAAGCAGGCCTACGCCAAGGAGGGCGGCGCGACCGTCGCGACCGCGCTCACGGGCGCCCGCGAGGCCACGGTCTCCGAGCTCACGCAGCAGGGCATCGCCGTCAACGAGTGACCTGACGGTCCCAGCACCACCCGCGCGGTTCCCGCCGCGCACGAGCAGCACAAGGCCCGACGACGCCACGCACCTGCGAGCACCGGTGCACCTGGGCGCGTGACGTCGTCGGGCACCACGACGCATCCCCCCTGAGGAACCCACCATGACCACGAGCCTGACGTCGGCGGCACCGCCGCCGGTCGAGACGAAGCGCGCGGCGACCACGCCGCCCAAGCGACCGCGCAGCCGGACCAGCCGGTACGCGATCTGGTTCGTCGGTCCGTTCGTGGTGCTGTTCGTCGGGATGTACGTCGCGCCCATCCTGTTCGCGATCTACAAGAGCATGTTCCGCATCCAGCGCGACGCGCTCGGGCTGGGCGGCACGCAGGAGATCTTCGACCCGCTGTTCAACTACGCGTACGCGCTGGGCGACTCGACGTTCATCACCTCGATCGGCCGCGTGCTCCTGTTCGGCGTCGTGCAGGTGCCCGTGATGCTGGGCCTCGCGCTCGGGATCGCGCTCCTCATCGACTCGGCCTCGGCGCGGGCCAAGGGCTTCTTCCGCCTCTCGAGCTTCGCGCCCTACGCGGTGCCGACCGTGGTCTCGGCGCTCATGTGGTCGTTCCTCTACTCGCCCACGAACAACCCGTTCAACCAGCTGCTCGGGCTGGTCGGGATCGACGTCAACTTCCTCAGCCAGGACTTTGCCCTGTGGGCCGTCGCGAACGTCGTGACGTGGGGCTGGACCGGCTACAACATGATCATCATCTACGCCGCGCTCCAGGGGGTCCCGGGCGAGGTGCTCGAGGCCGCCAAGCTCGACGGCGCCTCGCCGTGGCGCACCGCGTGGAGCATCAAGATCCCGCTCGTACGGCCCGCGATCCTCCTCACCACGATCTTCTCGATCATCGGCTCCGCGCAGCTCTACAACGAGCCGTTCGTGCTCAAGCAGAGCACCGGGGCGATCGACGCGAGCTACACGCCGATCATGGCCGCGCAGGCCTCGCTCCAGTCGGCCAACTACCCGTACGCCGCGGCCCAGTCGGTGCTGCTCGCGGTCGGCGTGGCCGTGCTGTCCGTCCTCTTCTTCCGTCTGACGTCCAGGAGGTCCTCGTGACCACGAGCACCGCACCCGCCCGGGCCGAGAAGACCACGGGCAACCGGAGGCGCCGCCGGCGCACAGACGCCAAGGGGAGCCAGAGCGCCACGGGCGGCCTGCGCGGCGACTCGATCGAGACCACGGCCACGAGCCGCATCGCGGTCACGGCGGTCCTCGCGCTCACCGCCGTGTACTTCCTGTTCCCGCTGTGGTGGCTGTTCGTCGCGGCCACCAAGGACGCCGGGTACACGTTCGCGGGCAGCCCCCTGTGGTTCTCGAACTTCGACCTGTTCGGCAACATCGGCGACCTGTTCGCGTACAAGGACGGGATCTTCGCCGTCTGGATGGCCAACTCCGCGCTCTACTCGATCGTCGGCGCGGGCCTCGGGACGCTCATCGCTGTCTCGACGGGCTACGCCCTGGCGAAGTACGAGTTCCGCGGCAAGGGCGTGCTGTTCGGCGTGGTCCTCGGCGCGGTCCTGATCCCCAAGGTCCTGTTCACGCTGCCGCTGTTCCTCATGTTCTCCGCGACGGGCATCGTCAACACGTACCTCGCGGTGCTCCTGCCCAGCATCGTGAGCCCGTTCGGCGTGTATCTGGGGCGCATCTTCGCCGCGAGCTCGGTGCCCGACGAGGTCATCGAGGCCGCCCGCCTCGACGGCGCGAGCGAGGGCCGCATCTTCTTCGGGGTCAGCCTCAAGATGATGGCCCCCGCGCTCGTCACGATCTTCCTCTTCCAGTTCGTCGAGATCTGGAACAACTTCCTGCTCCCCTCGCAGGTGCTCATCTCCGAGAACCTGCGGCCCGTCACGGTCGGGCTGGTGAGCTGGAACGCCCTCGTCCAGGCCGGCCAGATCGAACGGCACATGGTCATCATCGGCGCGTTCGTGGCGGTCGTCCCGCTCATCGTCGCGTTCCTCTCCCTCCAGCGCTTCTGGCGCTCCGGACTCGCAGCGGGGGCCATCAAGTGAACCAGCAGCACCCAGCCGACCAGGCCTCGAGCCCGGTCGGCGGACCGACCCTGCGCGCCGACGGCGCGATCCCGTCGACCCTGCGCGCCGACGGCGCGACCCTCCTGCGGGACGGTGCGCCGCACCGCCTGCTCTCGGGCTCGATCCACTACTTCCGCGTGCACCCCGACCAGTGGGAGGACCGCCTGTTGCGCGTGCGCGCCATGGGCCTCAACACGGTCGACACCTACGTCCCGTGGAACTGGCACGAGGCCGAGCGCGGTTCGTTCGACTTCACCGGGTGGCGCGACGTCGAGCGGTTCGTGCGGCTCGCGGGCGACCTGGGGCTCGACGTCGTGGTGCGCCCCGGCCCGTACATCTGCGCCGAGTGGGACAACGGCGGCCTGCCCGCGTGGCTCACCGCGACGCCCGGGATCCGGCTGCGGTGCAGCGACGAGACGTACCTCGCGGCGGTCGCGGCCTGGTTCGACGAGCTGGTACCACGTCTCGCGGCGCTCCAGGCGAGCCGGGGCGGGCCGATCGTGGCCGTCCAGGTCGAGAACGAGTACGGCAGCTATGGCGACGACCACGCCTACATGGCCTGGGTCCACGACGCGCTCGCTGCCCGCGGCATCGACGAGCTGCTGTTCACGGCCGACGGACCCACCGACCTCATGCTCGACGGCGGCACGCTCCCGGGCGTGCTGGCCGCGGCCACGTTCGGCAGCCGTCCGGGGCAGGCGCTCGACAAGCTCACGGGCCGCCGTGGCGAGCAGCCGTTCGTGTGCGCCGAGTTCTGGAACGGCTGGTTCGACCACTGGGGCGACCCGCACCACGTGCGCGGCGCCGACAGCGCGGCGTCCGACGTGCGCGAGCTCCTCGACCTCGGCGGGTCCGTGAGCCTGTACATGGCGCACGGTGGCACGAACTTCGGGCTGACCGCAGGGGCCAACCACGACGGCACGCGGATCCAACCGACCGTCACGAGCTACGACTCCGACGCCGCGGTGGCCGAGGACGGCACCGTGACGTCCAAGTTCTTCGCGCTGCGCAAGGTGCTCACCGAGCACCGGGGCGACGTCGGGGACACCCAGGACGACCGGTGGATCCAGCCTCCCGTCCGGCTCCCGGCGCGGGCCCTGCCTCCGGTGAGCACGCGCCCGCTCCTGCCCGCCCTGCGGGCCTCGGGCGTCGCGACCGCCGCTTCGTCGCCCCTGACGTTCGAGCAGCTCGGGCAGAACGCCGGGCTCGTGCTCCACACGGCCACGCCGACCCTCCCGCGCGGCAGCAGCACGCTCTCGATCCTCGGGCTGCACGACCGCGCGACCGTCTACGTCGACGGCCACGAGGTCGGCGTCCTCGAGCGCGAGACCTCGCACCGCGGGCTCACGGTCCACGGGCAGGGCGTGCCCGTGCGGCTCGAGATCCTCGTCGAGAACCTCGGTCGCATCAACTACGGGCCCCGGCTCGGCGAGCACAAGGGCATCCTCGGCGACGTCCTGGTCGAGCGGCGCATCGTGCACGGCTGGACCTCGCGGTCCCTGCCGCTCGACCTGCTGCCCGTGGACGGGCTGTGGGCGGGCGGGGCCACCGGTGAGCCCGGTGCCGCCGACGACGCTGCCGACCCCGACAGGGCCGACGCCGTCGGGCCGCAGGGCGTGATCGCCCGGACGACGCTCGATGTCGACGAACCCGCCGACGCCTTCCTCGCCCTGCCCGGCTGGACCAAGGGGTTCGTCTGGGTCAACGACGTGCTGCTCGGCCGCTACTGGGAGCGCGGCCCGCAGCACACCCTCTACGTCCCCGCGCCGCTGCTGCGCGCAGGGAGCAACACCGTCACGGTCCTCGAGCTGCACGAGGTCGGGTCCGACCTCGAGCTGAAGGACGAGGCCGTCCTCGGCGAGCCCGAGGAGTACGTCGAAGAGCTGTGACGCCCGTCGGTCGGGGGACGGCCGATGAACTGCTATCGAAGGAGACAGCACATGGTTCGACATTCCCCTGGCCCCCGGGCCGGTTCCCTCCCGGGCGGCGGCTCGCGCCGCGCCCGCCGGCTCGTGGCGCTCGCCACCGCGGTCGTGGTGCCGTTCGCGGCGCTGCCGGTCGCCGCCCTCCCCGCGGCGGCGAGCAGCATCAACCAGCTCTCGGCCCTGGGCCTGACGGCCGAGCAGGTCGCGGCGGCGAGCGTCGAGGGCGCGGCGACGCTGCGCTCTCCTCAGCTCGACGTCCAGGTCGCCGCGGACTTCCCACGGGTCCTGAGCTACACCGACCGCGCGTCGGGGGCCTCGCTCGCGGGCAGCACCGCGACCGTGGCGAAGGTGCGCCTCAACGGCACCGACCGCACCGTCGCGGTCGAGCCCGGCGAACCCGGTGAGACGAGCCGCGACTACCGCCTGACGTTCCCCGACCTCGCGGGCGTCAGCATCGACACGCGCCTCGAGGTCGACGGCAGCGCCGTGACGTTCCGCGTCACGGGCGTGACCGACACCGAGGCCTTCCGCGTCGGGACCATCGAGGTCCCGGGCCACGACCTGCTCTCCGTCTCGTCGGCCGACCCGTCGGCCGTGGTCGCCTCGGCCGTGATCAGCCCGGACCGTGGCAAGGTCGGCGACACGTTCACGACCGTCACGGGGCAGACCCCCGTCAACGCGAACCCGGTCGGGTCCGCGTACGCGATCGTCAGCACCAGCAAGCTGTCGGCCACGATCGTGACCAACAGCGTCTACGACGAGGCGAACGGCAAGGCCGCCGCGGACGGCAACCGCCTGCAGCGTCAGGCGCGCGCGGCCGACGGCGGCGTGCGCGTGGGCGTCTGGAGCGGCGCGTGGACCTACCGGGCCCAGGGCTCGCCGGTCACCGAGGAGCTCCCGTACGCGACCGTCGTCGTGACGGCCGACGCCAACGCCGACGACAAGGTCGACTGGCAGGACGGTGCGATCGCGTTCCGCGCGACCGCCCCCAAGGCGCTCGGCGCCGACCAGGTCGCCGACCGCGTCGTGACCCACATCCCGTTCAACTTCGCCTCGCAGGCCACGCACCCGTTCCTGCGCACGCTCGACGACGTCAAGCGCATCTCGCTCGCGACCGACGGCCTGGGCCAGATGGCGCTGCTCAAGGGCTACGGCTCCGAGGGCCACGACTCCGCGCACCCCGACTACGGCGGCAACTACAACGAGCGCGCGGGCGGCCTCGAGGACATGAACACGCTCCTCGAGCAGGGCGGCGACTGGAACGCGGACTTCGGCGTCCACATCAACGCGACCGAGGCCTACGCCGAGGCGAACGCCTTCTCCGACGAGCTCGTCGACCCGTCGGCCAAGGGCTGGAACTGGCTCGGCCAGTCGTACTACATCGACCAGCGCCGCGACGTGAACAGCGGTGATCTGGCCGCGCGCATCGGCCAGCTCGCCGACGAGACCCAGGGCAACCTGGACCTCCTCTACGTCGACGTCTACTACAACTTCGGCTGGCAGGCCCGCGCCCTCGCGGACGCGGCCCGCGCCAACGACCTCCAGATCGCGACCGAGTGGTCCGACAAGTTCGAGGCGAGCTCGCTGTGGAGCCACTGGTCCGCGGACGAGAACTACGGCGGCGCCGCGAACAAGGGCCTGAACTCCCAGATCGTGCGCTTCATCGACAACGCCGAGAAGGACACCTGGAACCCGCACCCGCTGCTCGGCAACGCGCGGCTCGTCGAGTTCGAGGGCTGGACCGGGCAGACCGACTGGAACGCGTTCTACAAGAACGTCTGGACGACCAACGTCCCGACCAAGTTCCTCCAGCACCAGGAGATCGTGCGCTGGGGCACCGACCGGATCGACTTCACGGGTGACGTCTCGGCGCGTGGCCAGGCCGCGGCCGACCGGCAGATCCTCGTCGGGGACGCCGTGGTCGCTACGGGCGGCACCTACCTCCTGCCGTGGAACGCGTCCGACGCCCCCGGGCTCGAGGGACAGGCCGCCGAGGGCGGCAAGCTCTACCACTACAACCCGGCCGGCGGCTCGACCACGTGGACCCTCACGGACGAGTTCTCCGGGGCCACGAGCCTGACCGTGTACAAGCTCACGACGACGGGCCGCGAGAAGGTCGCGGACGTCCCGGTCACGGGCGGCAAGGTCACGGTCGAGGCGACCGCGGGCCAGCCCTACGTCCTGTACCCGCAGGGCGTCACGACCCCCTCGGCCGAGGACGTCGCGTGGGGCACCGGGAGCGGCATCGTCGACCCCGGCTTCAACGCCGCGACGCTCGACGCGTACGAGACGACCGGCACCACGGGCATCGAGACCCTGTCCAACGGGCAGCGCGTCGCGACGCTCGGTGCGGGCGCCTCGTCGCTGAGCCAGCAGCTCGGTGAGCTCTCGACCGGCACCTACGCCGTGAGTGCGTGGGTCGAGGTCCAGCCCGGGAAGTCCCGCACGACCACGCTGTCCGTCTCGGGCGAGGGCGTCGCGCAGACCGCGAGCACCGTCGTGGAGCGCTCGACCGCGAAGAACCTGGTCGCGGCCGACGAGAAGAACAACCGCTACTACCAGCGCGTCCAGGTGCTCGTCGACGTCACGGGCCCTGCCCGTCCGACGCTGACGGTCTCCGCCTCGGCGGGAGACGCCGTCGTGCGGGTCGACGACCTGCGCGTCGTGAGCGCCACGCGCTCGGTGGCCCCGGCCGTCGAGGGCGAAGCGGTCGTCGCGTTCGAGGACTTCGAGAACGTGCCCCAGGGCTGGGGACCGTTCGTCAAGGGCGACGCGGGTGGCGTGACCGACCCGCGCACGCACATCGCCAAGCGCAACGCGCCCTACACGCAGGCCGGCTGGAACGGGAAGCTCGTCGACGACGCGCTGTCCGGCGACTGGTCGCTCAAGGCGCACGAGGAGAACAAGGGCCTCGTCTACCGCACCGTGCCCAGCACCGTGAAGCTTGAGGCGGGGCGTCAGTACCGCGTGAGCTTCGACTACCAGTCGGGCAACGGCGGCGAGTACCAGTGGGTCACGGGCTACGACTCGGTCGCGAGCGGCGCCCCGGCGTCGGTCGAGACGCACGCGACCCCGCTGGGGCAGCAGCGCACGACCGCGACGTTCTCCGAGGACGTCGTCGCCAGCGGCTGCGGCGACACCTGGGTGGGGCTGCGCAAGCTCACCGCGGGCGGCAACCAGTCCGACCTGATCCTCGACGACTTCCGCGTCGTGGACCTGGGCCCCGCGGAGGCCACCCCGGCCTGCGCGTCCCTCACGGTCTCCCCGGGACCCGTCGCGTTCGAGCCCGACGTCGCGAGCACCGTCACGACGCGGCTCACGGTCCACGAGCCCGTGGCCGTCGCGGACGTCGCCGTGACGCTCGACGTGCCCGAGGGCTGGGAGGTCGAGGCGACCAACGCCTCGACCGCGGCCACGCTGCCGGCCGGCGGCGTCCTGACCACGACGTGGCAGGTCACCCCGCACGGCAAGATCACGGCCGACGCCTACACGCTCACCTCGGGCGGCTCGTACACGACCACGGCTGCGCCCGTCGGCGAGCGGTCGGTCGAGGCCGGCCAGTCGGTGTGGGTCGTCGTGCCGCCGAACGGCGGCGAGAACTGGGTCAGCGACCTGCCGTTCGTCTCGACGACCAACGGGTGGGGACCGGTCGAGCGCGACCTGTCCAACGGCGAGCAGGGCGAGAAGGACGGCAAGCCGCTCACGCTGCGCGGCGTCGTCCACGAGAAGGGGCTGGGCACGCACGCGAGCTCGACCGTCCGGGTCTTCCTCGCCGCGCAGTGCGAGGCCTTCACGGCCACCGTGGGCGTCGACGACGTCCAGGCGACCAAGGGTTCCGTGCAGTTCACGGTCCTCGGTGACGGCACGCAGCTCGCCCAGACCGAGGTGCTCAGGGGCGGCGGCAAGACCGTCGACCTCAACGTGCCCGTCACGGGGGTCCGTTACCTCGACCTGGTCGTCGGGGACGGCGGCGACGGCAACGGCAACGACCACGCCGACTGGGGCTCCGCCAAGGTGTCCTGCGCCGACCCGGTCGACCCGGAGCCCGAGCCCGAGCTCGAGGTCACCACGACGGCCACCTCGCAGTGCACGGGCGCTCGCGCCCAGGTCACGGCGCGCGCGGTCAACGAGGAGGCCTTCCCGGTCGACGTGGTGGTCACGACGCCCTACGGCACCAAGACCTTCAACAACGTCCAGCCCGGCAAGAGCGCGAGCCAGAAGTTCAACTCCCGCAGCGAGGCGATCGAGGCGGGAACGGTGACGTTCACCGCGACCGCCACGGTCGACGGCAAGGAGGTCTCGACCACGACCGAGAGGCAGTTCGAGGCCACGAGCTGCCGCTAGCCGCTCGGGTCCTCCTCTGAGGGGGGCGCTCGACCCGGACGCCCCGGGACTCTTCACGAGTCCCGGGGCGTCCTGGGACCCGCGTCGCGCAGCACGGGGTCGACCGGGGCGAGCGCGCTGAGCGGGACACGGGTCCCGGACGTGCGGGGGGCCGGGAATATCTGCGGGCATGCGGACGCTCCACCTCTACAGAGAACGGTTCTCATCAGTCGAGAGCACAGCTCTTGACGAGAACGGTTCTCAATAACTAGTGTCGGGTCTCTGCGACCCACCGAAGGGAAGTCCGTCATGTCCGCCGTCTGCCAGGTGCTCGGCGCCTCGCCGGGGTTCGGCCGCTCGATCTCGCACTCGCACGTGCGGACCCGGCGTCGTGTCGAGCCCCACGTCCAGCACAAGCGTCACTGGGTGCCGTCCCTGGGCCGGCATGTCAGGCTGAGAGTGAGCGCCCAGGGGATCAGGACGATCGACCGTCGAGTGATCGACGCGGTCGTCGCCGGAATCATCGCTCGAGGGGAGAAGGTCTGATGGCAGCACGCACCGAGCTGCGCCCCGTGGTCAGGATGCGTTCGACCGCAGGGACCGGGTACACCTACGTGACCCGCAAGAACCGCCGCAACGACCCGGACCGGCTGACCCTGCTCAAGTACGACCCGGTGGCGCGACGACACGTCGCGTTCCGTGAGGAACGGTAAGGGGAGCCGCATGGCCAAGAAGTCCAAGATCGCGCGCAACGAGCAGCGCGAGGTGATCGTCGCCCGGTACGCCGAGAGGCGCGCCGAGCTCAAGAAGATCATCGCGTCGCCCAGCGCCTCGGACGCCGACAAGGAGGCCGCCGTGACCGAGCTGCGCAAGCAGCCCCGCGACGCGAGCGCGACCCGCCTGCGCAACCGCGACGTCGTCGACGGCCGTCCGCGCGCGTACAACCGGCGCTTCGGGCTCTCCCGCATCAGGCTGCGCGACATGGCGCACCGCGGCGAGCTCCCGGGCGTCACCAAGTCCAGCTGGTAGTCGAGACACGTAGAGGAGCACCCATGAAGAAGGACATCCACCCCGAGTACGGGCCGGTCGTGTTCCGCGACATCTCGGCCGACTTCGCCTTCCTGACCAGGTCCACGCTCGCCGGCGGCTCGGCGTCCGGTCCTGGGCGCCCGGACAAGACGATCGAGTGGACGGACGGCAACACCTACCCGGTGGTCGACGTCGACATCTCGAGCGCGAGCCACCCGTTCTACACGGGCACCGCGCGCGTCGTGGACACCGCCGGACGTGTCGAGAAGTTCCGTCAGCGGTACGGCAAGGGCGCCACGGGTGGCGCGGCGAAGAGCGACGGTCGCTGATCCCGCCCTTCGCCCGGCCGACGCGCCGAGGCCCTCGACGAGCCGTCCACCCTGCGGGGTGGACGGCTCGTCGCACGTCGGGGAGGGCACGCGGAGGAGGTCAGGACGCGCCCAGTAGGTCACATTCGGCGCGGATCGGACAAGATTCTGCGCTCAGAGGAACCGTTTCGGCGCGGAAACGCGCGCAGAACCCCGTAGATTCCTTAGTGTTGTCCACGAAGTCCCGCCTCAGGGCTGGCAAACTGAGACCTCAACGTCCCGTGGTGCCCACTGCGGGGCGTGAACCGATGAAGGGATCCGCATGTCGCTCAACAAGTCTGAGCTCGTCTCGGCCATCGCCGCAAAGTCCGACCTCACCAAGGCTCAGGCCGAGAACGCCCTCAACGCGTTCCAGGAAGTCCTCGTCGAGTCGCTCGGCAAGGGCGAGGCCGTCAAGGTCACCGGCCTTCTCTCCGTCGAGCGCGTCGAGCGTGCCGCTCGCACGGGCCGCAACCCCCGCACCGGCGAGGAGATCCAGATCCCCGCTGGCTTCGGTGTCAAGATCAGCGCCGGCAGCCTCCTGAAGAAGGCCGTCACCAAGTGATCTTCGCGGCGCGCTGAGGCGTGCCGCACCGCGGGGCCGTGGCCCCGCACCCGTGCAGAGGCCCGGGTGCCCGACGACGTCGGTCACCCGGGCCTCTGTCGTCCGTGGGGAGCGGGGGCGCGGCGCGTCGCTTGCAGCGATAACCGTTCTCATTCTCTAGGGTGGGTGGGTCCTGGGCGTGCGCCCGACCAGCCGAGCCGAAGGGCGCCATGAGCCACCACCACCACGGGCACTCCCACGGGAGCGGCCCGGCGCTGCCCGCGACGCGACGGGTCAGGGTCGTGCTCGCGGCGATCCTGGTCCCGGCACTGCTCCTGACGATCATCGGGCTCGTCGCGCTCTGGCCCCGCGCGGCCGACCTGCCCGACCAGATCCCGTTCACGGCCCAGGGCACCCACGTGGTGCGCGGGGTCGTGACGGGGGAGGCCGAGGTCGAGACCGGGCTCGTGCCCGTGCGCCTCGACGACGGCACGCAGACCGAGGTCGTGGCCCCGCCCGAGTACGTCCACCACGGCTTCGAGGTCGGCGACCGTCTCAGGATGCTCTACATCTCCCAGGCCGAGGGCGACGGCAGCACCCCCTACGCCTTCCTCGACTTCGAACGCGGGATCCCGATCGCCGTGCTCGCGATCGCCTACGCCGCGCTCGTGCTCGCGGTCGCCCGGCTGCGAGGACTGGCGGCGCTCGCGGGACTCGTCGTCGCCCTCGTGACGATCGGTCAGTTCACGCTGCCCGCGCTCCTCTCGGGCCAGAACACCCTGTACGTGGCGCTCGTGACGTCGTCGGCCGTCATGTTCGTCGTGCTCTACGTGGCCCACGGGTTCACGGCCCGGACGTCGACCGCGATGGTCGGGACCCTCGTCGGGCTCGTCCTGACCGCGGTCCTCGCCTGGTGGGGCGCCTCGACCTCGCACATCACCGGGCTCACGTCCGAGGAGTCTCTGTGGCTCCCGTCCTACGCCCCCGCGATCGACCTGCAGGGCATCGCGATCTGCGGGATCGTCCTCGCGGGCATGGGCGTGCTCAACGACGTGACGATCACGCAGGCCTCGACCGTCTGGGAGCTGCGCGCGCTCGCGCCCTGGGCGTCGCGGCGCGAGCTCTTCACGCGGGCCATGCGGATCGGGCGCGACCACATCGCGTCGACGGTCTACACCATCGCGTTCGCCTACGTCGGAGCGGCCCTGCCGCTGCTCATGGCCGTCTGGCTGTCCGACCAGGCGCTCGGCGTGAACCTCACGTCGGGGGAGATCGCGGAGGAGGTCGTCCGGACGCTCGTCGGGTCGATCGGGCTCGTGCTCGCGATCCCGCTCACCACGGCCATCGCGGCCGTGACCGTGCCGACCGGACCTGCCCCGTCCCGGGTGCCCGCCGAGCCTGCCGGACCGGCCCAGGAGCTGGCCCGGAGCACGCCCTTCACCTGATCCGCACCGACACCCCACGGGTCGGCCCTGTGGGCGACCCTGGGAGTTCGCCATGATGTGCGCATGAGCGAACAGTGGGTCGAGGTCGCGACGACGCGGCTTCGTGACCAGCACGCCTGCCCGGGCTGCGGAGCCGACCTGACGTCGACCCGCTGCGGCGACTGCGGCCTGGTCCTGACGGGCCCGTGGGCGGTCGAGGTGCTGAGGACGTCGCGTGAGGCGGCCTTCGCGCTCGAGCGACGTGCCTCGGCGCTGCGCGCGCTGCGGTCGGCCGACGTGACGCGCCCCGCTTCACCGCGCCCCGCTTCACCGCGCCCCGTGGCCCCGCGCCCCCTGACGCCCGTGCACACCGGCGGCCCGCGCCCCGCTTCACCGCGCCCCGTGGCCCCGCGCCCAGCGGGCGGTGCTGCGAACCCCGCCCCTGCGCGGTCGAGCCTCGGGCTCCAGCCCATCCTCGCGAGCGCCGGAGCGGGCCTCCTCGCGGTCGCCACGATCGTGTTCGTCTTCTTCACGCTCGCCGACGACCTCGCGGTGCGTGCGCTCGTCACGGGCGTCGTGACGCTTCTCGCGCTCGCGACGGCCGCGTTCCTGCGGACGCGCGGGATGGCCGCGTCGGCAGAGTCGATCGGCACGCTCGGCGTCGTGCTGCTGCTCGTCGACATCGAGCTCTTCCTCAGCGCACGCCCGCTTGGCGGCGCGGACCCCGCGCTCGTGCGCGGCCTCCTGCTGCTCCTGGTGGTCGTCGGGCTCCTTGCGGCCGGGCTCCGGGTCCGGGTGCGGGCCTGGGTCGCGGCCGGGCTGATCCTCAGCCTGGTCGTGCCCGTGATCCTCGCGGGCACGTTCCACGGCCTGAGCGCCTCGACCTTCGCCGCGTTCTCGGTCGCCCTCCTGGCCGCCTCGCTCGTCACCGTGCTCGACCTGCCCGTCCTGCGGTGGTCCCGCGAGCGGCTCGGCTCGCCGCTGACCCTCGAGCAGACCGTGCTCGAGGTCGCGCGCTTCCTCGCGTTCCCCACGGCCGTCGTCCTGGCGCTGCTCGTGCCTCCGCTCCCGGGCGTCCCGGGCTGGAGCGGCGCGGCGGCGCTCGTGCTCCTCGCCGCGGGCACGGCCTGCGTGCTGGCCCGGTCCACCGGGCAGCGCGTGTGGTGGTGGGCCACGGGAGGGGCGACGGTCCTCGCGGGGGCGCTCCTCGGCGTCGGCTCCCATCCGGTGTGGCTGGCGACCGTGCCGGTCGCCGCGCTGCTCGCGGGGACCGTCCTGGTCGGCGTCGCGACGTGGGTCCGGGCCGACGGTCGGACCCGCTCCGCGCTCGTGGCCGGCGGGTCGGCGGTGCTCGGGCTCGCCGCGCTGCCCGCGACCGCGTACGGGCTGACGGGCCCGCTCGTGTCGGTCTCGACGATCCGGCCGACCGGCACCACGTGGTCGTTCACGACGGACCGCCTCGCCGTGGCCGGGACGCTCGACGACGCCGCGACCACGGCTGCGCTCGTCGGCGTCGCGGCGCTCCTGCTCGCGATGCTCGGCGTCGGCCGCCTGGACCTGGGGACGGCGGAGTCGACGGCCGCGACCTGCGGCCCTGCGGCCGGTTCGGCGGTCGGCTCGGCGACCTCGCCGTCGGCACCTGCCCGGAGCGGGCTCGTGCTCGCCGCGGGGGAGGCCGCACCGTGGGTCGCGCTGGTCCTCGCCCTGGGGGTGGCGCTGTACCCGGCCTGGGCGGCGGTCACGAGCTTCGCGGCCCTCGCTGTCCTGGCGCTCGCACTCTTCGTGGGTGCGGGCCGGTTCGCCCGGGCGCGCCGTGGTGGGCCCGCCACCGGCGAGCCGGTCGTCCCGTCCCCGGCCCCGTCCCCGGCCCCGGCGACGCCGGCCCCGTCCCCGGCCCCGGCGACGCCGGCCTCGGCACCACGCGCCCCGTGGCCCCTGGGCGCCTGGACCGCGGCCGCCCTCACGGGCGGATTCGTCGCGACGGGGCTCGCGGCCATCGTGTCCTGGGCGGCGCGCCCGACCGTGGTGCTGAGCGGCGCCGTCGTGCTCGCCTTGCTGCTGGTCGCTCGCCGCGTGGTGCCCGCCCTGGCGCACCCGTTCCTCGTGGGGGTGGGCTACGCGTACGCGCTGCTGGTCCTCGGGACGACGCTCGGCTGGGCGGGCCTCGGCACGACCGAGGCCGTCGCGGTCGTGTCGGTCACGGCCTCGGTCGTCGCGATCGTCGTCACCCGGGTCCGCGCGGTCGGGCAGCCGTCGTGGTGGGCCGTGCTCGTCACGACGTCGGTGCCCTTCCTGCTGGGCGTCGCGACCGTGCTCGACGAGCGCAGCTGGTGGTCCGCCGCCGCCGCGGCGACCATGCTCGCGCTCGAGGGTGTGCTCGTCCTGACCCGGCGGTCCGAGATGGCGCGAGCGGTCCGCGTGGCCGCGGCAGGCCTCCTGCTCCCGACGGCGTCGGTCGTCCTGGTCTGCCTCGGCGCCGAGCTCGTGCCCGGCAGCGCGTCGCCCGTGGTGCTGCCGCTCGTCGCGATCCTGACCGCCGCGGCCGTGGTCGGTGTCCCGTCCGCCCAGGCGTACCTGACCGTGCGCGGCCTCCCCGACCGGCACGTGCTCGACGCGGGACGCGCGGTCGAGGTGAGCGTGCTCGTGACCGCGTCCCTCACGGTCGTGCTCGCCCTGGTGCGCGTCGCGGCGGGCCCTGAGACCACGGCGATCGTGCTCCTCGTCCTCGGCACGGGGGCCGCGGTCGTCGCCGGACGCCCGGACCGCCGCTGGGCGTGGTGGGTCGCGGGCGGGCTGTGGGTCGGCGCCCTGTGGTCGTTGCTCGCCCTGCTCGACGTCGGGCTCGTCGAGGCGTACACGGCGCCGCCCGCGCTCGCGGCCGTGGTCGTCGGCGGGATGCTGGCCGCCCGGCGCTCGCCCGTCGGCGGGCGTCTGGCCGGGTGCGGGCTCGGGCTGCTCGTCCTGCCGTCGCTGCTCGTGTCGATCCTCGTCCCGCAGGACGTCGCGTGGCGCAACCCCGCGGTCCTCGCGCTGGGCCTGGTCCTCGTCGCGGGCGGCGAGACGGCCCGGCGTCTCGCGGCGCGCGGCACCCGCGTGAGCGAGGCCTGGGCGGCGGGCGCGGCGTCGCAGCTCGCCCTGGCGGCGATCCTCGCGTCCGTCGCGGGGCTCGTCGCGGCGCTCCAGTCGGTCCAGCAGGCGGGGGCGGCCGACCCGACCCGCGTCTACCTCGTCGCGCTCGCCTGGTCCGCGGCGGGGGCCGCGCTCGCGGCGCTCGCGGGCGACCGCCTCGTCGCGGCCGTCGCGCCCTGGGGCGGTACCCCCCGAGGGGGCGAGGGGCCCGACGGCGCCGCTCCTCCCGCGCTCGACCCGGCCCTTCGCCGGTGGTGGGCCGCGCCCGCGCTGGTGCTCGCCGGCGTCGGGCCGGTCGGGGCCGTGGGCGAGAGCTGGACCGTGATCGTCCTCGCATGGCTCGTCGAGGTCGCGCTGCTCGTGCTCGTGGTGCACACCGTGCGCCGGGCCGTGGCGGCCGGGCGGCGCGAGGACCTGCGGTGGCCGCCCACGTGGTTCGTGTGGCTCCTCGCGCTCACGGCCGCGATCGGGGCGTGGAGACCGCGCGAGCTGCGCGTCGAGGTCTTCTCGCTGCCGCTCGGCGCGGGGCTGCTCGTCGCGGGCTACCTGGCGTTCGCGGCGATGACGCGGGCCGCCGCCCGAGCGGGGGAAGCGGGCTCGGTGGCCGGCGGGTCTGCCGGTGCGGTGCCGGGCGCGGCGGGCGCGCCGGGCGTGCCGGGCGCGGCGGTTGTGCCGGGCGCGGCGTCAGCCGTGACCTGGCCCCGGCTCGCCGACTGGCCCGTCGGGTACGCCGGGTCGTGGCGCACCCTCGCTGCGGGTATCGCGGCGACGCTCGGTCCGTCGGTCCTCGCGACCTACACCGACGCCCGCACGTGGCGGGCCGTGCTCGTGATCGGGCTCGCCCTGGCTGCCGTGCTGATCGGGACGAGGTTCCACCTCGCCGCACCGTTCGTGCTGGGCGTCGTGGTGCTGCCGATCGAGATCCTCGTGGTGTTCGTGAGCCAGCTCGGCACGGCCATCTCGGCCGGGCCGTGGATGCTCACCCTGACGGCCGCGGGCGGGCTGCTCCTCATCATCGCGGTGTACTACGAGCGGCGCATGGCCGCGTTCGACGGCGCTGCGGCGTACCTGCGCGACCTGCGGTAGGGGGCCACCGCGCGAGACGGGTGGTTCGGCACGAGACGGGTGCTCGCGTCGGTGGCGTAGGCACCCGTCTCGTGCAGGACCACCCGTCTCGCGGCTGGGCCCCGTCCGGCGGGTGCCAGTCCTAGAGGGTCTTGCGTGCCCGCTCGATCAGGGGCCGCACCCGGTACGGGATGAGCTCTCCCATCGAGAGCGACGTCTCGGTGCGCTCGACCCCGTCGATCGCGAGGATCGCCGCGTCGATGCGGAACAGGTGGTCCGTGGTGCGGCACGCGACCAGCACCCGCAGGTCGGAGGTGCCGCTGCGCCCGTGCGCCTGGAGCACCTCGGGGATCTCTGCGAGCGTCGCCACGATGCGGCTGAGCTCCTTCTGCTTGACCTCGACCTCGATGAACGCGGTCAGGGGGTGGCCCAGGAACTCCGGGCTGATGCGCCGGTCGAAGTCGAGGAATGCCCCGGCCTCCTCGAGGTGGGCCATGCGTGCGTGCACCGTGTTCCGGGAGAGCCGCAGGCGCTCGGCCAGCGCGACGATCGTGCCGCGCGGGTCCTTCGCGAGCGCGACGAGGAGATCGAGGTCGACGGCATCGTAGCTGCGCACAGTGTTCAGCCTAGCCCGACATCCGGGAGCAGAACGCGCAGCCTTCTCGCGATGACTGGAGCCATGTGCGGGGTGGGGTTACGTTCGCGGTATCCGGTGCTCGACGGTGAGCGGCGGGGTGCTCGACGACGAGCACGGGAGCAGACGCGAGGTGACGCGATGACGCCCAGCAAGGTGGACAGCCGTGTCGAGCCGCGGACGACACAGGACGTCGTCCAGGTGCTCGACGAGGCCGGTGCACGCCACGGATCGGCGGAGCAGGACCGGTGGCTGGAAGGACTCGACGCAGACCCCGCGTCGGCCCTTCGACTGTACGAGGACATGGTCGTGGTGCGTCGGATCGACGCCGAGGCCACGGCTCTCCAGCGGCAGGGCGAGCTCGCGCTGTGGCCCCCGCTGCTGGGGCAGGAGGCCGCGCAGATCGGCTCGGGCCGGGCGTTGCGTGCCGACGACTTCGTGTTCTCGAGCTACCGCGAGCACGCCGTGGCGTACACGCGGGGAGTCGCCCTCGTGGACCTCGTGCGGGTGTGGCGCGGCGTGACGGCGTCGGGCTGGGACCCGTACGCCGTGAACATGGCGACGCCGCAGGTCATCATCGGCGCGCAGACGTTGCACGCGACGGGCTACGCGATGGGCATCCAGAACGACGGGGCCGACGCCGTCGCGGTCGCCTACCTGGGCGACGGGGCCATGAGCCAGGGCGACGTCAACGAGGCGTTCGTGTTCGCGGCGACCTACCGGTCGCCCGTGGTGTTCCTGTGCCAGAACAACCAGTGGGCCATCTCCGAGCCCGTGGCGCTCCAGTCGCCCGTGCCGCTCGTGGACCGCGCCGCGGGCTTCGGTCTCCCGGGCGTGCGCGTCGACGGGAACGACGTCCTCGCGGTGCACGCCGTGACCCTCGAGGCTCTCGACCGGGCCCGCACGGGCGGTGGTCCCACGTTCATCGAGGCCGTGACCTACCGCATGGGTCCGCACACCACGGCCGACGACCCCACGCGGTACCGCGACCCCGCTGAGCTCGAGACGTGGACCGGGCGCGACCCGATCTCCCGCTACCGGGCCTACCTCACGGACCGCGGCCTGCTGACCGAGGACGAGGAGACGCGCGTCCAGGGTGCCGCCGACCGGGCCGCGGCCGAGCTGCGCGCCGGGTGCATCGGGCTGGAGGACCCGTCGGCGCTCTCGATCTTCGACCACGTGTACGCCGAGCCGCACGCGGCGCTCGCGGCCGAGCGTGCCGCGTACGCGCAGTACCTGGAGGGTTTCGCCGACTCCCCAGAGCCCCACGGCGCCAGCGCCGCCGACGCCTCCCACGTGAAGGACGGTGCCCGATGACCACGCTGACGCTCGCCAAGGCCCTCAACGCAGGCCTGCGCCGCTCGCTCGCGACCGACGACAAGGTCGTCGTCATGGGGGAGGACGTCGGCCGCCTCGGCGGCGTGTACCGGGTCACGGACGGCCTCCAGACCGAGTTCGGCCCCCGTCGCGTGCTCGACACGCCGCTCGCGGAGTCGGGCATCCTCGGCACGGCCGTGGGGCTCGCGTACCGCGGCTACCGACCCGTGTGCGAGATCCAGTTCGACGGGTTCGTGTACGTCGCGTTCGACCAGATCGTGTCCCAGCTCGCCAAGATGCACGCCCGCACGGGCGGCGCGGTGCGCCTGCCGATCACGATCCGCATCCCTGTGGGCGGCGGCCTGGGGGCGGCCGAGCACCACTCGGAGTCGCCCGAGGCGTACTTCGCGCACACCGCGGGCCTGCGCGTCGTGACCGTCTCCGACCCGCAGGACGCGTACACCGTGCTCCAGCAGGCCATCGCGTGCGACGACCCGGTCGTCTTCTTCGAGCCCAAGCGGCGCTACCACCTCAAGGGCGAGGTCAACGAGGCGGCGGACCTGCGCTCGGCCGACCCCATGGACGCGGCGCGCGTCGTCGTGCCCGGGTCCGACGTCACCCTGGTGACGTTCGGGTCGCTCGTGACGACGGCCCGGGACGCCGCGGTCGCGGCCGCCGACGAGGGCGTCTCGATCGAGGTCGTGGACCTGCGTTCGCTCTCGCCGATCGACCACGCGACGGTCGCGGCGTCGGTCCGCAAGACGGGTCGGCTGGTCGTCACGCACGAGGCCCCGCACCAGGCAGGCCTGGGCGCCGAGGTCGCGGCCGCGGCGACCGAGCGCTGCTTCGACCACCTCGAGGCCGCGCCGGTGCGCGTCACGGGGCACGACGTCCCGTACCCCCCGGCCAAGGCCGAGCAGCACCAGGTCCCGGACCTGGACCGGATCCTCGACGGCGTGGACCGCGTCCTGGGGCGCGGGGCGTACGCGTCGTCGGAGTACGCAGCCTTCGAGGGGGTGGGACGGTGATGGCCACGCGCGAGTTCCTCCTGCCCGACCTCGGCGAGGGCCTCACCGAGTCCGACCTGGTGAGCTGGCGCGTCGCCGCGGGCGACCGGGTCGAGCTCAACCAGGTCATCGCGGAGGTCGAGACGGCCAAGGCGCTGGTCGACCTCCCGTCGCCATACGCGGGCGTCGTCACGGTCCTGCACGCCGAGCCGGGGCAGACGGTCAACGTGGGGGAGCCGCTCGTCACGTTCGAGGTCCCGGACGAGGCGGGGGCGCCGGGCGCAGTGCCCGCCGCCGGGCGGTCGGCCGGCGGCGCTCGTACGGCCGGCGGTGCCGGGAACGGGTCGCCTGACGGCGTCACCACCGATCGTTCGCCGGCGTCCCCGTCCGCCGTGGTCTCCACGCCCGACGGCGCCACGCCCGGCGGTCTCGCGGCCCACGGCGGCCAGGACGCGGCCGAGGAGGCGCCCCAGCCGAACCTCGTCGGGTACGGTGCGCGACCGGAACGAGCGGGCCGACCCACGAGGCGAGCACGCCGGTCCCCGGCTCCGGCCGCTGCCGAGATGCGTCCAACTGGGGTCGAGAACAGGGTCAGCACCCCAGATGGCCGCATCTCGGCGGACGGGGTCGAGCACGGGCAGCTTTCCGACGACGACATGGCCGGAGCCGGTGCCGGAGCCGGAGCCGGTGCCGGCCCGGGGGCGGGGGCTGGTGCGAGCGCGGCAGCGGGCTCGAGTACCGGTATGCCCCTCATCGAGCGACCACGCTCGACTCCGCCCGTGCGCCGGCTGGCCAAGCAGCTCGGGGTCCACCTCGAACGGATCGTCGGGACCGGCGCTCGCGGGCTCGTGACCCGCGAGGACGTCCTCGCGGCGGTGAGCTCTGCGCAGGCCGGGTCCCGCGAGGGGACCGCAGCCGGGACGGGACAGGGCGCGGTGGCCGGGCGACGTGCGGGCACGGGTCGGGAGCGCAACGGCGTCCACGGTCTCCCTAGCGACGCGTCGAGGGGGCCGGCGTCCCGAGGCTTCGGCACCGCGGGCCCGCCCGACGAGTGGGACGACGACGACGAGGACGCTGCCGCTGCCGACGAGCCCACGCCCCGGACCACGGGCCGCCACTCACCGACCTCGCTGCGCGACATCCTCGGTCAGTCCGGGCTGGCCCGCGCGGCCTCCCGGCGCGCGGGCGGGTTCCCGCTGCCCGGAACGAGCGCCGCGCCGGCCGAGCCGGACGACATGAGGGGAGCGGCGTCGTCGGGCCGGGCGGACAACGGTGAGACCCGCACCCCCGTGCGCGGCGTGCGCAAGCACACCGCCGCCGCGATGGTCGCGAGCGCGTTCACCGCTCCCCACGCGACCGTGTTCCTCACGGTCGACGTCACGCCCAGCACCGAGCTCCTCGACCGCCTGCGGACCCACCCGCTCGCCCGCGGGACCAGGATCACGGTCCTGGCGCTCGTCGCTCGCGCGCTGTGCGTCGTGCTGCCGCGGCACCCCTCGCTCAACAGCCGGTGGGAGGACCTGCCCGACGGGGGCGCGGAGATCGTCCACAGCCCGCGCGTCCACCTGGGGACGGCGGTCGCGACCGAGCGCGGGCTCGTCGTGCCCCACGTGCCCGACGCGCACACGCTCGGGCTCACGGGGCTGGCGCAGGCGCTCGCGGACCTCACCGCGACGGCCCGCAGCGGGCGCACCGCGCCCGAGCGGCTCACGGGCGGGACCATCACGATCACCAACGTCGGGGTGTTCGGCGTCGACGCCGGGACGCCGATCCTGGTCCCGGGGGAGGCCGCGATCCTGGGCGTCGGGGCCGTGCGGAAGCGCCCCTGGGAGCACGAGGGACAGGTCGCGCTGCGCGACGTGGTGACGCTGAGCCTGTCGTTCGACCACCGCGTGGTCGACGGCGAGCAGGGCGCCCGTTTCCTTTCCGAGCTCGGGGCGCTGCTCGCGGACCCGGCGCTCGCGCTGCTCCTGGTGGGCGACTCCGGCGACCCCGGCACCCCCGGCGACCAGGGTCCGTCCCGGACGGGGGCGCCCTCGTGACCGCGACCCTGCCGACCACGCGCTCCCCAGGCGTCGGCGACGTCCTGGGGACGACGGTCGACCCGTTCTCTGCGGACGCCCGTGCCAACGACGTGGCGCAGCGTTCGCTCGTCGCCGGGCTGCGCGAGCGCACGGCCCGCGCCGCGCTCGGCGGCCCCGAGCCGTCGCGGGCCCGGCACGTCGCGCGCGGCAAGCTGCTGCCGCGTGAGCGCGTCGAGCACCTGCTCGACGAGGGCAGCCCGTTCCTGGAGATCGCACCGCTCGCGGCCGAGGGGATGCTGGGCGGCGAGTGGCCCGGGGCGGGCGTGATCGCGGGGATCGGGGTCGTCGAGGGGCGCCAGGTCCTGGTCGTGTGCAACGACGCGACGGTCAAGGGCGGCACGTACCACCCGCTCACGGTCAAGAAGCACCTGCGGGCCCAGGAGATCGCGCTCGAGGACCGGCTGCCGTGCATCTACCTCGTCGACTCGGGCGGCGCGTTCCTGCCGCTCCAGGCCGAGGTCTTCCCCGACCGCGACCACTTCGGCCGCATCTTCTACCACCAGGCCCGGCTCTCGGCCGCGGGCGTCCCGCAGATCGCGGCGGTCCTGGGCTCGTGCACCGCGGGCGGCGCGTACGTGCCCGCGATGAGCGACGAGACGGTGATCGTGCGGAACCAGGGCACGATCTTCCTCGGCGGCCCCCCGCTCGTGAAGGCCGCGATCGGTGAGGTCGTCACGGCCGAGGAGCTGGGTGGCGGAGACCTGCACGCGCGCCGCTCGGGCGTCACCGACCACCTGGCGGAGGACGACGAGCACGCGCTCGCGATCGTGCGCCGCATCGTCTCGACGCTCCCGCCCGACCCGGCGCCCGCGTGGGCGGTCCACGAGAGCGCCCCGCCGGTCGTCGGGCAGGACGACCCGGGCGGCCCCGGCGAGAGCCTGTACGGCGCGGTGCCGGTCGACGTCCAGGCGCCCTACGACGCGCGCGAGATCGTCGCGCGGCTCGTCGACGGCAGCGTGTTCCACGAGTTCAAGCGCGAGTACGGCGACACCCTGGTCACCGGGTTCGCGCACCTGCACGGACACCCCGTGGGGATCGTCGCGAACAACGGGGTCCTGTTCAGCCCGTCGGCGCTCAAGGGTGCGCACTTCGTCGAGCTGTGCGACCAGCGCGGCATCCCGCTCGTGTTCCTGCAGAACATCTCGGGGTTCATGGTCGGCACCGACGCCGAGGCCGGGGGCATCGCCAAGGACGGCGCCAAGATGGTCACGGCCGTCGCGACGACGCGCGTGCCCAAGCTGACGGTCGTGGTCGGCGGGTCGTTCGGGGCGGGCAACTACTCGATGTGCGGGCGCGCGTACTCGCCGCGCTTCCTGTGGTCGTGGCCCGCGAGCCGGATCTCGGTCATGGGCGGCCCGCAGGCCGCGTCGGTGCTCGCGACGGTCAAGGCCGACCAGCTCGCGGCGCGCGGCGAGCAGTGGGCGCCCGACGACGAGGCCGCCTTCCGCGAGGACATCCGCTCGCGCTACGAGGAGCAGGGCGACCCGTACTACGCCACGGCCCGGCTCTGGGACGACGGCGTCATCGACCCTGCTGACACGCGCCGCGTGCTGGGGCTCGCGCTCGACGTGTGCGCCCGCACACCGTTGGCACCGACCGAGGGCCCGCGCTTCGGGCTCTTCAGGATGTGAGGGCCATGCTCCCGCCGCGCACCCCCACCCCGGGCTCGCGCCCCTTCGGCACCGTCCTCGTCGCCAACCGTGGCGAGATCGCGTGCCGCATCATCGGCACGCTGCGCCGCCTCGGCATCCGCTCGGTCGCGGTCCACAGCGACGCCGACGCCGGCGCGCGCCACGTGTCCCTCGCCGACGTCGCGGTACGCATCGGCCCGGCCGCCGCGACGGGGTCGTACCTGAGCGTGCCCGCGATCATCGACGCGGCCCGCGCGACGGGTGCCGACGCGATCCACCCCGGCTACGGCTTCCTGTCCGAGAACCCCGAGCTCGCGCGGGCCTGCGCGGACGCGGGCATCGTGTTCGTCGGGCCCGGTGTCGCGGCGCTCGAGGCCATGGCCGACAAGATCACGGCCAAGGAGATCGTCGCGGCGCGCGGCGTCCCGGTCGTGCCGGGCAGCACGGGACGCGACCCCGCGACCGGCGCGGCGCTCGACGACGAGGCCCTCGCCCGGGCCGCGCGCGACGTCGGCTTCCCGCTGCTCGTCAAGCCCTCGGCGGGCGGCGGTGGCAAGGGCATGCAGGTCGTGACCTCGGCCGACGACCTCCCGGCCGCGCTCGCGAGCGCCCGGCGCGTCGCGACCCGGTCGTTCGGCGACGGCACGCTGCTCGTCGAGCGCCTGGTCGCCCGACCGCGCCACATCGAGGTGCAGGTGCTCGCGGACTCGCGCGGCGCCGTCGTGCACCTGGGGGAGCGCGAGTGCTCGCTCCAGCGTCGCCACCAGAAGGTCGTCGAGGAGGCGCCGTCGCCGCTGCTCGACGCCGCGACGCGCGCCCGCATCGGGGAGGCCGCGTGCGAGGTCGCGCGCGGCGTCGACTACGAGGGCGCCGGGACGGTCGAGTTCCTCGTGCCTGCCGACGACCCGGCGACGTTCTTCTTCATCGAGATGAACACGCGACTGCAGGTCGAGCACCCCGTGACGGAGATGGTCACGGGCCTCGACCTGGTCGAGGCCCAGCTCCGCGTCGCGGCGGGGGAGGCGCTGGGGTTCGCGCAGGAGGACGTCGTGCTGGTGGGCCACGCGGTCGAGGCCCGCGTCTACGCCGAGTCCCCGGCGCGCGGCTTCCTGCCCGCGACGGGCGAGGTCCTCGCGCTCACCGAGCCCGACGGCGCCGGGTGGCGTCTCGACAGCAGCCTCGCCGAGGGGCTGCGCGTCGGGGGAGACTACGACCCGCTGCTCGCGAAGGCCGTCGCGCACGGCGCCGACCGCGCCCAGGCGCTCGACCGGCTCGACCGCCTGCTCGGGGAGACGGTCGTGCTGGGCGTCGACACGAACATCGGCTTCCTGCGGGCGCTCCTCGCGTCCCCGGACGTCCGGGCGGGGGACCTCGACACGGGGCTCATCGAGCGGTTCGTCGCGGACGGCGGAGTCCCGCCGGAGGCCGCGGCCGAGGGCGACCTCGTGGCGGTCGCGCTGTGCTCGCTCGCGGGGTCGGACGCTCGCGGCACCACGCCGCACGCGACCGGCCAGTGGGGCGTGGGCGACGGCTGGCGGCTCAACGCCGCGCCCCGCCCGCGCCGGGTCGCGCTGCTCGCCCCGGCCGACGAGCCTCACGAGGTGACCGTGACGGGGGACGCGAGAGACGCCGTCGTGCACGTGGACGACGGCGAGCCCCGGCATGCCTCGCTGACACCGGTCGCGGGGCACGCGTGGCGGTTGGTCGTGGACGGCACGGGCGAGACCGTGCACCTCGCGACCGGCCCCGACGGGAGCGTCTGGCTCGCGCGCGACGGCCGGGTGGTCCAGGTCGCCGTCCCGACGCGCGCCGAGCGCCTCGCGCGACGCGCCGCCGCCCGCCCTGACGGGTCCGACCGACCGGACGCCCCCCTGAGCCCCGACGTCCGCGCGGGCATGCCCGGCACGGTCGTCGCGGTCGCCGTCACCGACGGCGAGAGCGTCGCCGCGGGCACGGTCCTCGTCGTGGTCGAGGCCATGAAGATGGAGCACCCGCTCACGGCGCCGCACGCGGGCGTCGTGCGGCTCACGGCCCGCCCGGGTGACCTGGTGCGGCGCGACGAGGTGGTCGCCCGCGTCGAACCACGGCCCGACGACGGCGCCCCCGTCCCGGCCGACGGGTCCGCGATCCTGCAGCACCCCCAGGCCGACATCCCGGCCGTCCCCGTCCCCTCCCACACCCCAGGAGCGTTATGAACACCGAGCTCACCGACGAGCAGCGCAAGCTCAGCGACACCGTGCGCGAGTTCGCGGACACCGTCGTCGCGCCCGCAGCGTACACGTACGACACCGAGCGCCGCCTGCCGCTCGACATCATCCGCGAGATGGGCGACCTGGGGCTCTTCGGCCTGCCGTTCCCCGTGGAGCACGGCGGCCAGGGCAAGGACTACCTGTCGCTGTGCCTCGCGGTCGAGGCGCTCGCGCGCGTCGACCAGAGCATCGCGGTGACCCTGGAGGCCGGTGTGGGGCTCGGGATCATGCCGATCGTGCGGCACGGGACCGCGGAGCAGCGCGAGCGGTGGTTGCCGGACCTCGTCACGGGGCGGGCCCTCGCGGCGTTCGGGCTGACCGAGGCCGAGGCGGGCTCCGACGCGGGCGCCACCCGCACGACGGCGCGGCACGAGCCCGGCCCGGACGGCGGCGGCGGGGTGTGGGTCATCGACGGCAGCAAGCAGTTCATCACCAACTCCGGGACGCCCATCACGAGCGTCGTCACGGTCACCGCGGTCACGGCGGAGGAGGTGCGCGCCGACGGGACGGTGAAGAAGGAGCTGTCGTCGATCCTCGTGCCGTCCGGGACGGCCGGGTTCACGGTCGGGCCGGCGTACGACAAGGTCGGGTGGCACACGTCCGACACGCACCCCCTGACGTTCGAGGACGTCCGGGTCCCCACCGCGAACCTCCTGGGCGAGCTGGGCCGCGGGTACGCGAACTTCCTGCACGCCCTCGACGAGGGGCGCATCGCGTTCGCGGCGCTCGCCACGGGCGCCGCCCAAGGGTGCCTGGAGGAGGCGCTGCGGTACGCGCGGACGCGCAACGTCTTCGGACGCGACATCGGCTCGAACCAGCACATCGCGTTCACGCTCTCGCGCATGGCGGCCCGCGTCCACCAGGCGCGGCTCTGCTACTACGACGCGGCCTCGAAGCTCGCGAACGACGTCCCGTTCAAGGTCGAGGCGTCCATGGCGAAGCTCGTGGGCAGCGAGGCGGCCATGGCGAACGCGCGCGACGCGGCGCAGATCTTCGGCGGCTACGGCTTCCTGAACGAGAACCCGGTGGCTCGCCACTACCGGGACTCCAAGGTGCTCGAGATCGGGGAGGGGACGTCCGAGGTGCAGCTCATGATCATCGCGCGCGGGCTGGGCCTCACGGCCTAGGCCGGGTGCCGAGAACGAGGTCGAGGCTGGCAACCTGCCCAGAACGACCGCAACCTCGTTCTCGGCACCCGGGACACACACCAGACCAGCAGGAAGGAGTGCAGGATGCGGGAGATCGTGCAGCGCGGGCTCTACTACGACGAGCTCGACGAGGAGGTCCGCTACGTCCACCGCCCGGGGCGCACGCTGACCGAGGCCGACAACGTGCTCTTCACGACGCTGACCATGAACACGCAGTCGCTCCACCTCGACGCGGCGTGGGCCGCCGACCAGCCCTTCGGACAGCGGCTCGTGAACTCGATGCTCACGCTCTCGACGCTCGTCGGGGCCTCGGTCGCGCAGCTCACGCAGGGCACGATCGTCGCCAACCTCGGGTTCGCCGAGGTCGCGTTCCCGCACCCGGTGTTCCACGGCGACACCCTGTACTCCTCGACCGTGGTGCTCGAGAAGCGGCCGTCCGCCTCACGACCCGGGCAGGGGGTCGTGACGTTCGAGCACCGGGGGCACAACCAGGACGGCGTGCTCGTGGCGCGGGCCGTGCGGTCGACGCTCGTGTGGACGCGACCGGCGCACGAGGCGGCCCTCGCCACGACCGCCGCACAAGGCGCGCCGGACGCGGTGGCGCGCGTCGTCGTCGGGCAGGAGGGCGGTGCGCCGTGACGACCTTCGACCTGGGGCCCGCGCTCCTCTTCTGCCCCGCCGACCGGCCCGACCGCTACCGCAAGGCCGCGGACCGTGCCGACGCCGTGATCCTCGACCTCGAGGACGCCGTCGCGCCGGACCGCAAGGCCGCGGCGCGCGACGCGCTCCTCGCCGAACCCCTCGACCCGGCGCTGACCGTCGTGCGGGTCAACGCGGTCGGGACCCCGGAGCACGCAGCCGACCTGGCCGCGCTCGCCCGCACCGCCTACCGGACCGTCATGGTCCCCAAGGCCGACGAGCGGCTGCCGCTCGACGTGGGCGGGCTGCGCGTCGTCGCGCTGTGCGAGACGGCCGCGGGCGTGCTGGCCGCGCCCGAGCTCGCCCGTCGGCCCGGCGTCGTCGCCCTCATGTGGGGTGCCGACGACCTGGTCGCGTCGCTCGGTGGGACGTCGAGCCGGTTCCCCGACGGGACCTACCGGGACGTCGCCCGCGCCGCCCGCTCCGCGGTGCTGCTCGCCGCGGGGGCCGCGGGCGTCGCCGCGATCGACGCGGTGCACCTCGCGATCGACGACCTCGACGGCCTGCGCGACGAGGCGCTCGACGCCGCAGCCGTCGGCTTCGCCGCGACCGCGTGCATCCACCCCTCGCACGTGCCGGTCGTCCGGTCCGCGTACGCGCCCCCGCCGGGTGCCGTCGCGGCCGCCCGTTCGCTGCTCGCCGCGGCCACCGGCCACGACGGCGTGTTCGTGCACGACGGCGTGATGATCGACGGCCCCTCGCTGCGGCACGCCGAGGTCGTGCTGCGACGGGCGCGCCTGGCCGGTGCTGCCGACATCGCCACCGCGGCCACACCGTCCGACGCAGCCGCCGACCGCTCAGCACCCGAGTCCCTCCGCACAGGAAGCAGGCCGACATGACGACCGACGGAACCCGGCCGGCGAGCTCCCCGGCCTCCGGGAAGACCCCGCACGCACCCGGTGTCACCCACCTCCCCGACGCGGCCACCGCGCTCGACGGCCTGCTGCACGACGGCATGACGATCGCGGTCGGCGGGTTCGGTCTGTGCGGCATCCCGGCCGACCTCATCGAGGCCGTGCGTGACTCGGGCGTGCGGGGGCTCACCGTGGTGTCCAACAACATGGGCGTCGACGGCAAGGGGCTCGGGCTGCTGCTCGAGAGCGACCAGGTCGACAAGGTCCTGTCGTCCTACGTGGGCGAGAACAAGCTGTTCGCGCAGCGGTACCTCGACGGCGACCTCGAGGTCGAGTTCGTGCCGCAGGGCACGCTCGCCGAGCGGCTGCGCGCGGGGGGCGCGGGCATCCCCGCGTTCTACACCGCCACGGGCGTCGGGACACCGGTCGCCGAGGGCAAGCCCGTCGAGGAGTTCGACGGGCGCCGTTACGTCCTGGAGCGCGGCATCGTCGCGGACCTGGCCCTGGTGCACGCGCACCGCGCCGACCCCTTCGGCAACCTCACCTACCGGTTCACGGCCCGGAACTTCAACCCGCTCGTCGCGACCGCCGGTCGCCTCACGGTGGTCGAGGCCGAGCTCCTCCTGGACGAGCCCCTCGACCCCGACGTCGTCGTCACGCCCGGGATCTTCGTCGACCGGCTCGTGCCCGCGCGGCCACGGGTCAAGGACATCGAGCAGCGCACGGTGCGGCCGCGCGCGATCGCGGTCGGTGCGCCGACAACCGCAGGAAAGGACGCCTGACATGCCCTGGGACCGGGACGAGATGGCCGCGATCGCCGCGGCCGAGCTGCACGACGGCGACTACGTGAACCTCGGGATAGGCATCCCCACGCTCGTCGCGAACCACCTGCCGCCCGGCGTGTCCATCACGCTGCAGAGCGAGAACGGGATGCTGGGCATCGGGCCGTTCCCGGTCGAGGGCGACGAGGACGCCGACCTGATCAACGCGGGCAAGCAGACCGTCACGGCCCTGCCCGGTGCGAGCTACTTCGACTCCGCGACGTCGTTCGCCATGATCCGCGGCGGTCACGTCGACATCGCGATCCTCGGGGCCCTGGAGGTCTCCGAGACGGGGGACCTGGCCAACTGGACCGTGCCCGGCAGGCTGGTCAAGGGCATGGGCGGGGCCATGGACCTCGTCGCGGGCACGCCCCGGATCGTCGTGCTCATGGACCACGTCGCGCGTGACGGGTCGCCCAAGCTCCGGCACGAGTGCGCGCTGCCGCTCACGGGCGAGGACGTGGTGGACCGGATCATCACGGACCGCGCGGTCTTCGACGTCCTGCCCGGTCCCGACGACCCAGGTCGTCACCTCGTGCTGCGCGCCGTCGCGCCCGGCGTGACGCTCGACGAGGTGCGGGACGTGACCGAGGCGAGCTACGTCGTCGGGCTGGAAGAACCGGGGGACCCTGCCGGAGCTCCCGTTCCCCCACAGCCCCGCACCGGACACCAGGAGGAGTCATGACCGTCGTCGTGGGGTACGCGCGCACCCCGTTCGTGCGCTTCAACGGGGCCTTCGCGACCGTGCCGGCCGCGGTCCTCGGAGCGCACGCGCTGGGCGCTGCGCTCGCGGACGCGAGGCTCACGCCCGACGACGTCGAGCTCGTCCTCGCCGGCCAGGTGCTCCAGGGCGGGGCCGGCCAGAACCCGGCGCGGCAGGCCGCCGTCGGCGCCGGCGTGCCCTTCTCGGTACCCGCGATGACGCTAAACGCGGTGTGCCTGTCCGGCATGGAGGCCGTGGTGCAGGCGCACCGGCTGATCGCCGCGGGCGAGGCGCACGTCGTCGTGGCCGTGGGGCAGGAGTCCATGAGTCTCGCGCCGCACGCCTGGGTCGGGTCGCGCGCGGGCCAGAGGTTCGGCGACGTGACCCTCGTGGACACGCTCGCGCACGACGGGCTGCGCGACGCGTTCGAGCGGGAGTCGATGGGGCTCAGCACCGAGCGGCACGGCGAGGGGCTCGCGATCGGCCGGGAGGCGCAGGACGCGTTCGCGGCGTCGTCGCACGCGCGGGCCGCCGCGGCCGCGGACTTCTTGCGGGGCGAGATCGCGCCCTTCCAGACGCCCGGGCGCGGCGGCCGGCTCGTCGACGCGGACGACGGCGTGCGCGCCGACACCACGGTCGAGGTCCTGGCGCGGCTGCGCCCCGCCTTCCGCGAGGACGGCACCATCACGGCCGGGAACGCCTCGCAGATCTCCGACGGCGCCGCGGCCCTCGTGCTCGTGAGCGACGAGGAGGCCGCACGGCGGGGCCTGACCGGCGCGCGCCTCCTGGGGCACGCGCTCGTCGCCGGGCCCGACGTCTCGCTGCACGCGCAGCCCGCGAACGCGATCCGTGCGGCCTGCGGGCGCGCCGGCCTCGCGGTCGACACGCTGTCCGCGATCGAGATCAACGAGGCCTTCGCCGCGGTGGCCATCGCGTCGACGGACCTCCTGGGCGTCGACCCCGCGATCGTCGACGCCAACGGGGGTGCCATCGCGCTCGGGCACCCCATCGGGGCGTCGGGAGCGCGGATCGTGGGTCACCTCGCGCGGCGGCTCGCGGCGCTCGGCGGCGACGCCGTGGGCGCGGCGGCGCTGTGCGGCGGCGGGGGCCAGGGCTCGGCGGTGGTGCTGCAGGGGTAGCGGCTACCGCCCGACGACCAGCTGCTACAGGTCGCCCTTGCGCTGCAGGTAGCGCATGGCGCCCCAGCCGATCGGGATGCGGGCCCAGTAGGTCGCGAGGCGGAAGAGGAACGTCGCCGACGTGGCGAGCGCGGGCGGGATGCCGGCCGCCGTCAGGCCGACGATGAGCGCCCCCTCGATCGCACCCAGGCCACCGGGTGTCGGGACGGCTGCGCCCGCCGCGTTGCCGACCAGGTAGATCACGGCCACGTCGACGAGCGCGAGCTCCTGGCCGAACGCCGCGAGGGCCGCGTCGAACGCGAGCACGTAGCCGAGGGTCATGACGATGTTCCCGCCGAAGCCGAGGGCCAGTCGGCCCGGCTGGCTGAGCATCTCGGACAGACGCGGCCACACCTGCTGGACGGTCGGCCGGATCTTGGCGATCACCCAGCGCCGCACCGCAGGGACGAGCAGCGTCGCGATGACAGCGAGGGCCACCCCGGTGATGGCGAGCAGGACCGTGGTCGAGGGCAGCTTGATGAGTCCGCCCGACCGGGCCGTCATCGACAGGACCACCAGCAGCAGGATCGTGATGACGAACTGCGACACCTGCACCAGGGCGACGGTCGCGACGGCCATGGGCGTCGACACGCCGCGCTTGGTGAGCATGCGCAGGTTGAGCGCCGCGGGCCCGATCCCGGCCGGGGCCGCGAGGGCCACGAACGACCCGGCCATCTGGGTCAGCGTCGCCCGCATCATGGGCAGCTTGACGGGCGAGAAGGCCACGAAGGTCAGGGCGGCGCCGAACCAGGTGAGGACGCCCAGCGCGAACGAGACGACCGCCCACCAGGGGTTGGCCTCGGAGACCGCCGCGGTGATCTGCTGGAAGTTCATGGTCGTGACGACCACGGTCACCGCGACGATCGTCAGGGTCAGCGTGATGATGGTCCGCGCCCCGAAGCGCGTGATGCGCTGGGGCTCGACGTCGGTCTCGGGGAGCCGCTCGACGAGCGCGGCGCGCAGGTCCTTGAAGAGCTCCTTGTTGGCGCGCATCTCCTCGCGGGTGCTCACGGGCAGCGCGATCGACTGGAGCAACGGGCCGATCGCCGCGATGTCCTCGCCCGGCAGCACGCTCACGGCCGAGGCCACGGCGCGCTCGGCACCCACGCGCAGCGCGAGGAGCGCGACCATCTGTGTGAGGTCCATGCGGCGCGACAGCTCGGAGGACGCGATGTCGCCCTGCTCCCAGCCGGTCAGCCAGACCTTGACCTCGGAGTCGTCGGGGATCTCCGTGCCGCTCCGGGGGCTCAGGTCGACGGCTGCGGACCCGGTGCCCGGTCCCGACCCGGCGGGATGCGTCGAGGTGCGGCCCGGCTCGCCGCGGCTCACGAGCATGACGTCGGAGGTCAGCGCGCGGTGCGAGAGCCCGGCGTCGTGCGCGAGCTGGATCTGGTGCCAGGCCTCGGTGAGGACGGCGTCGGTGACCTCGTCGTCGGGCAGGTCGCGCAGCGAGACGGCACCCACCGCGTGCTCCTGGACCAGGATCATCGAGTCGTCCGACTCGGCGACGCCGAGCAGGCGCGGCGTCCGGACGCCCGCGGCTCTCGCCGCGTAGGCGAGGAGGGCGGTGCGCTCGGCCACGGCCTTGAGCGAGATGGCGGCGCGTCCCTCGATGCCGCGCAGACGCAGCGAGCGCCAGAGCCGGGTGAGGAAGCCGACCACCTGCCGGTCGCCGTCGAGCACGACGACGTCGCGGCGCACCCCGTCCTCGGTGAACATCGCGTAGACGCGGTTGTCCCCGGACCGGGCGAGGGCGATGGCGGCGGGGTCGGACGGTGCCTCGGCGGGTTCCACGACTCCCTCGCCCAGGGCGCCCGAGAGGTGGTCGCCCGTGATCCGCGCGTCGGCGGTCAGCGCCGAGTCCTCGTCGGACCCGGCGACCCGGACGACGCCGACGTGGACCTCGCCCGTGATCTCGCCGTCGGCGTTGACCTCGGTGATGGGGTCCTCGGCGGCCTCCGCGAGCTCGGCGGGCTGGGACACGTCGCGGACGCGCACGAGCGCGGTGGGCGAGTAGCCGGCCCGGCGGACGCCGTCCACCAGGTGCGGGCCGTAGGCGCGTTCGCTGCGGACGCCGGACACCCACCGGACCGTGTTTCCCGCGATGCGGCCGAGCAGGAGCGTGATGATCGCACCGGGCAGGGACACCTGGGCCGTGATCAGGACGACGCCGAGCGCGATGAACAGCAGGTTCCAGGACCAGGCCACCGTCCGGCGTCGGGTGCGGGGACCCGCTGCGGTGAGGAGCCCGCTGATCGCGGCGACGTAGCCGGGGATGCTGAGCTGCCACTCGCCCCGGATCCGGACCGAGAGACCCTGCACGAGGTCGTCGGACCCGAACGTGAGCACCGAGTAGGTCACGGCGATGCCGAGGATCATGCCCAGCGCGGCCGCGGCGATCGACTCGACGACCTGGCGCCCGAGCTTGCGGATCCCCAGCTCGATGAGGACCGCCGTGGGGATCGCGAGGGTCACGAGACCTTCGAGGACCGCGACCGGGATGAACAGGATCCGCGCGAGGAGGTCGGAGAAGCCCTGGACGTCCTCGGCGACGCCTGCGGTGGTGCCGTGCGCGTACACGGACATGAACATGACGAGCGCGACGCCCAGCGCGCACAGCACGATCCCTACGAGGTCGCTGGGGTGGCGGACGCGCGACTCGGGGGTGTCGACGACCATGACGGTCGGGTCGGTGCCGTCGCCGGCGGGGCGCGGGGTCGTGAGGAACGAGCGGAACGAGCGGGGGTCCGGCGCGGGATGCTCGACGCCGGAGCGTGCCCCGACCTCGTGCACCTGCGGGCGCGGCCCGGCCGTCGCCGGAGGGCCGGCCGGGTCGTGAGCGCGCGCAGACATGCTTGCGAGTCTAGGGCTGAGGGTCCCGGGAGGCGCGGTATTACGCCACTTTCGGTCGGGTGATTTGCCCGTTTGGCCCCGGTGTTCCGGGTGCTTCGGCGCGCGAGTGTGACCAACGTCCAGCACGATGAACGCAGGCAGCGCTCCCACCTGACCTGCGACGACGAGGGTCGCGGACGTCCACGACCAGGTGCTCGGGCGCACGACGCGAACGGTGGTGGGCCCGTGGTGCAGAGCAGGGGCAGGGCGAGCGGCAGCGACGTGCACGAGCCGCCCAACGCGTTCAAGAACGTCTGGTGGCTCCCGGTGGTGCGCGGCGTGCTCCTGGTGGTCCTGGGGCTGCTGCTCATGATCGAGCCGCTCGAGGCGCTCGAGACGCTGCGCTGGGTGTTCGGGATCTTCCTCGTCGCCGACGCGGCCCTCGTCGCGGCCCAGGGGCTGGCGCACCGCAAGCAGGTGGGCTGGCGGTGGTGGCTCGCGCAGGCGGTCGTGGACCTGCTCTTCGGGGTCGCGATCCTGTTCTGGCCCGACCTCAGCGCGACCGCGCTCTACTACGTCCTGGTCGTGTGGGTCCTGGTGCTGGGGATCACGGCGGTCGTCGGGGCGGCGGGTCTGGTGCGCAACCGGGACCTGGGGTGGCCGTGGATGCTCACGGTCGGCATCGTGTCGGCGCTGTTCGGCCTGCTGCTCGTCACGCGCCCGGTGGACGCGGGCGACGTCCTGAGCCTGACGGTCGTCGTGTTCGGGTTGTACGCGTTCGTCGCGGGCGCGATCCACGTGGTCTCGGGCTTCGGGGTCCGTTCGGTCGCACGTGAGCTCGCCGACCTGCGTGCCCGGGCGGTCGCGGCCGGTGTCGTCGTCACGGGCGGGTCGGTCCTGGGGGCCGGGCCGTCGGCCCCGGTGGTCGCGGAGGCGGCGGCGGCCCCCGCGCCGGTCCCGGGAGTGCCCTCCGGCCCGACGGCGGACCTCGCCCCGGGCAGGGACGTCGCGGGCGAGGTGGCCGGGTCGGGCGACGCGCCGACCGGCGACCCGCTCCCCGCCGGTGACCCGGACGAGGTGACCCGGCCGCGCGAGCCGGGCTCCGGCGTCGGGCAGGGGACGTCCCCTCGGTGAGAGGCCGGGATGACAGCGCTGCCACCGTGATGCGTCGCACCGTGAAACGGCCGTGACGCACCGGAACGTACTCCTGGGTAACTTCATCCGTGTGATCTGTCTCACCATGTGGAGCATGGGGTTACGACCCGGTAACAACATCACCGGAACCGCACCATCTCGCCCTTCGGGGGTGCTTGACCGAAACAACGGTGTGTTAGACATCACGCACCTTGGTCACAGCGCCAGGTCGTGGGAGCGCCACCGCGCACCCACCTGACGACCCCGAAGAAGAGGTGTGACGGATGACGACCGTTTCCAGGAAGCGGCTCCTCGCCGCAACGGCGGGCATCGCCGTCGTGACGCTCACGCTCACGGCGTGCGGCGGCGGCGGGAACGACGACGACGGCGGCGGCGCCGCGAGCGCCGGCGGCGCGCTGACCATCGGCACGACCGACAAGGTCACGACCCTCGACCCCGCGGGCTCCTACGACAACGGGTCCTTCGCGGTCATGAACCAGGTGTTCCCGTTCCTCCTGAACACCCCCTACGGCAGCCCCGACGTCGAGCCCGACATCGCCGAGTCCGCCGAGTTCACCGGCCCCACCGAGTACACCGTGAAGCTCAAGCCGGGCCTGAAGTTCGCCAACGGCAACGACCTCACGTCCTCCGACGTGAAGTTCACGTTCGACCGTCAGGTCGCGATCAACGACGAGAACGGCCCCGCCTCGCTGCTCTACAACCTGGCGAGCGTCGCCGCGCCCGACGACACGACCGTCGTCTTCACGCTCAAGTCGCCCGACGACCAGGTCTTCCCGCAGATCCTGTCGAGCCCGGCCGGCCCCATCGTCGACGAGGACGTGTTCGCGGCCGACGCGCTGACACCGGACGCCGACATCGTCTCGGGCAAGGCGTTCGCCGGCCAGTACTCGATCGCGAAGTACGACTTCAACAACCTCATCTCCTACGAGGCCAACCCCGACTACCAGGGCGTGCTCGGCAAGGCCGCGACCGCCAAGGTCAACACCAAGTACTACGCCGACGCGTCGAACCTGAAGCTGGACATCCAGGAGGGCAACATCGACGTCGCCTTCCGCAGCCTGTCCGCGACCGACATCGACGACCTGCGGGGCAACGACAAGGTCGAGGTCGTCGACGGCCCCGGCGGCGAGATCCGCTACATCACGTTCAACTTCGACTCCCAGCCCTACGGCGCCAAGGCCGAGGGGGCAGACCCCGCCAAGGCCCTCGCCGTGCGCCAGGCCGTCGCGGACCTCATCGACCGAGAGGCCATCGCGAGCCAGGTCTACAAGGGCACCTACACGCCGCTGTACTCGTACGTCCCCGCAGGCCTGACCGGAGCGGTCGAGCCGCTCAAGGAGCTCTACGGCGACGGCCAGGGCGGACCCGACGCCGACAAGGCCAAGGCAGCCCTCGAGGCCGCCGGGGTCACGGTTCCCGTCGTGCTCGACCTGCAGTACAGCAACGACCACTACGGCCCGTCCTCGGGCGAGGAGTACGCGCTCATCAAGGACCAGCTCGAGGAGAGCGGCCTGTTCACGGTCAACCTGCAGACGACCGAGTGGGTCCAGTACGCCAAGGACCGCACCGCCGACGTCTACCCCGCGTACCAGCTCGGCTGGTTCCCGGACTACTCCGACGCCGACAACTACCTCACGCCGTTCTTCCTCCAGGAGAACTTCCTCGCGAACCACTACGACGACCAGGAGGTCAACGACCTGATCCTCCAGCAGGCCGCCACGCCCGACCCGGCAGCCCGCACGGCTCTCATCGAGGAGATCCAGGGCAAGGTCGCCGAGGACCTCTCGACCGTCCCCTACCTCCAGGGCGCGCAGGTCGCGGTCGTGGGCACCGGTGTCGAGGGGACCGAGAAGACGCTCGACGCGTCCTTCAAGTTCCGCTACGGAGCGCTCTCGAAGGGCTGACCCCACAGGCGCTCGGGGTGGTCCGGCCGACGATCGTCGTCGGCCGGACCACCGCTCCGAGCCCAGCCGGCTCGGGTCGCCCGAGCCCGCGCAGCAGCATCGCAGGCCACCGAGCAGCGCGGCTCGGACCACGACGAACGGACGACATGACCACGACGACCGACCAGGTGACCACGGCCGACCCGCCGGGCACCGGGACCTCCCGCTCCACACCCCCGCGGAAGAAGACGTCCGGAGGAGGTGGGCTGGGACGGTACGTCCTGGTCCGGTTCCTCCTCATCATCCCGACCGTCTTCATCCTCGTGACGACCGTGTTCGTCGTCATGCGCTCGACCGGCGACCCCATCACGGCCGCGCTCGGCGGGCGCCTGCGGGCCGACCAGCTCGCCGAGCGCATCCACGAGGCCGGCTACGACCGCCCGATCATCGTCCAGTACCTCGAGTACCTGGGCGGGATCGTACGTGGCGACTTCGGCACCACGATCAGCGACAACCGCCCGGTGTCCGAGGTCCTGACGACCTACGGCGCCGCGACGCTCGAGCTCGCGGTCTACGCCCTGATCATCGCGTTCCTGGTCGGCGTGCCCCTCGGGCTCCTCGCCGCGCACCATCGCGACCGGATCCCCGACGCGTTCCTGCGCGTCTTCGCGATCCTCTGCTACGCGACGCCAGTGTTCTTCGCGGGACTCCTGCTCAAGCTCGTCTTCTCGGTAGGCCTCGGGTGGTTCCCCGTCGCGGGGCGCGCGTCCACGGGGGCCGAGCTGCAGATGATGGCCCTGCCGGACCCGTCGGGCTTCTACGTCGTCGACGCGATCCGCACGGGCGACCCTGCGGTCCTGGGCGACGTGCTGATGCACGCGGTCCTGCCGGGCGTGGCCCTGGGGCTGCTGACCGCCGGGGTCTTCCTGCGGCTCGTGCGCACCAACGTCATCGGGACCCTCGCGACCGACTACGTCGACGCGGCCCGCTCGCGCGGGGTGTCCGAGCACCGGCTGGTGCGCACGCACGCGTGGCGTCCCGCGCTCATCCCGATCATCACCGTCATGGGCATGCAGATCGCCCTGCTCCTGGCCGGGGCGGTCCTGACCGAGACGACGTTCGAGTGGAAGGGCCTCGGGTTCATGCTCGCGCAGTACCTGCAGGCCCGGGACTTCGTCGCGGTCCAGGGGATCGTCGTCCTGCTGGCCGTGATCGTCGCGGTCACGAACTTCCTCGTGGACGTCCTCGCGGCGTTCATCGACCCGAGGGTGAGGTACTGACATGGCACGCCGACTCTCCTGGGGCCGTCTGCCCGTGGTCCACCAGCTCCGGCAGAGCGTGGGCCTCCAGCGCGGCATGCTCGTCGCGGGCCTGGTCATCACGGCGCTCTTCCTGCTCACGGCGCTGGCCGCGCCGTGGCTCGCGCCGTACGGGTTCAGCCAGCTCCGCAGCGGCGACGTGCTGTTCGGGGCGCAGCAGCCGCCGTCGGCCGAGCACCTGCTCGGCACGACCGTCGGCGGGTACGACGTCCTGTCCCGCGTCATCTGGGGAGCGCGCACCGCGGCCCTCGTGATCGTGGTCGCGATCGCGGCGTCGATCGTGATCGGCGTCCTGCTGGGCCTGGTCTCGGGGTACTTCGGGGGCTGGCTCGACCGCGTGCTCGTCGTCGTGTGCGACGCGGTCTACGCGTTCCCGTCGCTGCTGCTCGCGATCCTGCTCGCGATCGTCATCAGCGGCGGGCAGTCGGACCTGTGGGGCGGCATCCTCGCGGCCGCGTTCTCGATCACCGTGGTCTTCATCCCGCAGTACTTCCGCGTGATCCGCGCGGAGACCGTGCGGATCAAGGCCGAGGCGTTCATCGACTCGGCGCGCGTCATCGGCACGCCGCACCGCCGGATCATGGGGCGGCACGTGCTGCGCAACGCGACGCGCACGCTGCCGCTCATCGTGACGCTCAACGCGTCCGAGGCGATCCTCACGCTCGCGGGGCTCGGGTTCCTGGGCTTCGGCATCGAGCCGACGGCCGCGGCCGAGTGGGGCTACGACCTCAACAAGTCGTTGTCCGACGTCACGAGCGGCATCTGGTGGACCGCGCTCTTCCCGGGCCTCGCGATCGTGCTCGCGGTCCTGGGCATCACGCTCGTGGGCGAGAGCCTCAACGACCTGGCGGACCCGCGGCTGCGCAGCCGCCGGGCGGCCGCCGTCGGGGCGGGCGAGGTCGCGGAGACGTCGGTCGTGCCGGGCGGCACGCTCGCGGCCGGCCCCGCGGGGCTGGGCGGGCTGGAAGGTTCGGGCACGCTGGGCGACGAGGGAATCGAGGTGCGCCCGTGAGCGCGCAGCAGGACGCGGTGCCGGGGTCGGCACCGGCACAGGCTTCACGCCCGACGACGTCACGCACCTCGGGTGCGGTCGTCACCGTCCGGGACCTCACGGTCTCCTTCGCGACCGACGCCGGGCCGATCCGCGCGGTCGACGGGGTGGACCTCGAGGTCGCCCCGGGCGAGGTGCTCGCGGTCGTGGGCGAGAGCGGCAGCGGGAAGACCGTGACCGCCAAGACGATCCTCGGCCTGCTGCCGGAGACCGCGACGGCGAGGGGCGCCGTCGTGCTGGCGAACAAGGCGGGGACGAGCGAGTCCGACGTCGTCGCGCTGAGCCGGTCCCAGCTGCGGGCCGTGCGCGGCACGGACGTCGCGATGGTCTTCCAGGAGCCGTCCGCCGCGCTCAACCCGGTCTTCACCGTCGGCTGGCAGATCGTCGAGGGGCTCCGCGCGCACCGGCGCGTGCGACGCGCGGAAGGGCGCAGGCAGGCGATCGACGTGCTGCGCCGGGTCGGCATCCCCGACCCCGAGACGGCGGTGGACAAGTACCCGCACCAGTTCTCGGGCGGGCAGAAGCAGCGTGTCGTGATCGCGATGGCGCTCGCGCTCGACCCCGGGCTGATCGTCGCCGACGAGCCGACGACCGCGCTCGACGTGACCGTGCAGGCCGAGATCCTCGACCTGCTGCGGCGCTGCCGCGACGAGTTCGGGACCGCGATCGTCCTCATCACGCACAACATGGGCGTCGTCGCGGACCTCGCGGACCGTGTGGCCGTGATGTACCAGGGCAAGGTCGTGGAGCAGGCGGACGTCCGGTCGCTGTTCGAGGACCCCCAGGCCGAGTACACGCGGTCGCTGCTCGGGGCCGTGCCCCGCGTCGGCGGGGGCGTGGTCAACGCGGCCGCACGGGTCGAGGCGCGCGCCGACGGCTGGGCAGAGGGCGCGCCCGTGGTCGTGGCCGAGGGGCTGCGGATCGAGTACCCGGGCCGCTTCCGCAAGCCCGCGTTCGTGGCCGTCGACGGCGTGGACCTGTCGATCCGGCCCGGCGAGGTGCTGGGGCTCGTGGGGGAGTCGGGCTCGGGCAAGACGACCATCGGCCGGGCCATCGGCGGGCTCACGCCCGTGACGGGCGGCTCGCTGTCGGTGCTGGGCATCGAGATGCGGGGTGCGCGCGAGCGCGACGTGCGGCCCGTGCGGCCGCGCATCGGGTTCGTCTTCCAGGACCCCGCGTCGAGCTTCAACCCGCTGCTCACGATCGCCGAGTGCGTGGCCGAGCCGCTCGTGGTGCACGGGCGGGCGGGGGACGCGCGCGACGCGCGCGGACGGGTCGACGAGCTGCTCGAGTCGGTCCAGCTCCCGCGCTCGTACGGCGACCGGTACCCGCACGAGCTGAGCGGCGGGCAGCGCCAGCGCGCGAGCCTGGCCCGGGCGCTCGCGCTCGACCCCGAGCTCTTGGTCGCGGACGAGCCCACGTCGGCGCTCGACGTGTCGGTCCAGGCGCGCGTGCTCGACCTCTTCGCCGAGCTCCAGCGCGAGCTGGGGTTCGCGTGCCTGTTCATCAGTCACGACCTCGCGGTCGTGGACCTGCTCGCCGACCGGATCGCGGTGCTCTACCGGGGCCGGCTCGTGGAGGAGGGCACGTCGGCCGAGGTGCTGGGGGCCCCGCAGCACACGTACACCAAGCAGCTCCTGGCGTCGCTGCCCGTGCCGGACCCGGTGCTCCAGGCCGCGCGCCGGGAGGAGCTGGCGGCGCTGCGCTCCTGACGGTCCTCGCGCCCGTCCGCTGAGTGCGGAGCAGCTGCCGTCGAACGGCGGTTCTGACGACAGCTGCTCCGCACTCAGCGGCGTGCCGCAGGGACCGAGTTTCGGCTAGCCGACGCCCAGCGCCTCGAGCCACTCGCGCGGCAGCAGCGCGTAGCCCACGAACGCGACCACGTCGAGGATCGTGTGGGCGATCACGAGCGGCACGACCCGGTGCCGCCCCCACCTGCTCGTGTAGAACCACGAGAACACGATCCCCATCACGACGTTCCCGACGAACGGGCCGATGCCCTGGTACAGGTGGTACGAGCCGCGCAGCAGCGAGCTCCACACGACGAACTTCACGCGCCCCCAGCCGAGGTCCTTGGTGCGCTCGAACAGGTACGCGACCGCGATGACCTCCTCGAGCAGGCCGTTCTGGAGGGCCGCGAGGATCAGGATCGGCACGGTCCACCAGTAGTCGGCGAGGTTGGCGGGGTTGACCTCGACCGTGATCCCCAGGGCCCGCCCCACCACGTACAGCCCCAGGCCCGGGATGCCGATGACCGCGGCGAGCGCGAACCCCCACCCGGTGTCGCGCCACGGGCGGCTGCCGTCGAGCCCGATGGCCCGGGTGACCGACCGGCCGCGCGCCGAGAGCAGGTAGAGCGCGAGCGCGACCGGGATGAGCGCGAAGCCGATGCTGAGGATCTGATAGGTCAGGTCGAGGTACGGGCGGGGTGACTGGGAGTTGTTGAGGCTCGTGCTCTGCTCGGCGAGCGGGGTGCCCTCGGTCAGGCGCGCGACGATGTTGACGATCGCGTACACGCCCGACCGGCCGAGGCTCAGTCCCAGCAGGATCCAGATCTCGGCACCGATGCGGCGCCGGGTCTCGGGGTGGTCGGCCGTCGTCGGGGCCCAGCGCGAGCGCTTGCCGGTCTCGGGGGGAGTGCCGGGAGGAGTGGTCACCTGGCCGTTATAGCACCCGCCGCGGGGGAGCGCTGCGCGGTCTTCACACAATCCTCGTCGGTTGGTCAACAGGCGTCCGGAGGGCGTGCAGACGCGTTTCCTACCCTGGGAGGACCGTGACTTCGCACAGACCCCCCTCCATCAGCCCGACCGCCCGAGACGCCCCCGCACCGGGCGCCGCCGACGACGACCTCGACGAGAAGCCGCCGGGCCTCTCCGTCACGCAGGTCGTCGCGAGCGCGCTCGCTGCCGTGAGCTCGACGGTCCTGCTGTCCTACCTGGGCGTGGCCGGGACGATCATCGGTGCGGGCGTGGCGTCGGTCCTGACGGTCGTCGGGAACAACCTCTACACGCGTTCGATCCTCAAGACGCGTCGGCAGATGAAGGCCGCGATGAAGGCGGGCGTGGTGCTGCCCGTGGGCAAGAACGGCCGCAAGGTCCTGCTGCCGACGCTCGCGGGGTCGCACTCGGCGAGCGACGGTCGCGCGGACGACACCACAGAGAGCACCGGCGTGCTGCCCGCTGTCGGCGCGGACGGTCAGGCTGCCGACACCGCGGTCCTCTCGGCCGACGACGTGGGCGGCACGCGCCTCGACGGCTTGCGCACCGCGGCCACGGACGGGCCCGACGACGGCACGGACGGCCCGCAGGACGGCGTCACCTCGGACGACACCCGGGACGGCGACGCCTCGGACGGCGACGACACGACGTCCCGCCGTCCGAGCCGCAAGACGCTGATCCTCTCGGCCGTCGGTGTCTTCCTCGTGCTGATCGTGGGCGTGACGCTCGTCGAGGTCGTCGCCGGACGCCCGCTGAGCGAGATCCTGCGCGGCGAGGAGGGCTCGGGCACGTCGATCAGCCACGTCGTCTCGCGCGAGCCCGCGACGACCGGAGACACGGGAGACACGACCGGCGACACGACGGACAACTCGACCGACGCGCCGAGCTCGGGCACGACGCCGAGCCCGGCCCCGAGCGAGGTCCCGACCCAGGCGCCGACCGACGCGCCGACCACCCCGGAGCCCGAGCCGACCACGCCTGTCACGCCGGAGCCGAACCCGACGCCGGGGACGGGCGGCGACACGGGCGGGACCGGTGGCGCGGGTGCGGGTTCCGGCTCAGGGGCCACCGACCTCGAGCAGCAGCCCGGCACAGGTGCAGGCACGGGGGCCGGGAGCGCTTCGGGGGCCGGGGCCTCGGGCTCCGCGACGTCCTGACGCGCAGCAGCTCCGTCCTCGCCTGACGCCGAGAAGTGAGTTGAGGCCCCTGATCCACGTGGATCAGGGGCCTCAAACCCCCTTTCCGCGG
>NZ_JBUXJM010000013.1:0-5541 GCF_056158145.1 Oerskovia sp. PE-21s
AAGTTGCCCCGAGTGAAGGCCCCTGGTGGGTTGGAGTCGGTGCGTGTCGGTTGCTTGAGAACTCAACAGTGTGCTTGATAGTTAATGCCAATTGTCCTGCATGGGCGTGTGGCGCGCATCGTTTGGTGTGTGTTGTGTGTTCGTGTTGAGACTTCTATTTGGTATGAATTGAAAACGTCATGTTTTCGGTTTGTAGCCATGATTATGGACCTTCGGGTCCGCTTCGTATGGTTGTTAATCCTTCGGGGTTGATAGCAAACATTTACGGAGAGTTTGATCCTGGCTCAGGACGAACGCTGGCGGCGTGCTTAACACATGCAAGTCGAACGGTGATGCCCAGCTTGCTGGGCGGATCAGTGGCGAACGGGTGAGTAACACGTGAGTAACCTGCCCCAGACTCCGGGATAAGCCTTGGAAACGAGGTCTAATACTGGATACGAGATGCCCCTGCATGGGGAGTGTCTGGAAAGATTTATCGGTCTGGGATGGACTCGCGGCCTATCAGCTTGTTGGTGGGGTAATGGCCTACCAAGGCGACGACGGGTAGCCGGCCTGAGAGGGCGACCGGCCACACTGGGACTGAGACACGGCCCAGACTCCTACGGGAGGCAGCAGTGGGGAATATTGCACAATGGGCGAAAGCCTGATGCAGCGACGCCGCGTGAGGGATGAAGGCCTTCGGGTTGTAAACCTCTTTCAGCAGGGAAGAAGCGCAAGTGACGGTACCTGCAGAAGAAGCGCCGGCTAACTACGTGCCAGCAGCCGCGGTAATACGTAGGGCGCAAGCGTTGTCCGGAATTATTGGGCGTAAAGAGCTCGTAGGCGGTTTGTCGCGTCTGGTGTGAAAACTCAAGGCTCAACCTTGAGCTTGCATCGGGTACGGGCAGACTAGAGTGCGGTAGGGGTGACTGGAATTCCTGGTGTAGCGGTGGAATGCGCAGATATCAGGAGGAACACCGATGGCGAAGGCAGGTCACTGGGCCGCAACTGACGCTGAGGAGCGAAAGCATGGGGAGCGAACAGGATTAGATACCCTGGTAGTCCATGCCGTAAACGTTGGGCACTAGGTGTGGGGCTCATTCCACGAGTTCCGTGCCGCAGCAAACGCATTAAGTGCCCCGCCTGGGGAGTACGGCCGCAAGGCTAAAACTCAAAGGAATTGACGGGGGCCCGCACAAGCGGCGGAGCATGCGGATTAATTCGATGCAACGCGAAGAACCTTACCAAGGCTTGACATACACCGGAAACTTCCAGAGATGGTTGCCCCGCAAGGTCGGTGTACAGGTGGTGCATGGTTGTCGTCAGCTCGTGTCGTGAGATGTTGGGTTAAGTCCCGCAACGAGCGCAACCCTCGTCTTATGTTGCCAGCACGTCATGGTGGGGACTCATAAGAGACTGCCGGGGTCAACTCGGAGGAAGGTGGGGATGACGTCAAATCATCATGCCCCTTATGTCTTGGGCTTCACGCATGCTACAATGGCCGGTACAAAGGGCTGCGATACCGCGAGGTGGAGCGAATCCCAAAAAGCCGGTCTCAGTTCGGATTGGGGTCTGCAACTCGACCCCATGAAGTCGGAGTCGCTAGTAATCGCAGATCAGCAACGCTGCGGTGAATACGTTCCCGGGCCTTGTACACACCGCCCGTCAAGTCACGAAAGTCGGTAACACCCGAAGCCGGTGGCCCAACCCTTGTGGAGGGAGCTGTCGAAGGTGGGACTGGCGATTGGGACTAAGTCGTAACAAGGTAGCCGTACCGGAAGGTGCGGCTGGATCACCTCCTTTCTAAGGAGCATCACTCACAGTCGGCGCCCTTGTGGTGCTGGTTGTGCAGAGGCCATGGCACTCGCCGAACGCGTGGGTGGATGGTTGCTCAAGGGTGGAACATTAACGAAGAGCTCGGCCATGACGGTTCGTGTCAGTACCTGCCCACCTTGTGTGGGTGGTGGAACATCACGGGTACGGGGGAAGGGTTTGCCAAGCACACTGTTGGGTCCTGAGGGAACCGCCCGCATGGGTGGGGTCGCTCTGAACGGGCCATCGCGTCTCCTGGGTGAACCGCCAACCGGTTGTGTTGGTAGGCCGTGGGAGCGGGTGGGATCGTCCGTAGCTTGAGAACTGCACAGTGGACGCGAGCATCTTTGTAAGATCAAAGATTTATCTTTGTTCTCTGCAATTTTTTGTTGTCAAGTTTTTAAGGGCACAGGGTGGATGCCTTGGCACTAGGAGCCGATGAAGGACGTTGTAGCCTGCGATAAGCCTCGGGGAGTTGGCAAACGAACCGTGATCCGAGGATCTCCGAATGGGGAAACCCCGCTGGAGTCATGTCCAGTGACCCGCACCTGAATATATAGGGTGTGTGGAGGGAACGTCGGGAAGTGAAACATCTCAGTACCGACAGGAAGAGATATTCCGTGAGTAGTGGCGAGCGAAAGCGGAACAGGCCAAACCGTTCATGTGTGATAGCTACCAGGCGTTGCATGGGCGGGGTTGTGGGACCTTTCAGACCGGGCTGGTACCCGGTCAGGGAGTCAGAAAGTCGCGTTATAGTCGAAGGGCATTGAAAGGCCCGGCACAGAGGGTGCGACCCCCGTAGACGAAATGACGTGGCCTCCCGAAGGGGATCCCAAGTAGCACGGGGCCCGAGAAATCCCGTGTGAATCCGGCAAGACCACTTGCTAAGCCTAAATACTACCTAGTGACCGATAGCGGACCAGTACCGTGAGGGAAAGGTGAAAAGTACCCCGGGAGGGGAGTGAAATAGTACCTGAAACCGTGTGCCTACAATCCGTTGGAGCCTCCCTAGCAGGGGTGACAGCGTGCCTTTTGAAGAATGAGCCTGCGAGTTAGTGCTCAGTGGCAAGGTTAACCCGTGTGGGGAAGCCGTAGCGAAAGCGAGTCTGAATAGGGCGAATGAGTCGCTGGGTCTAGACCCGAAGCGAAGTGATCTAGCCATGGGCAGGTTGAAGCGTGGGTAAGACTACGTGGAGGACCGAACCCACCAGGGTTGAAAACCTGGGGGATGACCTGTGGTTAGGGGTGAAAGGCCAATCAAACTTCGTGATAGCTGGTTCTCCCCGAAATGCATTTAGGTGCAGCCTCGCGTGTTTCTTGCCGGAGGTAGAGCTACTGGATGGCCGATGGGCCCTACAAGGTTACTGACGTCAGCCAAACTCCGAATGCCGGTAAGTGAGAGCGCGGGAGTGAGACTGCGGGGGATAAGCTCCGTAGTCGAGAGGGAAACAGCCCAGACCACCAGCTAAGGCCCCTAAGCGTGTGCTAAGTGGGAAAGGATGTGGAGTTGCACAGACAACCAGGAGGTTGGCTTAGAAGCAGCCACCCTTGAAAGAGTGCGTAATAGCTCACTGGTCAAGTGATTCCGCGCCGACAATGTAGCGGGGCTCAAGTACACCGCCGAAGCTGTGGCATTCACACAAACGCTAGGCCTTCGTGGTCCAGGCGTGTGGATGGGTAGGGGAGCGTCGTGTGGGCAGTGAAGTCGCGGGGTAACCCAGCGGTGGAGCCTACACGAGTGAGAATGCAGGCATGAGTAGCGAAAGACGGGTGAGAAACCCGTCCGCCGAATGACCAAGGGTTCCAGGGCCAGGCTAATCCGCCCTGGGTAAGTCGGGACCTAAGGCGAGGCCGACAGGCGTAGTCGATGGACAAGGAGTTGATATTCTCCTACCGGCGAAGAACCGCCCATACCGAACCCGGTGATGCTAAGCGCCCTTAACCAGCATCGTCTCCTTCGGGAGACACCGCTGGAGCGGCGCGCGACCCGAACCGGTACTAGGTAAGCGTATTAACAGGGGTGACGCAGGAAGGTAGCCCAGCACGGCGATGGTTGACCGTGTCCAAGGTTGTAGGGCGAACAGTAGGCAAATCCGCTGTTCACATAGCCTGAGAACTGATAGATAGCGCGTATGCGCGAATTGGGTGATCCTATGCTGCCAAGAAAAGCCTCGGCGCGAGGTTCTAGCCGCCCGTACCCTAAACCGACTCAGGTGGTCAGGTAGAGAATACTAAGGCGATCGAGAGAATCGTGGTTAAGGAACTCGGCAAAATGCCCCCGTAACTTCGGGAGAAGGGGGGCCCGATGCGTGACGGAACTAGCTTCCCGAGCGTTGACGGCCGCAGAGACCAGGGAGAAGCGACTGTTTACTAAAAACACAGGTCCGTGCGAAGTCGCAAGACGATGTATACGGACTGACGCCTGCCCGGTGCTGGAAGGTTAAGAGGACGGGTCAGCTCTTCGGAGCGAAGCTCAGAATTTAAGCCCCAGTAAACGGCGGTGGTAACTATAACCATCCTAAGGTAGCGAAATTCCTTGTCGGGTAAGTTCCGACCTGCACGAATGGCGTAACGACTTCTCCGCTGTCTCAACCGCGAACTCGGCGAAATTGCACTACGAGTAAAGATGCTCGTTACGCGCAGCAGGACGGAAAGACCCCGGGACCTTTACTATAGCTTGGTATTGGTGTTCGGTGCGGCTTGTGTAGGATAGGTGGGAGACTGTGAAGCATGCACGCCAGTGTGTGTGGAGTCAACGTTGAAATACCACTCTGGTCGCTCTGGATATCTAACCTCGGTCCGTAATCCGGATCAGGGACAGTGCCTGGTGGGTAGTTTAACTGGGGCGGTTGCCTCCTAAAATGTAACGGAGGCGCTCAAAGGTTCCCTCAGCCTGGTTGGCAATCAGGTGTCGAGTGCAAGTGCACAAGGGAGCTTGACTGTGAGACTGACAGGTCGAGCAGGGACGAAAGTCGGAACTAGTGATCCGGCGGTGGCTTGTGGAAGCGCCGTCGCTCAACGGATAAAAGGTACCCCGGGGATAACAGGCTGATCTTGCCCAAGAGTCCATATCGACGGCATGGTTTGGCACCTCGATGTCGGCTCGTCGCATCCTGGGGCTGGAGTAGGTCCCAAGGGTTGGGCTGTTCGCCCATTAAAGCGGTACGCGAGCTGGGTTTAGAACGTCGTGAGACAGTTCGGTCCCTATCCGCTGCGCGCGCAGGAAACTTGAGAAGGGCTGTCCCTAGTACGAGAGGACCGGGACGGACGAACCTCTGGTGTGCCAGTTGTTCCGCCAGGAGCACGGCTGGTTAGCTACGTTCGGAAGGGATAACCGCTGAAAGCATCTAAGCGGGAAGCCTGCTTCAAGATGAGGTTTCCATCCCCGCAAGGGGGAGAGGCTCCCAGCTAGACCACTGGGTAGATAGGCCGGATGTGTAAGGCAGGACTAAAGACTGCTGAAGCTGACCGGTACTAATAAGCCGACAACTTGATAACACACAAACTTATTGCTACGCGTCCACTGTGCGGTTCCCGAGATACGGGCACACCCCCACGTAACCGGGGGCCCCGAACATCTCCATAGAGTTACGGCGGTCATAGCGAGAGGGAAACGCCCGGTCCCATTCCGAACCCGGAAGCTAAGCCTCTCAGCGCCGATGGTACTGCCCTGGAGACGGGGTGGGAGAGTAGGTCGCCGCCGGACAACCATTCACCAAAGGCCCACCCCTCACGGGGTGGGCCTTTGGC
>NZ_JBUXJM010000014.1:0-3981 GCF_056158145.1 Oerskovia sp. PE-21s
CAAGCTCGTCACCGTCACCGTCACCGTCACCGTCACTGTCACTGTCACCGTCACCGTCACCGTCACCGTCACCGGGGCCGGGGCCGGGACAGTCACGGTCGATTACCTCTATACGCCCGAGGGCGACCGGCTCCTGCGACGCAAGGACGGGGCGACCACCATCTACTTGCCGGGCGGGCAGGAACTCACCCTGACCAAGGGCGGGGATCTCAAGGCGACCCGCTACTACTCCTTGGCGGGGCAGACCGTCGCCGTGCGCACCGGTGTGGGGGCTGCGGGCGTCGACACTCTCGTCGCGGACCACCACGGGACCGCCGAGATGACGGTCAACAACGCGACCCAGCAGGTCACGCGTCGCTACCACGACCCCTACGGGAACGCGCGCGGCACCTCGCCGACGAGCTGGGTCGACGACAAGGGCTTCCTCGGGAAGCCGGTCGACTCGACCGGTCTGACCAGCGTCGGGGCCAGATACTACGACTCGCAGCTCGGCAGGTTCATCTCGGTCGATCCGATCATGGACCTCACCGATCCGCAGCAGTGGTCAGCGTACGCCTACGCCGACAACAACCCGGTGACGTACTCGGACCCCACAGGGCTGCTGTCCTGGAAGGGGGCCGGGAAGTGGCTCAAGAACACCGTCAAGTCCGGCAACAAGTTCATCAAGAAGCACCAGGGTGAGATCGTCGGTGCCGTCGTGGGCGTCGTCGTCACCTCCGGCTGCCTGGCCGTCACGGCAGGTGCCGGAAGCCTGGGCTGCATGGCCCTCGGCGGTGCCGCGAGTGGTGCCGCCACCAACCTCTGGAAGAGCAAGGTCCAGAAGACCCAGAAGTTCTCCTTGGCGGGGTTCGCTCGCGACACCGTCATGGGCGGGGCTCTGGGCTACATCGGCGGAGCTGGCGCAAAGCTGCTCACGCCAGCGCTGGGCAAGGCCTCGACCAGCATCCGCGCCGCGGTCTCCCGGACATTCACGGCAAAGAAACCGGTATCGACGCCCACTACCTCAACGAACGTGTCAAATTCCCCACAAAAATCGGCAGCCGCGGCCGCGTCTGCGCCAAAGCCCTCTCCTGTTAGTGTTGCTGGCGCAGATGAGCTTCATGCGATCGCCGTGGCACCCATGAAGGGGCAGTTGACGTCCGCTGGTCGTGCGCTCCAAAAGCATGGCGATACCAGCGTCGCGAATATTGCCAAACGCGGCGAAGAGCATGTTGCGCGGTATGACTTCGGAAAATTGAACAACTTGCAGAAATCCGAAGTTGCCGACGAAGTGATTCAGGAAATTCTAACGAACCCGAACGCGACGGACGTTGTCTCGTTCGCATCGGCACACTATGGTATGTTCACCAGAGATATTAGGATCCCTGGGGCTGGGGCGCACGATGGAGCATGCGCGGGGATCAAGTTTCTTTCGAGGGCTTCTTGTAGTAGAGGAGATCTCCTGAAGGGTAGAGAGTGTGCGCTATAGGGCTGAAGATTTTGAGGTAGACGGTGCGCTGCGTGATATTTGTGTCTTCGATACAGGTGTCAGGGACTGGGAATTGCTGATCTCCGCGCTCTCGCGCTCTGGTTGGGCCGTGTGTTTTCGTCTCATCCTGCCCGACGGTGAGGTGGACGTCCTGGAAAGCGTGTCTGAGCTATTCGACCGGCTCGCTGTTGATGGCGAGATATCCGCCGCGATGTCGGTTCGCGTAGATGAAGTACTGTTTTCTTGCTACTTCTTCGACCCGGAGCGGGTCGAGTTCACCTTCGACCCGCGGGACATAACGGGAGAGAGTTCCTTTGCTTCGCTTGAGAAATTCATGACTTGGCTCGGGATGACCACAGGGAAGCGTGTGGTGATGACAATGGAAAGCATGGACCAGCGATTGTTGCCACCTCTCTTGGAGTTTTTGCCCAAGTAGTGAACGGTTGTTTTTTGTGCTTGAACCGTGCATGGAGTCGAGACCGCTCGCCGAGTCAATGGTAGTGCGCAATTGCAGCAGTGTGCTTCATGCTTGCTCGACGTGGGGCGGGAGAGGAGGGGGTCCGGGACGATTGGTTGAATTCTTGGATCGCCAGATTCCGTGCTTATGATTCTCAATTCGAACTACCGTGCCGTGTAGCCAGTAGCGAGTCGAATCATGACGTGCCCGGCGTCGCTTTCTCAGCCGTCACGAGTCGCCCGTCCGCCAGGTGCCCGCGCGCGTCGACCGTGTCGAGCGTCGCCTCGTCGTGGGTGACCACGATGGTCGCGGCACCGGTCTCGCGCGTGAGCCGGGTGACGAGCTTGATGATCTGGACGCCGCGTTCGTGGTCGAGCGCCGAGGTGGGCTCGTCGACGAGCAGGACCTCAGGGTGGTTCATGAGGGCGCGGGCGATCGCGACACGCTGACGCTGTCCGCCGGAGAGCTGGCCGGGTCGCTTGGCGGCCTGGTCGCGGAGGCCGACGGCGTCGAGCAGGTCGAGCGCCCGGTCGCGGTGCGTCGAGGGCCGCTCGCCGCGCAGGTGGCTCATGAGCTCGAGGTTCTCGAGCGCGGTGAACGAGCTGCAACTGTTGGAAGACGATCCCGATCCGGTCGCGCCGCAGCCGCGCGGCCTGCGACGAGACGTCCGACGAGGCGTGCCGCGAGGCACCCGAACGGCGAGCCGTCGAACGCCCGGCCGCCAAGCCGTCGTCGCCGCCGGCAACGTCGACACCCTCGACTCGCGCTGTCGCCGGGCAGCTGGTCCAGACGCTCGCCTGGGACGCCGAGGGCAAGCTCGACACTGTCACGGAGGCCGGCAAGGTCACTGTCGACTACCTCGACGCACCCGAGGGTGACCGGCTCGTGCGACGCCAGGACGGGGCGATCATCATCCACCTGCCGGGCAGGCAGGTGCGCACACTGACCAAGGGCGGTGACCTCAAGGCGACCCGCTACTACTCCGTGGCGGGGCTACGATCTTGACTCCTAGGACGGCAACCTGGACCTCGCTCTTCGGGGGATGATTTCGCGAAATGCAAGAGAGGTTATCAATGCTCACTACAGAATCGATTGATTTCGTCCGAGATGCCTGCAACACGCTTTCCTTGCCAAGGGCGAACGCCCTTGCCCTGGCTGCGGCCCATCGAACGCTGCCTATCTACCAGGCGTACTCTGAAGGGCCTTTCGGGGCCAAGGGGCACGGTGTAGTTCATGACGCGATGGTTCAGGCGTGGCGCGTGCTTCGTGGTAGGCCAGGCGTTTCGCAGGGCGGCCTAGGGCGTAAGGTCGATGAAGCTGTTGGCCTGGCCGAAAAGGACCTTGAACTGATCAATGGCGTTGATGACTTTGGCCTGGCGGAGAGCTTGTCGATCGAATCGATTTCGACAGCGGTTCTCGCGTTGAACGCGATGGCTTCCGGGGCTCGAGAATCTGTGTTCGATGCTCTGGCGGCGGCTATCGAGGTTGACCTGGTCTGGGCAGAATGGCGGGCTGACGCCTCCGGAGGTGTTGTCTCTTCGGATGAAGTGTCGGTTCACTACGGACAGCAAGTGCGCGACATAAATCTGCTTTCCGACACCATCGGTGCTGATGAGAACATAGTATTTCGCGATCTTGCAATGCGTGCCGAGCAAGAGGGGATGCCATACCTGGGCCAAATGCGACAGATCGTGGCGAGAAAGGTTGCTGATAGATAGCGGTGGCATGTTCTCGGACTCTTTGTGTCGGCGGCTCGCCAGACCGTCGCTTTACGGCTAGAAGCCAGGTTGAGTGAATGACGGGTCGTCAAGGCAGAATTACATTCTTGCTGAGCCGCTTCGAGTGGGAAGAGGCGTGCGTTCGGTCTGCTTGACGTCTCGCGCACCCTCCCTGCCGATCCAGGAGGGCTCCCGGATCCGCTCAGGCATCCGCTGTGACTTCAGCTGTCACCATAAGCCGTCCGTCCGCCAGGTGCACGCGGGCGTCGACCGTGGCGAGGGTCGCCTCGTCGTGGGTGACCACGATGGTCGCTGCACCGGTCTCGCGGGTCAGTCGG
>NZ_JBUXJM010000015.1:0-3001 GCF_056158145.1 Oerskovia sp. PE-21s
GATCCGCAGCAGTGGTCGGCGTACGCCTACGCCGACAACAACCCGGTGACGTACTCGGACCCCACAGGGCTGCTGTCCTGGAAGGGGGCATGGAATAAGGTCAAGAAGGCCGGCGGCGCCGTTAATGGTTTCGTCAAGAAGTACCAGGGTGAGATCGCTGGCGCCGTGGTCGGCGTCGTCGTGACCAGCGCATGCCTCGGCGGAACATGGGGTGTCGGCAGCGTCGGCTGCTTTGCTATCGGAGGTGCCGCAGCCGGTGCGGTGACCAATCTCTGGAAGAGCAAGGTCCAGAAGACCCAGAAGTTCTCCTTGGCGGGGTTCGCTCGCGACACCGTCATGGGCGGGGCTCTGGGCTACATCGGCGGAGCTGGCGGAAAGCTGCTCGCGCCGGCGCTGGGCAAGGCTTCGACCAGCATCCGCGCCGCGGTCTCCCGGACGTTCGCAGCCAAGAAGCCGGTGCCCAGACCGCCTGGAGCATCAGGCGCGGCGAAGCCAGCAGGAGGTGCGAAGTCTGCACCCAAGGAGAGTCCGCAGGGTGCTTCTTGCTCTCTGAAGAGCTTTGCTGGCAGCACCGAAGTTCTCTTGGGTGACAAGACAACCAAGCCCATCAAGAACATCAAGCCAGGCGACAAGGTGCTGGCCGCGGATCCCAAGACGGGCCGACAGGAACCCAAGACCGTCACGAAGACGTGGGTCCACCAGGACAGCCTGGTCACGTTCACGGTGGGCGGCAAGGCGCTCACGACGACCGAGGACCACCCGTTCTGGAATGCTACGGACAGGCAGTGGCAGGACGCCCAGGAACTCAACTTCGGCGACAACGTCCTCACGGCCGACGGGTTCCAGATCCCCACCAGCGGGATCGACGCCGGGTCGAGCATCGTAGACTCGGCCTACAACCTCACGGTCGACGACCTCCACACCTACTACGTCCTCGTCGACCGTACCCCGATTCTCGTTCATAATTGCGGGGAAGTGCCGTCTCACTTCAAAGGTAAGGGCGATGATCCGCTAGTTCCGGATCTTATAAACGACATCAATGCTCGCTATCCTGGGCACGTTCGGGCCGAAGGTATTACGATCAATGGGTCGGCTGGTCAGGCTCTCACGGACTTTGACATCGTGACCGGAAATGCAGTGATTCAAGTCAAGAGTGGAACCGGAAAGGGTGCCCTGGCTCAAGCTATGAGAACTCAGGAATTGACGGGCTACCCGGTCATCGCATACCTTCCGCAGGGCCGGGGGAGTGTGGTCAAGAGTCTGGAGCAGGCTGGCATCATGGTCACTAGGGACAAGGATCTGCTGCTTGACGTCCTGGCGCCATAGTTCTCAGTACTTCAAAGGAACCCCGATCTACCGACACGGAGGGTGTAAGTGCGTCCCACCATCGTCCTGCTCAGTTGCGTTGGCGATCACCCAGAGTTGGTGAGTCGCTTGCGCGGGGCCGGCACGTATCTTGAGGCCGAGTTCTTCGACTTGCTGGACCGTGGCAGATGTCAATTTGGCGTGAATCTCTCTGGGTGCGTTCTTAGTGACTTTGAGGAGGACGAGCTCGTCGAGATCGCCGAGAGGCTCGGAGAATTCAGGGCGACGCTCATCGAGTATGCTGACGTCGCATGTGTTCGAGAGCTCTTGGCAGACGTGCTACCAGGGATTCGGGGAATCTTGGATACGAACTACGGGGAACTGTTGGACTACCATTGTGTTCTGGAGAGATTTCAGCGAGATCCATCGTGGGACTGGCGACGACAGTCGCGCTAGTGGTGAATAGAACGCGGCGGATCGAGAAGGGCGCGGTCGCGAGTTTGTATCCGATGTAGATTCAGGAATGCTGCGATTGATTTCCAGGTGCGTGGGGAAGGTGGCAAGATCGGGCGCCGTGATGCGCTTGGTGTGGACGGAGTGAAGGCCCTCGGTGATCTTAACCAGCGTTAGTTCCCATTCCTTTTTTGGAGAGAGCCTGCTCCGTGCGTGGGCGCGCGTGTTCAATTCTAGGCAGGCTCCGAGGTTGCGGGAGGGGCTCCTCGAGTCGGTCGTCGCAGATAACCTTGGTCGGGTTCTGATCAACGGGATCGAGGATCCTTCTCGACAAGTGGAGAATGACGCTTGTGCCATCTTGGTTTCTCGGGAGGCTGAAACTCTCGGTCGTGGACCGGTGGCTTGAACTGTTGGTTGAATTCGATTCGTCCGGGATCTTTGGAATCCTGGGGACTTTCCGTCCGCAAGGTCACCAACGAGATTGCCCTACCTCACTAGTTGCCTAGTTGGAGGTCGCTCAGGCGGCGATGCCCGGGGGTGCTCTACCAAGCTAAAGAGGTGGCGCCGGCCAGTGCTTGGCCTGGCGGAGAAGTGGGAGTCCATCCCCCTTTGCGCCCAGGGTGTGCCAGTCGCAGGTTCTAATGTCGTTGCTCCCGTCGGAAACCCCGGGTGAAGTTGGCGGAGCGCGTTGACGGATTACTCCGTGCGCGCAGACAAGCACTTGCTCCTCATCCCGTGGGACGAGTTCCGCGCCGGCGGAGTGGGTGCGGTGATCGTCGCGGCTGTCGCGGAGAGGGCGGTTCCCGCGGCGAGCCTGGCGTCCGTGTTGGGCGTCCTCGGTCGGGTCGTCGCGGGCCATGCCGATCAGGACGAAGTCGCGGCGGGCAACGGTGACCTTCGCGAGCAGTGCCACGCCGAGGTCACGAAGGGCTGTCTGTCCCTGCTGCGGGTGGCGGTCGAGCGGGATTCCTTCAATGCCTGGCGAGTGGCGCGCGACGTGTTGTCTGCGCTGGACGAGGAGCACTCGCGGCGGATCCTGAAGTAGGTCCGCCCATCTGGACGAGGGCCAGGCGACCACGGGGTCGCCTGGCCCTCGTCCTCGGGTCAGACACCCAACGACGCGACCTCTCCCGCCCCCACGAGCCGCCCGTCCGCCAGGTGCACGCGGGCGTCGACCGTGTCGAGGGTCGCCTCGTCGTGGGTGACCACGATGGTCGCGGCGCCCGTCTCGCGGGTGAGTCGC
>NZ_JBUXJM010000016.1:0-2775 GCF_056158145.1 Oerskovia sp. PE-21s
TTTCGCGAGCCCCGGAGCAGCCCCCTCAGCCCCAGCACCCACCCGTGCCGGGGCTTTTCCGTCCCCGGAAACGCCCGCCATGCTCCGACGAACCGCCGTGAGTCAGCCTCACGGCCAGGCGCGCTCAGCATGGCCCGGGCCGGAGCCGGTGGGGTCAGCTCCGCCGTCGGGCCGTGCGCTCCGGCGCTCCGCCGCCACTGCGGTGCACCCGGACGAGCAAACCCGCGGCGACGCCGAGAAGCTGTGAGCACGAAGGCCGTCAGGAGGAGCGTCGGCGACAGGGCGAGCGCCAGAGCCGGCGCAGCCCACGACGAACACGACCGTACCGCCGAGGCTGACGGCTGTCCGACCCGGGGAGACGGGGGAGGTGGTCGAACGAGGCATGGCCATGTCCCCCGGACGCCGGTCCCGCGCGACGCGTCGGTCGGGCTGCCGACTGCGGGACACCGTCTGCACCGGTCGTGAGCCGGTAGCCTTCCAGGGGGCGACGGCCGGACCGCGTCGCCGCACAACGGTTCAGGAGGAACACGTGGTAACCCGCATCAGCGCACGGAACGCACGCTTTCAGGTGCTGCAGACGTTGCTCGCGAACAGGACCAAGCGTCATCGTGCGGGCGAGTTCATCGTGCAGGGAGTCCGGCCCGTCAACCTGGCGATCGAGCACGGCTGGGACGTCCGTGCCCTGGTGTACGACGCGGACCGGTCGCTCTCGCCGTGGGCCCGCGGCCTGCTCGCCTCCCTCCCCGACGCAGAGAAGATCGCGATGGCCGCGCCGCTGCTCGGGGAACTCAGCGAGAAGTCCGAGGGCGTGGCCGAGCTGCTCGCCGTCGTCGCGATGCCCGCGGACGACCTCCTGCGGATCCCCGTTCCGGCGGACTTCCTGGGTCTGGTGTTCGACCGTCCGACGCAGCCGGGCAACATCGGGTCGATCGTCCGGTCGGCCGACGCCTTGGGCGCGCACGGCGTGATCACCACGGGGCATGCGGCCGACGCGTACGACCCGAAGGCGGTGCGCGCCTCCACCGGTTCGTTCTTCGCGGTACCGACGATCCGGGCGGAGTCTCCCCTCGAGGTCATGGAATGGGTCGAGAGCCGGCGGGTGAGCGGCGTGCCGATCGTCGTCGTCGCCACGGACGAGGACGGAGAGGCCCAGATCTCCGAGCACGACCTGACAGGTCCGACCCTCCTCCTCATCGGCAACGAGACCGCGGGACTCTCGCGCGCCTGGCGAGATGCCGCCGACGTCACGCTCAGCATCCCCATGGCCGGCGCGGCCAGCTCGCTCAACGCGGCGAACGCCGCCTCGATCGTGCTCTACGAAGCGCGTCGACAGCGCGCGGCGACGTAGCCGGGCCCGCTCGATCCACGTGGGCGTCGAGCGACGACGACCAGGGCTGCGCTACCGTGCGCGCATGGCCATCGCACCGCGACCGATCCTGTTCCTCGACATCGACGGAACCCTGCTGCCTTTCGGAGGGCCGGGAATGCCGTGGGTGCCGGGCCCGCCCGAGACCTGGACCGCAGCATCGAACCCCTACCTGGCGTGCATCGATCGGGCGATGGGTCCTCTGCTCACGGGGTTGGGGTGCGAGCTCGTCTGGGCGACGGCCTGGATGCATGAGGCGAACGAGGTGATCGCCCCCTTGCTCGGCCTGCCGAGCCTCCCGGTTGCGGATTTTCCCGCGTACGCGGGGGACCGTGGCGCGGATGACCTGCAGTGGAAGACGAGAGCACTGGTCCGGATCGCCGCGGGGCGTCCGTTCGTCTGGGTCGACGACGTCATCGGGGACGCCGACCGGTGGTGGATCGAGGCCGACCATCCAGGCGCCGCGCTGCTGCACCAGGTCGATTCCGCCGTCGGGCTGACCTCGGCGGACATCGGCGTGATCGCGACCTGGCTGCGAGACGTGGAGACCTTCGCCCGCTGAGGGGAACCGGGGCCGACGTCGAGGCCGGCCGCAGGGAGAGGGGCTCGGCGAACTTCCGTGCTGGGCCCTAGAGGACCTGACGATAGAGCTCCGCGGGCTCTGCCTTCTCGAGGTCCTCGAGCGCTGCGACGAGTCGCACGAAGTGCTCCGTCCGAGTGTGCGCGTCGAGGTGCTCCTGCGACTCCCACTCCTCGACGAGGACGAACCGAGTGGTGTCGTCCCTTGACTGGAGGAGTTCGTACGACAGGCAACCGGGCTCCTGGCGAGTCGCAACGACCAGCTCCCGGTACGACTCGAGAGCACGAGCCAGATGCCGTTCCTCGATGACACAGGGCACGTGAACGCGGACGTGCCGGGTCGCGCCCGGGTACTGGTCTGCCTGTGGGCGGGAGGGGTCGTCGTGGAAGCTCATGGGCCGACGCTACCTGGGTGAGCGCCAGGGCACGACGGACCGTCGGTCCGGTCGAACCGTCCGTCCGTCCGATCGTCGCAGCGATCAGACGCATGTCGCGCGGGCGATCGTCGTCGCGAGCGGAGCCCGTGAGTTGGAGAACGTCGGCCACCGCCGCCCGCACCCCGGTGACCGGGGTCACGGGGCACGGGTTTGACCATCGGGCCCCGATCCCCGTAATGTTCTCTGAGTCAGCCCGGCAGGGAGGAACAGACACCACTGCGAAGCTCTTCGGAGCCGCCGCGAAGTGGCTGGATCCCCCGGGTGAACCACACTTCCTGAAGACTCCTGAGGCTACTTGTTTCCTTGAGGAGTAGGGAATGCGGTCGGCTTGTGCGGCTCACTTCACGAGAAATCGCGAGGTAGGAAAGCCCCGGAAAGTCTGATAAGATTAAC
>NZ_JBUXJM010000017.1:0-1975 GCF_056158145.1 Oerskovia sp. PE-21s
ATGAACCACCCCGAGGTCCTGCTCGTCGACGAGCCGACCTCGGCGCTCGACCACGAACGCGGCGTCCAGATCATCAAGCTCGTCACCCGACTGACCCGCGAGACCGGTGCAGCGACCATCGTGGTCACCCACGACGAGGCAACCCTCGACACGGTCGACGCCCGCGTGCACCTGGCGGACGGGCGACTGGTGGGGGCAGAGCGGACGGGAATCTCAGTTTGAGCACCTTTTCATTCCACCTCGGACATCCCGCTGATCGTCAAGTAAACAGCCGCCAGACCCTCGTCATCAACTACGAGTGGTGCAGCAAGCGTTTCAACCCACTCTCGCAACTCTACGGTATTCAGTTTTCGCCACCGCGGATGGAGCAGCACCCTTCTCGCAACGATCTCGCATCGCTGCTCGTGCAGAGAAAGCCGATACCAATCCGCAAGTTCCTGCGCTGGGTGCGACGAAGACTTGGAGCACACCTCCTCAATCATCAAGTCGCGAAGGCGATTCAAGACTGAAGCGTAGATTGGGCTTCCAACAAGAGCATTCGCGTCCCCCGCCAGATCAAACTTCAGTTCGATGCCAGCACGAAGCAGGACTTTAACTTCAGAGACATCTTCAAGCTCAACTCGCAATACCATTAGAACGGGTTCCTCCCATGGAACAGGACATCTTCGGGCGAAATTCTCAACGAACCCATGGTTATAAGCTCGTTCGTCTGCGACCCTCGAAGCAGCTTGACGCCCTCAGGCATCCTGAAAGCAAATAGGTAGTCAGCTTTTCCTAGATACGCCGAGGATCCGATGAATATGTCCCGATCAATATCGGAGGAGCTCCCGATCTGCTGAGTAACATGGACCTTTCCTGAAGAGTTTGCGCCGATCTTGATTCCACCGTTTCCTCCGAGAATGCCGGCGTGACCGGTTTCGCTGGTGTAGTGGAAATAGACACCATTATCCAGATTTTCAACAACATTGTCCACAGAATGCGTCACAGCATTACCGCAATTGTGCACAAGAACCGGCGCACGGTCAGCGATGACGTAGTAGGTGTGGAGGTCGTCGACCGTGAGGTTGTAGGCCGAGTCTACGATGCGCGAACTGAAGTCGATCCCGTTGGATGCGACCTCGAACCCGTCGGCCGTGAGGACGTTGTCGCCGAAGTCGAAGTCCTGGGCGTCCTGCCACTGCTTGTCCGTGGCGTTCCAGAACGGGTGGTCCTCAGTCGTCGTCAGTGTCTTGCCGCCGACGGTGAACGTGACCAGGGTGTCCTGGTGCACCCACGTCCTGGTGACGGTCCTCGGTGCTTGCTTCCCCGTCTTGGGGTCTGCAGCCAGGACCCTGTCGCCGGGCTTGACGTTTTGATCGCCTTGACCGACCTGTCGCTCATGAGAACGCTGGTGCTGCCGGAGAAGCTCCTCAGGGAGCATGAGGCGCCTTGTGGGCTCTCCTTGGGCGTGGTCTTCGCCCCACCCGCAGGCTTCGCGGCACTGGACGCACCGCCCGGCCTGGGCACCGGCTTCTTTGCTGCGAACGTCCGTGAGACCGCGGCGCGGATGCCGGTCGAGGCCTTGCCCAGCGCTGGCGCAAGCAGCCTTCCACCCGCTCCGCCGAGGAAGCCCAAGGCTCCGCCCATGACCGTGTCGCGAGCCAGCCCCATCAGGGAGAACTTCTGCGTCTTCTGGACCTTGCTCTTCCAGAGGTTGGTGGCAGCGCCACCCGCAGCACCGCCGAGGGCCATGCAGCCCAGGCTTCCGGCACCGGCCGTGATTGCCAAGCAACCGGACGTGACGACAACCTCCACGACTGCACCGACGATCTCGCCCTGGTACTTCTTGACGAAGCCACTGACGGCACCGCCGACAGCACCTCCGGCCTTCTTGAGCTTGTTCCATGCCCCCTTCGCGGTCCACAGACCCGTGGGGTCCGCGTACGTCACCGGGTTGTTCTCCGCATAGGCGTACGCCGACCACTGCTGCGGATCG
>NZ_JBUXJM010000018.1:0-1760 GCF_056158145.1 Oerskovia sp. PE-21s
TCAGTTGAAGCCGATGACGCGTTGGGCGGCTTTGTAGGCCAGGACGGACAGGTGGCGTCCGGGTCTGCCGGGCAGGTTGGAGATCTGGTGCAGGGTGGTGCGGCGTAGTCGGCGGTACAGGGCGGGGTCGTAGGCGCGCGCGTGGGCCCAGAACTCGTCCTTCTTGCGTAGTGACTCGCGGGTGCCGGCGCGGACCAGGAGCATCGAGGAGACCAGGGACACGATGTCGAGGTAGTGCAGCATGTAGCGCTTGAGGGCGCGGGGCGTGGTGGGGTTCGCGCGGGCTGCGGACAGGTGTTCCATCATGGTGCGGTTGATGCGGAGCTGTTGGTCCACGCGCGAGATCATCACGCTCTCGTTGACGGACTGGTCCGCGCGCCCGATGTAGTACCGGTACAGGTCGACGTTCAGGTAGTACAGGCGTCGGACCGCGGGCAGGGGGGCGTAGGCGTAGAGGTTGTCGACGTAGAAGGTGTGCTCGGGCAGGACCAGGCCGACCTCGCGCAGCAGGTCGGTGCGGTAGATCAGGGAGTGCATGAGGATGTACTGGTTCTTGCGCAGGCGCCCGACCTGGTCCCAGCCCAGGACCCGGTCGGCGGGCAGGGCGTTGGTGTAGCGCACCGCGGTCTTGTTGCGCTTGTCGACCTTCTCGTACACGAAGTTGCTGACCAGCATGTCGATGCCGGTGTCCTGGGCGACGAAGGAGTCCAGCAGGTCCAGGACCTTGGCGTAGGCGTCGGCCTCGAGCCAGTCGTCGGAGTCCACGATCTTGATGAACCGCCCGCGCGCGTGGGCCAGGCCCGTGTTGATCGCGGCCCCGTGCCCCCCGTTGGGCTGATGGATCACGCGCACCACCCCCGGGTGGGCGGCGGCGTACCGGTCCGCGATCTGGGCCGTGGCGTCCCACGACCCGTCGTCCACGATCAAGACCTCCACCCGCTGGCCCCCGGCCAGCAGCGAGTCGATGCTGCGGTGCATGTACGCCGCAGAGTTGTAGCACGGCACCACGATCGTCAACAGCTTGGACATCAGCGCACTCTTCAGACTTCCTGGCCCGCACGGGCCGACGACGAGGACTCCCCCGCACCCCCGGCAACCGGCACACCCGCCACCTGAGCAGGGCCAGCCACCTCGCCCGGCTCTGGCGCCTGGTCCTCGGGGTCACGCTTGAAGATGATCTTGAAGATCGGGAAGAACACCCAGAACGATAGGGCACTGTTGATGATCATCGTGACCATGTCGGCCGCGGTCTCACCCGTCTTGCCCAACCCCCACGTGTCGATCAACAGCTCGTAGATCGGCGCCTTGTACAGGCCCTGCAACGCCGCCGCCGCGAACGTGATCACCACGTACGCCACCACGTACCAGAACGCCGCCCGCCAGATCGAGGTGTTCGACTTGAACGTCACGTTGCGCTGAGCGAAGAAGTTGATCACCTGCGCGATCAACAACGTCACCTGCACCGCCAAGAAATACGCCAACCCACCCCCACCCTCAGGCAACGCCCCCGCCGCATAGTCGAACACGAAGAACGACGACCCATCCGGATTCGACCCCACCGGCAACACCTGAAACCCCGTGTCCACCAACCCCGTCGCCCCGAACACCGCCTTGAACGCCGGCATCAACGCCAGCTGCAGCACCGTCACCCCATTGCTCAACACGAAGAACAACACGAACTGCGCCGCCCCCGGACGCCGCTCAGCAAACCCCGACCACGCCTGACCAATCCGACCGAACATCACACACTCACTCTCACG
>NZ_JBUXJM010000019.1:0-1072 GCF_056158145.1 Oerskovia sp. PE-21s
CGTCGAGGTGAGTATCGACTTGTTCGAGCGTCTTCCGGCGCCGTTCGGGTTGGTGCGGTACGGGGTGGCGCCGGATCATCCGCGGATCAAGGCGATCATCGTGGCGTTGCACAAGGTGTTGGCCCGGGGGGACGTGCGCCTGCTCGCGAATGTGGAGTATGGGGTGGATCTGAAGCTGGATGATCTGCGGCAGTTCTATGACGCGGTGATCTTCTCGACGGGTTCGATCCGGGATGCGGCGTTGGCGATCGAGGGGATCGATCTGCCGGGGTCGTTCGGTGCGGCGGATTTCGTGTCGTGGTACGACGGGCATCCGGACGTGGCGCGCACGTGGCCGTTGGAGGCCGAGCAGGTCGCGGTGCTGGGGGCGGGGAACGTGGCGCTGGACGTGGCGCGGGTGTTGGCCAAGCATGCGGACGACTTGTTGCCTACGGAGATCCCGGAGAACGTGTATCAGGGGTTGAAGGAGTCGCCGGTGAGGGATGTGCACGTGTTCGCGCGTCGTGGTCCGGCGCAGGCGAAGTTCTCCCCGTTGGAGCTGCGTGAGCTGGGGCACGTGCCGGACGTGGACGTGATCGTGTATCCGGAGGACTTCGAGTTCGACGAGGGGTCGATGGCCGCGATCAATTCCTCGAACCAGACCAAGCAGGTCGTCAAGACGTTGACGGACTGGACGCTCAAGGATCCGTCGCAGTTCACGGCTTCGCGGCGGTTGCACCTGCATTTCTTGCATGCGCCGGTCGCGGTGCTGGGCGAGGAGAGGGTCGAGGGGTTGCGCACGGAGCGGACCCGGTTGAACGGGGACGGGACGGTCAGCGGGACGGGGGAGTTCTTCGAGTGGCCGGTGCAGGCGGTGTATCGGGCGGTGGGGTACTTCGGGTCGCCGTTGCCCGAGATCCCGTTCGACGACCTCAAGGGTGTGATTCCCAACCGTGAGGGTCGGGTCATCGACATCGATGGTGCGCAGATCCCGGGGGTGTATGCCACGGGGTGGATCAAGCGTGGCCCGGTCGGGTTGATCGGGCACACCAAGTCCGACGCGTCCGAGACCGTCCGCCACCTCGTCGAGGAC